>NZ_JBBKTV010000008.1:0-398219 GCF_039630945.1 Tistrella arctica
GTCCGCGCGGTCGCAGACAAAAAGAGCCTGAAACTCAGGCGCAAGCTCGCAGGCTGGGATGTCAAATACCTCGCTTCCATCCTCGGGTTACCTCTCCGTTAACCTGGATTCGGAGCCCTGCACTCGTCGCGGAGTACCCGTGTCCGAAACCCGTCAGCACCACGACTTAAGATGACCGTCTCACGATTCACCACAGTCTTTAGATGCACGTCCCGACACCAAAGTGTGTAGACGTGATCCAGAGTCTTTTCCGCATAGCCCAGTTGAAGGTCGCGGCCATCATGGACATGGTCCAGCAGCAATCCGCGGCTGCGGCCATAATCCCCGTCGACGACCCGGATCATCGGCATGGCATTGGTGCCGGTCTGCCGGATCAACCGGTCGCGGACCTCGCGCCAGCCGGTCTCGTTCGACACTTTCGACACCACCAGATCATTACCGCGCGGCTCATAGGCGAACAGATCCTGATCCCGCATCATCGACTCGTCCAGAAAGCGTCTGAGAAAGCTGCTGTCGCGCTCGCTTTCGCGAATCTGGAACAGCTTCTGACGCGTGGCCGGCGACGGAGCGCCCGGCAGGCCGCGTCCCGGCTCCCACACGCCTTCCTCCTCGGCGACCAGCTTGTCCCATATCGCAAGACCCAGACAGTATGGATTCACGTCACCGGGAATGCGGCGGACGACCTGATTGTGGCGCACCAGGAACTCCATGTGGATGTCGGCGGGCAGATCCAGGCTGTTCATGATCGCGCGGTGCCAGAAGCTGGCCCAGCCCTCGTTCATGATCTTGGTTTCCATCTGAGGCAGGAAATACCGCGCCTCCTCGTCGACGATACCGATCAGATCGCGCTGCCAGTCGGCCAGATAACCGCCATGATCGCGGATGAACAACAGCAGATCGGGATCGGGATCTGCCGGTATCCGCTCCAGCTCGACGGCCGCCGCGGCCGCCGGCACAGACGGTTTGCGCGCATGGATGGCGGCATACGGATCATGTGCCCCCTGTGCCCGATCCAGCGCCCGCGCGCGCTGTTGATCGGGCGTCAGCCGCGGCACCGCCGGGTTGCGGCCGATATTGAACGACAGGGCGTGAGCGGCATCCAGCACCCGCTCCACCGCCTCCAGCCCGATCGAGGGGTCTTCGGCATAGCCGCGCACCCGGTCGGCGTGCATCTTCACCTGCCCCAGGATCAGCTCCGCCCGGGTCCCTCTGGCGAAATAGAAATTGTTCTTGAAGAAGTCGTTATGGCCATAGACATGAGCCATGGTCAGAACCTGGAGACACAGCGAATTGTCCCGCATCAGATAGGCGATGCTGGGGCTGCTGTTGATCACCATTTCATAAGGCAGACCGGCCACACCCAGGTCATTGAGCGTGCGCTGGCGTTCATAGGATTTCCCGAACGACCAGTGCGGATAATGCGCCGGCATGCCGTGATAGGCCATGAACCCGATCATCTGGTCACGATCGCAGATATCGAATTCCTGATCATAGGTATCGAGGTCGAACGCCGCGACCTTGTCGCGGATGCGCGCATCCCAGTATTCCAGGTCGCGCATGGTCCAGCTCATGCCCATTGGCCAAAAACCCTTCCATCAAACCATCGGTGGCGGGCGCGGGGCTCGACGCCGTCAGGCCGGCGCGGGCGCCGCCTCGGCCTCGCGTTCAGGCTGCTTCTCCTTGTTGAGCAGCGCGCGGAAAGCCGGCCAGACGTCTTCCTTGCGCTCGATGCTGAGCATGTGGAAGTTCGCCGCCTTCACCCGCCGGAACACGTCGAGCATGGTCGCATCGCGAAACCGCCAGGCGTTCGGCTTGATCTCGCCATAGCCGAACAGATTGGAAACCTCGCACAGCTCGGTGGCGGCAGCCACGGTACGGTCATTGTCGGAGGGGAAGTTATCGCCATCCGAACAATGGAAGGCATAAATGTTCCACAATGTCGGATGATAGCGTTCGCGGATGATTTCCAGGGCCTTTTCATAACCACTGGAAATCAGCGTGCCACCACTCTCGCCTCTGTGAAAGAAATCATGCTCGGTCACCTCGCGCGCCACGGCATCATGCGCCACGAAGACCAGCTCCACCTTGTCATAACGGGTACGGACAAACTGATAGAGCATGAAGAAGAAGCTGCGGGCCAGATACTTCTTCATCGTGTCCATAGACCCGGAGGTGTCCATGATGCACAGCACGACCGCGTTGCTCTCAGGCTCAACCTGCGGCCTGATCCGATGATAGCGCAGGTCGTCCTTGCGGAACCGGAAGCGCGGGGCGGCGGCAACGGCGCCCGTATCGTCCTCGACATCGACCGCGAGCATATCCTCATCATCATCGATATCGTCGAAGGCCGCATCAGCCTCGTCACCATCGCCCGACGGCACACCGGTCGCCATCTTGCGGCGCACCCGCGCAATCGCCGTCCGGCGTTTCGACATATGGACCCGGATACCGCTCTTGCGATAGCCCTTCCGGCGGTGGGTCCGTTCCGAGATCACCTCGCGCAGCTTGCGCCGCTCCATGTCGGGCAGTTCCAGATCCTCGAACATGATCTGGATCAACTCGTCGAGGGTGATCTCGGTTTCATAGACATCGCGGCCGGCCTGATCGCCGGCCGGGCCGGTTCCAGGCTTGGGTTGCCCCTCGCCAGTCTTGCCGACGACCTGGCCTTCGGCGGTGTCGCCGTCGCCCTGCCCGACGCCGCCCGAATTCTCGCCGAAGATGAAGCGGTATTCCTTGATGCCACGGATCGGCACCTTGATGGTCTTGTCGCGCGACTGGCCGATGATCGCCTCTTCGGCAACCAGATCGGCGACATTATCGCGGATCGCCCGGCGTACCTTTTCGCGGTGACGCTGGCGATCACCGGCGCTGCGGTCACTGCGCAGTCCTTCACTCTGAGCATAGTCCCGGAAAATCGTCGCCATTCAGCTGTACCGTCCTCGTGCTGCCGCGCGCCCGATGACCGGTCACCGGCCGGGCTCCGCCAATCTGGCGGCGTCCGGCCGGCCGGCCTGATCCGCGCGATCCTGGATGAGACTGGTCCTTGATGAGCTGTCTGATAAGACTGGCGAACCTCAGTCCTTCCACAGATTGTTGGCGGCATATTTCAGTACGACATCGGCGGAATAGGTGTTGTAGCCATTGCCGAGCAGGTTCTTGACCAACTGGTCGTATTTCTCGCGCTGATCTTCGTCGCGTGTCCGGGCCTTGGTGATGATCCGGCTGATATCACGCACCGAACTGGTCAGCTTGCGCTCGATGGCCTCCTTCAGCGGCTCATAGGACGAGTAGTGCACCTTCTCGCCGCGCCGGGTCGCCGCCCACAGATAGGCAATCACCTCCTGACGGAAACCTTCGGCGGCGGTGCCGATGATCGCGATCTGCTCTTCGATCGATTTCAGGAAGGCTTCGTCGGGCTGCAACTCCTCGCGGGTGTTCCGATCCTTGACCTTAGTGCGGTTGATATAGGCCTCGGCATGATCCAGATAGTTCTGGAACAAGGTTTCGGCCTGCTCTTCATATGCATAGACAAAGGCGCGGGTGATCTCCTTTTCCAGAATGTCGAGATAGGCCTTGTGGATCGTGTCCTGCAGCAGTTCCATATAGTGCTTGCGACGGTCGTCGGGCATCTCGCTGCCCTTGACCATGGCGATCAGCGCCTCGCGGATATGGATCGGCGTGATGCCTTCGGGGCTGTCGGCCAGCGCGTTGTCCAGCGCCTTGACGATGAACCGGGTCGAGATCCCGCTCATGCCTTCCGACATCGACTCGTCGCGCAACTCGTCGACATCCATCTTCTTGGCGCGTCCCTTCTCGACCACCTCCTCGCCATTATAGAGCCGAAGCTTGGTCATCAGGTCGCATTTGGGCGTCGGCGCCAGACGCGACAGAATGGCGAACATGGCTGCCACATCAAGCGTGTGCGGCGCGATGTGATGACGATATCCCGACTTGCCGAGGATCTTCGAGTAGATCTTCACTTCTTCCGACAAGCGCAGATTATACGGCACCCGGATCATCACGATGCGGTCGAGAATTGCCTCATTGGTGTGATCGGATTTGAACTTCTGCCATTCGGCCTCGTTCGAATGGGCGACGATGCATTCATCGACATAGACCGTGCCGTGACGGCCGGGGGCCGGCACGAACTTTTCCTGGGTCGCGGTCAGGATGGCGTGCAGGTATTCAGTCTCGTTCTTGAAGACCTCGATGAACTCGACGATGCCGCGATTGCCGGCATTGAAGGCGCCATTCAGGTCCAGAACCCGCGGATCGCCTTCCGAGAAGCGGTCGAGCTTGGAGATATCCTCGGATCCGATCAGCACCGAGGTGTCCTGGTTGTTGGGATCGACCGGCGGCACGACAGCAATACCGCGCCGGGCCCGTTTCGAGATTGAAACGGTGTGCACCGGCATTTCCTCGTAGCGGCCGCCGAATTCCTCCTTCAACCGCCAGCGGCACACCGGGCACAGATCGCCGTCGATGCGCACGTTCAGCATCTTTTCGAATTCCCGGCGCAGATGGCGCGGGATCAGATGCAGGGGTTCCTCGCGGATCGGGCAGCCATCGATGGCGAAAATCGGCGGCGCTTCCTCAAGCCCGCGCTCCAGCCGCTCGACCAGCGAACTCTTGCCCGATCCTACCGGTCCCATCAGGTACAGCACCTGACGGCTTTCCTCACCCTGAAGGGCCGCGGAATGAAAATAGCGCACGAATTGCTGAATCGTGCGTTCCATGCCAAAGAACTCGTCCGAGAAAAACCGGTAGGTCTTGACCGGCTCATCGCCGAACAGACGCTGCAGGCGCGGATCATCGGCACCACCGATCAGATCCACACCTTTTTTCATGATCATGTCGTAGATACGGGCATGCGACAGTGTCGTGATCTCAGGCGTGTCCCGCACTTTTTCCAGATAATCGAGGAATGTGCCGGACCAGTCGTGAGAGGTCCGTTCCTCACGATCCTTTTCGATCAGACTGGCGAAAGAGGTTTTGGGCTGCTCCATGATCGCCCTTCCCGTCCGTTGAAGCGATTGTCGCGGGGGTCAGCCAGATCCCTGCCGCCGGGTCGCGTTCGTCATGCGCGGGACCGAGCAATCGCTCTCATCACGGGCACGGCTCGGTCGAACGCCGGCTGACGCAGAGGTCGATGGCGATCGTCGCGGTTGCGCCCCGCGATCTCGTGCACCCGGAGACTTGCCGAACGCCCCCGGCCGAAGCGACGGCGCATCACGCCCGGCTCCGATATAAATCACTTGTTGCCCCGACATCCTCGCTTCAAGGAAAAACTCGTTCGGTGCGCTGTCATGAAACAGATGATGCGGCTGAAGAACCGCAGCCGGCCGCGGATCTGCCGCAAACCGCCGCAATTCTTCGTGCCGCCGCCGCCCTGCATACGCCTCGGTGTCTCAAGGCTGGAAGGGTGACGCGCCATTGTCATCGCCGCCGTCATCATGGCCGCCGCCGCCATCGGCCATGCGCCGTTCAAGCCGCCGCAGCCGCAGGCTGAGCGCGCCCACCAGCCGGTCCTGCCGGATGATTTCGGCCGAGGCATCGTCCAGCGCCCGCTCCAGATGAGCAAGGCGTTCCTCAAGAGCCATCAACCGTTCGGCGGCGGCATCGTCACGCATGAGCATCCCTTCCAGCCGGCAGCATCACGGGGCAAGTCATGTACACCGCATCGGCATCATAACTTGCGAGCTTGGCCGCCAGTGCCGAGGCCGGGTCGACCGGCACCTCGTGAAATCCCATCGCGCGCCATCCGGGCGCCGATCCGCCGACCGCGATCAGGCTGAGCCGCGGCAGGCCGTGTGCCGCCGCCAGATCGGTCAGCCGGCCGACGAGGGCACGGCCGAGCCCCCGGCCACGCGCAGCGACATTAAGCGCCACGTCGTGGACATACAGACAATCGGGTGCTGCCGGCAAGCCTCCGAGCAGGCTGTCGAGCGCCGGCGGCGCGCCGTCGATCCAGGGATGGGTCAGGCCATAGCCACAGAAGGCGCCATCGACCTCAGCCACAAAACAGCCGGCCGGGAACAGGCGCAGACGCTCGACCGCCACCTCCGGCCGTTCGGGATAGGCCTGATGCACCGCATCGGCAAGGGCGCCCACCTGCGGCAGATCATTCAGGGTCAATGTCCGCCAGCCTGTCCGCATCATCGCCTCAGCCTGCCCCTTGTGAACACTGTCCATTATGAACACCGCCTGCCATCCGGCCCTCTGCGGGTGGCAGCCCTCTTGCGGGTAGCACGGGCGGATGGATCACGTCCAGCGGGCAAAAAAAATGCCCCGGGGGCGAGCCCGGGGCAAAGGTCGGCCTTTCCGTGAATGCAATCGCCGCTTCCGCGATGGCCCCGCCCCCGTCAAGGCGACGAGGCCGCTCGTGGAAGCCGGCATCACCATGCCGCGGCCCGATGTCAGACGCATGACCCTGTCATGATGGTTCCATGACGCGGGATCACAGACCCGCACGGGTCCTCGCGGCCCGGTGTCGTTATGGATAGGCGCAGACGTCGGACGACACTTCCACGAAGCTGCGATTGCTGGCCCTGACGGCGAAGCGGTATTCGCGGTCGCCGATGACCATGGTGTGCTGAAGCGGCAACGTGCCGACAGCTTCTGTGGCCCGGCCGCCGATCTCGATGAACCGCATCGTCACCGGCTTTGCAGGGTCGAACCAGGCCTCGCGATCGCCCTTGTCGTTGACCGAGGTTTCGCCCCGGCCGGTGACGGTGATCAGCCCGTCGGCAAAGGTCACCGCATCATTGCTGCCGGTCGACAGCGATGTCGGCAGGATGAAGCGCTTCGACACCGGGCTGCCCTCGCAGTCGCGCTCATTGCTGACCGCGCCGATCACGAAATTCAGCCGCTCGGGCTTCACGCCATCGGCCATACGGCTCTGCACACGACCGAAGATCTCGGCAAGCTGGCCTGTGGGGACGTCCTTTTCATAGCGCTGGCGCCACTGTTCAACCTCGATCAGCGCGCTTTCCCGCGCCTCGCGCAGCCGGGCGTTTTCGGCGCCCAGTGTCGACAGCCTGCCATTCAGATCGGCCAGCGACTGTTCCAGCCGCCGGACCTCACCTTCCGCCAGCATCGCGCCGGTGCGATAGGCATAGGCGCCGGCGCCGGCAATGATCGCCAGCGCCGCCAGCCATTTCAGCATCATCAGCCGCCGCCGCCGCTTCTCGCGACGGCGCCCGGCATTCAGGCCCAGAGACATGCCGTGTTCGTTCCTCGTCAGCGTCCGCTATGGGTGTCCAGCGGGCAGCGCCTGTGGCGGAGCCACGAACTGCCGCCGATCTGTACCGACCGCGACGCCGGGCACGGCGTCTTTCGGCCGCACTCCCGCGCTCGGCCCTACTCAAACCGCTTCGCAGGCGACAGGTCAAGTGGCGAGGTCGGGTCAAGGCATGCGATGTGGCCGCAATGCGGCAGCACCGCCATTGAATACAGAACTTGGATGTCTGCCTACCCTGGTCCTGCAAACCAGTCAGAGCTGTCCGGCACCACCCGCCGGCGCTCCGACACAAGGGGAATCAGATCCATGGCAATCCACGACATCGATGAACTGGCGATCGTCGACACCATCGCCGACCTGCGCAGCCTTTCCACCACCGGCCCCTGGACCATGGCCCGGGTGCTTGGCTATCACACGGCCGGCGACGGCGCCGGCGGTCTGTTCCAGTGGGACGCGTCCGCCTGGAAGACCGCGGAGATCATCGCCGGCCGCACCACGCCGGACGATGGCGGCACCCGCATCGTGCCCACCGGCCAGACCAGCGGCCCCGGTCTCTGGCGCCGGGTCGCGGCGGCGAAGGAACGGCTGAACGTGCGCTGTTTCGGCGCCAGGGGCGACAGCACCACCGATGACAGCGACGCTTTCGAGGCCGCCTGCTTCTATGGTCCGGTCCATGTCAGCGACGGCACCTATAAGCTTACCCGGCGCATCACCATGTACGGCCGAACCAATCTGATCGGCACCGGCCCTGGCTGCGCGCTTCAGGCCAATATCCCTGAAGATTACATTCTCTATGCGGAAAGCGGACATTCTGGACTGATCGAGAATGTCGGTTTCAAGAACTGCGTCACCAGGGGCGCGATCTGCCTGACCTATCCGGCCGGCGAAATTCAGAACGGCGCGCACCTCTGGATGCTGCGCAAGCTTCGCTTCTGGTCGCAGAAGGGACCGGCCATCGTGGTCGATGGTGTCTACGACATGAACTGGGCCGATATCGACATCTATTGGCCGGAGGCACGGCCCGGCGTCACGCCGACCCCACAGACCGATGCCGCCGTCGTTTTCCTGACGGGCACAAACAATCTCAATATCGACGGCCTGCATCTGGAACAGCCACGCTATTGCGGCGTCTATGTGGCGAGCGGCGCCGAAATCTCCGTGCAGGAGGGCAAGATCGACTGCTACGGCGATGCGTCACTCTCTCCCACGGAAGGTGGCTTCCATATCGATGGTGGCTCGGTCAGGCTGTCGAACTTCCTGTTCGCGGGTGTGGTCGGCCCGCGCATCGTGATGAAGGGCACGGCATCACTGACCGGTGATAGCACATGCAGTATGGGCGGTGCCGGCAATGCCCCGCAGATCGTGCTGGAAGGCAGTTACAGCACCACCGGCGCCACCTATGCCTCGCTGCGGCCCACCTGGCCGAAGATCGCCTGGATGGGCAGCATCGGCTATCTGGGCGGCAACACCGACCAGTTCGCAACCTGCTTCATCGACGCCCGGATGCCCAACCCGCTCAAGCGCAAGGGCACCGTCACGGTGGCCTCGGCCGGGAACATCCATGTCGGCGCCCTCAGCGACATCACTGCCGGTGCCGGCTATGACAATCGCTGCACGGTCGCGTCGGCGACCAGCGGTCACACAGGCCGCGCCCTCATCTGGACCGACTACACCACCACGACCGAGCACTGGTACGCGCTTCCAGGCGTCACCGCCTCGGCTCTGGGCATGGGTGTGGGCAATGATGTCTTCGTCGAACATGCGCCCCATCACGGGCTGGATGTGAAGCTCGATCCCAGGCAGTTCGAATTCCGTCTGCCGATCTTCGCCACGCTGCTCACCACCACCGTCTCGTCGGCAAGCTATGACGCCACCACCGGCTACACCACGGTGACGGTGGCGGCGACCTTCCCCAAGACGGAGTATCAGGGCCGGTGGCTCTATACCGCCGCCGGGCGCTGGCACAAGATCCTGGAGCCGGCGGACACCACCGCCACCGACATCTCGACTTTCCGGCTGCCCTATGACGTGACCGCCGAATTCCCTGCGGCCACAACCGTGACGGTGCGCACCGGCGCCATGGTCAACGCCTCGATTACCGGCGACCGCGTGGTCTGGGGGCGCGATGACATGCTGGTGTCTGCGTCTCTGGAAACCCTGCGGACCAAGGGTCGCGGGCCGAACGAGGTCTATCCCCTCGCCGACGGCGCCTGATCGCCCGCTGTCATGCCGGCCAAGTCCAGGTACGAAAATTTCCAGACAGGAAAGCTTCCAGGCATGAAAAAAGCCGGCCCGAACCCGGACCGGCCTGCGGAAGCGCCTGTGTGTCGGCGCCTGGAAGTGGTACCCCCAACGGGAATTGAACCCGTGTCTCCGCCTTGAAAGAGCGGTGTCCTAACCTCTAGACGATAGGGGCATAGCCGGAAAACCGTATGGCCTCGTGGCCGGTAGCGTGGCGCCGTCTGGCGTTGCTGCCGTCCACGGGGCGTACTCATATTCGCGGGCAGGCCGCACGTCAAGCAGATTACGCATCTGTCCGCACGCTTGCGCTGATCGGGGGCTTGCGTCACCATCGGCGCCTTCCGCCCCGGCGCAGTTTCGGGCGCGGCATGGATGACTCGTGCCCGAAGGATGCCAGAGACCCCGTGTTCCGGCCCAGCCCATCGCCTTTCAGCCGCGCCGTCGTGATAATGGCGGGGCTGTTCATGGCCACCCCGGTCATGGCCGCGCGCGCAGACCCGGCCGCGCCGGCGCCCATCCGGCCCGGGCGTGTCGTCTCGATCAATCTGTGCACCGACCAGTTGTTGTTGCGGCTGGCCGATCCCGATCAGGTGGCCGGCATCGGCCCCCTGGCGCGTGATCCGAAGCTGTCGGTGGAAGCCGCGAACGCCGCCCTTGTGCCGCAGGTCAGCGCCAGCGCCGAAACCGTCCAGGCACTCAAGCCCGATCTGGTGCTGGCCGGCCGGTTCGGCGCCACGGCCGCAGCGGCGGCGCTGGAACGGCTGGGGGTGCGGGTCGAACGCTTCCGCCCGGCCGACAGCGTCACCACCATCCGCGCCGGCCTGATCCGCGCCGGGCAGTTGCTGGGGCCACAGGCCGAACGGCGCGCCGCCGACGAGATCGCCCGGCTCGATGCCCATGCCGCACGCCTGGAAGCCCTGGCCACCGCCCTGCCCCACCGGCCGCGGGCCTTGATGCTGCGCGCCGATGGCAGCATGGTCGGCCCCGGCGGCCTTGCCCATGCCATGCTCACCCTGGGCGGCTTCAGCAACATCATGGCCGAGCGCTTCAATCCCGACGGGCGCGCACGCCGGGGCGGCGACTGGCGGGTGGAGCTGGAAGCGGCGATCCGTGCCGCCCCTGATGTGATTCTGGTCGAAACCATGCCCGGCGCAGCCCCCGCCCTGGTCCATCGCCTGCCCCGCCATCCGGCTCTGGCCCGGCTGACGGCCCTGGGCGGCACGGCGCCCGACATCATCGAGGTGCCGGGCAATCTGCTGGTCTGCGGCCTGCCCGACGCGCTGGACATCGCCGAACGCCTGCTGCGGGTGGCCACACGGCTGGCCGCACCGCCACAGGCCGCCACGACGCGTGAGGAGGCAGGATCGTGAGCGGCCGGACGCGTTGGGATGCGCGCGCAAGCTGGGCCCTGCTGATCCTGCTGCCGCTGGCGGTCGGCTGGCTGTCGCTGGGCTATGGCCCAAGCGGCTGGATCATGCCCGATGCCGGCGTGCTGCTGGGCTTGCGGGCGCCCGATACCGCATCGGGCATCGTGATGCTGGAACTGCGCCTGCCACGCACCCTGATCGCGATGATGATCGGCGCGGTGCTGGGGGCCTGCGGTGCCGCCCTGCAAGGCCTGACCCGCAACCCGCTGGCGGAACCCGGCACGCTTGGTGCCTCGTCGACCGCCGCCCTGGGGGCTGTGGCCGCGATCTATTTCGGTCATGCCGGCAGTGCCGCGGCCGGCCCTGCCCCGGCTGCCGCCGGCCTGCTGGGCGCCGGCATCGGCCTCGGCCTGGTGCTGGCGCTGGGCCGGGGCGGCGGGCTGTCGCTGATTCTGGCCGGTGTCGGGGTGGGCGCCCTTGCCACCGCCTTCATCTCGCTGGCCCTGACCTTCGCACCCAGCCCCTATGCGACGCTGGAGATGATCGACTGGCTGATCGGGTCGGTCGCCGATCGCACCCTTGCCGATGCCGGCCTGCTCGGCCCCTTCGCGGCGCTGTCGCTGGTGCTGCTGATCGGCTGCGGCACCGGGCTCGACGCCCTGGGCCTGGGTGAACGCACCGCCCGGTCGATGGGTGTGAAGCTGGGCCGGCTGCGGCTGCAGGTGGTGGCGGCAACCGCCATCGGCGTCGGTGCCGCCACGGCGATTGCCGGCGGCATCGGCTTCGTGGGTTTGATCGTGCCCCATGCGCTCAGGCCCTTCGTGGGCCATCGCCCCGGCCGCCTGGTGCCGGCCAGCATGCTTGGCGGCGCCACATTGCTGCCGCTGGCCGATCTGGCCGGGCGGCTGATCGGCGACGGCACCGAGATCCGGGTGGGGGTCGCCACCGCGCTGATCGGCGCGCCGGTGTTCCTGCACATCCTGCTGACCCGGGCACGGGCGGAGCGTGGCACATGGTGAGCCCCGGCCCGGCGCCAAAGATGCTGGCCAGCGGCATCGCCGCCGATCTGGGGGGACGGCGGGTGCTCGACGGCATCGACCTCGCCCTGGATGCCGGCGGACTGACCGCGCTGGTCGGACCGAACGGGGCCGGCAAATCAACCCTGCTCGCCATTCTGGCCGGGCTTCTGGCGCCCACGGCCGGCCGGGTCCTGATCGATGGTCAGAGCTTCCAGTCCCTGGGCGACCG
Source organism: Tistrella arctica (assembly GCF_039630945.1). NCBI lineage: Bacteria > Pseudomonadati > Pseudomonadota > Alphaproteobacteria > Geminicoccales > Geminicoccaceae > Tistrella > Tistrella arctica. Next base: position 12,097 of record NZ_JBBKTV010000008.1, read on the forward strand.
GGCGCGGGCACGGCGGATCGGCTATCTGGAACAGCAGCCGGCCTGCCACTGGCCGTTGAGCGTTGCGGCGCTGGCACGGCTGGGCCGCCTGCCCCATCGCGGCCGGTTCGGCAGCACCGACCCGGCGGCGGACGAGGCGGCGGTGACGGCGGCGCTGGCCAGCACCGCCTTGACCGGCTTCCGCGACCGCCGGGTCGATCATCTGTCGGGCGGCGAGCGGATGCGGGCACATCTGGCCCGCGTGCTGGCCGGCGCGCCCCAGGTGGTGCTGGCCGACGAACCCCTGGCCGGCCTCGACCCGGCCCATCAGCTCGACGTGCTGGGCCTGCTGCGGGATCTGGCGGCCGCCGGCCGGATCGTGGTGGTGGTGATGCATGATCTGGCGCTGGCGGCACGGTTCGCCGACCGGGTGGTGCTGCTGGCCGAGGGCCGGATTCTGACCGACGGCCCGCCGGCGCGGGCGCTGGACGATGCAGCGATCGGCCGCGCCTATGGCGTCGACGTCCGCCGTGTCAATATCGACGGCCGCGACGTGCCGCTGCCCTGGATGCGGCGCCCCGGCTGAGGCGGCGGATCAGTGCCCGGCCGCGGATCAGTGCCCGGCCGCGAATCAGTGACCGGCCGCAGCCGAGGCCACGTCGTCGATGAACATCTGGACGTCATCGCGCCCCTGCCACCGGTCGCGACGCAGGCCGCCCGCCACATGCAGCGGCAGACCCCGTGCCTGAAGCAGCGTCGCCCCCACCGGCCCGTCGGCGGCGCGGAAGGCGATGCCCTTCAGCCGCGATCCGTCATCGGCACCCATGATCACCCGGATATGGCCCTGGCCGACAACGTCGGCCTTCAGGATCCGCACCGCCGACAGCGCGAAACGCGGCTGGGCATTGCCGGTGCCGAAGGGTCCGATGCGTTCCAGCACGTCGACCAGCGCCGATGTGGCACCCCCCACCGCCAGCACGCCATCGAGCCCCAGCCGCGGCGCCGGCGGCTCGCCACCCGTCTGCGCCACGATCCGTTCGGCCAGAAAGCCATGCAGCTCCACCAGCCGGTCGAGCGGCACGGTCAGGCCCGCCGCCATGGCGTGGCCACCACCATTGACCAGCAGGCCGGCCTGACGCGCGGCGGTGACCGCCGAGCCCAGATCGACCCCCGGCACCGACCGCCCCGATCCCTTGCCTACGGCGCTATCGGCCGCGACCACGAAGACCGGCCGGTGAAAGCGTTCCTTCAGCCGGCCGGCCACGATGCCGATCACACCGGGATGCCAGCCCTGATGCGCGACCAGGATGAAGGGAGCATCGGCCTGACGTTCCGCCAGTTCCAGTGCCTCGGCCTCCACCGCCGCCTCGATCTCGCGGCGTTCGGTGTTCAGACGGTCGAGTTCCATGGCGATGCCGGTCGACTCGTCGGCATCATCACTGCCCAGAAGCCGCGCGCCAAGATCGGCGCGCCCGACCCGGCCACCGGCATTGATCCGTGGCCCCAGCACATAGCCCAGATGATAGGCTTCCGGTGTCTCGTCAAGTTTGGCCACGTCGGCCAGACGGGCAAGCCCGACATTGCGGCGCCGGCCCAGAACCTTGATGCCTTGCGAGACGAAGGCGCGGTTCACCCCCGTCAGCGGCACCACATCGCACACCGTGCCCAGGGCGACCAGATCAAGCAGGCCCATCAGATCGGGCGGGGCCACGCCCAGCCGGTCATAGACGCCACCATCACGCAGCGCGCGATTCAACCCCACCAGCAACAGGAACGCCACCCCCACCGCCGCCATCTGGCCATGGGTGCTGGTCTCGTCGAAGCGGTTGGGGTTGACCACGGCATGGGCCGCCGGCAGTTCCGGCTCGCCGATATGATGGTCGATCACCACCACATCCAGATTGAGCCGCCGGGCGGCGTCGAGCGCCGCAAAGGCGGTGGTGCCGCAATCGACCGTGATCACCACCCGGATGCCGCGCCCGGCCAGCGTCGCCATGGCGGCTTCGTTCGGGCCATAGCCCTCGGTCATCCGGTCTGGAACGTAAACCACCACCGGCACACCCAGCGCGCGCAGAAAGCGGCTGACCAGCGCGGTCGAGGTGGCACCATCGACGTCGTAATCGCCGAACACGGCAATCGGCTCGCGCGCCGCGATCGCGGCGGCCAGACGATCGACAGCCCGGTCCATGTCGCGCAGATGCGACGGGTCGGGCAAGGCGGTACGCAGGCTTGGGGTCAGGAAATCGTCGGCCGTGTCCAGCCCGACGCCACGCCCCGCCAGAACCCGCCCGACGATTTCGGGCAGGTCCAGACGTTGGGCAAGCGCCAGTCCCAGACGCTGATCGGCGAGCCGCGCTTCCCAGCGCCGCCCGCCCATCGACCGCTCGACGCCCAGAACCGCGGCGTCACGGGACATGAGATCTTGGCCCTCCGATCAATCGAAGGCCGATTTGCGACCGAAATTATGCTCGGCCGTAATCACCCGGACGGTGCCGGTCTTCGACCGCATGATCAGGCTCTGGGTCGACCAGTGGGTATGGCTGATGCGATGCACGCCGCGCAGCATCGAGCCATCGGTGACACCGGTCGCCGAGAAGATGACATTGCCCGAGGCCAGATCCATCAGGTTGTAGATCCGGCCGAAATCGGTAATGCCCAGCCGATGGGCGCGGCCGCGCTCATCTTCGTTGCGGAACAGCAGCCGGCCCTGCATCTGGCCGCCGATGGCACGCAACGCCGCCGCCGCCAGCACGCCTTCCGGCGCGCCGCCCGAGCCGATATACAGGTCGATGCCGGTATCGGGGCGCGCGGTCGCGATCACCCCGGCGACGTCGCCATCGCCGATCAACTGGATACGCGCGCCGGCCTCGCGGGTCTTGGCGATCAGCTCGGCATGACGGGGGCGGTTGAGGATGCAGACGGTGAGATCGGAAATCTCGACATCCTTCGCCTTGGCCAGACTGGCCAGGTTGGCCTGGACCGAGTTTTCCAGCAGCACCACGCCGTCCGGAAGTCCGCCGCCGACCGCGATCTTGTCCATATAGACGTCAGGCGCGTTGAGGAACCTGCCCTCTTCGGCCATCGCCAGCACGGCCAGCGCATTGGGGCCGCCGGTGGCGCAGATGGTGGTGCCTTCCAGCGGGTCGAGTGCGATATCGACCTTCGGGCCGCGGCCGGAGCCGACCTTTTCGCCGATATACAGCATCGGCGCCTCGTCGCGCTCGCCCTCGCCGATGACCACCGTGCCATCGATGTCGAGACCGTTCAGCGCCCGGCGCATCGCGTCGACGGCGGCCTGATCTGCGGCCTTCTCGTCGCCCTTGCCGATCATGCGTGAGCAGGCCAGGGCTGCGAATTCAGTGACGCGCACGGCCTCGAGGGCCAGATTGCGATCCATCAGGGTGTAGTCGATCATCGCTCTCGTCTTGTTGCCGGTCAGCGTCGGATGAATGCCGATACGCCGCCGCCGACCCGTCAGGAGGCCCGACCGCAAAATCAGGGTCAGGCCGCCAAAAGGGTCGGGCAGCGACGCCACGGCCGGGGTGCGTCCGACGACGGATGTTCATCCCACTCTGGCGATACCCTAAGCCCGATATGCGCCCGGCGCCAGAGCCCTGTATCAGGTGTGGGACGATGTCCCGTCGTCTGGCGGGTGCGACGGCATATGGCCGCACCCGCCCCGCGTCATGGGCGCTGTCAGAGGCTGCGTTCGATCCGGATCATCCGCGGCGGTTCGATCACCGCCGGCAGTGCCGCGATCACGTCGAGCGCGCGCCGGAGCGCCGCTTCCGAGGTGGCATGCGTGGTCAGCACCACGGGCACCGCCTCGACCGCGCTGCGGCCACGCTGGATCAGGCTTTCCAGCGACACATGCTCGACCGCGAAGGCACGGGCGACATCGGCCAGAACACCGGGCTGATCCAGCACCATCAGCCGGATGTAGAACGCCCCCTGATGCGCCTCGATCGGTGCCGAGGGGTGCTGGCCAAGGGCCGCGGCCGGCACCGAGAAGCCGGGGGCGACACAGCCGCGGGCGATGTCGACCAGATCGGCCACCACCGCCGAGGCCGTGGGCCCGCGCCCGGCGCCACGCCCCTGCGACATGGTGGTGCCCACGGCATCGCCTTCGGCCACCACGGCGTTGAACACGTCTTCGACATGGGCGACCGGCGCCGACAGCGGCACCATGCTGGGATGCACCCGCTGTTCCAGGCCATGATCGGTCATCCGCGCCACGCCCAGCAGCTTGATGCGGAAGCCCAGTTCCTCGGCAAAGCGGATGTCGTCGATGGTGACGTGGCGGATGCCCTCGACATGGATCGCGCCGATATCGGGGCGGCCGCCGAAGGCCAGCGCCGCCAGGATCGACAGCTTATGGGCCGTGTCGATCCCGTCGACGTCGAAGGTGGGGTCGGCTTCGGCATAGCCCAGCGCCTGGGCCTGGGCCAGAACATCGGCGAAGTCGCGGCCCGTGGTCCGCATCTCGGTCAGGATATAATTGCAGGTGCCGTTCAGGATGCCATAGACGCGGGTGATCGCATTCGCGGCCAGGCCCTCGCGCAGGGTCTTCAGAATGGGGATGCCGCCGGCCACCGCCGCCTCGAAGGCCAGCGCCGCACCGGCGTCCTCGGCCGCCGCGGCCAGTTCGGGGCCGTGGGCGGCGATCATCGCCTTGTTGGCGGTGACGAAGGCCTTTCCGCGCCCGAGCGTGGCGCGCGCCAGATGAAGCGCCGGCCCCTCGGACCCACCGATCAATTCCACAACCACGTCGACGTCATCGCGCGCCGCCAGCGCCGCGGCATCGTCTTCCCAGCCGAATCCGACCAGACTGATGCCACGATCGCGGCCCTGATCGCGCGCCGAGACAGCCGTCACCACCACCGGCCGCCCGGCCCTGGCCGCGATCATCGCCGCGTGATCGCGCAGGATTTCGACCACCCCCACGCCGACAGTTCCGAGGCCGGCCACACCAACACGCAACGGCGTGGTCGAGACGCGGCGATCGGCGGCGGGTTTGTGGCTGCTGTTCATCGGATGGCATCCTCAACTGACTGGGCCTGGGTTGACGAGGCCTGGGCCGCGCCGGCCTGGGTCTCGTCGCGGTACTCCTTGAAGAACCGCTTGATGTTGCGCACCGCCTGACGGATGCGGTGCTTGTTCTCGACCAGGGCGATACGGACATAGCCGTCGCCATATTCACCGAAACCGATGCCCGGCGACACCGCGACATCGGCGCGCGCCAGCAGCAGCTTCGAGAATTCCAGCGACCCCAGATGCTTGAACGCATCGGGAATCGGTGCCCAGCAGAACATCGAGGCCGATGGCGACGGCACCGGCCAGCCGATGCCGTGCAGGCCTTCGACCAGAACGTCGCGACGCTCGCGATACAGCGTGCGCATCTGTTCGACACAATCCTGCGGCCCGTTCAGCGCCGCCGCCCCCGCCACCTGAACCGGCGTGAACTGGCCGTAATCCAGATAGGACTTGATCTTGGCCAATGCCTGGATCAGCCGCCGGTTGCCGGCGGCGAAGCCGACCCGCCAGCCGGCCATGTTATAGGTCTTGCTGAGGCTGGTGAATTCCACCGCCAGATCGCGCGCCCCCGGCACCGCCAGAATCGACGGTGGCGGCACCCCGTCGAAATAGACCTCGGAATAGGCAAGATCCGACAGGATGTACATCTCGTGGCGCCGCGCGAAGGCCACCAGCTTTTCATACTGGGCGAGGTCGACCACCTCGGCCGTCGGGTTGCCCGGATAGTTCAGCACCATCGCGACCGGCTTGGGTGAGGTGTGGCGCACCGCATATTCAAGCTCGTCGAGGAAGTTATAGCCCGGCCCATGGGGCACGTGGCGGATATTGGCGCCCGCGATCACGAAACCGTAAGGGTGGATCGGATAGCTGGGATTGGGCACCAGGATCACATCGCCCGGCGTGGTGATCGCCGAGGCCAGATTGGCGAGGCCCTCCTTCGAGCCGATCGTGACCACCACCTCGGTCTCAGGGTCGATATCGACCGCGAAGCGCCGCTTGTAATAGGCCGATGCCGCGCGCCGCAGCCCCGGAATGCCGCGCGACTGCGAATAGCGGTGGGTCTTGGGGTCACGCACCGCCTCGACCAGCTTTTCGACGATATGGGCGGGGGTGGCGGTGTCGGGGTTGCCCATGCCGAGGTCGATGATGTCGCGGCCGGCTGCCCGCAGCTTGGCCTTCATCTGGTTGACTTCGGCGAAGACATAGGGTGGCAACCGCCGGATCCGCGCGAATTCATCTGCCATGGGATCACTTCCCGTCGATCGGCTCGCTTGAGGAGGCCAGTTAAGATATGCGGACGCGGCCGAACCCGCCGTCGACGAAGAACGTCCGCGCCGAATGGCATTAAGGGGATGTTGCCCGGTCGCCATAGGCGATGCCGGCGCCGGTTATCCGCTTCAGGGGAATTCCCGTCGTCGCCCAGGGGACGGCGAGGATTTTTAGCGGATGGTCCGGGCCGGTGCGATGAAAATCTCAAAAGCCGGGGCCATCGAGCCAGCCGGTGCCGGCACGCCCCGGACCCGCGCCGTATCGGCACCGATCCCGGACAGGGCACGGGTCGCGGCCGCCAGCCGCGCGGTGGCCAGCCCCTGGCCCTCATCGGCGCCGGCAACCATCACCAGCGTCTGATCGCGAGCGGCGGCGATCCGCCAGGCGGCCCGCAATTCGGCCGTGCCGGCGTCCCCGATCGTGCTGGTGCCGGGCGCGAAATCGATCCGGCCGACAGCGAGACCCGGTTGCGGCGCCACGGGGCGGGCTGCGGTTGCCGCGGCCGTCTCGCCCGCCTGCGCCATGGCCGACCGGGCGGCGGCCTGATCGGCGCTCAACGCCGCGCGCAAGCGCGTGCGTTCTTCGAGCGGCGTCACCGGCGGCGCCTGTTCGGGCACCGAGTTCAGCGTCGGAAACGGTTTGTCGGCAAATTCGGCCCGGGCCGCGCGCACCGACGGGTCGGTACCCGGTCCCGGGTCTTCGGCACAGGCACCAAGGCCCAGCATCAGGACGGCAGCGGTCATTCCGGCCCGCACATGCGCGCGGCCCGCGTGATTCCGTCGCAACCCTGGCGAGGCAGCGTTGAGCCGCGTCGCCTGCACCCGTATCATAGAGTTCACCTCGACCTCGCAGAACCAACCGATCGCCGACTATGGCGGCGCAACTATAAGGGACGCAAGGATGGCCGAGCAAGGAGCCGACCGGGGAGGACACGCCGGCACGCGCGATGACGCCGACGCCTTCGCACGCAATATGCGCGAGGTTGCCGAGCGCAGCCAGCAGATCATGCGCGAATTTCTCTCGCGTCATGAAGGGCTCGACACCGCCGGACCGACAGACCCTCTCAACCTCACCACCGCCTTCACCCACCTGACCGAGCGCATGATGGAGAATCCGGCCAAGCTGGTCGAGGCCCAGGCGGCGCTGTGGCAGGACTATCTGACCCTGTGGCAGTCCACCGCCACCCGCATGGCCGGCGGCGATGCCAAGCCTGTCGCCACGCCCGACGTCGGCGACAAGCGGTTCAAGGACAAGGATTGGAGCGAGAACCAGCTTTTCGACTTCATCAAGCAGTCCTATCTGCTGACCGCGCGCTGGATGATGAGCATCATTCACAAGGTCGACGGCCTCGATCCCGATGAAGCCCGCAAGATCGATTTCTATACCAAGCAATATGTCGACGCGATGTCACCGTCGAATTTCGTCACCACCAACCCGGAAGTCCTGCGCGCGACCATCGAGAGCAAGGGCGAGAACCTGGTTCGCGGCCTGAACAACATGATCCGCGACATGGAGAAGGGCGGCGGCGAGCTGCGCATCTCCATGACCGACGAGACGGCCTTCGAGCTTGGCCGCAACGTTGCCACCACCCCCGGCAAGGTGGTGTTCCAGAACGGGCTGATGCAGATCCTGCAATACACGCCCACCACCGAGACCGTCCACAAGCGGCCGCTGCTGATCGTGCCGCCGTGGATCAACAAGTTCTACATTCTGGATCTGCAGCCGAAGAACTCGTTCATCCGCTTCGCGGTCGCCCAGGGCCACACGGTGTTCGTGGTGTCATGGACCAATCCGGACGAGGAGATGGCGAAGAAGACCTTCGAAGACTACATGACCGAAGGTCTGATCACCGCGCTCGACAAAGTCACCGAGGAAGCCGGCGTCGACGAGGTCAACGTCATCGGCTATTGCATCGGCGGCACGCTGCTTGCCACCACCCTGTCCTATCTGAAGGCCCAGGGCGACAAGCGGGTCAAGAGCGCCACCTTCTTCACCACCCTCACCGACTTCCGCGACGCCGGCGACATCAAGGTCTTCGTCGATGATGCCCAGATCGGCAATATCGAGAAGATGATGTCGAAGAAGGGATACCTGGAAGGCCGGAAGATGGCGACCGCGTTCAACATGCTCCGGTCCAACGATTTGATATGGAGCTTTGTGGTCAACAACTACCTTCTAGGCAAGGATCCCTTCCCTTTCGATCTTCTGTACTGGAACAGCGACGCCACCCGACTCCCCGCCGCCATGCACAGTTTCTATCTGCGCCATATGTACCGCGAGAACAAGCTGGTGGAACCGGGCGGCATCACCATGGGCGGCGTGCCGATCGACCTGCGCCAGATCGATCAGCCGGTCTATATCCTGTCGGCGCAGCAGGACCACATCGCGCCGTGGAAATCCACCTATCGGGCAACCCAGCTCTATCGTGGCAACACCCGCTTCGTGCTGGGGGCATCCGGCCATATCGCCGGCGTCATCAACCCGCCCGAGGCCGGCAAATACAACTACTGGACCAATAAGGATCTGCCGGAAGATCCCGAAGCCTGGCTGGCCGGCGCCGAAAAGCATCCGGGCTCGTGGTGGGTCGACTGGGCGAAATGGATCAAGCGGCTGGGCGGTGCCCAGGTGCCGGCCCGTGAACCGGGCACGGTGCTGGGCGTGATCGAGGATGCGCCCGGATCTTACGTGAAGATGCGCGACTGACCGCAGGCCACGTTGTCAGCAGGCCACGTTGTCAACCGAGGTCGCCGGCGGCTCCGCCGCCGGCGACCCGGTCGACAAAGGCGCGCGCCGCCCGGCCGAGATAGCGTTCCTTGTGGATCAGCAGATGGAAGGCGCGGTGCGGCAGGTCGAGCACGGGGCTGCGCAGGCTGCCCAGCGCCAGCCCGCTCGCCACCACCAGTGCCGAAAGCGCCGTGGCACCGGCGCCAGCCTCGACAGCCGCGCGGACCGCCTCGTTCGACGGCAGATCCAGCACCACCGGCAGGCTGGCCGGATCGACACCCAGCCCCTGAAGCGCCGCTTCGAATTCGGCGCGGGTCCCCGATCCGCGTTCGCGCAACACCCAGGGCGAGCCCGCCAGATCGGCCGGCGCCACCCGCGGCAATGCCGCCCAGGGATGCGCCGCCCCCACCACCAGCATCAGCCGGTCGCCCGGCAGCAGCCGTTCGGCCAGCGCCGGATCGTCGACCGGGCCTTCCACGAAGCCCAGATCGGCGCTGCCGGCCCGTACCGCGGCCGCGACCTCGGCGGTGTTGCCAATGGCAAGTTCGGCACGCACGGCCGGATAGGCGGTCAGGAAATCGATCAGCCGCGCCGGCAGCCAGTAATTGGCCACGGTCTGGCTGGCATGGATACGCAGACGACCGCGCGGATCGCCCGCCAGATCGGCCAGGGCCTGCTCGGCTGCCGATGCCCTGGCCAGCACCGCGCGGGCCTCGTCCAGAAACACCCGCCCGGCCTCGGCCAGTTCAATGCCGCGACCGACCCGGTGAAACAGGGCCACGCCGTGGCGCGCCTCGATCGCCGCCACAGCAGCACTCACGGTCGACTGGGTCAGGTTGAGCGACCGGGCCGCACGGGTCACGTGGCTGTGTTCCGCCACCGCGACAAAAATCCTGAGTTGTTCCAATGTCATCGAGGCTGATCCTCCCCTTCGGCATCAAGCGCCGATCGGGGAGATCCATCTCACCCGTCAGGCCAGCAGGGTCACAACGGCCAGCGGCACCGCCGCCACCGTGATCGTCAGGCACAGACCCAGCAGCACCGGCCGCATGCCGCGCGCCCGCACCCGCCCCAGATCGGTGCCGAAGCCGATTGCCGCCAGGGCGACCGTCAGCATGATCGGCGTCGCGACCGCACCGGCCGCGCGCACCGCATCCGGCACCACGCCCAGGCTGTTGAGCCCGGCCAGCGCCACGAAGCCCACCGCGAACCACGGCACCGGCACCGAGGCCGCCGCATGTTCGGCATCGGCAAGCGTGGTGCGTCGTGCCGCGCGCGCGGCAATCCAGACCAGCAGCCCGACCACCGGCGCCAGCATGGCGACACGGGCCAGTTTGGCGATCACCGCCGTTTCGCCCGCCAGCGTGCCATGCTGGAAGCCGGCGGCAACCACCTGCGCCACCTCGTGCACCGATGCGCCGATCCACAGGCCATAGGCGCGCGGGTCCAGGCCCAGCGCCGTGCCCAGCAGCGGCCACAGGGCCATGGCCGCGGTGCCGAACAGGGTCACCACACCCACGGCATAGGCAATCTCGTCGTCATGGGCGCGAACCGCCGAGCCCACGGCCGCCGCCGCCGAGGCGCCGCAGATCGCGGTGCCGCCGCCAATCACCGTCGCCAGCCGCGGCTCCACGCCCAGCAGCCGGCCCAGCGGCTGGGCCAGGGCCAGGGTTGCCGCCAATGCCGCCAGCGCCGCCGCGATGCCGTCCAGCCCCAGGCCCAGAATGTCGCCCGCCGTCACCTGCAGGCCAAGCAGGGCCACCCCCAGCCGCATCAGGGGCTTGGACGCGACCGCCAGCCCCGGCACGGCCATGGCCGGCGCCCGGCCGATCATCGCCCGCAGCACCAGCCCCAGGCCGATCGCCACCAGCACCGGGCTGACCAGCCCGGCACCCGCCATCCGCGCCAGCAGAATGGCCGCGGCACCGATCGCCCCGGCCAGCGCCAGCCCTGGCAGCTTGCCAAGCAGGCGGCCGGCGCGGCTGCGGACCTGTGTGGAAGGAACGGTGGTCATGGGCGGGGTGGTCCTTCGTGCATCGGTGTGACACACGCAGCATCGCCCGCCACGACCATTCGCTCCAACGAATTATACAGCTCGTTTCGTTCGGAAAAAACGATTGATTGGCGTCGCGCTCAACCGCCGGAGGTCCGGGGGCCCATCTCCTGACGGACGATGCCCTGATGCACAGCGGCCAGATCGGCATAATGCCGGGCGGTCGCTGTCAGCATCGGCATGCCGTCGGTGCCGATATCGCGCAGCTTGCGGGCCGGCACGCCACCCCACAATTCTCCGGCCGCAACATGCTTCTCCTGCCCGACCAGCGCGCCGGCACCGACGATCGCGCCGCCATCGACCACCGCGCCGTCGAGCACGGTGGCGCTCATGCCGACAAAGGCACCGGCCTGAAGCGTGCAGGCATGGATGACCGCGCGGTGGCCGACGGTGACGTCATCGCCGATGAAGGTGGCGAAGCTCGCCCGGTTGACATGCACGATCGTGCCGTCCTGAAGGTTGACGCCCCGGCCGACCCGGATGCTGTTGACATCGCCGCGCAGCACGCAGCCATACCAGACACTGCTCTTCGCAGCGATCTCGACATCCCCGATCACCACGGCGCCAGGCGCGATGAAGCACGAGGCGTCGATCCGCGGAAACCGGTCGGCGAAGGGCAGAATGATCGCGCCGGGGAAATGCCGCGCCACCGCATCGGCCGGGACGATATCGGTCGGCGCCTCAAGCTGGATGTCGGGTGAAGTCATGGCATCATCGTCCTGAAAATCATGGAAAGTCCTGTCTCGAACGGCCGTATGTCGAGCGGTCAGGCGGCGCGGTCCAGCCGCCCATGCTCAAGCCGCATGCGGCGGTCCATGCGGGCGGCGAGCTCGGGGTTGTGGGTGGCGATCAGCGCCGCCACCCCCTGATCGCGCGCGGCGCTGACCAGGGTCTGGAACACCCGCTCGGCCGTCTCAGGGTCCAGATTGCCGGTCGGTTCATCGGCCAGGATCAGCCGCGGCCGGTTGGCAAGGGCACGGGCGATCGCCACCCGCTGCTGCTCGCCGCCCGACAGCCGCGCCGGACGATGATCGGCGCGCGGCGCCAGCCCCATCAGATCGAGCAAGTCGTTCGCCCGCGCGCGCGCCTTCGCCTTCGACACGCCGGCCAGCAATTGCGGCATCATCACATTCTCCACCGCCGAGAATTCCGGCAGCAGGTGATGGAACTGATAGACGAAGCCGATGGTCGCCCGCCGCAGTCGGGTGCGCACGCCATCATCTGCCCGGCTGGCATCGGTGCCGTCGATGATCACCCGCCCGCCATCGGGACGTTCAAGCAACCCGGCCGCATGCAGCAGGGTCGACTTGCCGGCGCCCGACGGGCCGACAAGCGCCACCAACTCACCCGGATTGAGGGTGAAGTCGATGCCGCGCAGAACCTCCAGCACCTCGCCCGCCTGTTCGAACCGACGGACCAGGCCCTCCAGCATCAGCACCGGATCACTCATAGCGCAGGGCCTCCACAGGGTCGAGACGGGCGGCACGCCACGCCGGGTAAAGCGTCGCCAGGAACGACAGCACCAGCGACAGCCCGACCACGCTCACCACATCCGACCACACCACATCGGCCGGCAGCTTCGACAGGAAATAGATCTCGGCCGAGAACAACTCGGTGCCGGTCAGCATCTGGATGCCCTGGCGGATGCTCTCGATATTGGTGGCGAAGGCGAGGCCCAGGCCGAAGCCGATCAGCGTGCCGACCACACCGATCGCCGCCCCCGTCATCACGAAGATCCGCAGCACCATGCCGCGGGTCGCCCCCATGGTGCGCAGGATGGCGATGTCGCGCGATTTGTCCTTCACCAGCATCACCATGCCCGAGATGATGTTGAAGGCCGCGATCAGGATGATCAGCGTCAGGATCAGGAACATCACGTTGCGTTCAACGTCCAGCGCGCCGACCAGGGTGGAATTGGTCTGCTGCCAATCGGTCAGTACCACGCCGCGATCACGCAGAAGACCGGCCAGTTCAGCCCGCACAGCCCGCACATCCTGTGGATTGCGGACATCCACCTCGATGGCGGTGGCGGCGTCGCCGGTCTGGAAGAAGGTCTGCGCGGTGTCGAAGGGCATGAAGACCAGGGAACTGTCGAATTCGAACATCCCCACTTCGAACAGCGCCACCACCGGGAACGACACCTGCCGCGGCATGCCGCCGAACGGTGTCGCCACCGCGCGCGGCGAGATCAGGTTGAGGTCGTCCCCCACCTGCAAGCCAAGGCGCTGGGCCATTCTGAGCCCGATGGCGACCCCCTTGCCCTGGAAATCGTCCAGGCTGCCGACCCGGATATTGTCGGCGATCAGGGCCTTGCGCGCCAGATCGTCATGGGTGAAGCCGCGCACCAGCGCGCCACGCGAATCGGCCGGCCCGCTGGCCAGAACCTGGCCCTCGACCATCGGCAGCGCGGTAATGACCACACGGGCGGTCTGGAGATCGGCGGCGATGCCGGCGTAATCGACGATACCGCGCCCCGAGGCGCTGAACACGGTCATATGGCCGTTCAGGCCCAGGATCCGGTCGACCAACTGGTCGCGGAAGCCCTTCATCACCGCCAGCACCACGATCAGCGTGCCGACGCCGAGGGCGATGCCGAGCAGCGAAAAACCGGCGATGACCGAGATGAACCCTTCCTTCCGCCGGGCCCTGAGATAGCGGAAGGCGATGAGACGCTCGACTGTCGAGAACATGCAGGTTCCGTTGACCAGGGAGGGGAGACGTGCGGCAGCCGCCGCGTGGCCAGACTTTAGGGGTCGGCGGCGTCCAGCGCAACCGGCAGCCCCAGGCCCGCAGCGACAGGTCATGACCGACCACCCGATAAGCCGCAGCCAAAGGAGGCTTAACGTGCCGATGTTCGAGGAAAAGACCGTGAGGGCGCATCAGGATGCCCTGTTCCGCCAGATCAAGTCATATCTGCCGATCCGCGGGCAGCGGATACAGATTTCACCAGCGCTCGCGGACGCCTTTTTCCGCTTTCCCCGACATGCCTTCGTCTCCGGCTTTCGCAGGCCGGGGGCGCAGGCAGGCGCGCCGGTGACGCCCGCGGATCCCGGTTTCCTGGCCGGCGCCTACGAAAACAGCCCCTTGATGTATGTCGACGAGGCGGGCCGGATGCTGCCGGCCTCCAGTTCGGAACCCGCCTTCATCCTGCATCTGGCAGCACTGCTCGACGTACAGCCCGGCCAGCGCGTGCTGGAAATCGGCTGCGGGACCGGCTGGCTCATGGCCCTGCTCTCCCATCTCGTGGGCCCCGAGGGGCATGTGACGGGCGTCGAGATCAATCCCCGCCTTCATGCAGAGGCAGTCGGGAACCTGCGGGCGCAGGGGCTTGCCAATATCACGGTGATCGCGGGTGACGGTTTCACGGCCTGCGGACCCGGCACCTTCGATCGCCTGATCATGACCGCGTCCGCCTATCAGTTGCCGCACCGGCTGCTGACGATCCTGACCGAGGGCGGCAAGGCCATCATCCCGATCCGCAATCGGGGCCTTGCCGAAGAAGCCCATCTGCTGGAACGCAGGGGCGACCGGCTGGTGTCGTGCATCACACGGCTGTGCAAATTCGTCCCCGTGGCCGGCCCGTCAGCCACCGGAACCCCGGTCATCCCCCTGGCAGACGACACAGCCATCAACCGGCTGAGGACCGCAGCCTTGTCCCGGTCGGCGATGGCATTCGGGCAGGAGGCGCCGGGCGACATGCTGCGCCACGCCCTGCCCTTCACGGCGTTCTTGTCGAAAGTGGCGCCGGATTTCCGGGCCTGGTCGATGGGGCAATCCGGCCGGGGGCAGCTCGATGTCGCCGTGTTCGGCGATCCAGACAATTATGGCTTCGGCCTCGTCGACGAAACCCGTGGATCGGCGGCCATATGGCACAAGGGCGAGGTGACGGCCTTCGGCACGCCCGATGCCGCCAACGCCCTGACCTTGCGACTGACAGAATGGGTGGCCGCCGGGCGCCCGTCCGGCTTCGCCTTCGGTCTGACCGTCACAGCGGCCGGCGCCGCGCCGCCCACGGATGCTTCGACGCAACTCCATCGCGAGGACCGGGGCGATCTCACGTTCTGGTGGCATATCCGGCCGCCGGATCTGCGCCTCTGACGGCGGGCGCGCACGCAGAGAGCCAATAATCGTCCGTCCGGAATCAGCGCCCCTCCCGCTCCAGGCGGGCGCAGGCTGCGGCGACGGCGTTCTGTGCCGGATCGTCCAGCCGCTCGCCATTCCAGGCCACCATGCCATCGGCACCGATGCTGATCTGCCCCAGATCGACCTCGGCCGCACCGAGCGGCGTGCCCGTGGCATAGCCGAAACGTTCCAGCGGCAATCCCAGATCGAGGGTGATCCGGTCGCCGAGGGCCCGGCGCGCCGCATCCGCGCCATAGCCGCCATCCAGATCGGCCGGCGCGACCGCGCGGCCATGGACATCGACACCCGGCTGCCAGGCCACATCTGGCGCCGGGCGATGGGCGGTGATGCGTTCGCAGAAGGCCCGGTCAACCGTGACGGTAACGCCACGCCCATCGCCATCGATGCGGATCGGTGCCGTAGCACGCTCGCCAGCCAGCGCCGCGCCGGTGTATAAGCCGAAGAGAACCAGCAATGCGCCGCCCCCCGCCGGACGGCCGGGCCGCACGGCCCCGGCCCCGTGCCATTCATCCGGCTGCGGTGCCCTCGATCCAACCAGAAACAGACGCAACCGGTCGGCCCGGCTGCGGCGCCCGATGCGGTGTCGTCTCCGGAGCAGAAACCGGTTCATCAGATCGGTCATCCTCATCGGCATCGCTGTGCCCGTCCAGGAGCTTGCGGGAATGCTCAAAACCTATTTCCAGCTCGATCAGCTTGGAACCACGGTCCGTCGGGAGGTCGTCGCGGGCGTGACGACCTTCCTGACCATGGCTTACATCATCTTCGTCAATCCGGTGATCCTCGCCAATGCCGGCATGGACCAGGGGGCGGTATTCGTCGCCACCTGCGTCGCCGCGGCCATCGGCTGCCTGATCATGGGGCTGCTCGCCAACTATCCCGTGGCGCTGGCGCCGGGCATGGGCCTGAACGCCTTCTTCACCTTCACCGTCGTGCTTGAGATGGGCTACACCTGGAATCAGGCTCTGGGGGCGGTGTTCATCTCAGGGCTGGTGTTCTTCATTCTGGCACTGGTCAAGGTCCGGGAATATATCATCAACGCCATTCCGATGACGCTGAAGCTGTCGATCTCGGCGGGCATCGGGCTGTTCCTCGCGATCATCGCGCTTGAAAACGCCAAGGTCGTCGTCGACCATCCGGCCACCCTCCTGACACTCGGCGACGTGACCCAGCCCACCGTGCTGCTGGCGGCGCTGGGCTTCTTCGTCATCTGCGCGCTGCACTATCGCAACATCACCGGCAGCATCATCATCGGTATCCTGCTGGTGACGATCCTGTCGATCCTGACCGGGCTGAACCAGGCCCAGGGCATCGTCAGCATGCCGCCATCGGTGGCACCCACCTTCTTCCAGCTCGACATCATGGGCGCGCTGGAAGCCGGCATGTTCGGCGTGATCTTCGCGTTCCTGTTCGTCGACCTGTTCGATACCGCCGGCACGCTGGTCGGTGTGGCCCATCGGGGCGGGCTGCTCGACAAGGACGGCAGGCTGCCGCGCATCGGCAAGGCCCTGCTGGCGGACAGCGGCGCCACCATGGTCGGCGCCATCTTCGGCACCTCCACCGTCACCAGCTATATCGAAAGCGCGTCTGGCATCAATGCCGGCGGCCGCAGCGGCCTGACCGCCGTGGTGGTGGCGATCCTGTTCCTGGTGGCGCTGTTCTTCGCCCCGCTCGCAGGCTCGGTGCCGGCTTATGCGACAGCACCGGCCCTGCTGTTCGTGGCCCTGCTGATGATGCGCGGTCTGTCGGAACTGGACTGGGACGACATGACGGAAGTGGCGCCCGGCGTGCTGGCCGCCATCACCATGCCGCTGACCTATTCCATCGCCAACGGCATCGCCATCGGCTTCGTTGCGTATGCAGCCGTGAAGCTGCTGGCGGGCAGGATCGGTGATGTTTCGGTCGCAGTCTGGATTCTGGCCATCCTGTTCATTCTTAAGTTCGCCTTTATCGGCTGATACGTTGATATAGTACGAGAAACCGGGGGACGGCTATGGGGAACGCCCCCGGTTTCCCGTTCACGGTGCACTGCACAACGGACAAAGCAGCGACCCCGTTCAATCTCGCGGTTTGCTGCGCTTTGCCGGACCTCTTGTCAGAATATTTCGTTTGTGCGGCGCACCTATGCAAAAAATATCGTGACGGATGTCACATTCCTGCGTAATCTCCGTTTTGCCGACGGACAGGGCACCGGCAGAAGAACCGGCCCAACGTCTAGGGAGGGTGACCCGGCCTAACGGCTGGTGACAGGATTGAGCGGTTCAAGAGCATCCGGTGGCCACGATGCCACCACGTTCGGCCCACGGCCGGAACGCGAGGAGCCACCGTTCGATCGAACAAGAATTGATGGTGTCGCCGGTAAAACGGACGGCACCCGAAGGGTCTATAACAATAAACACATCGTGCCGGTCGGTTGCCGTCGAACCGGATATGATGTTCAGCGCCAAGCGGAACTCTTCTGAAAAAGGCCGTGTTTTCACGGTCTTTTTTTTTGCCCGCCGCGCCGCGATTCAGGTGTCGGACCCGGCCATGTAATGGCCGGGGGTGGTGCCCAGCGCCCGGCGGAACATCGCGGTAAAGGCCGACGGACTGCGATAGCCAAGGCGTGCGGCAACCACTGAAACACTCAGGCCTTGCGACAACTGCGACAGCGCCTCGACCAGCCGGGCCTGCTGGCGCCAGCGCAGGAAACCCATGCCGGTCTCGCGCTGAAAGGCGCGGGCCAGGGTTCGGGTGCTGGCGCCGGCAGCCTCGGCCAACACCTCGAAGCCCGCCTCATCGGCCAGATCGTCCAGCACCCGCCGGCACAATCGCACCAGCCTTGGATCGCGCGGCCAGGGCAGATGCAGCGGAATGGTTCGCGGGCTGGCCAGTTCATGCAGAATCAGCCGGGCGACCGCCTCGCCCCGGCTGTCTTCGGCATAGTCGACCGGCTCGACGGTCGCGGCCTCGATCAGTTCGCGCAGCAGCGGCGACACCTCGATGACGGTGCAGGACCGCGGCAGGCGGCGCGCGGCCTCAGGGGTTATATAGACCGTGCGCATGGCAACCGCGCCGATCGTCCGCAAACCATGTTCCACCGCAGGCGGCACCCACAGCGCCCGCATCGGTGGCACCAGCCACAATCCGGTCGCGGCGGTAACCTCCATCACGCCGGCCGCCGCGTGCAGAAGCTGACCGCGTGGATGCAGATGTGGCGCCACGACACTGCCCGGCTTGAAATCCTTGGCCATGGCGGCCACCGGTCGTGACACATGCTGATAGTCGGCGGGGTCGGTGCTGCGCATGCTGCCGCTCACGTTTCGAGGGTCCGGGGACACATTGTCCGATTGGCGACACCAATCGACCGGACATCGCTGATCGGTCGATCCTACACTCCATCCAACCGCTCGGAAAAGCGGATCCCTTCCCTGCCTCAGGTCCGGTCCATGACCCATAACCGCCGCGTCATCACCTTCATCAATCTGGCCCATGTGGCCGATCATATGTTCATGCTGATCTTCCCGACCGCGGTGATCGGCATGACCTCGGCCTTCGACATGTCCTATGGCGCGCTGCTGACCCTGTCGCTGGGCGGGTTCATCGCCTTCGGCGCCGGATCGATCCCGGCCGGCTGGCTGGGCGATCTGTGGAGCCGGCGCAATATGATGGCGGTGTTCTTCATCGGCATCGGTGCCGCCGCCATCGCCACCGGCTTTGCCCAGGGCACGACGATGATCGCGGTCTGCCTGACCGGGATCGGGCTGTTCGCCTCGATCTATCACCCGGTCGGCACAGCCATGCTGACCGCCCATGCCGAGCGGCTGGGCCGCGAGATCGGCATCAATGGCGTGTTCGGCAATCTGGGCGTCGCCTTCGCGGCACTGATCACCGGTGCCATCACCCAGTATCTGGGCTGGCGCTGGGCGTTCATCCTCCCCGGCGCGGTGGCGGTGGTGACCGGTCTGCTGTTCCTGATGCTGGTGCCCGACCGGCCGGCACCGGCGATCCGGTCGCGGGGCGCCACGGGGCCGATCCCGCGCGGGGTGATGGTGCGCGCCTTCGCCGTGCTGGCCATGGTCACCATCGCGGGCGGGCTGGTGTTCAACGCCACGACCATCGCCATGCCGCAATTGTTCACCGAACGGCTGGCCGATCTGGTCAGCACGCCGATGGGCATCGGCGCCCTCACCGCCCTGGTTTTCGTGGCCGGCGCCACCTCTCAGCTGATCGTCGGCCGGCTGATCGACCGCTATACGCTGCGCCAGGTGTTTCTGCCGCTGGCGGCGCTTCAGGCGCCCTGCCTGCTGCTGGCGGCCACCACCGGCGGCTGGACGCTGATCCCGCTGGCGGTGGTGATGATGTTCGCGATCTTCGGCCAGGTGACGATCAATGACGGCATGGTCGCCCATTACACCGCCGACCGCTGGCGCGCCCGCGCCTATGCCGTGCGCTATCTGGTCTCGTTCGCGGCCAGCGCCTGCGCGGTGCCGCTGATCGCCTGGACCCATGACGGCGGCGCGGGCTTCGCCGGCCTGTTTCCGGTGCTGGCGGCCTTCGGCGGCATCGTGTTCGTGGGCGCCACCATCTTCCCCGGGCGTCCACGGGGGCAGACGGTCGCCGTCGCGGCGGAATAACGGCCAGCCGTTCAGCCATCCAGAGCGGCCGGCGCCGCCACCGTCCGCTCATTGACCACATTGCCGGTGTTCAGGGTGGTGGCGGGCTCGATCAGCATCACCTCGCATGGCTCGGGCGCCACCGGCATATGCTCGATGCCGCGCGGCACGATGATGAACTCGCCCGGCTCCAGCCAGACATCATGATCGCGGAACCGCATCTGCATGCGGCCGCGCACCACCAGGAACATCTCGTCTTCATGCTCATGCGCATGCCAGATGAATTCGCCGTCAAGCCGCACCAGCTTGATATGCGAGCCGTTCACCGCGCCAGCGATCCGCGGGCTCCAGGGCGTGTCGATGGTCTGGAAGGCGGCCGCGAGGTTGATCTTCTGCATGGTCGGATGCTCCCGGTGACGCGATAGCGGTGAACGATACCGTGGACGCTCGGATACCGTGGACGCTCAGGTCGCCGCGTCGGCCCTGACATCGATCACGACCTTGCCGGTCGCCCGGCCCTCTTCCAGATGCGCCTGGGCGGCGCCGGCCTGGGCCAGACTGAAGCGGGCGGGATCGAGCAGCGGCCGCAGACGGCCGGCCTCGACCAGCGCCGCCACCCGGTTCATGATCTGGCCGTGATGCTCGCGTCCGATATCGTGCAGGATCGGAATGATCATGAACACCACATGCAGCGACAACCCTTTGCCATGCATGGGCGTCAGCTCCGCCGGATATTGCGACACGATGGTGACCACCCGGCCGTTCAGCCGCGCAGCGGCAAAGGATGTCGCGAGGTCGCTGCCGCCGGTCGCGTCCATCACCACATCGAAGCCGCGCCCGGCGGTGAGCCGCGCCACATAGGCCTCGGCGGTCTCGTCGCGGTAATTCACCGTCTCGTCGGCGCCGAGCTCGCGGGCGATCCGCGCCTTTTCGGGCGACGAGATCGTGGCGGTAACATGGGCACCGGCCGCTTTGGCGATCTGGATCGCGACATGGCCGACCCCGCCGGCGCCACCATGGATCAGCACCCGCTCGCCCGGCTCCACCCGCGCCCTATCGATCAGCCCCTCCCAGGCCGTGATCGAGACCAGCGGCAGGGCCGCCGCCTCGCGGAAGCCGAGGCCGCTCGGCATACGCGCCAACACCCGCGCATCCGCCCGGATATATTCGGCATTGGTGCCGTCGACGGTTTTCACGCCCCCCGGCGAGCCGAACACCCGGTCGCCGACCGCAAATCCGGTAACGCCGTCGCCCAGCGCCACCACCACGCCCGCCATGTCACAACCCAGCACACCCGGCAGGGCCGGGGCCATGGCGGGGCCATTGCGACGTAGTTTGTAATCGATCGGATTGACGCTGGCGGCATGAACCTGCACCAGCACCTCGCCCCGGCGCGGTGACGGCACCGGCCGTGTCTGGGCGGTCAGGTTCTCAGGCCCGCCAAAGGCGCTGAGCACCGCGGCGGTCATGGTGGCGGGGATCTCGGTCATGGTGCTTGCCTCATGAATGATCGTACGGAAGGTGCGGGAGCGCACCGGGGCTGGGATCATTGAACCGCCGATCCATTGATGACGGAAATGAATAGTTCCAATTCCAGCAACAAGAATTCAACATGGATCGTCGCGATCATGGAGCCTGCCGATGACCCTGCCCGATCTGGACATCGATCTCGTCCGCTGTTTTCTGGCCGTGGCGGAAACCGGGGGCTTCACCTCGGCCGGCGAACGGCTGGGCCGCACCCAGTCGGCCATCAGCCTGAAGATCCGCCGGTTGGAAGAGGTGCTGGGGCGCAGGGTTTTCGCCCGCACCAGCCGGTCACTGGCACTGACCACCGATGGCGAGCTGCTGCTGGGCTATGCCCGCCGGCTGGTGGCGCTGAACGACGAGACCCTGAAGCGGTTCGCCGAGCCCGAGGCCGAAGGCGAGTTACGGGTCGGTGTCGCTGAATATTTCGTGCCCCGGCATCTCCCGGCGGTGCTCTCGGCCTTCGCCCGTGCCCATCCCCGCGTCCATGTCGAAATCCGGGTCGGGCTGGGCGCCAGCCTGATGGAAGGCCTGGATCGCGGCGCACTCGATCTGGTCATCGCCAATCGCGACGAAGGCGTCGATCGGGGACGGGTTCTGATGACCGAGGCGCTGCGCTGGGTGACCGCGACCGATCTGCGGCTCGATACGGCCACGCCGCTGCCGCTGTGCACCCTGCCCAGC
Organism: Tistrella arctica; assembly: GCF_039630945.1. NCBI lineage: Bacteria > Pseudomonadati > Pseudomonadota > Alphaproteobacteria > Geminicoccales > Geminicoccaceae > Tistrella > Tistrella arctica. The sequence goes on from NZ_JBBKTV010000008.1 coordinate 34,099, forward strand.
CCCTGCATCTTCCGCGCCCGCGCGATCGAGGCCCTGGCCGGCCGCGATCGGCGCTGGCGGGTGGTCTATACCTCGGAAAGCGTATCGGGCGTGGCGGCGGCGGTAACCGCCGGGTTGGGGATCGCGGTGCTGGGCGACTGCACGGTGCCGCCGGGGGTGCGCGTGCTGTCGGAGGCCGAAGGTTTCCCGGCCCTGGGCGAGGTGGAACTGGCGGTGTTCGGCGAGGCCCGTGCCCCCGCAGCCCTGGCCCAGTCATTCACCGGTTTCGTCTCCGATCGGCTGCGCGCGCTGGTGCCCAGCCATTGTGCCGCCTGACCGCGCGATCAGCCGGCATTCATGCCGACCAGAACCGTTGGCGAGGCTTGTCTGCCAGGAGCCACCGGGCGATGCTTGAATTGATGCTCCACCGCTGCCCGAGACCAGAACCCCATGACCGAAACGCTGCCCGACGGACTGTTCCTCAGCTGGCTCGCCATCTTCGGCATCGGCATGCTGGGCGCGATGTCACCCGGACCCAACCTGCTGATCACCATGCGCACGGCGCTGAGCCTGGGGCCGCGCCACGGGCTGGCGGTTGCGGCCGGGCTTGCCACCGGCAACGCGGTGCACGCCACGCTGGGCCTGATCGGGGTCACGGTGCTGATCGCCCAGACGCCGCTGCTCTACGACATCCTGCGCTGGGCCGGCGCTGGGTTTCTGGTGTTCATCGGCTTGAAGGCGCTGCTGTCGCGGCAATCGGCGATCGCCGGCGCCGCCCTGGCCGTAGACACCGCGGCCACCGGACCGCGCCGCTACCATGCCTCGGCCTCGGCCGGACTCGCGACCAATCTTCTGAACCCGAAGGTCGCGATCTTTTTCCTGGCCCTGTTCACCCAGATCATCGATCCGGCCACGCCTGAACCGGCGAAGCTGCTCTATGGCGCCACCATGGTTGGCGTGGAACTGCTGTGGTTCGGCACCGTCGCCTGCGTGATCGGCACCCCGGCGGTGCGCCGCCGGCTGCTGCGCGCGGGCCCGTGGATCGATCGGGTCACCGGCGGCGCGCTGCTGGCGTTGGGCCTGCGGCTGGCTTTCATACGCGGTGTCTGATCAGCGCACCAGACCATTCAGAAGATCCGACCGGATCAGGACATCGACGCCATAGGTCAGCGCCGCCGCGATCACGCTGGTCGCCGCCGCCTTCACCCACAGCCGCGGATTGCGGGGCGCCCCCGATGCCTCGGCGTGCTCGTCCTTGTGGTCATGGCGCACGCCCACCGGCAGCGTCATGAAGAACAGCGGCCACCAGACGATCACGAAGACCAACGCCACGGTGAACCAATTCTCCATGCCAGGATGTCCTTCAGGGTGATGAGCCCGAGACCAGGGCGGCCGGACCAGATATAACGCCCGCCCGGCGGTCAGGCCGGGCGGGCGCGGATTGAAGGCGACGTCAGGTGCCGCATTGCAGTGGCTCGGCCCCGATCAGGCGCCGACCTGCTCCAGCTCCACCAGCGTGCCATTGGTGTCCTTGGGGTGCAGGAACAGGATCGGCTTGTCATGGGCGCCGATCTTCGGCTCGCCATCGCCCAGCACCCGCATGCCGTCGGCCTTCAGCTTGTCGCGCGCGGCATAGATGTCATCGACCTCATAGCACACATGGTGCACGCCGCCCGACGGGTTGCGCTCAAGGAACTTCGCGACCGGGCTGTCGGCGCCCAGCGGGTGCAGAAGCTCGATGGCGGTGTTGTCCAGGCGCACGAACACCGTGGTCACGCCATGGGCGGGCTGGTCCTTCGCGGCCGAAACGGTGGCGCCGAAGGTGTTGCGATACAGGCTGGCTGCCGCATCGAGATCGGGGACGACGATGGCGACATGGTTGAGGCGTCCGATCATCGGCAGAGGCTCTCCTCAGTCTAGGGGTACGCGACCCGGTTTTCTGCGGTTTATATCGCTGGTTCCACCATGCGGGCAGCATGGCCGCCGCGGTCCGGGCTCCCCGTTCCCGTGCCGCGACGTCTTGTGGCATACAATCAGATTCGCACGACATGCACGTCGATCAAGGGCTTCTTGCCACGCCGTGTGCGCAGCCGACGGCGCAATGCCAGCCGCGTCACGTCGTGGATGCGCACATCGCTCAACACATCGTCATCATCCAGTCCGTCGATCGCCTCGGCCAGATCCTCGGCAATGTCGGCCGCCAGAGTGTCGATCTCGGAATCCGGATCGACCAGACCGGGCAGCGCCACCATCGGATCGGCTTTCAGCTCGCCATATTTGTCGACGACGACGGTCGCGAAGGCAGCGCCTTCATAGAGCATGCGCTTGCGCGCGCGCATGACCTCGCCATCCACCGGCAGCACGTCGTTATTGCCGTCGGCGACCAGATAACCCGAGGCGATCCGCGCGATCCGCCCCGGCGTGCCCGGCGCCAGCCGCACCACGGCGCCGTTCTCGACCGTCACCGCCTCGGGCACCTGAAGGCTCTTCGCCAGGGCCACATGCTCGATCAGATGGCGAGGCTCGCCATGGACCGGCACGGCGATGCGCGGCTTCACCCAGCGATACATCTGGGCCAGCTCGTTGCGGCCGCCATGCCCCGAGACATGAATATCGGCGTCACGTTCAGTGATGACCTCGGCGCCCTCGCGGGCGAGCAGGTTCAGCAACCGGCCGATCTTGCGTTCATTGCCCGGGATCTGGCGCGAGGACAGCATAACGGTGTCGCCCCGGCGCAGTTCCGCCGCCGGGTGCTCGCCCCGGGCGATGCGGGCCAGCGCCGCATTGGGCTCGCCCTGGCAGCCGGTCACCAGATACAGCAGCCGCTCGGCCGGCAGCCGGTCGGCCTCACGATCGGTCGCCAGCATGCCGGCGATGTCCAGATAGCCGGTCTCGGTGGCGGCCTTGATCATCCGGTCAAGGCCACGGCCCAGCACCACCACCTTGCGGTTGGCATCGGCCGCCGCCTTGACGATGGTTTCCACCCGCGCGATGTTCGAGGCGAAGGTGGCCACGAACACCCGGCCCTTACGGCCGGCGACCAGCCCGCCCAGATTGGCGCGGACATCCGCTTCCGATCCGGCGTCGGTTTCGCGGAACACGTTGGTCGAGTCGCAGACCATGGCGAGGACACCTTCCTCGCCGATCGCCGTCAGGCGATCGATGTCGGTGGTCTCGCCAACCAGCGGCTCGGGGTCGATCTTCCAGTCGCCGGTATGCATCACCGTGCCGAATGGCGTGCGGATCGCGATGGCGTTGGGCTCGGGGATCGAATGGGTCAGCGACACGAATTCCATGTCGAACGGCCCAAGCTTCAGCCGGCCACCCAGCGGAATGATGGTGATGTCGGCCTCGCGGTCGCCCACCCCGGACTCCCTCAGCTTCGCGCGCACCACGGCGGCGGCAAAGGGGGTCGCATAGATCGGCAGTCGCAGCCGCCGCCACAGATATGGCACCGCGCCCAGATGATCTTCGTGGGCGTGGGTCAGCACGATGCCGGCGATCTTGTCGCGGCGGGCTTCCAGAAATGCGATATCGGGCAGGATGATATCGACGCCCGGCAGCCGGTCATCGGCAAATCCCAGCCCGAAATCGATCACCACCCACTGTCCGCGGCAGCCATAGAGATTGAGATTCATCCCGATCTCGTTGGCGCCGCCCAGCGGCAGAAACAGCAATTCCTCACCCGGCTCGACCTTGGCGGTCGGCGGCAGTGCATCGTCCTTTTGTCGGGTCATGCCTTCTCTTGGATGTTGAGCCGATGAATTTCCAGCAGCCCGACAAGCGTGATGTCGGGGTCGGCGTGCTGGATAGCGTCGGTCGCGTTGAAGAAGATCGGGGCCAGACCGCCGGTTGCAATGACGGTCATCGGCTTGCCGTATTCATCGACGATCCGGCGAACCAGACCTTCGATCAGGCCGACATAGCCCCAGAAGACGCCAGCCTGCATCGCTGGCACGGTATCTTTGCCGATGACCGTCTGCGTCCGTTCGACGGCGATCCTCGGCAATTTCGCGGCGGCGCGGTGCAGCGCCTCCAAAGACAGGTTGATGCCCGGTGCGATCACGCCACCCTGATAGGAGCCGTCGGCACCGACCACGTCGAAGGTGGTTGCGGTGCCGAAGTCGATCACGATCAGGTCGCCGCCATAGATCTTATGGGCGGCGATGGCGTTCACCAGGCGGTCCGCGCCAACCTCGCGCGGGCGGTCCATGTCGATCCGCAGGCCCAGCCGGACGTCCGGATCACCGATCATCATCGGCTCCGATCCGAAATAGTCTCGACAGAGCTGCCGGAGCGAAAACTTGGTCTGCGGCACCACCGACGAGATGATCACCGCATCGATATCGGGAACCGTCAGCTCCTTCAGGGCGAATAGTTGTAGCAGCCAGACCGCGTATTCATCGGCGGTTCGCCGGCCGTCGGTGCTGGCCCGCCACTGCCCGCGCCAGTCTGTGCCATCGTGGACCGCAAACACCGTATTGGTATTGCCGACATCGATGGTGAGCAGCATCGAGGGTTTCCTTCCCGCATCTTCTTCAGGCGCCGCCCGTTACCGGCGGCTTCGCAAACACGACCTCGCCGGCGGCGAGCCGTCGGATCGTTCCATCCTCCTGAGCCAGCAGCAGCGTGCCGTCATCATCGATACCATCGAGGCGGCCGGTGACCGGCGTGGCGCCATAGCGGACCGTCGCCATCTGCCCCAGACCATAGGCTCTGGCCAGCCAGTCCGCCTTCAATCCACCCAGGCCTTTGCGCGCCCAGACCGCACGGCGGGCCGCAAAGGCCGGCGCGAAAGCCTCAACGACGTCCAGAGGGTAAAGATGGTGTGCCCCGGGGCATTCCGCCAGCACCGCCGGCGGAAACACACCATCGGTCGGCCCCGGATGCACCCGGACATTGGCACCGATGCCGGCGATGACATGGGTTCCGGACTGGTCCTCGGCGCTTTCCAGCAGGATACCGGCAAGCTTGCCCGCGACACCGTCCCTGACCAGCAGAACATCGTTGGGCCACTTCACCGCAGGCACGGCGCCCGATCCCTGCGGCAGCAAGGCGGCGATGGCATCGGCCATCGCCAGGCCCACCACGAGCGAAAGCTGCGCCGCATGTCCAGGCGGACTCTGCGGACGCAGCACCAGGCTCATATACAGATTGCCCGCCGGCGACTGCCAGACGCGGCCCTGGCGGCCGCGCCCGGTGGTCTGGCGCGCCGCCACCACCAATGTGCCATCCGGCGCGCCCTCGGCGATCAGTTGCCGCGCGAGGATGTTGGTGCTGTCGACCTCGTCGCGCAGCACCAGATTGAACGCCGGCGGCAGATCGGGGACGCGCCCCTGGCCGTCGGTCACGGCATCAGCGCCAGGGCTGCCTGCCCGGCCCGGTCCAGAAGCACGCCGGGTACGATGAAGAACAGCATGGTGAAGGCGAAGCTGATCGCGAGCGTCACGGTCAGGCCCGTGCCGATACCCCGATCGAAGGCTTCCGCCGGCTCGTCGAAATACATGATCTTGACGATGCGGAGATAGTAATAGGCGCTGACCACGCTGGAGACGACGCCGATCACCGCCAGCCAGAACAAGCCGGCCTTCACCGCCGCCTGGAAGACGAACAGCTTGCCGAAGAAGCCCGCCAGCGGCGGAATCCCGGCCAGAGAGAACATCATCGCCGCCAGGATGAAGGCGATGACCGGGCGGCTGCGCGACAGCCCGGCCAGATCGGCGATCTGTTCGACCATCCGGCCCTGCCGGCGCATCAGCAGCACGACCGAGAAGGTGCCGACGGTCATGAACAGATAGATCGCCATATAGGCGGCGACGCCGCGATAGCCCTCGACCGTGCCGGCCGTCAAGCCCACCAGGGCATAACCGACATGGCCGATCGAGCTATAGGCCAGCAGCCGCTTGATGTTGGTCTGGCCGATGGCCGCGAAGGCCGCCAGCACCATCGAGGCAACCGCGATGAACCAGGTCACCTGCTGCCATTCGCCGACCATGCCGCCGAAGGGCTCGGCCAGCACCCGGACCAGCAGCGCCATCGCGGCGATCTTCGGCGCCATGGCAAAGAAGGCGGCAACACTGGTGGGGGCGCCCTCATACACGTCGGGCGTCCACATATGGAACGGCACCGCCGAAATCTTGAAGGCCAGACCCACCATGATGAAGACCAGACCGACGATCACACCCAGCGAGGGTGCCGGCGCCGCCAGCGAAACCGCCAGCGCATCGAAGCTGGTGGACCCGGCGAAGCCATAGACCATGCTGCAGCCATAGAGCAGCATGCCCGACGACAGCGCGCCGAGCAGGAAGTATTTCAGGCCCGCTTCGGTCGACTTGACACTGTCGCGCTTGAAGGCCGCCAGCACGTAGAGCGACAGGCTCTGCAGCTCAAGACCCATATAGAGCGACATCAGGTCGTTGGCCGAGATCATCATCAGCATGCCGATGGTGGCGAACACCATCAGCAGCGGATATTCGAACCGGACCACACCCTCGCGCTCAAGATAGTCGCGCGACATGATCAGGGCGAAGATCGACGCCAGCAGCACCAGCACCTTCATGAAGGCGCCGAAGGCATCGGTCACGAACAGGCCGTGGAAGGTCACGACGCGGCCTTCGGGCCCCATCATGACCAGCACGGCCGCGATCGCGAAGCCGATGCCGGCCAGCCAGGACAGCAGCCCGGATGCCTTGTCCTTGCCCGCGAACACGCCGACGAGGATCAGAGCCATGCCGAGCACCGCGAGCCAGAGCTCGGGGAATGCCGGGGCCAGATCGGGAAGAGGATAGGACGTCATCGTAAACCTCGATGCCTCTCGTCTCGTCAGCGCTGCGCGAGCTGGTTCACGGCGTCAACCGCCATTGCCGCCTTCTCGACCTGGACCTGTTCCAGGAGATGGGCGACCGATGCACGGATCGGCTCAAGGAAGGTCTCGGGATAGATGCCCATCCAGAGGGTCAGCACGACCAGCGGCGCAAAGGCCAGAACCTCCCGGCGGTTCATGTCGAGGATGCCTTTCAGATCCTCGCGCACAAGTTCGCCGAACACGACCCGCCGATACAGCCACAGCATATAGCACGCACCGAGGATCACGCCGGTCGCGGCCAGGAAAGCCACCCAGGTATTGGCCTGGAAGGCGCCGACCAGCACCAGGAATTCCCCCACGAAGCCCGACGTGCCGGGCAGACCGATCGAGGCCATGGTGAAGAACAGGAACACCAGCGCATAGCCGGGCATCCGATGCACCAGGCCGCCATAGCGGTCGATGTCGCGGGTGTGCATGCGGTCATAGACCACGCCGACACACAGGAACAGCGCGCCCGACACCAGGCCGTGGCTGAGCATCTGGATGATCGAGCCTTCGAGGCCCTGGGTGTTGAAGGTGTAGATGCCGATGGTCACGAAGCCCATATGGGCGACCGAGCTATAGGCGATCAGCTTCTTCATGTCGCCCTGCACCAGGGCGACCAGCGAGGTGTAGATCACCGCCACCACCGACAGGCCGAAGATCAACGGCGCGAAATAGTGGCTGGCATCCGGCAGCATCGGCAGGCTGAAGCGCAGGAAGCCATAGCCACCCACCTTCAGCAGGATACCCGCCAGCAGCACGGAACCGGCGGTCGGCGCCTCGACATGGGCATCGGGCAGCCAGGTGTGCACCGGCCACATCGGCATCTTGACCGCGAAGGACGCGAACATCGCCAGCCACAGGAACAACTGCATGTTGTGGCTGAAATTCGTGCTCATCAGGGTCGGGATGTCGGTGGTGCCGGCCTCGAAATACATCGCGAGCAGCGCCACCAGCATCAGCACCGAGCCGAACATGGTGTAGAGGAAGAACTTGAACGCCGCATAGATGCGTCGCTTGCCACCCCAGATGCCGATGATCAGGAACAGCGGGATCAGCATGCCTTCGAAGAAGACATAGAACAGCACGAAGTCGAGCGACACGAAGGAGCCGATGACCAGCGTTTCCATAGCCAGGAACGCGATCATGTATTCCTTCACCCTGACCGTGATCGCATCCCAGCTCGCCAGCACACAGATCGGAATCAGCAGGGTGGTGAGCAGAACGAACCACAGCGAGATGCCGTCGATGCCGAGATGGTAGTCGATCCCATAGCCGGGGAACCACTCGACCCGCTCGACGAACTGGAAGTCGGCGGTCGAGCTGTCGAAGCCCGACCACAGCAGCAGGGAGATCAGGAAGGTGATGACGCTGGTCCACAGCGCGACGCTGCGGGCGTTGCGGGCCACCGTCGCCTCGTCACCGCGGATCAGCAGGATGAACCCCGCACCGATCAGCGGCAGGAAGACGACCGTCGAGAGAAGCGGCCAATCCGTCATCACCAGCCGGCCTCCAGACCGAAGAAGAAGTAGGACACGATCAGCGCCAGACCGATGAGCATGGCAAACGCATAGTGGTAGACGTAACCCGACTGCATCCGGCCCGCCCGCCGGGCCAGGCCCAGCGAGACCGCGGCGATACCATCGGGCCCGAAACCGTCGATGATCCGGCGGTCACCGCCCTGCCACAACACCCGGCCGATCCAGAGCGCGGGACGCACGAAGATGGCGTCATACAGCTCGTCGAAATACCACTTGTTGAGCAGGAACTTGTAGAGGCCCGAGAAGTCCGACGCCACCTTGCCCGGCAGATCCGGCCGGCGGATATAGAACAGCCAGGCGAGCCCGATACCGGCGGCACTCATGACCAGCGGCAGCAGCTTCACCCAGCCGGGCACGTGATGCGCCTCTTCCAGGATGTTGTGCTCGCCCAGCATCGCAATCGAGCCATTCCAGAACGCCAGCCCGGCATCGACCATCGGCTGGCCGATATAGCCGGCCGTGATCGCACCCACCGCCAGCAGGAACAGCGGCACGGTCATGATCAGCGGGCTTTCATGGACATGCTCCATGGTGTGCTTGTCGGCACGGGGCTTGCCATGGAAGGTCATGAACAGAAGGCGCCAGCTATAGAAGGCGGTCATGAACGCTGCGGCGATGCCCATCCAGAAGGCATAGGCGCCGACTGTGGAATGCGCGGCATAGGCCGTCTCAAGGATCATGTCCTTCGAGAAGAAGCCGGCGAAGGGCGGGATGCCGGCCAGCGCCAGCGATCCGATCCACATCATCATGTAGGTGACGGGGATGAGCTTCCAGATGCCGCCCATGCGGCGCATGTCCTGCTCGTCGGACATCGCATGGATGACCGAGCCGGCGCCCAGGAACAGCAGCGCCTTGAAGAAGGCATGGGTCATCAGGTGGAAGATCGCCGCCGGATAGGCGCCGACGCCCGCCGCGAAGAACATGTAGCCGAGCTGCGAGCAGGTCGAATAGGCGATGACCCGCTTGATATCGGTCTGGGTGAGGCCGATGGTCGCGGCGAAGAACGCGGTCGAGGCGCCGATCACCGTGATCATGTCGCTGGTGAACACCGTCAGCTCGAACAGCGGCGACAGCCGCGCCACCATGAACACGCCGGCGGTGACCATGGTCGCCGCATGGATCAGCGCCGACACCGGGGTCGGGCCTTCCATCGCATCCGGCAGCCAGGTGTGCAGGCCAAGCTGGGCCGACTTGCCCATCGCACCGATGAACAGCAGCACGCCCAGCACCTCGATCGTCGGCAACGACATGCCGAGGAAATCGATGGTGGTCCCGGCGACGTTGCCAAGCTCGCCGAAGACCGCGTCGAAGGTGACCGAGCCGGTGACCAGGAACACGCCGAAAATGCCCAGCGAGAAGCCGAAGTCACCCACGCGGTTGACCACGAAGGCCTTCATGGCCGCCTTGTTCGCCGACGGCTTCTTGTACCAGAAGCCGATCAGCAGATAAGAGGCGAGACCGACGCCTTCCCAGCCGAAGAACATCTGGACCAGATTGTCGGCGGTCACCAGCGTCAGCATCGCGAAGGTGAACAGCGACAGATAAGCCATGAACCGCGGCTTATGCGGATCGTGGCTCATATAGCCGATCGAGTAGAGGTGGACCATGAACGACACGCCGTTCACCACGATCAGCATGACCGCGGTCAGCGCATCGATGCGCAGCGCCCAGGCGAAATCGAGCCCGCCCGAGCGGATCCAGGTGAACAGCTCGATCGTGGTTGCGTTGCCATAGACCGCGACGTCGAAGAAGGCGACGACCGACAACAGGGCCGCGAGCCCCACGGCGCCGGTGGTCACGAACTGCGACCCCCGATCGCCGAGGACACGGCCAAGGAAGCCGGCGACGATCGCCGCCGCGAGCGGAAGCAGGATCAGTGCGACGTACATCGCGGCCTCAGCCCTTCATCATGTTGATGTCTTCGACCTCGATCGAGCCGCGGTTCCGGAAATAGACCACGAGCACGGCAAGGCCGATCGCTGCTTCGGCAGCGGCGACGGTGAGGACGAACATCGCGAAGACCTGCCCCACCAGATCCTGGAGCTGGGTCGAGAATGCGACGAAGTTGATATTGACCGCGAGCAGCATCAATTCGATCGACATCAGGATCGTGATGACATTCTTGCGGTTCAGGAAGATCCCGAAGATCCCAAGCGTAAACAGGATCGCGGCCAGGACCAGATAATGCTCGATGCCGATGATCATCAAATGCCCTTACCCGTCGGAACCTTCTTGATTTCCACCGACTGTTCGATGGTCCGGGCATTCTGCTTGCCCGGATCCTGGCGAACGACGCCGGGGCGGCTGCGCAGGGTCAGCACGATGGCGCCGATCATCGCGACCAGCAGCACCAGCCCCGCAGCCTGGAACAGATAGACATACTTCGTGTAGACGAGCTGGCCGAGCGCATGGATGTTCGAGACACCCTCGGGCACGCCGATCGGAGCCGCGAACAGCGGCTGATCGGATGCGGCCAGGCTGTAGCTGCCACCGATGAGCACCAGTTCGGCCAGCAGTACCAGGCCGATCAGCGCGCCGACCGGCAGATAGCGCTGAAAGCCCTCGCGCAGCTGCACGAAGTTGATGTCCAGCATCATGACCACGAACAGGAACAGCACGGCCACGGCACCGACATAGACGACCACCAGGATCATCGCCAGGAATTCCGCACCCAGCAGCACGAACAGGCCGGCCGAGTTGAAGAAGGCCAGAATGAGGAACAACACCGAGTGAACCGGGTTGCGGGCGGAAATAACCATCACGCCCGATGCCACAGTCACCGCGGCGAAGAGGTAGAAGGCCAGCGCCTGAAGAACCATTCTCCGCCCTCGTCCGATCTCGTTTCTTGTGTCGCATGGCACCAGCGCCGGGTGGCGCGGTGCCTTCAAACCATCGCCGGCCCCTGATCGGGGCCGGCGCTCTCACACCATCAACGGTAGGGCGCGACGTCGGCGAGGTTCGCCGCGATCTCCCGTTCCCACCGGTCGCCGTTCTGAAGCAGCTTTGTCTTGTCGTAGAACAGCTCTTCGCGCGTCTCGGTCGCGAACTCGAAGTTCGGCCCCTCGACGATCGCATCCACCGGGCACGCCTCCTGGCAGAAGCCGCAATAGATGCATTTGGTCATGTCGATGTCGTAGCGGGTGGTACGCCGGCTGCCATCGGCACGCGGCTCCGCCTCGATCGTGATCGCAAGGGCCGGGCAGATCGCCTCGCACAGCTTGCAGGCGATGCAGCGCTCTTCACCATTGGGATACCGGCGCAGCGCATGCTCCCCACGAAACCGCGGGCTGATCGGCCCCTTCTCATAGGGGTAGTTCAGCGTCACCTTCGGCTTGAAGAAGTAGCGCAACGTCAGCGCCATACCCTTCACGATCTCGGTGAGCAGGAATGCGCGTGCGGTCTGGCCGATCGATGCCATCTCAACCTCTCCTCCGGCCTCCAGGCCAGCCCGACGGGGCCGGCCGGACGATCCGGGCTTACCTTACTCCGGGACGCGCACTTGGCAAGCACGTGTCCCCGCATTCACGGACCCCGCATGTCCGGGGCTTCGCCGTGCTGTGGCCGAATTGGAACAATCCGGCCGCAAGCACCAGGACCGCCTATTGCTGCCCCGGAAGCCAGCCGAAGCCCACGAGCACGCCAGCGGTGAGAACCACCCACAGCAGCGAGAACGGCAGGAACACCTTCCAGCCCAGACGCATCAACTGGTCATAGCGATACCGCGGGAAGGTACCGCGCACCCAGATGAACACGAACAGCAGCACGAAGATCTTGATCAGGAACCACACCACGCCCGGGATCCAGTTCAGCGGCGCGATGTCGAACGGCGGCAGCCAGCCCCCCAGAAACAGGATGGTGGTCATCCCGCTCATCAGGATCATGTTGGCGTATTCGCCGAGGAAGAAGAGCGCGAAGGGCATCGACGAATATTCGACGTTATAGCCCGACACCAGCTCTGCTTCCGCTTCCGGAAGGTCGAAGGGCAGCCGGTTGGTCTCGGCCAGCGCCGAGATGAAGAAGACCACGAACATCGGAAACAGCGGAATGGCGAACCACACCGTTTCCTGCGCCCGCACAACATCCGACAGGTTCAGCGACCCCACGCAGAGCAGCACGGTGATGATCACCAGGCCGATCGAGACTTCATACGACACCATCTGCGCCGCCGAGCGCATCGCCCCCAGAAAGGCATAGCGGGAGTTCGAGGCCCAGCCGGCCATGATGATGCCATAGACGCCCAGCGACGAGATGGCAAACAGATACAGGATGCCGACATTGATATCGGCCAGCACCCAGCCATCGTCGAACGGGATCACCGCCCAGGCAACCAGGCTGAGGATCAGGGTCAGCATCGGCGCCAGCAGGAACAGGAACCGGTTCGACCGCGACGGGATGATGGTTTCCTTGGTCAGCAGCTTCAATGCGTCGGCGAAAGGCTGAAGCAGACCGAAGGGGCCAACGACATTGGGGCCGCGCCGCATCTGGATGAAGCCGATGACCTTGCGTTCCATCAGCGTCAGATAGGCGACCGCGATCAGCAGCGGCATCACGATGGCCAGGATCTGGGCGACGATGATCACCCCGGGCCAGACATATCCGAAAAAGAAGTCAGCCATTGGTGCCGGTCGCCTTGTCCTGCTGGAGCGCGTCGCCCGCATAGATCGCGGTGCAGGTCGCCATGGTCCGCGAGGCGCGGGAAATCGGATCGGTCATGTAGTAGTTGGTGATCGCCGCGGTCAGCGGGGCGGTATCCGGCGTACCGGTCTGGCCGAACGCGCCGCCCAGCCCGGCCGGCTCGATCTGGTCGATGCGGGCCAGACGCGGGCTGATCGCCGCCATCCGCGCCCGCACGCCCGACAGATCGTCATAGGGCAACGGCTTGCCGAGCATGCCCGACAACGCCCGCAGGATCTTCCAGTCCTCGCGCGCATCCCCCACCGGGAACACCGCCAGATGCGACCGCTGCGGCCGGCCTTCCATATTGACGTAGGTGCCGTTCTTTTCGGTATAGGCCGCACCCGGCAGCACCACATCGGCGCGATGCGCACCGGCGTCGCCGTGATGGCCCTGATAGATCACGAAGGCCTCGCCCAGCGCATCGGTGTCGATTTCATCGGCACCCAGCAGGAACAGGGTCTCGATCCGGCCGCTGGCGCAACCCGCCACGATCTCGCGTGTCGCAAGGCCGCCCTCCCCCGGCACCAGCCCCAGTTCCATGCCGCCGACACGCGCCGCGGCGGTGTGCAGCACATTGAAGCCGTTCCAGCCGTCGCGGACCATGCCGCAGCGCTCGGCGATCTTGCGGGCAACGCCCAGGATCTTCGCGCCGTCGGCCCGGGTCAGCGCGCCCATGCCGACCACGATCATCGGCCGTTCGGCCGCCTTCAGCGCCTCGACGATCGGATCGGTACCGTTCGCGATCGCCTCAAGCCGGCTGGCATCGGTCCCAAGATTTTCGACCGGCCAGGTCAGGTCCAGCGCCGGCCCGATCGACCAGCCACGGAAACCACCCTTGCGCCAGCGCTTGCGGAACCGGGCATTGACCAGCGGCGCCTCTCGACGCGGGTCGGTGCCGACCAGCAGCACCGCATCGGCCATCTCGATACCGGCGATGGTGCTGTTGAACAGCCAGGATGCCCGCTGGGTCGGGTCGAGCGCTGCGCCATCCTGACGGCAATCGACATGCGGCGTGCCGATCACCTCGCGCATCAGGTCGCGAAACGCCGTCATCGCCTCGCAATCGACCAGATCGCCGACCAGACCGGCCACGGTTTCAGGCGCACGGCCTTCCAGCCGGCCACGGATGGCACCGAAGGCCTCGTCCCAGGTAGCAGGCCGCAGACGACCGTTCTCGCGGATATAGGGACGGTCGAGACGCTGGCGCTTCAGCCCGTCATAGGCGAAGCGGCTCTTGTCGCCCAGCCACTCCTCGTTCACGTCCTCATGCAGCCGGGGCAGCACGCGCAGCACCTCGCGGCCGCGAACGTCGATCCGGATGTTCGCGCCAACGGCGTCGAGCACGTCGATGGACTCGGTCTTCTTCAGCTCCCACGGGCGGGCGTTGAAGGCATAGGGCTTCGAGGTCAGCGCGCCCACCGGGCACAGGTCGATCATGTTGCCCGACAGTTCCGAGGTCAGCGCATGCTCGACATAGGTGCCGATCTCCATGTGCTCGCCGCGGCCGGTGGCGCCCATCTCGGGCACGCCCGCGATCTCTGTGGCGAAGCGCACGCAGCGGGTGCAATGGATGCAGCGCGTCATCCAGGTCTGGATCAGCGGACCCATGTCCTTGTCCTTGACCGCCCGCTTTTCCTCGTCATAGCGGCTCATGCCACGGCCATAGGCCATGGCCTGATCCTGCAGATCGCATTCGCCGCCCTGATCGCAGATCGGACAATCCAGCGGATGGTTGATCAGCAGGAATTCCATCACCCCTTCGCGAGCCTTCTTCACCCGCTCGGTATTGGTGTGGATGACCATGCCGTCGGCGGCCGGCATCGCGCAGGATGCGATCGGCTTGGGCGCCCGCTCCTGCTCGACCAGACACATCCGGCAATTGCCGGCGATCGACAGGCGTTCGTGATAGCAGAAGCGGGGAATCTCCGCGCCAGCCGCTTCGCAGGCCTGAAGCACGGTCGCCCCCGCGGGCACCTCGACTTCCAGGCCGTCGATGGTCAGTTTCGGCATCGGGTTCCTCCTCAGGCCGCGCGGGCCGCATCCCGGGCGGCGCCGATGCGCCGCTCAAGTTCCGGACGGAAGTGACGGATCAGGCCTTGCACCGGCCACGCCGCGGCATCGCCCAGCGCGCAGATGGTATGACCCTCGATCTGATAGGTCACCTGCTCCAGCCGGTCGATTTCGGGCAGGGTCGCATGGCCCTTGACCATGCGGTCCATGGTCCGCCACAGCCAGCCGGTGCCTTCGCGGCACGGTGTGCACTGACCGCAGCTTTCATGCATATAGAATTTCGACAACCGCGCGATGGCACGCACCACGTCAGTCGACTTGTCCATCACGATGACCGCAGCAGTGCCAAGGCCGGACTTCACCGCCCGCAGGCTGTCGAAATCCATCAGGATGTCGTCGCAGGTCGACTTGGGCAGCAAGGGCACCGACGATCCGCCGGGAATGATCGCCAGCAGATTGTCCCAGCCACCACGCACGCCGCCGGCATGACGCTCGATCAGCTCACGCAGCGGAATGCCCATCTCTTCCTCGATATTGCACGGCTTGTTCACATGGCCGGAAATCGAGAAGATCTTGGTGCCGGTGTTGTTCTCGCGCCCCAGCCCCGCAAACCAGGCACCGCTGCGGCGCAGGATGGTCGGCGCGACCGCGATGCTTTCCACATTGTTCACGGTGGTCGGGCAGCCATACAGGCCGGCCATCGCCGGAAACGGCGGCTTCAGCCGCGGCTGACCCTTCTTGCCTTCCAGGCTCTCGATCAGCGCCGTCTCTTCGCCGCAGATATAGGCGCCGGCACCGAGATGGATGTAGACGTCGAAGTCATAGCCGCTGCCGCAGGCATTGCGGCCGATCAGACCGGCCTCATAGGCCTCGTCGATCGCGGTCTGCAGCGCCTGGGCCTCGCGGAGAAACTCGCCGCGGATATAGATATAGGCGGCAACCGCCTTCATCGCGAAACCGGCGATCAGGCAGCCTTCGACCAGCTTGTGCGGGTCGTGGCGCATGATTTCGCGGTCCTTGCAGGTGCCGGGCTCGCCTTCGTCGGCGTTCACCACCAGATAGGACGGGCGCGGATCGTTCTTGGGCATGAACGACCATTTGACACCGGTCGGGAAGCCCGCGCCGCCACGGCCGCGCAGGCCGCTCGCCTTCATCTCCTGGACGATCCAGTCGGGGCCCTTGGCGATGATGTCCCGGGTGCCGTCCCAATCGCCGCGCCGCCGGGCACCGGCCAGACGAAAATCGTCATAGCCATGAAGATTGGTGAAGATGCGGTCCTGATCACGCAGCATCATTGCCTCCTGCGGTGCCGGATGCGGTCTGCACGGTCCCGGCCGCCGGCTGCCAGCCCTCGGGCTCGGATGCCCGGCGCCGGCCGGTCTGCGGCCCTGGCTTCGGCGTCTCGCCACGCTTCAGGGCGTCGAGCACCCGGATGGTGAGCTCCGCGTCCAGATCCTCGTAATAGTCGTCACCGATCTGCATCATCGGCGCATTCGCGCAGGCACCAAGGCATTCCACCTCGGCCAGCGTGAACAGGCCGTCGGCGGTGGTCTCGCCGACATCGATGCCCAGATGCTTCTGGCAGGCGGCCATCACCGCGTCGGACCCGCGCAGCCAGCACGGGGTGGTGGTGCAGACCTGGACGTGATGGCGGCCGATCGGCTTCAGATTGTACATGGTGTAGAAGGTCGCGACCTCGTACACCCGGATCGGCGGCATGCCCAGCATATCGGCCACGTAATCCATCGCCACCCGCGGCAGCCAGCCATCATTCTGACGCTGGGCCAGATCCAGCAGGGGCATCACGGCGCTCTGCTGGCGGCTGTCGGGGTATTTCGCGATGATCTTTGCCGCCGCGGCGAGATTCTCTTCGGTGAAGGCGAAGCTCGCAGGCTCGACGTTGGTGTCGCTCACTGGTCCCGGTCCCCTCAACGATCGATCTCGCCGAACACGATGTCCATATTCGCCAGAATGGCGACGGCATCGGCCAGCAGATGGCCCTTCGACATGAAATCCATGGCCGCGATATGGGCAAAGCCCGGCGCCCGGATCTTGCAGCGATAGGGCTTGTTGGTGCCGTCGGACACCAGATAGACGCCGAATTCGCCCTTGGGCGCCTCGGTCCCGACATAAACCTCGCCGGCCGGCACCTTGAAGCCTTCAGTATAGAGCTTGAAGTGATGGATCAGCGCTTCCATCGACCGCTTCATTTCGCCGCGGCTGGGCGGCGCGATCTTGCGATCATCGGTCTTGACCGGTCCGTCCGGCATCTCCTTGACGCATTGGCGGACGATCTTGAGCGACTCGCGCACTTCCTTCATGCGGACGTTGTAGCGGTCGTAGACGTCGCCGTTGCGGCCGACCGGGATGTCGAAATCCATCCGGTCATAGACGTCATAGGGCTGCGCCTTGCGCAGATCCCAGGCCACTCCCGAACCGCGCAGCATCGGACCGGTCATGCCCCAGTCCAGCGCGTCATCCGCCGACAGCACGCCGACATCCACGGTGCGCTGCTTCCAGATGCGGCTGTGGCTCATCAGGTTTTCGAGGTCGTCGAAGCGCTTCGGGAACTCTTCGGTGAAGGTCCAGATCTCGTCCAGCAGCCCGGCCGGCAGGTCCATCGACACGCCGCCCGGCCGGAAATAATTCGCGTGCAGGCGAGCGCCGCAGACCTTGTCATAGAAGCCCATGATGATCTCGCGGTCCTCGAAGCCCCACAGCAGCGGTGTGGTGGCGCCAAGGTCCATGGCGAAGGTCGTCATGTTCAGCAGGTGATTGGCGATGCGGGTCAGTTCGGCGAACATCACGCGGATGTACTGGCCGCGCAGCGGCACGTCCAGCTTCAGAAGCTTCTCGACCGCGAGCACATAGGCGTGCTCCTGATTCATGATCGAGACATAGTCCAGCCGGTCGAAATACGGCAGCGCCTGAAGATAGGTCTTGTACTCGATCAGCTTCTCGGTGCCACGATGCAGCAGGCCGACATGCGGATCGGCGCGGGTGACGACCTCACCATCCATCTCCAACACCAGGCGCAGCACGCCATGTGCCGCGGGATGCTGGGGACCGAAATTCAGCATCATCGGCTTGATCGCGGTCTCGGTATCAGACATCATTTCGCCCCCTGCTGCGCCTTCTCGTCACCCGGCAGGATGTATTTCGCACCATCCCACGGGCTCAGGAAGTCGAATCGGCGGAATTCCTGGGTCAGCTGTACCGGCTCATAAATCACCCGCTTCTCGGTCTGGTCGTAGCGGACCTCGACATAGCCGGTGAGCGGGAAATCCTTGCGCAGCGGATGCCCCTCGAAGCCATAATCGGTCAGCAGCCGCCGCAGATCCGGATGGTCGGCGAAGAACACGCCATACAGATCCCAGGTCTCGCGCTCGAACCACAGCGCCGAGTTGAACACCGGCACCGCCGATGGCACCGGCGTGTCTTCGGACGCCGAGACGGTCACGCGGATGCGCTGATTGTGCTTGAGGCTGAGCAGATGATAGACGACGTCGAAACGCTCTTCGCGCTCGGGCCAGTCGACACCGCAGACGTCGATCAACTGCTTGAACAGGCAGTTGCTGTCATCGCGCAGAAAGGTCAGCGTGCGGGTCAGGGACGTCCGCGACACACGGAGCGTCAGCTCACCCAATGCGACCTTCCAGCCGTCCACTCCGTCGCCGAGGGCTGACGCGACATAGCCGCCCAGCTCCCGGAGTGCGTCTTCGTTGACGTAACTCACGGCATCCGCCTTCTCGTGCCTCAACACAAACCTTGCTGCACCGCCCGACGTTCTGCCGGTCCGCTGCGCCGCCGCTTTTCCCGATGCGAACGCCGATCAGCGCTCAAGCGTACCGGTGCGGCGAATCTTCTTCTGAAGCTGGAGCACGCCATAGACCAGCGCCTCAGCCGTCGGCGGGCAGCCCGGCACATAGATATCGACCGGAACGATCCGGTCGCAGCCGCGCACCACCGCATAGGAGTAATGATAATAGCCGCCGCCATTGGCGCAGCTGCCCATCGAGATGACATATTTCGGCTCGGGCATCTGGTCATAGACCTTGCGCAGCGCCGGCGCCATCTTGTTGGTCAGCGTGCCGGCCACGATCATCACGTCGGACTGACGCGGGCTGGGCCGGAACAGGAAGCCGAACCGGTCCAGATCATAGCGGGCGGCCGCGGCATGCATCATCTCGACGGCGCAGCAGGCCAGACCGAAGGTCATCGGCCAGAGCGAGCCGGTGCGCGCCCAGGTGACCAGTTCGTTCAGGCGCGCGGTGATGAAACCGTTTTCCTTCAGCTCGTCGGTCGCGGCGGCAACCACACGCTCGGCATCGGCACCGATCAGCGGCCCCGGCACGGCGCGGGCGCCCGATCCGGTGTGAACGCCGCCGCTGTGGACGCCGCCGGTCTGGACGATATCGGTCCGGGTGTCGATCACTCCCATTCCAGCGCCCCCTTCTTCCACTCGTAGATGAAGCCCACCGTCAGCACGCCCAGGAAGACGACCATCGACCAGAACCCGAACATGCCGAGGTCGCCCAGCGACACGGCCCACGGGAACAGGAAGGCGACTTCAAGGTCGAAGATGATGAACAGGATCGCGACCAGATAGAACCGCACGTCGAACTGACCGCGGCTGTCATCGAATGCATCGAAACCGCATTCATAAGCCGAGAGCTTCTCGGCTTCCGGACGCTGAGGCGCGATAAAATAGGAAGCGATCACGATAACCGCGGCCAGAGCGGTCGCGATGCCGAGGAAAATCAGAATCGGCAGGTACTCGGCCAGCATGGTCTGCATGGGCTTGGCTTCCCTCCTGAGGCGGATGCCGGCCGGTGAAGGCCCGATCGGATCGGACCCTCGCCAGCGATGCTGCGGGACAACCGGGCGGGGCCGTCCGGGTGGCGTCCCGTTGTGCAGACGCGAAGACCGCGGTGCCACAGGGCCAAGCCGGATGGTCCGCCACAGGTCACCCCGTGCGGCGGCCTCACTATAGGCGAACGTGCTCGCCAACAAAATCCCCATTTTCAGCCACGAATATGTCCCAGCTTTGCGTTGCGGCAAGAGTATCACCGCCAGATGTCACAACGACCGGAGACCCAGGGCTCGGGCTGAAAACAAACAGGCCCGCACCGACGATGATCGGGCGGGCCCACGGACTGCGCGCAATTGCACGCTGGTCTTGATGCGGCGGTGAAGGGCGTTTATGCCCCTCGCCGTCCAGAAGACGGTCTTGCATGCGTGAGCACGCGGGTTTCGTCCAGGACCCGGACCATGACACAGGCCTGATCCGGGCATCGCTGGCGGGAGTGACGGGACTTGAACCCGCGGCCTCCGGCGTGACAGGCCGGCGCTCTAACCAACTGAGCTACACCCCCTTCGGCGATGCGCGGTGTTTAGCCGAGCGGCGGCACCTCTGTCAACGTCTTTCCGCAGGCGCCGGGTGTGCGATGCCGCCGCCGGCCGCCGGTCCGGCGTGTCATGACGCCCCGGCGGGGGTTGTCAGCGCCTGGCTCTGGGACAGTGCCCTGACCGGGGCGTCGCAGGTGGTGAAGGCATACTCGTCGAGCGAGGCGCTGCGCATCGCCCACCAGTAGCGACTGGCAAAGCTGGACCATTGCGCGGTCACCCGACCATCGGCGGTCTTGTACCAGCTGTTGCAGCTGCCAGCCCAGACGGTGCGGTCGAGTGCTGCTCTGAGTCCTCGATTATAGGCCGCCATGGCCTGGGCCTTGACCTCCATGACCTGGCCGCGCCGCCCCTGGAACAGCCGCTTCAGGCACCGTGTGATATAGGTCGCCTGAACCTCGTGCATGAAGATGATCGAATTGTGGCCGAGGCTGGTGTTGGGGCCGAACAGCATGAAGAAGTTTGGAAAGCCCGAGACAGCGACGCCGCGATGTGCCTCGGCGCCCTCTGACCAGGCGTCATTGAGATCGAGCCCGCCGCGCCCGGTGATCTTCATCGGCTGCAGGAACTCCGTGGCTCTGAAGCCGGTGGCATAGATCAGCACATCCAGGTCGTGACGCGCGCCGTCGACGGTTTCGACACCGCCTGGACGCAAGGCAGCGACCCGCCGCGTCACCACCTCGACATTCGGCCGCGCCAGTGTCGGATACCAGTCATTCGACAGCACGATACGCTTGCAGCCGGCCGGATAGTCGGGGGTCAGCCGGCGACGCAGTTCAGGATCGGCGATATGGCGTCGCATGATGGCCAGTGCCTGCTTCTGGAACTGCTCGCGAGCGAAGCGCGCACGGCCGAAGACCAGAAAGTTCTTTTCAAGCCCCAGAAATATCTTTGCCCGGTGCAGCTTCATCGCCGTCGGGCTGCGGCGGAAGCGGGCGATTTCGGCGTCGGTATAGGCGCGATCGGGTTTGGGCGACACCCAGGCAGGCGTCCGCTGAAACAGCACCAGACGCGCCGCATCGGCCGCGATCTCGGGCACGAACTGCACCGCACTCGACCCATTGCCGATCACGCCGATCCGTTTGCCGGCAAGGTCGAGCCCGTCGGGCCAGCGGGCCGAATGGAACCGGGGGCCGGCGAAGCTCTCCTGCCCCGGCAGATCAGGAACCGCCGGATGATCGAGTTGCCCGGTGGCGGAAATCACCACCTCGGCGTCAATGCGGCCACCGCCGACGACATCGATCAGCCACAGGCCGCGATCGTCATCAAATCGCGCCTCCGCCACCTCGGTGTTGAAGCGGATCAGGCGCCGGATGTCGAAGCGATCGGCCACCGCCTCCATATAGGCGAGGATTTCCGACTGCCGGGCATAGGTCCGCGACCAGTCCGGGTTGGGAGCGAACGAGAACGAGTAGAGATGCGATGGAACGTCGCACCCGGCGCCAGGATAGGTGTTGTCACGCCAGGTGCCGCCCAGTTGGGCATGCTTCTCGATGATCACCACAGGACCGATCCCGGCCCGGTCGAGCTGGATCGCCATGCACAGGCCACCGAAGCCGGCCCCGATGATGGCGACCTTGACCCGGGTGGCGTCACCCTCCGGACCAGAAGACATTGCAGCCATGGATCTTTCCTCCTCGCCTTCCCAGATGGCGAGGTGCCCCGGCGATCCTGGCATGCCGCCGGCTTCAACTGCGCTCGCCTTCATCAGTTATAGCGATTACCGACAGAATATTAAACGCGTTAGTTGAATTTTTACTCGTAGAGCGAAATGTCTTCAGTAGCAATCGCCATCCTATGAAATGGCGATGCCAGAAGATGACGGCGGCACGAGATCGTGGCGGCAGGTGGTGGTGGGCGATGAGGGGCTCGAACCCCCGACCTTCTCGGTGTAAGCGAGACGCTCTGACCAACTGAGCTAATCGCCCGCCATGGCGGCGCCGGCTGGCTCCACGGCATCCGGCCAGTACCGGGCCGCTGAACACGGGCACGGCATAAACTGAGCCGATGCATCCCTACCACGACAACGGCCGCCCGTGCATCCTGCACAGGCGGCCGGGCCATGAGCCTGCGGCGGTGTCGCCACAATCAGTCGGATACGTGGACAGCCCGATCCGGCCGTCCATCGCCTGACGTGATCACCGGCGACGCGTCTGTCGCGGCCGGCGCGGCATGAAATTCGGTGAGGTGCCAGCTTTCTTGCCCCTGGACCTGAGCGGCCTCTCGGGGGTGTCTGTTCTTCTTGGTGGCAGACCGGCTTGCGGGCCCCTGGTGACAAGGCCAGCGTCACGCCATCTCCACACATCGTGACACGGTTCGGCAGACCCTGTCCGGGTCAGTCGTTAACGGCGTCTTTCAGACCCTTGCCAGCCCGGAACTTGGGCTGCTTCGAGGCGGGGATGGTGATTGCCTCGCCGGTGCGGGGATTGCGGCCCTCGCTGGCAGCACGGGTCGCGACGTTGAACGTGCCGAAGCCGACCAGCCGGACCTCATCATCAGCGGCAAGCGCCGCGGTGATGGCATCGAACACGCCGTCGACGGCCCGGGCCGCGTCGGTCTTTGACAGCCCCGTGCTGTCGGCCACGCGCGCAACGAGATCGTTTTTGTTCACTTTTCAGGCTCCCCTTCTTGGAGTGGCGGTTCGCACTCACGCGTCGGTGATACGTCGACCAGGGGCGAGTGTAAATCCCCCGGCAGAAGCGCGTCAATCGGCGTCCCGGCTGGAAACCGCACAAATCCGCCAAAAAACAGCCCTCGCGCCGGATTTGGCGCGAGGGCTACCGGATTTGGTCAACCTTCGGTCTCAAGGAATGCCAGATGCCCGATCAATGGGCACGCGGTCCGGGCGCTTCAGACTGGTCCACGGTTTCCTCGCGCGCGGGCTCGGCAGCTTTCCCTTCCGCGCGCTCAGGCCATTCGATCGGAACCAACGGCTTCAAAAGCGCATGCGCGAGCACTTCATCGACATGCGCCACCGGAATGATGGTCAGCCCCTTCTTCACGTTATCGGGGATGTCCGCCAGATCCTTTTCATTGTCACGCGGTATCAGCACGGTCTTGATGCCGCCATGCAACGCCGCCAGCAGCTTTTCCTTCAGCCCGCCGATTGGCAGGACACGGCCGCGCAGCGTGACCTCACCGGTCATGGCGACGCTGCGGTTGACCGAGATGCCGGTCAGCACCGACACGATCGATGTCACCATGGCGATGCCGGCAGACGGCCCGTCCTTGGGGGTGGCACCTTCCGGCACATGGATATGGATGTCGGCCTGCTCGAACACCGTCGGCCTGATTCCGTACTCCACAGCCCGCGAGCGGACATAGGACCGGGCGGCCTGAATGCTCTCCTGCATCACTTCGCCCAGCTTGCCGGTGATGGTCACCTTGCCCTTGCCGGGCATGGTCACCGCCTCGATGGTCAGCAGATCGCCGCCGACCTCAGTCCAGGCAAGACCGGTGACGGCACCGATCATGTCCTCCAGCTCGGCTTCGCCGAACTTGAACCGACGCACACCGGCATATTTGTCGAGGTTGTCGGAGGTGATCGCCACCGAGGTCGACTGACCCATCACCAGTTCCTTGACCGCCTTGCGGGCCAGGCTCGCAATCTCGCGCTCAAGGCTGCGGACGCCCGCCTCGCGGGTGTAATAGCGGATCAGGTCGCGGATCGCGCCGTCGGTGATCGAGAATTCGCCCTTCTTCAGGCCCTGCGCCTTGACCTGCTTTGCGGTCAGATGCCGCTTGCAGATCTCGACCTTCTCGTCCTCGGTATAACCCGAGATGCGAATGATCTCCATCCGGTCCAGAAGCGGCTGCGGCATGCGCAGGCTGTTGGCCGTGCAGATGAACATCACATCCGACAGATCGTAGTCCACCTCAAGATAATGATCGGCGAAGGTGCCGTTCTGCTCAGGGTCCAGAACCTCAAGCAGGGCCGAAGACGGGTCGCCGCGGAAGTCCGCGCCGAGCTTGTCGATCTCGTCGAGCATGAACAGCGGGTTGGTCTTGCCCGCCTTCTTCATCGACTGGATCACCTTGCCGGGCAGCGAGCCGATATAGGTGCGGCGATGACCGCGGATCTCGGCCTCGTCACGCACGCCGCCGAGGCTGACGCGAACGAATTCACGCCCCGTGGCCCTGGCGATCGACTTGCCAAGCGAGGTCTTGCCGACGCCCGGAGGGCCGACGAAGCACAGGATCGGGCCCTTGAGCTTGGCGACGCGCATCTGAACGGCCAGATGCTCGACGATCCGCTCCTTCACCTTCTCAAGGCCATAATGGTCCTCGTTCAGAACCTCCTCGGCCCATTTCAGATCCTTCTTGACCTTGGAACGGGTTTTCCAGGGCAGCCCCGTCAGCCAGTCGAGATAATTCCGGACCACGGTCGCCTCGGCCGACATCGGGCTCATGGTCTTGAGCTTCTTGAGCTCGGTCATGGCCTTGTCGTGGGCTTCCTTGGGCATGCGGGCCTTGCGGATCCGCTCCTCGATCTCGGCGCTCTCGTCGCGGCCGTCCTCGCCCTCGCCCAGTTCCTTCTGGATCGCCTTCAGCTGCTCGTTCAGATAGTACTCGCGCTGGGTCTTCTCCATCTGGCGCTTGACGCGCGAGCGGATGCGCTTTTCCACCTGAAGAACCTCGATCTCGCCCTCGATATGGGCATAGATCCGCTCCAGCCGCTCGACAACGGTCGGCGTCTCAAGCAGTTCCTGCTTCTCGGCCACCTTCAGCGACAGATGCGAGGCGATGGTGTCGGCAAGCTTCGCCGGCTCCTCGATCTGATTGAGGGTGACCAGCACCTCCGGCGGGATCTTCTTGTTCAGTTTCACATACTGTTCGAACTCGGCCACGACCGAGCGCGACAGCGCCTCGACCTCGCGGCCGGCATCCTCGCCCTCGGCGATCGCGGTGGCCTCGGCCTGGAAGAAATCACCATCCGAGATCAGTGTCTCGACACGCGCCCGGCTGGCGCCCTCGATCAGCACCTTCACGGTGCCGTCGGGCAGCTTCAGCAGCTGCAGCACGGTGCCGATCGTGCCGACCATGAAGATGTCATCCGCGCCGGGATCTTCCTGTGCGGCATCCTTCTGCGCCAGCAGCAGGATCTGCTTGTCGCTGCGCATCACCTCTTCGAGGGCGCGCACCGACTTCTCACGGCCGACGAACAGCGGCACGATCATGTGCGGGAAGACAACGATGTCGCGCAGCGGCAGGACCGGATAGGTGTGTGTGGTATGGTTTTCGGTCATGGCCAGTCTCGCATTTTTATCGGATTCGGCACGGCGTCGGGCACGCGGCCTCGGAAGGCCGACATGCCGCTTTCACGCCACATCGGCCCGAACCCGGGATGAGCCGCGCACACATGCTGGCCGGATGCCGGCCGCTGCCGCCCTTATGGGCCGGCAACGGCCGTAACATCAACGGCTGGCACGCTCAAGACCGTGCCGCGGCCGGAAGTTGAACGGGGATCAGGAAGCGGAGCCGCCGACATCGCCCCGCCGGTCCGCATAGATATGGAGCGGCTTGGCCCGTCCTTCAACGACCTCGCGATTCACCACGATTTCTTCGACCCCATCCATGTCAGGCAGGTCGAACATGGTGTCGAGCAGGATCTCTTCCATAATGGCGCGCAGGCCGCGCGCACCGGTCTTGCGGTCGATGGCGCGCTCGGCAATCGACCCCAGCGCATCCTCCGAGAAGGTCAGGTGCACGTTCTCAAGCTCGAACAGCCGCTGATACTGCTTCACCAGCGCGTTCTTCGGCTTGGTCAGGATCTGCACCAAGGCCTCACGGTCGAGATCGTGCAAGGTGGCGATCACCGGCAACCGGCCGACGAATTCGGGGATCAGACCGAATTTCAGCAGATCCTCGGGCTCCACCTGACGCAGCACGTCACCGGAGCGACGGCTTTCGACCGGTTCGACATCGGCGCCGAAGCCGATCGAGGTCTTGCGACCGCGATCATTGATGATCCGGTCAAGGCCGACGAAGGCACCGCCGACAATGAACAGGATGTTGGTGGTGTCGACCTGCAGGAATTCCTGCTGAGGGTGCTTGCGGCCACCCTGCGGCGGCACGGAGGCAACCGTGCCTTCCATGATCTTGAGCAATGCCTGCTGCACGCCCTCGCCCGACACGTCGCGCGTGATCGACGGGTTGTCGGATTTGCGGCTGATCTTGTCGACCTCGTCGATATAGACGATGCCGCGCTGTGCCCGCTCGACATTGTAATCCGCTGCCTGAAGCAGCTTCAGGATGATGTTCTCCACATCCTCGCCGACATACCCCGCCTCGGTGAGGGTCGTGGCGTCCGACATGGTGAACGGCACGTCGAGGATGCGGGCCAGGGTCTGGGCCAGCAACGTCTTGCCGCAACCGGTCGGCCCGATCAGCAGGATATTGGATTTCGCAAGCTCGACTTCGGCGCCCTTGCCGCCCTGACTCAGACGCTTGTAGTGATTGTATACCGCCACCGAGAGAATGCGCTTCGCCTGATCCTGGCCGATCACATAATCGTCCAGAACGTTGAAGATATCCTTCGGCGTCGGTCCGCGATCACGCGTCTTCACCAGCGAGGTCTTGCTCTCCTCGCGGATGATGTCCATGCAGAGCTCTACGCACTCGTCGCAGATGAACACCGTAGGCCCGGCGATCAGCTTCCGCACCTCGTGCTGGCTTTTGCCGCAGAACGAGCAGTAAAGCGTGTTCTTGCCGTCGCCGCCGCTGGACTTGGTCATCGTGTCTCCACTCGTTGGCTCTGCCCGGCGTCCATGTTAGCCGCCGGTCGCACCCGGGCACAAACCCTAAAAAGCGGCAGGTCGGCCGGCGGTGTGCCGGATCGGGGGGACGGCCCCCACCATCTGCCGGTTCGGGGGCCCGCACCGGGACGCGGAGTTCGGTTTGCGACTCCGCGGTCAGAGGAAATGTAATGCGCCATTCGCGCTTGCCAAAGGGGGAAAAAGCACCAGTGTGCGGATCATCCCCCAAACCCGGACATGACGAACCCGCCACCGCGTGTACGCGATGGCGGGTTCGCCGTGTCCGGTCAACGTCGCCACCGCAGCCTTGCCCGAGGCTTCGGCATCCCGATGGCGCCATCGACGGCCTGTCGGGCCATCAGGCTCAGGAACCGGCCTCTTCAAGCTTCGGCCGCTGGGCGACGACCGTGTCGATCAGGCCGAAGGCCTTGGCTTCCTCGGGCGACATGAAGTTGTCGCGCTCCATGCCACGCTCCAGCTCTTCCAGCGGCCGACCGGTGTGGTGCATGTAGATTTCGTTCAGCCGTGCCCGCAGCTTCAGGATCTCGCGGGCATGGATCTCGATGTCGCTGGCCTGGCCGCGAAACCCGCCCGAGGGCTGATGGATCATGATCCGGGCATTGGGCAGGGCAAAACGCTTGCCGGCGGCACCGCCCGCCAGCAGCAGCGAGCCCATCGAGGCGGCCTGACCGATGCACAGGGTCTGCACGTCGCAGCGGATGTACTGCATCGTGTCATAGATCGCCAGCCCCGAGGTCACCACGCCGCCCGGCGAATTGATGTAGAAGGAAATATCCTTCTTCGGGTTCTCGCTTTCGAGGAACAGCAACTGCGCCGTCACCAGACTAGCCACGCCGTCCTCGACCGGGCCTGTCAGGAAGATGATCCGCTCCTTGAGCAGGCGCGAATAGATGTCATAGGCACGCTCGCCCCGGTTGGTCTGCTCGACCACCATCGGCACCAGCGTGTTCATATAGGTATCGAGCATATCGCTCATGCGCTTTCCGCTCCCCTCAACTGACATCATCCGGTCGTCACAAAACCCCGGCCGCCGAGACGTTTACGACCGCTCCCGAAGCCGGAAGCGGTCGCAGACGATATCGCCGACAGGGCAGCGGATCAGGCCTCGGTCTTGGCGTCGTCCGCCGTGGCCTCGGCCTCGTCCTCGTCGTCGGGATCCTTCATCAGATCCTCGGCGCTGACGATCTTCTCCTCGACCTTGGCAAGGGCCAGGATATGATCGACGACCTTGTCCTCGAAAATCGGCGCCCGGAGTGCGCGCAGCGCATCCGGATTCTGCTGATAATACTCGATCACCCGCGCTTCCTGACCGGGGAAGCGGCGCGCCTGCTCGATCAGCGCGCGGTTGACCTCTTCGTCCGCCACCTGAACATCGTTCACCCGACCCACTTCTGCAAGGACCAGACCCAGACGAACCCGACGCAGGGCGATCGCGCGATATTCCTCGCGGACCTCGTCCTCGGTCTTCTCCATGCTCTCGAAGGTCTGACCGGTGCGCTCCATCTCTTCGGAGAGCTGCTTCCAGATGCCCTCGAATTCGGCCTCCAGCATGCCCGCCGGCACGTCGAACGCATAGCGGCCGGCCAG
Source organism: Tistrella arctica (assembly GCF_039630945.1). Taxonomy (NCBI): domain Bacteria; kingdom Pseudomonadati; phylum Pseudomonadota; class Alphaproteobacteria; order Geminicoccales; family Geminicoccaceae; genus Tistrella; species Tistrella arctica. The sequence goes on from NZ_JBBKTV010000008.1 coordinate 62,922, forward strand.
GCTGTCGAGCAGGCCGCGCTTCAGCTTCTGACGGCTGATGCCCTCATAGCGGTTGCGGAAATCGTCGCGGATCGCCGCCTTCAGCGCCTCCAGATTGTCGAGGCCCAGCTTCTCGGCCAGGGCGTCGTCGATGCCCGCGGTCTTCGGCGCCTTGACCTCCTTGATGGTGGTCTCGAAGGTCGCGGCCTTGCCGGCCAGCTGCTCCGCACCGTAATCGGCGGGGAAGTTCACCTCGACCTTGCGCTCCTCGCCGGGCTTGGCGCCGACGAGCTGGTCTTCAAAGCCGGGAATGAAGGTGTTGGAGCCCAGCACGAGCGCATAGCCCTCGGCCTCGCCGCCCTGGAAGGCCTCGCCGTCGACGAAGCCCTTGAAGTCGATGACCACCTGGTCGCCGCTCTCGGCGGCGCGATCCTCGACCGCCTCGAATTCCTGATTGGCCGAGGCGATACGCTCCAGCGCCGCGTCGACTTCCTTGTCGTCGACCTCAGCGGCCTCGCGGACCAGTTCGACGTCGGAGAAATCGCCCAGCTCGAAATCGGGCATGATCTCGACGACCATGGTGTATTCCAGATCCTGGCCCTCGTCGAAGGCCGTGATCTCGATCTTGGGCTGCGTCGCCGGGCGCAGGTCGTTCTTCGCCAGAACCTCACGCGAGGTCTCGTTGACCGACTCCTCAAGAACCTCGCCCATCACCGAGGCGCCGTAGCGCTGCTTGACCACCTTCGCCGGGATCTTGCCGGGACGGAAGCCAGGCATCTTGATGGTGGCGCTGATCGAGGCGATGCGGCTGTCGATCTTCTCGTTGATCGACGTGGCCGGCACGACGACCTTGTATTCGCGCTTGAGCCCTTCGGCGTTGGTCTCGGTGATCTGCATCAAAACGGTCTCACAGGGTCGGTTGACTGCGGCAGCGCCTGCCCGTCGCGGGGGACGGGATTCCGTTGCCGGCGGCCGTTGACGGGCCGCGGCAGGCAGGCGCCGGGTGCGCGAAGAGGCGTGTTCGCAGGCGGTCAGGCTCCACGACACGGGCGGCAAGCATGTGGCACGAAAACGCCCCGCTTCGCAAGCCCTATACGCGGCAAGAATGGGCGGCGGCAGGCCCGAAAGCCCGTCGCCGCCCGCATATGCCCGGCCCGCCGTGAGGATCAGGTCAACGCGATCAAGGTGTAGGTGGTGCCGGAGACGTTCCAGTCGCCCTTCACAATAACCGTGCGACCAGAGATTTCCACGAGATCCGCACCGGCCCCGCTCATTGCCGAAACAGCCATCGTCCGCCCCCGATTGGTACCCGTCGCGATCGTCACCAGAACGGCGACCGGCGCGAAGCGGAGGGTGATGCTCTGCGAGGTGACGCCATCGCCGTCATAAGCCGTCACTGCACGACTTGTGTCGACCACATCCGCTCGCATGCTTGTCGACAAGTCATGCGCCGCCATCTGCGTCGGCAGGATATTGTTCTGGATGATCCAGTTGGACAGGCTCCCGCCAGAGACCACGCCCACGAAGGGCGGATTGGCGATGCTGCGCACGGGTGTGTCGACGATATTGCCCTCGGCGATGAGACCATCCAGACTGCCGACGATCCTGACGCCGAAACGCGACACGAATGGCGAGACGGTCGCGTCGCCGTTGTCGATGCCGATATTCGTCATCACGTTCCTGCAAAAGCTGACGTTGCGCACCCCCGTCGCCACGACCAGCACGTCGCGCAGAACGCGCTTGAACTGATTGCCTGTGATCGAGACGTTCGTGGCATTCGACAGAGAAATGCCGGAAACGATTTCCCGGTGCGTTTCTTTTTCCGCCGGGTTCAGGCCATTGTCGTCCATGCCATAGATGGTGTTGCTCGCGATCTGGATCGAGTCGCCGCCCTCGACCGAGAAGACAGTACCCGCAGCCTTGACGTGGATCATGACGTTGTCCGAGAACAGCGAATCATTGGCCACGCCCCTGAACATGCGGATATTCGTGTCGATGAAATTGCCGATCACCATCAGGCCCTGAAGGTTTTCCTTCTGGAGCCCAATATTTCGCACGACATAACCGCCTGAACATCCATGAATGCGGTTGTCACGCAAAACATAGGAACGCATGCCCGACTTCAATGCCGAGTCATAGGCAGTGCCCACCGTGAAATCCGTCGGCCAGTCGATTTCAAGCACATGGACGGCAAGAACGAGATTGCAATCGCTGATCCGGACACCGCGACCGGTGACCTTGACGAGCGTCTTGGCGTTGCCGAGGGAGCAGTTGGTGATGGTCAGATCCACGTCGCCATTGTTCTGCCCGGTACTGCTGTATGCCGGATCCTGATTGGCGGAGATGATCATCGAGCCCGTGACTTCCAGATCCTGGCTCCAGCCAGCCGTGTTGCCCGGGTTGCCCCGAATCACGAGCCCGTCGAAGACGACACCCGACGAACGGACATGAAACACGGCCTGGGTATCGTCGGATGTGGGAAAGCGGATCGATGCATAGGCCATGTAGCCCGCCCCGGTCGCGCCGAAGATCCGCTGCCCCGAGGTGGTGACCTGAAGCGGGGCGCTGATCACATGGCGCCCCACGATCATGACGTGTCGACCGCTGTCGAGCGCCCGCTGCAGGGCCACCGTGTCATCCGTCGTGTTGTCACCAATGGCACCGAAATCATTCGGCGTAACGAAGTCGGCGAGCTTGTCCGAAACACTCCTCGCCACGGCATTGTCAAACGGAGCTTCATAGTAAGGTTCGATCGACATATTCATTGTTCCCGTTTACACTATCGAGCACAATCACTCAACATATTCACATTACTGATTATTTTAATTTAAAAAAATACAGAAGATGATGCATCATATTTCATCGTATATTCGATATTATTTAAAAATCTGAGGTTGATATACACCAGAATAGATCAGCCTGCTGTCACGGCGAATGACGACAGGCCGGTCAAGACATTGGCGCGGGCGCCGGCCGGCATGATGACGGTCAAAGCCGTTTGGCACCCGGCCGGTCGCAGTTCAAGAACAGATCCCGACCAGGTGGAACCACCTGGTCGGGTGAAGATGCTCGATAAACGAATAGCTTAGAGTGGTTTTCGTGAATCAGATGACACGAAAGTCACTCTAGCCGGCAGCCATCAGCAGGTCATGCACAGTCATGAATGGCGGCAGTTGGTTGTCGCGCACCACCAGCCCCGAAATCGTCGCCATCGGCGCCAATCCGATCATCGGAGGATCGAGCGCCATCTCGACGTGGTCGACAACGGTCAGGCCGGAGACGGAGATGCGACCTGCACCACATGACGAGGGATCACCTCGGGATGCCCTTTGTCGAGACAGAGATCCTTCAGCAGGTTGGTGCGGAACGCGATGTTCCAGCAGAGACCATCCACCGTCAGCAGATCCTGCTTCACCCGCTTGACGTGATTGCCATAGATCATGTTTCCGGCAATGCGGATATTGTCACCACCACTGATGTCGAAGACCGGATTCAGGGCAAATGAATGAATGATGGTGTTGCCAGAGAACACCGTCTCGTTGGTCCCGCCCTGAAACATCCGGTAGTTGGTATCGACACAGTTGCCGATGAACAGCAGGCCATGCATGTACTGGGCGTCGGCATGAATGTTCCGCACCAGGTACCCACCACGGCCGCCGTGAAACCGGTTGTCGCGGATGATGTAGGCCCGGATGCCGGAGCGCAGGGTCTGGTCGCTGTTGCTACCTGGAACGAACACGCCCTCTGCCGGCCACCCCATGTCGATGGCATGCGTGAAGAACGCGGGGCTGCAACCCTGAACGTTGAGACCGCGCCCGATGATCCGGCATGGTGTTGATCAGCGCACATTGCGACCGCTGGCAAGCGCCGCCTCCACCGCGAGGGCATCGTCGGTAGCCGCACCAAAATCTTCCGGGCTGACGACGTCGGCGAGTTTGCCGGTCAGGATACGGCTCACAGAGCCGGTATAAGGCGCAAGATAGGTGACATCGTTCGAAGAGCTGGGCATGGGTTCCTCCATCGGCCATGATCGATCTCAGCACGTTCGCGCATGCATTGATCTCCCGCGACAATGCCCTTCCAGCTCTACACAACTCAATTGTGCGCATGCTGCAACTTATTGCAACATGCCAAGCCGCCTTCCCGCAATATTCTGCCGCATCGCCCCGTTCCACTTTCGAGCGACACGCACTGTATTGATCTAATTGGTGCGGACGGTGGGACTCGAACCCACACACCTGTCGATACGAGAACCTAAATCTCGCGCGTCTGCCAGTTCCGCCACGTCCGCGAACCGGCCGAGCATATAGCACGACCGGCCAGCCGGCTGCCAGTGGCCCGTGAGCGATCAGCGCAGCAGGCCGCGCACAGCCGATCCGGCCCGGACGTCGCGGGCGCCGGTATAGGCCTCGTGATTGTCCTCGATCTCGCCCTGCTTGTAGAGATAGTTGACCATCATGCCGGCCGACTGGCGCAGGCCCTTGTCGCTCATATCGGCGCGCCAGTTGATCCGCTCCACCCGGGCGCCATTCGACAGATGGAAATGCGCGACACCGTCGCGGGCGCGGTTGCGGGCTTTCTCCTGCGTGATATAGCGCGCGGCCAGCCGGGTCAGCGGCAGCTTCAGGGCGTCTGCAAGCGCCGGCTCGGAGGGCCAGTCGCATGCCAGCGCCCGGGCCAGCGGATCGGTCCCCTCCGCAGCCGGCAGGGCCTTGCCCTCGGCACCAACCGTCAGCCTGGACAGCGCCGTGCGCAGCCGGCCCCGTTCGGTATCGCTCAACAGGCCGGCATCGCCCGCGGCCAGCCGCTCGTCCAGCCAGGTGCGGAAGCCGGGGATCGGCGACAAGGTGGCGAAGGTCTTCAGCCCGGGCAGATCATGGGACAGATCCTCGACCACCCGCTTGATCAGGAAATTGCCGAAGCTGAAGCCGGCAAGCCCCTTCTGTGCGTTGGAGATCGAATAGAAGATCGCGGTGTCGGCGCTGGCCGGGTCGCCCGTGGGGGCCGCTTCATCCAAAAGCGTGTGAACGTTGTCGGCCAAGCCTTTGACCAGCGCCACTTCTACGAAGATCAGCGGTTCGCGCGGCATCTTCGGATGGAAGAAGGCATAGCAGCGGCGATCGCTTTCCAGCCGGTTGCGCAGATCCGACCACGAGCGGATCTCGTGCACCGCCTCATACTCGATCAGCTTTTCGAGCAGCGCCGCCGGCGCGTCCCAGGTGATGCGGGTCAGGTCCAGAAGGCCGATGTCGAACATGCCCGACAGTACCTCGCGCAGCTCATGCTCCATCCCCCGCAGCGCAGGTGCACCACGGGTCAGCGGCAGAAGGTCGGCCCGCAGGTCGACCAGGAACTTGACACCCTGTGGCAAGCTGCTGAACTGGCGAAGCAATCTTGCCCGGGGACTGACCAGCGTCTCGCGCAGCCGTTCCAGCGCCTCCACCCGCGCCGACGCATCGGCCGCATCCCGCACCGTTGCCATGGCCGTATCCAGGGCTTCGCGCGGCACATCGAATTCGCGCGCCAGAACGGTGAGAAAATTAGCGCGTCCGGTCTGATTGAGGCCAAGATAGACCTGCCCCAGTTCCGCCGTCCGCGCCCGCGCGGAGACCTCGCCGCCCGCCGCGTCCAGCGACTGGCGGATCAGGCCGCGGATGCGGTCCAGATCCTCGGCCGGCAGCGCCGGACGGATCGGCGCCCCGATCCGCGCGCGCGCCTGCTGCGACACGTCGCGCCACAACCGATTCAGGCGGTCGAGGGTCCGATCGAAGAAGCCGGCGCCGTCCGAGCCCTCCTCCGGCACGCCATCGCCCTCGACAACCTGCCCGGGAAGCGCCGGCGGGCGCACCGTCACCGGCACGGCGACGGTCATCTGCCTGATCGTCTCCCCAGGCGGCACCGGCGCGGCGCCACTGGTATCGGCCGTCTGCAGTGCCGGGGCCTGAACGCCGGTGGCGGCGCGGACATTGGTGGACCGGCTGGATGCGGCGGAGGGTGCTGCGGTCTCGGTCACGGAGGCTCTCCACTGTTGGCGCACCCGCCCCATCGGACGGGCACCTCTCCATGATCAGGGATGCGGACCCGGGCGTTCAAGTCTTGACAGCGCGCCGATGTGTGAAGCGTGCATGACGCCCGGCGATCCGCCGCGGATCAATCGCCGTCAAGCCCGAAGCCCAGCGCGTCCAGACCATCATCATCCGACGGCGCCACCGCCTGCAGAACCCGCGGCAGCATGCCGGCGATGTCTTCAGCGATCATCCCGCGCGGCAGCAGACGGGCGGCGGCGCCATGCAGCCAGACGGCCGCGGCCGCCGCCTCGAACGCGGCCATGCCCTGGGCCAGAAGGCCGCCGGCGATGCCGGCCAGCACATCGCCCGCCCCCGCGGTCGCGAGCCGCGCCGGCGCATTGCCGTTGATCGCCAGACGCCCGTGAGCCGGCGCACCAGCGTCATCGGGGCCGGCAATCACCGTGTCGGCGCCCTTCAGTACCACGACAGCGCCGCAACGATCCGCCGCGGCGCGCACCCGCTCGATCCGGGTGCCGCCATCCGCCGCTAGATCGGGGAACAGCCGGCCGAATTCGCCGTCATGGGGGGTGATCACGATACGCGCTCCGCGAGCGGTGGCCGCACGGATCTGGCTGAACAGGTCGGCGGCGCTGTCTTCGAACGCGGTCAGGGCATCGGCATCCAGAACCAGCGCCGGAAGGCATGCGATGGCCCGGCGCACCCAGTCGCGGGTCAGCGCGTCCACACCCTGCCCGGGCCCCAGCACGGCGGCCGCGACCCGCCGGGTCTGCAGCATCCGCTCGAACGCCTCGGGCGTCGGCACCACCCGCGTCATCACCGCCGGGTCGGTGCCGGCAAAAATCGACATCGCATCCGACAGGCAGGCAACCGTCACCAGCCCTGCCCCGGCCCTGAGACCGGCATGCGCCGCAAGCCGGGCGGCACCGGCGGTTTCGGGTGGTCCTCCGGCCACCACCAGATGGCCGCGGCGATATTTATGGTCGCCGGCCGCCGGCGCCGTCAGCGCGGCCTGCCAGAGCGGCGGGCGATTGATCGCGATTCGTGGCCCGATCGGTCGCAGAACCGCCGGCGGGATACCGATATCGGCAATCACCAGCCGGCCGCGCAGATCGCGCCCGGGCAGCAGCCAGTGGCCAGGCTTCGCCCGAAAGAACGACACGGTCAGCGCCGCCCTCACCGCCATGCCGCGCACCTGTCCGTCATCGCCGGAGACGCCGCTGGGGACATCGACGGCCACCACGGGCAGATCCAGCACCTGCACCAAAGACAGCAGCCGCGCCGCCTCGCCATCCACCGGCCGCGCCAGTCCGGCGCCGAACAGCGCATCGATCACCACCGGTGCCGCGGCATCACTATCGGTCGGCTTCAGCCGGTCTTCTGCCTGCGAAAGCGGCAGCACCCTGCCCGTCCAGCGGTCAGCCGCCAATCGGGCATCGCCGGCCAGCCGGGCGACGGCCACCAGCGACAGGATATCGACCGGCCACCCGGCCTCGGCCAGAACGCGTGCCGCGACCCAGCCGTCACCGCCATTGTTGCCGGGGCCCGCCAGCACCACCACGCGCCTGGGTTGCGGACCGAAGGCAGCGACGACTTCGCGGGCCACGGCCTGCCCCGCCGCCTCCATCAACGCAGACCCCGCGATGCCGCCCGCGATGGCGGCCCGGTCGGCGCGGCCCATCTCGTCGCAGGTGAGCAGTTCATATGACATCGGTCAGGTGCCTTCCTTGCGGATGAAGCGGGCCTTGCGGATGAAGCGGGTCGATCGGCTGCTTGAGACGGACATACCTGCAACAATCGTCGCCGGTGGGCCGCTGTCGCATCTTCCTCATGCCGGCCGGCTTTGACAAGAATTGTGCCCGCCACATAAAGTCGTTGAACACATATCCCAACCCGCGGAGGCCACGGAACGATGGCGACCATACCGCCCTGGAGCGTGAAGGGTGTCGACCGCGACACCCGCGAGATCGCCAAACGAGCGGCCCAGGCCAGCGGGTTGACGTTGGGTAGCTGGGTCGCGGATGCGATCCGCACCTATGCCGAGGCCCAGGCGGTCCATACGGCCGAGATGACCGGCGATGAGATGGTCTCGGCCGGCGACATGCCGATGCCCCGCCCGGCCTCGCGCCTGGCGCTTTCGGTGCCCGACGACGCGGCCACCATCGATGATGGCCGCGTCGCGGCGCTCGAAGACCGCGTGGCCCGGCTGGAAGCCGATGTGGCGGAACACCGCGAGCGTTCGGAACATGCCCTTGCCGATCTGGCGCGCGGCTTCGTGGTCCTGGCCGATCGCACGGGATCGCCGGTGAAATAACGCCATGCGGAGCCCGGCCCTGCGCATTCTGGTGTGGAACCTGAAGCGCCCGGATCAGCGGCGGTTGGCGGCGGTCGCGGATGTGGTCGCCACCCAGGGGGCCGACCTGCTGATCGCACAAGAGGCCTGCGCATGGCACAAGGACGCCCTTGTCGACCATCTGGGCGGCATTGCCGCGTTCACGCCGGCCTTCCCGCGGCATGACGGCTGGGAAGGCCATCTGCTGTGGCGCCGCCAGCCCGGCACGCGCCAGGATGGTGATGGTGATGGTGATGCCGGCCCCGTTCAGCGCCTGGCGCTGGGCGGCTGGCCCTGGCCACGGGTGGCACAGGTATTCCGGCTATGGCCCGGCGGGCCGGTGGCGGCCGGTGTGCAGCTCTCTCACCCCCGGGGCGCTCAGCGCCGGCAACTGGCCATCGTCGCCGGTCATCATCCGATGCTGATCGCCGGCGATTGCAATCTGGTGGGGCGGCTGCGGCTGCCGGGCTATCGCGATGTCACGCCGGCCACCGGCAGTTTCCGGCTTGGGCCGGTGCGGCTGAGGCTGGACCGGGTGCTGCTGCGAGACGATTGCAGTGGCGTCGCGGTCGATCACCTGCCGCATCAGGGCCTGTCGGATCACGACGCCCTGCTGATCCGGCTGAACGCCGGCGCCTGACCGCGCAGCCGTCCATGCCCGCCAATCCTCAGTTTCGAACGACAAACGGCGCGAACCCTGGCAGGGCCGCGCCGTCTGCATCATACCGTCTCCGGTTCAGTCCGCCCGCATCATGGTGACCCATGAGGGGGAATGGGGCGAGTGATGGGAATTGAACCCACGGCCTCCAGAGCCACAATCTGGCGCTCTAACCAACTGAGCTACACCCGCCACCGAAGTGCCGCTTCTCTAATATGCCGCGGCCCTGCCGGTCAAGGGCTTTATGCGCCGACAGCGGCAGTTTGCGCATCGGCACAGGTGAAGCCACCGGCGGCAAAGAACCGCTCCAGGCGGCCAACGGCCTCTTCCAGCACGCTTTCCCGCTTGCAGAAGCAGAAGCGGACGAAGTTGCGGATATCGCCCGCCTGATAGAAGGCACTGAACGGCAGGCAGGTGACACCAGCCTCGATCGTCAGTCGGCGGCTGAACTCGGCATCGTCCATCTCGCCGACCAGCGGCCGGATGTCGGCGCCGATGAAATAGGTGCCGTCCGCCTTCAGCACATCGAAGCCCACCCGGCGCAGGCCATCGGACAGAAGATCGCGCTTGGCGGCCAGGCCGGCGGCCAGATCGTCGAAATAGCTGCGATCCATCGACAGCCCGTGCGCCACCGCCTGCTGCAGGTTCGGCGGCGTGGTGAAGGTGAGAAACTGGTGTGCCCGGCCGAGCGCCGCCGCGATCGGCGCATCCGCCACCAGATAGCCGACCTTCCAGCCGGTCAGCGAGAAGGTCTTGCCGGCCGACCCGATGCGGACCGTGCGCTCCCGCATGCCCGGCAGGGTCATCAGCGGCGTGTGCCGGCGGCCGTCGAACACCAGATGCTCATGCACCTCGTCGCAGACCGCGATCGCGTCATGCGCCTTCACAAGATCGGCGATGAAGGCCAGATCGTCATCGCTGAACACCTTGCCGGTCGGGTTCATCGGCGAATTCATCACCAGCATGCGGGTCTTGGGGCCGAATGCCGCCGCCAGCGCCGCGCGCGGCAGATCCCATAGCGGCGGCTCCACCCGCACCAGCCGCGGCACGGCCCCGGCCAGCTGAACGATCGGCAGATAGCTGTCATAAAGCGGCTCGATCAGCACCACCTCGTCGCCGGGATTGAGCAGGCCCAGCAGAGAGGCGGCCAGCGCCTCGGTGGCCCCGGAGGTGATGATCACCTCGCGCATCGGATCGACATCCATGCCATAGAAGCGGCGGTCATGGGCCGCCACCGCACGGCGCAGCTCCGGGATGCCGGCCATCGGCGGGTATTGGTTATAGCCGTTCATCAATCCCTCGGCCGCGATGCGGCGGACCTCTTCCGGCCCCTCCCAATCGGGGAAGCCCTGCCCCAGATTGACGGCGCCGTGTTCCTGCGCCAGCGCGCTCATCACGGTGAAGATGGTTGTGCCATAGCCTGAGAGGATCTGATTGGCGAACTGCACGGTGTTTTCCTGCTGAAGCCCGAACCCGATATATTTCAATCGCCGGTTGGATTGACGAAAGCCTGAAGCCGCAGGATCGCAGAAGCCACCGGGGGCGACAAGGGCGCTGCACAGATGCTGGCACCCCTGCCTGTGATTTAGGCAGCCTGTGCCTGTCTTTTAGCCACCAATCCTGCTAGTCTCGGCCCGCATTTGGAGCATTTGCGGCATTGTCCATGATGTACCAGAGACTTGGACAAACTGGCACGCTCCGTGCAAACGATTGCCGGTGTGGGTGGTGCGCGCCACCTGCCGGTGACGGCACGGCGCGACCGCGCGCAACCGACACCCCCGCCCCGGACCTTGACGCCCGGTTCATGACGACGCGATCATGACCACGGCCGGCCCGGTTGTTCCGGCCCATGCGCGCGACTGACGAGAGTAGCCGCCGAGATGAAGAAAATCGAAGCCATCATCAAGCCGTTCAAGCTCGACGAGGTGAAGGAGGCGCTGCACGAGATCGGCCTTCAGGGCATGACCGTGACCGAGGCCAAGGGCTTCGGGCGCCAGAAGGGTCACACCGAGCTGTACCGTGGTGCCGAATACGTCGTCGATTTTCTCCCGAAGGTGAAGATCGAGATCGTGGTCGGCGATGCGCAGGTCGAGCGGGCGATCGAGGCCATCCAGCAGGCGGCCCATACCGGCCGGATCGGCGACGGCAAGATCTTTGTCACCCCGGTCGAGGATGCGATCCGCATCCGCACGGGTGAGCGCGGCAACGACGCGCTCTGACCCCCGCGTCACCCGCCCCCCGCGTCACCTGATGGCCGGGCCAGCTTCCGCCGTCACCATCGCGGATGAAGATTTACCTGCACCGCATACAAACGGTGCCCTATGCTTGAGTTCTCGGCCTGCCCCCGCAGACGCCTGACGGCGGGCCGAACGGTTGGTGTGTCCTCGTGCCATCTCGTTTCAGAGAGTGCCCGGGACCACCGCAGTCCAGCCAAGCCATGCAACAGGCAGGATAGAAAATGTCGGACGCGAAGACTGTCCTTGAACAGATCAAAGAAAACGAAATCAAGTTTGTCGATTTCCGTTTCACCGACCCGCGCGGTAAGTGGCAGCACACCACCTACTATGCCGAGGCGGTGGACGAGGGCACCTTCGCCGATGGCGTGATGTTCGACGGTTCGTCGATCTCGGGCTGGAAGGCGATCAACGAGTCGGACATGATCCTGATGCCCGACTGCTCGACCGTGTTCATCGATCCCTTCGCAGCACAGCCGACCCTGGTCGTGACCTGCGACGTGCTGGAGCCGTCGACCGGCCAGGGCTATGATCGCGATCCGCGCTCGACCGCGCTGCGTGCCGAAGCCTATCTGAAGTATACGGGCGTGGGCGACACCGCCTATTTCGGTCCCGAACTGGAGTTCTTCCTGTTCGACGACGTCCGCTTCAAGGTCGGCATGTTCGGCGCCTCTTACGAGGTCGACGAGCTGGAGCTGCCCTCGAACAGCGGCCGCAGCTATGACGAGGGCAACACCGGCCATCGTCCGAAGGTCAAGGGCGGCTATTTCCCGGTGCCGCCGGTGGACAGCGCGGCCGATATCCGTGGCGAGATGCTGGAGCAGCTTAAGGCCGTGGGCATGACCCCGGTCCTGCACCATCATGAGGTCGCCCCGGCGCAGCACGAGCTGGGCACCGGCTTCGGCACCCTGACGGCCACAGCCGATGGCGTGCAGAAGTACAAGTATGTGGTCCACAACGTCGCCCATGCCTTCGGCAAGACCGTCACCTTCATGCCGAAGCCGGTCTCGGGCGACAACGGCTCGGGCATGCACACCCACCAGTCGATCTGGCGGGATGGCAAGCCCCTCTTCGCCGGGTCGGGCTATGCCGACCTGTCGGAAATGTGCCTCTATTACATCGGCGGCATCATCAAGCATGCGAAGGCGCTGAATGCCTTCACCAACCCGTCGACCAACAGCTACAAGCGCCTGATCCCGGGTTTCGAGGCCCCCGTGCTGCTTGCCTATTCGGCGCGCAACCGCTCGGCCTCGATCCGCATCCCCTATGTCGCGAGCCCCAAGGGCAAGCGCATCGAGGTTCGCTTCCCGGATCCGACCGCCAACCCCTATCTGTCCTTCTCGGCCATGCTGATGGCCGGCCTCGACGGCATCGAGAACAAGATCCATCCCGGCGAGGCGATGGACAAGAATCTCTATGACCTGCCGCCCGAGGAACTGAAGGACGTTCCGACCGTCTGCGGCTCGCTGCGCGAAGCGCTGGCAGCTCTCGACGCTGACCGTGAGTTCCTGAAGAAGGGCGACGTGTTCACCGACGAGCAGATCGATTCCTATATCGAGCTGAAGATGGAAGAGGTCTATGACTGGGAGCACACGCCGCATCCTGTGGAGTTCAAGAACTACTACAGCGTGTGATCTCTGAGTGTTTGATCGCGCCGGCGTAAGGGTTGCAGAGCGAGGAGCGGGGGCCTTCGCGATGTGATCTGCTGGTGACGGTCGACCGACGGGGCCGTCGTCTTCGTTCTTCGGAACGAGACGGCGGCCTCGGCGTTTCCGGACGTGCTTTGTGCCCGGACATATCTCGTGCCGGGACGTGTTCTTCAGGGGCGCTGCCTGCGACCACTGCGGGCCAGCCAGATCCCGCCCGCCAGGATCAGCGCACCGCCGGCAAGGGTCGCCGGGCCCGGCTGCTCCGCGAACAACATCCAGCCGATCAGCGCACTGAAGACGATCCAGGTGTAGCGCACCGGGCCCAGAGTGGCGGCATCCGCCAGCCGGTAGGCCTGAATGTTGCAGGTCTGACCGATGATCGCCACCGGCCCCAATGCCAGAAAGCCCAGCAGCCAGAGCGGCGGCAACGGTGCCCAGACCAGCAGCGCCGGCCCGCCCAGCAGCATGGCGCCGAACAGGTTGACATAGAACAGCACCACCAGCCGGGTTTCCGACCGTGCCAGCGTCTTGATCATGATGCTTTCGATGGCGATCAGCAGCGCGCCTGCCAATGCGATCAGGGCGGGCGCCCACATCGCTGGCGTGAACCGCACACCATCGCCACCGCCGAACACCACGACGAGGGCGCCGGCAAGACAGAATGCGCCACCGGCCCAGCGCGCGGGGGGCATCCGCTCGCGCAGCAGCACCACGCCCAGGCACACCGTGAACAGCCCTTCCAGCAGGCCGATCGCGGCGGCATTGGCAACCGGCATCGCCGTTGCCCCATGGATGGCCGCCATCCCGCCCAGCCCGCCGCACCCGGCACGCAGGGCATGCAGGGCCGGCTGTCGCGTGCCCATCATGCGCCAGCGGCGGCCGAGGCTGATGGTGATGATCACCGTGATCAACCCGCCCAGATAGCGCAGCCACATGATCTGAAGCGCGGGCACCAGCCCGCCGGCCAGTTTGCCCGACATGAAGATCATCGCAAACAGCACCACCGCCAGAACCGCCCAGCCGATACCGCGGGTATCGTCGGCAACCGGCATCACCAGCGGCGGCACAGGCCGCCCGCCATCCGGCGTGGTTTCAGTCTCGGTCGTCATGATGTGTCGCTCGCTGTTCCGAAGGCATGGCACCTGCCATCCCCGCACCATTCAGGACTTGCCGTCGGAATCATCCATGCTGCATGCTATATCGGTCCAATGCCGAAATGATGGCCGGCTATGCGTTTGTGATATGGGAGGGGCGCGTGATGAAGATCGCCATGCGCCAGCTCGACGCCTTCATGGCGGTGATGACCGTCGGCACGGTGACGGCGGCGGCCAGTGTGCTGAACACCTCGCAGCCGGCGGTGACGCGATCGCTGCGGCAGCTTGAGGATGCCACCGGCCTGACCCTGTTCGCCCGGGTGCGTGGACGGCTGGAGCCGACGGCCGAGGCCCGCGACCTGATCGAGACGGTGCGCGACAGCTATGCCGGCCTGGACCGCATCGCACAGGTGGCTGAAAATCTGCGCAGGCGCCGCACCGGACATCTGCGCATCGGGTGCCTGCCAGCCTTTGCCCAGGGCTTCATGGCCCGCGCCATCGCCGATCTGCTTGGTCGCCATCCCGGCATCAGCCTGACCGTCACGCCGCTGCTGTCGTCGGATGTGATCAAGGCGACCCGCAATCGCGCGGTCGATATCGGGATCGCCGCCTATGAGCTGGACGTGTCGAGCCTGGAGACACAGGCCTTCACCGCCTGCAATGAGGTGGCGGTGATGCCGGCCGGCCATCCCCTGGCGGCGCAGGCGAGCGTCTCACCACAGGATCTGAGCCGGTATCGCCTGGTGATGCTGGCCGCGGTCGACCCGTACCGTCAGCGCCTGGACCGGCTGCTGACCGCGCATGATGTCGTGCCCCACGGGCTGGTGGAGACGCCGACCAGTTCAGCGCTCTGCGCCATGGTGGCGCAAGGAATCGGCATCGGTGTGGTCAACCCGCTGACTGCGCTGGATTTTCTGACAGACGGGCTGGTGTTGAGACAATTCGCGCCCGCCCTGCCCTTCGTGACCACGCTGCTGCGCAGGCCCGCCGAAACCGCCCCGCCGCTGGTGGCGGCCTTTCAGGCGGTGCTGGAACAGCGGCGCGATCAGGATCTGGCGCGGGTTTCGGGGCTGCTCAATCGGGCAGCGGACGCGGACGACCCTCGCCATCCACCGCCACGAAGGTGAACACCGCCTCGGTCACCAGTTCCTCGTGCACGTCGGCCAGCGTGGTCCGCCGGCGCTGCACCCAGGTGGCGACGTGGAAGCGCATCGAACTGCGGCCATGGCCGGCGGCGGAACAATAGATGCTGACCACATCGCCTACCCGCACCGGCTTGCGGAAGCTCATGGCATCCACGGCAGCCGTCACCACCCGGCCGCGGGCGCGCTGACTGGCGGCGATGCCTCCGGCGATGTCCATCTGCGCCATCACCCAGCCGCCGAAGATGTCGCCCGACGGATTGGCGTCGGCCGGCATGGCGACAGTCCGCAGTTCCGGCTCTCCGGTGGGGCGCATGGAGGTGCCGGCTTCCGCGTCGTCGGTGGCGCGGCCCGTCTGTTCAGGCGGGTTCATGTGGCATAGCCTCCTCAGACTCGGGTTTTCGCACCACAACATCGCGAAGCACGACGTGACATCGACTGTAGCCCTTGCCGGTGATCGGCGCGATTCCTATAATCCGCGCCATGTCAGATCTCTTCGACAGCGACGCGGCCGGAACCGGCAGCACAGGGTACTCGGCGGCCGATATCGAGGTGCTTGAAGGCCTCGAACCGGTTCGCCGGCGGCCGGGCATGTATATTGGCGGCACTGATGATCGTGCACTGCACCATCTGGCCGCCGAAATTCTCGACAATTCGATGGACGAGGCGGTGGCAGGCCACGCGACCCGCATCGAGGTGTCCCTACAGGCAGATAACACCCTGATGGTCCGCGACAACGGTCGCGGCATCCCGGTGGATCCGCATCCGAAATACAAGGACAAGTCAGCCCTGGAAGTGGTGCTGACCACCCTGCACGCCGGCGGCAAATTCAACGGCAAGGTCTATGCGACATCGGGCGGCCTGCATGGCGTCGGCATCTCGGTGGTGAACGCCCTGTCGGACAAGATGGTGATCGAGGTCGCGCGCGATCGCAAATTGTGGTCGCAGGAATATTCCCGTGGCCGGCCGCTGGCGCCGCTGGCCCTGAAGGGGGCGGCCCCCAACCGCCGCGGCACCACGGTGTGGTTCCACCCCGATCACGAAATCTTCGCCGATCTGCGCTTCAAGCCGGTAACGCTCTATCGGCTGGTGCGGTCGAAAGCCTATCTGCATCGCGGGGTCGAGATCCGCTGGGCCTGCGACCCGGCGCTGATTGCCGCCGACGGCGAGGTTCCGGCCGAAGAGACCCTTCACTTCCCCGGCGGCCTGGCCGATTTCCTGGCCACCCTGGTCGACGGGCCGACCGTGACCCCCGAGGCCTTCACCGGTCTGGTGGAAAGCGAGGGCCAGTCGAAGATCGACTGGGCGATCACCTGGCCGCTGGAAGGCGCCGGCTACACCTCGTGGTATTGCAATACGGTGCCGACCCCGCTTGGCGGCACCCATGAACAGGGCCTGCGCGCGGCGCTGACCAAGGCCCTGCGCGCCTTTGCCGAAATGTCCCAGAAGCAGGCGCGTGCCGCCAAGCGGGCCCAGCAGATCACCGCCGACGACATCCTGGGTGGCGCCGTGGTGTTGCTGTCGATCTTCATCCCCGATCCGCAGTTCCAGGGTCAGACCAAGGACCGTCTGAGCTCGGCCCCGGCCACGCGGCTGGTGGAGAACGCGATCCGCGACCGGTTCGAACACTGGCTGACGGCCAATCCTGCCGCCGCCAACGACCTTCTGGCCTTTGTGCTGGACCGGGCCGAGGAACGGTTGCGCCGCAAGGAAGAGAAGCAGGTCGGCCGCAAGACGGCGACCCGCCGGCTGCGTCTGCCCGGCAAGCTTGCCGACTGCACCCGCGACGAGGCCGACGGCACCGAATTGTTCCTGGTCGAGGGTGACTCGGCCGGCGGATCGGCGAAACAGGCCCGCCGGCGCGACACCCAGGCGGTGCTGGCCCTGCGCGGCAAGATCCTGAACGTCGCCAGCGCCTCGATCGACAAGATGAAGGCCAACCAGGAAATCAACGACATCATCCTGGCGCTGGGCTGCGGCACCGGCCGCGAGTTCAAGGTTGCGGATCTGCGCTATGAACGCATCATCATCATGACCGATGCCGATGTCGACGGTGCCCACATCGCGTCGCTGCTGATGACCTTCTTCTATCGCCAGATGCCGTCGCTGATCGACAATGGCCATCTGTATCTGGCGGTGCCGCCGCTGTACCGGGTCGCCAAGGGGGGCGATACCGCCTATGCCCGCGACGATGCCGACCTCAAGCACCTGCTCGACACCCGGTTCAAGGGCGGCAAGACCGAGATCAGCCGCTTCAAGGGCCTGGGCGAGATGCCGGCACGGCAGTTGAAGGAAACCACCATGGCGCCTGAAACCCGCACCTTGCTGCGGGTGGCGGTGGAGCCCGGCAGTCGCCTGCTGGTGGCCGAACGGGTGGAAACACTGATGGGTAAACGGCCCGAGAAGCGGTTTCAGTTCATTCAGGAAAATGCCCGCTTCGTGACGGAAGCCCTCGACGTCTGATCCGGAAAGGCCGATCCTCGACGGTAGAATATGGAAGCGGTCTCCGCTCGTCATCAATGAGTGTACATCATGCGTATCATGCCCGGCATCCTGTGTTTCACTGGCAGGCCAGTGGGGCGCAAGATGGCCGGATATAGGGCATGCCTTGCCGCCGCCCTTCTGATATCGGTATCGGCATGTCGTGACGAGGTGATCGTCGTCGAAAGCGTGTCCCATGCCGGCTGGGTCAGCGATACCGACATGCGCATGATGCTGGCGCATACCCCGCTTCAGGTGGTGGTGCGTGGCACGCTGCCCGGCTTCAACACGCTTGCAACCGAAGCCGCCGTGGTCAACGGGGTCAGTCGCGCGCTGAACCGCCCTGCCGGCAGCGTGGTCGTTCTGGCCAATCAGGGAACCGCGCCCCATATTCTGGTGCGCTTCGATCCGCCGCTCGCCAACACCGCCGATGTCTGCGTGGCCGATGCCGTGGAGCCGGCGGACATGATGCCGGCATCGGCACCCGATGATGGCGCCACCGTTGTGCGTTGGCGGATCAGCATCTGCAATGGCCGCAACATGGCGGCCACTGCCACGGCAACAGCGCCCATCGACCTGCATGTCGTCTCTCCGCTGGAGGATCTGACGGCGCAGTGTCTGGTGCTGATGCGCAACCCGCGCGAGAATGAGCGACGGCGCGGAACCTGAACTGCGGCGGCGCCCCCGAGACCGGGCCTACGGTTTGCCGATCATCCACGGCCGAGGTGACGATCATGACAGAGACGACCTTCCGCCCCGACGCCGGCCGCCATCCGGGTCATCCCCGCCGTGCAATCCTGGTGGCGGGCATCACGGCGGCCGCTCTGACGCTCAGTGCCTGCACCGGCAGTGCCAACCGCATTGAAAGCGCACGCCGCGCGGGCTGGGCGATGCAGCAGGATGTCACGGTTTTTCTGGCCGGCGGGCCGCCGATTGTTGTCGAGACCGGACCAATCGCCGCCGTCGGACACACTCTGACCGACGACAAACTGGCCGACGCCGTCCGCCGCGCCATCGGACGGCCACTGCCCCGGGCAATGGCGCCGACACCGGAACAGGCACGGCCCGATGGCGCCTATGTGCTGCTGAGCGACCAGCCGACGGCGCGCTGGAGTGCTGCCTGCGACCGGCGCATCGCAACCGATCCACGGCCAGAGCCGGTCGTGGCGACGGACAGCGCAAGGCCGACCGGCGGAACAGTTCGCCTTCAACTGGCGTTCTGCACCGGCACCGGCGAGACGCTGGCTGCCGCGACCGTGGCCGCGGGCAACCCTCTGGCGCTGGATCAGGGCCTTGGTCAGGCGGTGATCCTGGTCAGTCAGCCGGGAGACTCCGGCACCAGACACGGTGGCCCCTGATCGGGAGCCGCTCCAGACGGAGAGATTTTCATGACGTCACGATCGATAGGGCGGTGCGCAAGCGTGGCGGCACTGGTGCTGCCGGTCCTGGCCGCCTGTGCCGGCCAAGGTTTCAGCCGCGTCGAAAACCCGTTCTTCAGCAGCTTTTACGACCGCAGCGCAGTAGACCGAGCGTTTCGCGATACAAAAATGCCGGTGGTCATCGCCCGGCCGCTCGGCGGCATCGAGGCCTCGACCGGCGAGGATGTCGTTCTGGAAGCCCTGGAACGCGGCTATCCCCGGCAATCGGCAGGCTTTACGCGCGTCGCCCCGCCCGAGGGGACGGTGCCGGACGGTTATTATCTGGTGGTCCAGCCGGACGGCAATGTGACCAACCGCCCCGATGCCTGCACGCCACGCGCCATCCACATGACCGATACCGGCGCCCCCCCGCCTGCCGCCGCCACGGCGCCGTCCGACATACCCCATCAGATCGGCCTCGCAATCTGCTATGGCGACAGCGCGGTCAGCGTCACCCAGGGCTCCATGGTGCCGGAGACCGCGAATGCCGCGGGTTACGCGCCCTTGTTTCAGGCGCTGTTTCACGCCATGACGCCGTTGCGCAACCCGATGCTCGACAATGGGTGTATCGGGTTCTGCAACGATGCACGTCTGCCATCAATCCCGACAGGGCGCCTCGGATAACGGTTCCGACAGCGCCCTGTCCGAGTCCATGGCCGTCGGACCGGCCGATGGCGACGCGTCTCCTGGCCAGACGGCGCGCGTCCAGCAGGTGCTCGTGACCGGCCATTATGGTAGCCGTCATATGGCCCCACCCGACATTCACCGGTTGCGCGCCAGGGATCACATGACATCGGGAACGGCGCATGTCTTTCCACCGCCATATCTGTTAATATTTACGCCACGAATTCATAGAGAAATGTAGTACAAATGAAACCGACATTCGTCACATTAGATACCTAAACGCCACTCGATGATCGCTGATCCTTGTTCGCCACGGCTGATTCTGTCGATTTTCGCCGGGCCATTTACCCTTTGCTAAGAATTGTGACAGTAGATTGGCGACGAACTTTAGCGTCTAGTGATGCGCGCCATAAAAAGGCTGGTCATGACCATGGCAACCTCATCTTCCGGTACCGCCGAAGCCTGGGACCGGCTCGCATTCATGCGTCTCGACGAGACGGCCAAGGCCGATCTCAGAACCTTGAAGCCGTTCCTGGAAAAGCATCTGCCAGTGGTGCTTCAGGCATTTTATGAGCATCTGCGCGGCTATCCGGAGCTGGGCCGGATGTTCGACGGCAACAGCGGACAGAACCGTGCCCGCGATGGCCAGTACAGGCACTGGCTCGTCATCGCCGACGGCCGCTTCGATGACATCTATGTCAGTTCCGTGCGCCGGATCGGCGAAACCCATGCCCGGCTGGGCCTGGAGCCGCGCTGGTATATCGGCGGCTATGCCTACATCCTGTCGGGGCTGATGGACCGGCTGACCCACGACATGGAACGTGGGCTGTTCGGCCGGCGCAACGACAGGCTTGCCCGCTATGGCAGCGTGCTGATCCGAGCGGCGCTGCTCGACATGGATCTGGCGATCACGGTTTATCTGGAACGTGGACGGGCCGAGAAGGCCGAAGCTCTGCGCAGCCTGGTGGACACTTTCCGATCCAACGTCGGCACCATCGTCGACAGTGTCGGCGACGCGGCGGTGGCGATGCGCGACACTGCCGGCCGGATGTCGACCAATGCCGACCAGACCAGCAGCAGTACCGATACCGTCGATATGGCGGCCTCGGATGCCAGCCGGGCCGTCGCCTCTGCTGCGGCCGCCACCGAGGAGATGAGCCAGACCGCCGGCGAAATCGCCCGCCAACTGGAACGGATGAAAACGCTGTCGCGAGATGCGGTCGACCATGTCGATGCCGGCCGGGTCGCCATGAGCGAGTTGATCGGCGGTGCGGAAAGCATCGGCCGGATCGTGACCCTGATCCGATCCGTCGCCGAGCAGACCAATCTTCTGGCACTGAACGCCACCATCGAGGCGGCGCGCGCCGGGGAAGCCGGCCGCGGCTTCGCGGTCGTGGCCAACGAGGTCAAGACCCTGGCAGGTCAGACCCAGAAGGCGACCGAAGAGATCAGCGCGCAGATCGATCAGATCCGCAGCACCATCACCCGGGTCGCCGGCACCTCCGATGCAGTGGCCGCCGCCATCGCGGCGCTGGATGGCACCACGACCACCATCGCCGCCTCAACCGAGGAACAGACCGCGGCCACCCGCGAGGTCGCCCATGCCACGGCCGATGCGGCCAGCGCCACGCACCAGGTGTCGGACATCATCGCCGGCGTCGGCAGCGCCGCGCGCGATACCGGCAGCGCCGCTCGCCATGTGGTCGAAGCTGCATCGGCACTGGACCACGAGTCACGGCATCTGCGCAGCGAAGTGGATCGTTTTATCGGCAGTGTGAAACAGTAGATCGTTCACAGGAGTTTCACACCCGCCCGCAGGGGCGGCATCCTATTGTGCGGCAGCATCGACCCGTCGGGGTCGTGGAAGATCGACCCGTCGGGGTCGTGGACCGCATGAAGGACGACAGGATATGCCGACGCCGACCACCGCCCAGGCCATGACACCGGGTAGCATCGAGATCCGGGGCCGCCGGCTGTTGATCGACGGCCGCGAGCCACGTCCCGGACGGGTTGTGATCACCGGCACGCAGATCACGGTGGCGGCGGGCAGGCCGGCCACCTCCACCACGGCCGATGGTGCCGACGCGACCGCCACGGCGACCGGCCGTGTGCTGGATGTGGGGGATCTGCTGGTCACGCCGGGCATGGTCGATCTTCATGGCGACGCGTTCGAGCGCCAGGTGATGCCGCGCCCCGGTGTCCACTTCCCGACCGATCTGGGGCTGATCGATACCGACCGCCAGATGGCGGCGCTGGGCATCACCACTGCCGCCCATGGCATCACCGCCTCCTGGGAACCGGGCCTGCGCAGCCTGGACGCCGCCGAGGCACTGGTCACTGCCATCCGGCGCCTGCGGCCGGAGCTGATGGTCGATACCCGCATTCACCTACGCCATGAAGTGGCCAATGCCGCAGCCGTACCCCGGATCGCCCGCTGGATCGCCGATGGCTGGATCGACCTTCTGGCGCTGAACGACCACCTGCCGGATTTCATCGCCATGCGCGCACGCCCCGAAAAGCTCGCGGTCGCGGCGGGACGCTCGGGCCTGACGACAGCGGCATTGATCGCCCGCATCGACCAGCTTGCAGCCGACCGCGATGCCCAATGGGCCGGCGCACGCGGTCTCGCGGACGCAGCCCGCCAGGCCGGCGTGCCGCTGCTGTCGCATGACGACGTCGATCCGGCGATGCGATCCGCCAACCGCGCCATGGGTGCCCGGATCGC
The DNA here is from genome assembly GCF_039630945.1 of Tistrella arctica. Classification (NCBI taxonomy): domain Bacteria; kingdom Pseudomonadati; phylum Pseudomonadota; class Alphaproteobacteria; order Geminicoccales; family Geminicoccaceae; genus Tistrella; species Tistrella arctica. The sequence continues at coordinate 85,284 of NZ_JBBKTV010000008.1, forward strand.
CGAGTTTCCGCTCGACCTTGCAACGGCGCGCGCGGCGGTGGCAGCCGGCGATGCGGTGATGGTCGGTGCTCCCAACATCCTGCGCGGCACCAGCCATGCCGGGCGGCTCGACGCACGCACCGCCATTGCAGAAGGCGCCGCGACGCTGATCGCCAGCGACTACAGCCACACCGCCATGCTGGCCTGTCCGTTTGTCCTGGCGGCATCGCAGCGGCTGACGCTTGGCCAGGCCTGGCATCTGGTGTCGCAGGCCCCGGCACAGGCGGCCGGGCTCGACGACCGCGGCCGTATCGCCGATGGCCTGCGGGCCGATATCGCGATGATCGACGACCGCGACCCGACCTGCCCGCGCGTGGCGCTCACCATTGCCGCCGGCCGGGTGGTCCATGCCGATGCCACTGGCGCCGCCCTGCTCTGCCAATGATCCCGACTCTGCCAGTGATCCCATCTCTGCCAGTGATCCCGGCACCGCCCGGGCGGTCAGACCCTCAGAAGGTCAGGCGATCCAGCCAATCCGCCAGACCCGTCACGGCTTCGTCGGGCTTCTCCATCGGCGGCAGATGACCGCAATCCTCGACCACCCGCAGCATCGCGCCAGGGATGGCGGCGGCCATCTCTTCGGCCAGCGGCAGCGGCGTCAGGGCATCATCACGCCCACAGACCACCAGCGTCGGGCAGGCAATGCGCGACAGGTCGCCCCGCCCGTCGACCCGCCCGATGATCGCTTCTTGCTGGCGGACGAAGGCCGCCTGCCCCACCCGCTCGGCCATGGCCATGATCCGGCCGGTCAGGGCATCGTCGCTCAGCCGGCGTTCATGGATCAGCATCGGCAGCAGTTTCGGGGTGACGCCCTTGAACCGGCCACGCCCGGCCAGATCGATCAGGGCACGGCGGCGCAGCTTCTGGTCGTCGCTGTCGGGGCGGGCCGAGGTGTCGAGCAAGGCCAGACCGATCACCCGCTCCGGCGCCTGGCGCATGATTTCCTGCGCCACATAGCCGCCCATCGACAGCCCGGCCAGGGCGAAGCGGCCGGCGGGCGCCTCGTCCAGCACCCGTGCCGCCATCGCCGACACGCTGTCATCGCGGGTGAGATCGGCCACGGTCATCTGCGCCTGATCGGACAGGCCGGTCAGAACCGACGCCCACAGATCATGGTCGCACAGCAGACCGGGCAGCAGCAGCAGGGGCAGGCGATCAGACATCGGAGCGATCTTTCCGCGGGCGGGACTGGCAGTGACGACGAGGCGGAGGCCGCCCCGTCTGTGGATCGGTGGATCAGCGGATCAGCGGCAGCACCGCTTTGAAGCGGTCGTCGCCCGCATGCTCCAGCCATTCGAACAGCACCATTTCGGTCGAGACGATCTCGACGCCGTGCGATGCCATCCGGCTGAGTGCCAGCGCATGATTGGCCGGCGCGCGGCTGGCCACGGCATCGGCCACCACCGCAAGCTGCAAGCCGCTGCGAGCGGCGTCAAGCGCGGTCTGCAACACGCAGACATGAGCTTCCGTGCCGCAGACCACCAGACGGCGACGACCGGATGCGATCACCCGGTCGCGAAACGCGGTCTCATTCCAGGCCGAGAAGGTGATCTTGGGCAGCGTCTCGCCCGGCAGCAGACGGCCGGCGATGACATCGATGGTGGCGCCAAGCCCTTGAGGATACTGTTCCGTCGCAATCACCGGCACGCCCAGCGCACGGGCGCCATCGATCAGCCGGCCGGCGGCGGCGAGCGCTTCGGGCCCGCCGTTGATCGCCGGCATCAGCCGGGCCTGAAGGTCGATCACCACCAGCAGGCTGTCGGTGGCGGACATCAGCGGGCTTTCGGGGCGGGGGCGGCTGGATGGCCTGCGGGGACTGACGGTGGTCAAGTGCTTGCCTCCTTGGAAATTCTGACCGGTGACTGTGATTGACTTGGGCGCCATGGCGGTTATATATGGCCCACACGTGTGAACATCGACAAGCAGATCGGGCGTACCGTCTCGCATGACATTCGAAGATCTGGGCCTGAGCGCCGAAGTATTGCGGGCCGTCAATGACGCCGGCTATACCCAGCCGACCCCCATCCAGGAGAAGGCGATCCCCTGGGTGTTGCAGGGCCGTGACGTGCTGGGCTGCGCACAGACCGGCACCGGCAAGACCGCATCCTTCACCCTGCCCATGATCGACATCCTGGCGCAAGGCCGGGTGCGTGCGCGCATGCCGCGCTCGCTGATCATGACGCCGACGCGTGAGCTTGCCCAGCAGATCGCCGAAAGCTTCCACACCTATGGTCAGCACACGCCGCTGTCCATGGCGCTGCTGATCGGCGGCATGTCGTTCAACGATCAGGAAAAGGCGCTCGACAAGGGCGTCGACGTGCTGATCGCGACCCCCGGCCGCCTGCTGGACCATTTCGAGCGGGGCCGCGTGCTGCTGACCGATGTCCGCATTCTGGTGGTCGACGAGGCCGACCGGATGCTCGACATGGGCTTCATCCCCGATCTTGAGCGCATCGCCAGCCTGCTGCCGCAGATCCGCCAGACCCTGCTGTTCTCGGCAACCATGCCGCCCGAGATCCGCCGTCTGGCCGGCAAGTTCCTGATGAATCCCAAGGAAGTGTCGGTGGCGCCGCAGTCGACCGCGGCCGCGACCGTGCGCCAGCTTGTGGTGCATGTCGCGAACGAGCGGGCCAAGCGCCGGCCGTTGGAAACCCTGATGGTCCGGGAACCGGTCGGCAACGGCATCATCTTCTGCAACCGCAAGCGCACTGTCGCCACCCTGTACGAATCCCTGAAGCGCGCCGGACACGATGTCGGCGCCCTGCATGGCGACATGACCCAGGATGCGCGCAACGAAACGCTGGCGGCTTTCCGTGACAACAAGATCAAGTTCCTGATCGCGACCGATGTCGCCGGTCGCGGCCTGGATATCGAGCATGTCAGCCATGTCTTCAACTATGACGTGCCGCTGGCCGCGGAAGACTACATCCACCGCATCGGCCGCACGGGCCGCGCCGGCCGCACAGGCACCGCGATCATGTTCGTGACCCCGGAAGACCGGAAGCTGTATGACCGCGTCGTCGCCCTGCTGGGCGGCAAGGCGATCGAAACGGTGACCGATCTGTCGGGTGTTCTGGCGGTGACAGGCGGTGCCCAGGCGGCCCCAGCCCTCGCGCCGGACGATCAGACCGACGCTGAAACCGCCGCCACACCGGCCGAGGCGTCGCCCGTCGCCGGTGAAAGTGCGACCGCGCCGGTTCGTCCGGCACGGACCCGTCAGCGCCGCCGCCGGGAACCGGCGGTCGAGGAGACCGCTGTGGTGGCGGCGACCGATGCCCCGACCAGCCTGATCGACGCTGTCCCGGCCGGGTCCAATGCTGCCGATCTCACCGATATGCCGGCGATGCCTGCACAGGTTGCCGAACCGGACCTCGTGGCAGCCGAAAAGCCCGCCCGCCCGCCACGCCGCCGTCGCGCCCGCGCGCCCGAGGTCGCCACCGAGGTGGCGGAGACATCCATAGCGACGGTTGTGGCCGGGGACGATGCGCCCGCTGTGGACTTGGCCCCGGCGGCTGCCGATGATGTTGCGGAACCCGTCGCGGAAGCCGCACGGCCCTCGCATCCTGTCCGCCCGCCTCGCCGAAACCGGACTACCCCTGCCCCTGCGGACACGTCCAGCGCGCGCAATGGTGCTGCCGAGAAGCCTGCCCGTGATGACCGGGAACAGCCCGAACGGGAGCGTCCCGAGCGCGAGCGCAGCGCCCGCGACGACAATACGCCGCTGGGCTTCGGCAAGGATATTCCGGCCTTCATGCTGAAATCCGCCCGGACCGACCGGACCGTCCCCTGACCTCATCAGGCGGCACAGACCAGTCCGGCGCCTGGACAGAACGACAAGCCCCCGGCATTCCGATGCCGGGGGCTTGTCGTTCTGACCGGCAGGTGAGCCAGGATACGTGCGCCCATTTATGAAAAAACCGCCCCGGAGAGCATCTCCGGGGCGGTTCAGTATCGACCGGCGGGCTGTCTCCCGGCCCCGCCGATCGAGGCCCCCGGGACCACTCGCAAAAGCGGCCATCGGGGGAAGCTGGCAAATCAGGTCATCCCACCCGGGATCAAGTGCTGCGATCAACTGGCGAGGAACCGGTCGAGCAGATCGAGCTGGTCTGGAACATTGAGGGCCGGAGCATGCCCGCAGCCGGGAATGACTGCAAGGGATGCTTTCGGCCCGCGCCTCGTCATCTCTTCCGCCGTGTCCTGGGTCAGCAGGTCACTTGTTTCGCCGCGAAGCACCAGGGTCTTGGCTTCAATGGCGTCCCAGGCATCCCACATCTCGAAATCACCGGTGGTCTCTGCAAAAACGCGCATCACGGCAGGGTCATAATGCACGGTCACCTTGCCGTCATCGCGCCGGCGCGTCGAGGTTTCGGCCATCTGCCGCCACTGGTCGTCGCTGATGGCGCCATAGGGGGCATAGATGGTGCGCAGATAGGTCTCCAGTTCCAGAACCGTGTCAAACACCGGCGGCTGGGTGACATAGGAGCGGATCCGGTTGATCGCCGCCGGCGCCAGCGCCGGGCCGATGTCGTTCAGCACCAGATGGGTGATCCGGCCCTTAAGCGGCCCGGCGGCCAGCACCATCCCGATGGCGCCGCCCATCGAGGTGCCCACCCAGCGCATCCGCTCGATCCCCAGCCGATCGAGCATCTCGACCGCGATATCGGCGTAATGCTCCAGCCGGTATTCGGCCTCCGGTGCCGCCGACCAGCCAGACAGGCCGCGGCCGATGGTGTCGGGTGCCACGATCCGGAACCGGTCGGCGAAGCGGCGGGCGCAGGGGTCGAAATCGCGGCCGGTGCGGGCCAGACCATGCCACATGACGATCGGGTCCGACCGGTCCGGCGACCAGTGCATGTAGTGGATTTCGTGGCCGCAGGCGGTGAGGTATTCCGATGCGGGCTGGATGGCGGTCATGGTTCAGCGTTCCCTCAATTTGCCGACAATGCCGGTCGGAAAGAAATAGACGGACAGGACGAACAGGATGCCGAGCCACAGCATCCACCGGTCGGCGGCGATCAACTCCGGCAGTACCGGAATCCCGGCAAGCGCCGACGAGGCGGCCCCCATCAGATCCTGCAGATAGAACTGCGCCAGGCTGAGGATCACGACGCCGATGACCGCACCATACAGCGTGCCCATGCCACCGATCACCACCATCAGCAGAATGTCGAGCATGATGGCGAAGGACAGCGTGGCATCCGGCCCGGTATAGCGCAGCCAGAGCGCGTTCAACACCCCGGCCAGCGCCGCCAGCGCCGCCACCAGACAGGACGCGGCCGTGCGATACAGCACCACCCGGTTGCCCAGCGCCTCGGCGCGGAAATCATTCTCGCGGATGGCCTGCAGCACCCGGCCGAAGGGCGAGTTCACCACCCGCAGCATGAACAGGAACAGCACCAGACTGCAGATGAACACCAGGTAATAGGCGACCAGCCGGCCATTGATCCGCTGACCGAAGATCTCGTCCTCGAACAGCTTGAAGGCAGGCGTCAGCATGCGCGGCACCCGGAAGGACATGCCGTCCTCGCCGCCGGTGATGAACGACAGTTGCGAGGCCAGGATCAGGAAGAAGCTGGCGACCGCGAGCGTGATCATGCTGAAGAAGATCGCCCGCACCCTCAACGACAGCAGGCCGATGACCGCGGCGGCGGCAATCGATACCGCGACACCGGCAACCGTGCCCAGCCCAACGGCGCCCCAACTGGGGCCGAGCGCGTTCAGGGCGATGGCGACGCCATAGGCGCCGATGCCGAAGAACATGGTATGGGCGAAGGACACGATGCCGGTATAGCCGAGCAGGATGTCGTAAGAGGCCACCAGCACGATCAGCACGCAGATCCGCGCCGCGACCGCCAGCGAGCGGGTGCCCGGAAAGACGAAGGGCGCCAGCAGCAGCCCCAGAAGGATGACGATCAGCACCGCCGCCAGAATGCGGCTGCGCGGTCGGTCGCCGGAAATGATCCAGTTGAGCATCCGATCCGCCTCCGGCCTAATTCTTGGTCGCGGGATAGAGCCCGCGGGGACGCCAGAGCAGCACCGCCACCATCAGCAGGATGTTCGAGCCAAGCGCCAGCGTGGGTGCCAGATAGCCCATGAAATTCGCGGTCAGCCCCACCAGCAGCGCGCCCAGAAAGCAGCCCCCCACCGAGCCCAGGCCGCCGATGATCACCACGATGAACACCAGGATCATCACATCGGCACCGATATGGACGGTGACGATTTCCTGATAGAGCGCCCACATCACGCCACCGGCGGCGGCAAGTGCGGTACCGGCCACGAACACGCCGACGAACAGCCGGCGGACGCGATAGCCCAGCGCCTCGACCATCTCGCGGTTTTCCACGCCGGCGCGGACCAGCAGGCCAATGCGGGTGCGGTTCAAGGCGAAATGCATGCCCAGATAGGCAACCAACCCCAGTGCGCAGGCCACCAGCCGATAACGCTCGACAGCGATATCGCCGACGAATATCGAGCCACGCAGGGTTTCGGGCTTGGGCAGCGGGATCGGGTCGGCACCCCAGATCACCGTGATCAGTTGTTCGGCGACGATCAGCCCGCCGACGGTGATCAGGATCTGGCGCAGATGCGCGCCATAGACCCGGCGCACGATGACCCGTTCGAACACCAGCCCCAGCACGCCGGCAGCCGCACAGGCGACCAGGATCGCCAGCAGCATCGCGCCGACATCGCCCAGAAGCGATACCCCCATCAGGCCGGCGAACGGCCCGCCGGGGCTGAGCAGCCCGGTCGCCAGATAGGCGCCGACGGCAACGAAGGCGCCATGGGCGAAGTTCAACACGTCCATCAGGCCGAAGACCAGCGTCAGGCCCGAGGCCATCAGGAAGATCATCATGCCCATGGCAAGGCCGGCAATGGCCAGCACCAGCCAGGTGCCGGGGTCGATCAGGATCAGTGGCAGGAACAGGATCAGGCCGGCCATGGCGAGCGGAGCATGCCGCTCCACCATTCCGGCGGTCTTGAGGGCGCGCGCGGTCATTGGTGACTGTCCAGGCTGAGGCCGAGCAGACGGCGCTGAAGATCTCCGTCATGGGCGAGTTCATGCATCGAACCCGCATGGACGACGCGGCCGTCATCCATCACCGCCACGGTGTCGCCGAGGGCGGTCGCCATGCTGAAATTCTGTTCGACCATCAGAATGGTCGTGTCGGTGGCCTTCAGCTCGCGGAAGGCCTCGATCAGATGGCCGATGATCGCCGGCGCCAGCCCCTTCGACGGCTCGTCGACGATCAGCAGCGCGCGCGGCTCCACGATCGCCCGCGCGATCGCCAGCATCTGCTTCTGGCCGCCCGACAGATTGCCGGCAGGCCAGTTCCAGAACTTCTCCAGCGCCGGAAACAGATCGAAGATCCAGGCCAGACGCCTGTCGTCCATCGGGCCGGAGCGGGCGGCGAGCAGCATGTTCTCGCGCACGGTCAGGCTTGAGAAGATCCCCATGTCTTCCGGCACATAGGCGATACCGCCCTTGGCCAGATCAGGGGTTTCGGCCGCGGTGATGTCGCGACCATCAAAGGTGATCCGGCCCTGGGACGCATGCCACAGCCCCATGATGGTGCGCAGGGTGGTGGTCTTACCGGCACCATTGCGGCCCAGCAGCATGGCGAGCCCGCCCCGCGGCACCACCAGGTCGACGCCCTGAAGGATATGATACTGGGCGATATGGGTGTGTACGCCCTGAAGCGTCAGCAGCGCCCCCGCCTGCGCGCCGTCGCGGGCCCCGGCCACCCCGGCCCGTTCTGGCATCGGCCGCTCAGACATGGGTCGAGGCCCCCATTCCCAGATAGGCTTCCTGCACGATCGGCGAGGCGACGACCTCTTTCGGGTCGCCATCGGCGACCAGATAGCCGTTGTGCAGCACGATGATCCGATCGGCGAGCGAATGGACGACATCCATCTTGTGTTCGACCAGCAGAACCGTGTTCGCCGGATCGGATTTGATGCCGTGGATCAGGTCCAGGATCACCGGCACCTCGTCGACGCTCATGCCGGCGGTGGGTTCATCGAACATGAAGATGCGGGGTTCAAGCGCGATCAGGATCGCCACCTCCAGCTTGCGCTGGTCGCCATGCGGCAGGGTGGCGACGACATCATCCGCGCGAACGCCCAGCCGCACCTGTTCCAGGATCTCGTCGGCGCGCTGGATCAGGTGTCGGCCATGGGCTGCCATCGAGAAGATGTCGAAGCCCCGGCCCCGCCGCGCCTGGACCGCCAGGCGGATGTTCTCGCGCACCGTCAGGTTCGGAAACAGGTTGGTCAACTGAAAGGCGCGGCCGATGCCGCGCCGGGTGCGGCCGGCGGCGCCATGTGACGACAGATCATGCCCGTCGAGCAGAACCGATCCGGCGGTCGCCCGCAACTGACCTGATATCAGGTTGAAATAGGTGGTCTTGCCAGCGCCGTTCGGCCCGACGATGGCGGTCAGCGTGCCGCGTGTGAACCGGCAGCCGACGCCATTGACGGCGACATGGCCGCCGAAGCGCACGGTCAGATCGCGGGTTTCGAGCGCCGGAACGGCGCCCGCGGCTTCCGCGGCGGAAGATAGGGTCATCCGGGGTCCGTCTTCGCTTGGCCATCCGCCGGTCGGGCGGAGGCCATGAAAGGAAGAAGCCATAGCAGGCAGAAGGCAGCACGCGGGCCGCGCCGGCCGGGACCGGCACCCGGGGGAGGTATGCCGGCCGGTCCGGCACGGCCCGCGCGCAGCTCAGCGCTGGTTGCGGATCGGCACGTCCATGTCGTCGATGCCGATCACGCGGACCAGTTCAGGAATGCCCCAGGCGACGCTCTCGTCGACCTTGATGCGGAAGTGATACATTTCCTGCAGCGCCTGATGGTCTTCCGTGCGGAACCGCATCTCGCCCTTCGGCGACATGAAGCTCATGCCCTCCATGGCGGTGATCAGGGCTTCGGTATCGGTGGAGCCGGCCTTGCGGATCGCCTCGACCGCGGCGATACCGGCGCTCATGCCACCGGCGGTGAAGAAGTCCGGCGGCGAATTGAAGCGCTTCTGATGCTCGGTCACCAGCCAGTCGTTCACCGGGTTCTTGGGGATGTCATAATAGTAATAGGTGGCGCCTTCCATGCCCGGCAGCGCCTTGTAGGCGGCCATGGCCGGCAGGATGTTGCCGCCGGTGGCGATCTTGATGCCGCGACGCTCGGGCTCCATCGCCGCCAGCTTGGCGAAGGGCGTGGAGGCACCGGCCCAGATCACGAACAGCACCTTGTCGCCCTCCACCTTGTCCATCGCATCGAAGATGCGCTGGGCGGGGGCGGTGAAGTCGGTGGTGTCGCGGGGGACATATTCCTCATGCGCGATCTCGGCACCGGTCGAGGCCAGGGCATCGCGGAAGGCGGCGACGCCATCGCGGCCAAAGGCGTAATCCTGCGCGAGCGTGGCGATCTTCACGCCGGGCTTGCCCAGCGCCACCGCATTCGAAATCGCATCCTGCGAGGAATTGCGCCCGGTGCGGAAGATATAGCGGTTCCACTTGTCACCGGTGATCGAGTCGGCAACCGCCGGCTCCACCAGCAGGATCTTCTCGTATTCCTGCGCCACCGGCAGCATGGCCAGCGCATCGCCCGAGGATGTCGGGCCGATGGCGAGGTCGACCTCGTCGTCGCCATAGGCTTCGGCCAGCACCGCGCGGGCGATTTCCGGCTTCAACTGGGTGTCCTTCTCGATGACCTCGATCTTGCGGCCATCGATCTCCATCGTGCCCTTGGTGGCATATTCCAGGCCCATCATCAGGCCGGTATGGGTCTGTTTGGCATAGGCTTCGAGCGGCCCGGTCTTGCCCGAGATCAGCGCGATCTTGATCGGATCTGCGGCGAGCGCCGGTCCGGTGCCGGCCATGGCCGCCATCACCGCGGCCGCGGCGAGGTGCTTCCAATTGAGCGACATTGGGGGTGGTGCCTCCCTACCCTGGTCTTTGTGCCATCGCGATCGCCGGTCAGTCCGGCGCACCGCGTTGAGACATAATCAGCAAGGCCTGTGCCATCTTCATGACATCAACGGAAAGCAACAACTTGCCGCGCTGCACCATCAGTTGCGGCAGCGCATCCTGTCCGGCAACCCGGACGTCTGTCTGTCAGGATTTCCGGACAGTCAGCTTCGTGTCCGGTAAACCGGACGGTGTGACGGGATCAGGGGCGCGGCGCGGCCGCCGCGGTCTCGATGCCATGTGTCGCCAGTTTTTCATAGAACTGGGCGCGGGAAATACCCAGCAGCTTCGCCGCCTGGGTCTTGACCCCGCCGGCCGCGGCAAGCGCCCGGCGGATGGCGTCGCGTTCGGCGGCGGCCAGGGCCTCGCGCAGTGGCTCCACCGTCTCGCCAGGGTCGACCGATGCCGTCATGGTGACCGGTGCCACACCTGCCGCCGAGGGCATATGCGTGGCCATCAGACTGTCGATATGGCCGGCATCGATCTCGGCATCATCGGTCAGCAGAACCGCACGCTCCAGCAGATTGGCCAGTTCGCGGACATTGCCCGGCCAGTCATGGGCCTGAAGCCGCAGCAGGGCATGGTCGGTCAGCGTGCGTGGCCGGCCGCCCTGATCGATGGCCAGCCGGTCGAGCAGGGCCTCACACAGAGGTTCGATGTCATCCAGACGTTCCCTCAGCGGCGGCAGGCGCAGCGGCAGCACATTCAGGCGGTAATACAGATCGGCCCGGAACAGGCCTTCCTCGACCATCCGGCCCAGATCGCGGCTGGTGGCGGCGATCACCCGCACATCGACCGGAATCACCCGGTTCGACCCCAGAGGCTCGATCTCGCGTTCCTGCAACACCCGCAGCAGCTTGGATTGCAGGCTGACCGGCATGTCGCCGATCTCATCCAGAAACAGCGTGCCGCGATGGGCCAGGCGAATCTTGCCGTCACGCGGTTTGGCACCGGCACCGGTGAAGGCGCCGGGGGCCACGCCGAACAGTTCCGCTTCCAGCAGATTTTCAGGGATCGCCGCGGTGTTCACCCGCACCATCGGCCCCGATTGCCGGCCGCTGGCGGCGTGCAGGGCATGGGCCAGCATCTCTTTGCCGGTGCCGGTCTCGCCCAGCAGCAGTACGGTGATGTCCCGTTCAGCCGCCCGCCGCGCCTGACGCTTCAGCAGGCGCACCGCCTCGGAATTGCCGATGAACTGGGAAAAGCCGTATTTCGCCCGGCGCGCATCGGCCAGTTGCCGGCGGGCGGCATCCAGGTCGCGCTGCAACCCTTGAAACTTGTCGACCAGCGGTTTCAGCGACTGCACCCGGTCGTAGAGGATCATGCCGACGGCGCCGGTGACGCGGCCATCCTCGTCCTTCAACGGGATGCGGCTCACCACAAGCTGCCGGCCCTCGACCTCGAAGATGTCGATCAGATCGGCGCGGCCACAGGCCACCACCTCGCGCAGCCGGCTGTTGGGGATCACCTCCTCCACCGGTCGGCCTTCGACCGGGTCCATGCCGTTCAGTCCCAGGATGGCGCGGTACTTGTCGTTCATCCACAGAACCTGCCCGCCGGAATCGATCAGGACGGCGCCTTCATACAGCTGATCGAACAGTTCCACCGCCGCCCGCGCGATCCGGTCCCGCAGGCCCGCCTCACGCGCGGACGCAGCCCGGCGCCTGCGCGCCGCCACGCCGTCGACCAGCCGCTCCATGCTCTCCAGCGTCTCCCTCTGCCCTGTCGGCCGCAGGTCACGGCCGGCCCCGCGGGGGGCACCGGTAAGCACCTCTTCTCGCACGGGGCTGCGGCGTCAAGCCTAGGACGGTGGCGATGCCGATGCAAGACGGGTCGGGCGCAGGTCGGGGCCGGATGGCGGGTCGGGCGGGATCAGGGTTCGGATGCAAAGACCACGGCACGGCTGATCGCCGCCGGCACGGTGGTCATATGGCCCTCGCCGGCGAACACCACCTGATCGATCCGTGCACCCGGCACCTGCAGCGCGCGCAGGCGATCGGCCATCTCCGTCAGATTGTCCAGCATCCGCGCCATGCGTCGGAAGGCCGCCCGCTCAGGGCTTTCCGCTCCGATCGACACTGCCTGTTCCTCGCCGCCCACCATCAGCAGCAGGTTCAGCGGCGGGCGCCGATCGCGCGCGGCATAGGCCGCCGCATCCTCGGCCACATCGCCGTCATTCCACCAGATCGACGGGCTGGAGGCGACATAGCCCTTGAACGCCTGCGGCCTTGTCAGCGCCGCATGCAGCACGAAGCGCCCGCCCAGCGAATGACCAAACAGGGTCGCGCGGTCGGGATCGATCGGAAAACGGCGGGCAATGGCCGGGCGGATCTCGTTCAGGATCACGTCCAGGAAGGCATCCTGGCCGCCGGTCGGCACCACCGGTGCCCGTGGCCCCATCAGGGCCAGCATCGCCGGCGTCACCGGCGATGTCAGGTCGAGATAGCGACGGGTCATGTCGAAGGGGGCATCGCCGGGATAGCCGATGGCGACAACGGCGAGGCTGCCCTCACGCGCAGCCAGCAGCCGCGCGGTCTGCGCCGCCAGACCGAACATTGCGTTGCCGTCGAGCAGATACAGAACCGGGAAGCCGGCCTCGGGCGGTATGCCATCAGGTGTCGCCACCTGAATGCGATAGACCAGCCCGTTGCGCTGCGCCGTGATGTCGAACCAGTGGCTGCCCGGCACAGTCACCGGCCCGCGGTCGTCCGGAACGACCGCGGGCCGGGCACCCGGCAGGCCATCTGCATGTGCCGCCTGGACGGCCGCCAGGCCTGCGCCGATCGTCACCGCCGCCACCAGCGCCAGCACCCAGGCGATGGCGACCGCATGACGTGGCCGCCGGTATCGCCCGGGCGATAAGGTCCGCGTTGTCACCGCATCCTCCGGTCCGTTTTCCAGAGGTGGCATCCGACCTTAATTTTGACTGCGACGCAATCGCATTTCAGAGGATCTGTTCGTCGGTCACACCGAACAGTTCGAATCGGATCCGGTCGCGCGGCACGCCGATCTCGATCAACTGCGCGGCCTGCGCCTTCTGGAAGCCACGCGGCCCGCACATATAGACGTCGATATCCGTAGCCGGCAGCAGATCGCGCAGCGCCTGGGCGTCGATCCGACCGATCCGGTCATGATCCCGCCCCTGCCGGTCTTCCGCATCCGGGCGCTCATAGGCGACATGAACCGACAGGCCCGGGGTCGCTGCGGCCAGATCGCGCAGATGACGGCCGAAGGCATGGGTCCGGCCATCGATCGCCGCATGCGCCCAGACGACCGGATGATCGGGCCGCATCTCGGCCAGCGTCTCCACCATCGCCAGCAGCGGGGTCTGCCCCACGCCGGCGCCAAGCAGCAGGATCGGGCGTGACCCGTCGATATCCAGCACGAATTCACCCGCGGGCGGTGCCACCTCGATCACCGCACCGGGCTTGATCATGTCGTGCATCATGCCGGAGCCGCGACCTTCAGGCTCGCGCTTGACCGCGATCCGCCAGTGCCGGGCATCGGGCTTGCCGGCCAGGCTGTAATGACGCAGCAGGCTGGTGGTGCCGTCGTCGCGGGTCAGGCGCAGGGTCAGATACTGACCGGGGCTGAAGGGCGGCAGCGGCCCGCCATCCTCAGGCGTCAGCCGGAAGCTCTTGATCACCCGACTTTCGTCATTGACGGCATCAACGATGAACCGCCGGAAACCGCGCCACCCACCAGGCCGCGCCGCAACCTCATCGGCCAGCACGGCTTCGCGCCCGATGAACACGCCGGCGAGCACGCCATAGGCCTCGGCCCAGGCGGCCAGGATCGGCGGGGTCGCCGCATCTCCCAGCACGTCCGAGATGGCGGCCAGCAGTTCCGCGCCCACGACATCGTATTGTTCGGGGCGCACCTGCACCGCAACATGCTTATGGGCGATGCGTTCCACCGCACCCGCCAGTGCCGACAGGTTGTCGATGTGTTCGGCATAGGCCAGCACCGCGGCCGCCAGCGCCCGGGGCTGCGATCCGTCGCGCTGATGCGCTGGATCGAACATCGCCGCGATCTCGGGCTGGGTCAGAAGCCGTTCATAGAACCGGCTCGTGATCGCTTCACCATGGGCGCGCAGCACAGGTACCGTGGCTTTCACCAGGGTGATCGTCGTTTCCGTCAGCATATCCCGTCCATTTCCGTTCCTGCGGCCTGCCCGGATGCGGCCTGTGGTCGTCCCGGACTGCCATCTCTCGTGAACCACGATAGATATATAGCAGATGAATTTTATTCCCGTCATCGTATATGTATTTGAAATGCACATTATGTCGCAGGCGCCGCCCCGGATGACGGAGTTTCCGCGCCGCGACATCGCCACTTTCCGAGCGCGCCCGGCCTGTGCGATAGTCCGGCCGTTATGCCGCAAGCGGGAGGTTCCGAGAGGCATGAATGGCTCGCGTGTGCTGATCTACAGCCACGACAGCTTCGGGCTCGGTCATCTGCGCAGATGCCGCGAGATCGCACACGGGTTGGTCGGGGCATTCCCCGACATGTCGGTGCTGATCCTCTCGGGGTCGCCGATCATCGGCAGCTTCGACTTCCGCACCCGCACCGACTTCGTCCGGGTGCCGGGGGTGATCAAGCTGCGCAATGGTGACTACACCTCGCTGAAGCTCAAGATGGACATCGACCACATCCTGAAACTCAGGGGGGCGATCATCGAGCGCACGGCCGAGGTGTTCGAACCCGATGTCTTCATCGTGGACAAGGAGCCACTGGGCTTGCGGGGCGAGGTTGCCCGCACGCTCAAGCGGCTGAAGCGGCGCGGAACCCGGCTGGTGCTGGGCCTGCGCGATGTGATGGATGAACCGGCACAGCTTGCGCCCGAATGGAAGCGCAAGCGGGTGTTGCCGGCGTTACGCGACCTGTACGACGATATCTGGGTCTATGGGCTGCCGGAGATCCACGATCCGCTGGAAGGCATCGATCTGCCGGCGGATGTGCGCGCGAAGATGACCTATACCGGATATCTGCGCCGGGCGGCGCCGCAGGGCGCGGTGTCGGAGCGTATCCAGACACTGGTCGAGGGTGAACCCTACATCCTCGTCACCACCGGCGGTGGTGGCGACGGTGAGGAACTGATCGACTGGGTGATACAGGCCTATGAACAGCACGGCGACCGGCTGCCCCATCGCGCCGTGCTGGTGCTGGGCCCGTTCATGAGCCGCGAGGCCCGCGAACGGTTCGGTGCAAGGGCCCACAAGCTCGACCGGGTCGACACCATCACCTTCGATGCCCGGATCGAAACCCTGATGGCCGGTGCCGAAGGCGTGGTGGCCATGGGCGGCTACAACACGTTCTGCGAGATCCTGTCGCTGGACAAGCGGGCGATCATCGTGCCGCGCACGGAACCCAGGCTGGAACAGTTCATCCGCGCCGACCGCGCGGACAAGCTGGGCCTTGTGCGCATGCTGCTCGACCCCGGCCCCGGCCGCACCGCCGCGGCCATGGCCGACGCACTGGTGGCGCTGGCCGAACAGGCACCGCCATCGGCGGCCATGCCGTCCTCCATGCTCGACGGCCTCGACGCGGTTGCGCGGCTGGTGGGTGCCGAGCTTGACCGGCGCGACCGGCGTGCCGGCGTTGAGCCGGGGGCGACCGGCCGCATCCCTGAAACCGACCAGGCCTGGGGCGACGAGGCCGGGCCGCAGGACATCAAGCGCCGTGCCGCACCCTGACGCCGGCACATCCCCCCCCGGCACCATCGCCGTGGTGCTGAAAGGCTATCCGCGCCTGTCCGAGACCTTCATCGCCCAGGAGATCCGGGCGCTGGAGGTCGCGGGCCTGGCCCTGCGGCTGGTGTCGCTGCGCCGGCCGACCGATCGCGCGGTGCATCCGGTGCATCGCGAGATCACCGCCGATGTCCGCTATCTGCCCGAATACCTGCATGAAGAGCCGCTGCGGGTGCTGCAATCCCTGCGGCGGGCGGCACGGCTGCCGGGCTTTGCCCGCGCCCGTGCCGTCTGGCTGCGCGACCTTGCCCGCGATCGCAGCCGCAACCGCATCCGCCGCTTCGGTCAGGCCGCGGTTCTGGCGGCGGAACTGGAACCCGACACGGCGATGATCTATGCGCATTTCCTGCACACCCCGGCATCGGTGGCACGATATGCGGCGATCATGCGCGGCCTGCCCTGGGCGGTGTCGGCGCATGCCAAGGATATCTGGACCAGCCCCGAGTGGGAAAAGGCCGAAAAGCTCGCCGATTGCGCCTGGGCCGTCACCTGCACCGCCATGAACCGCGATCATCTGGCAGCCCTTGCGCCGCCGGGCCGGGTCGACCTGCTCTATCACGGTCTGGACCTCAGCCGGTTTCCGGATCCGGCCGGCCTGCCGACCGCAGATCCGGCATCCACCACGGGTCATGGCCGCGATACCGGCAATGACCGCGATGGCAGCGATCCGGCCCGCCCGGTGCGGCTGGTGGGTGTCGGCCGGCTGGTGGAGAAAAAGGGCTGGGACACGGTGCTGGCGGCACTGGCGCTGCTGCCGGACGGTATGGCCTGGCACTTCACCCATATCGGCGGTGGCCCGCTGAAGGACCGGTTGCAGGCGCAGGCGACCGCAGATGGCATTGCCGATCGGATCAGCTGGCAGGGCGCCATGGCACAGGCCGAGGTGCTGGCCGCCTATGGCCGGGCCGACATCTTCGTGCTGGCCAGCCGCATTGCCGGCGATGGCGACCGCGACGGCCTGCCGAATGTGCTGATGGAGGCGCAATCGCAGCGTCTGGCGGTGGTCGCCACCACGGTCTCGGCGATCCCCGAATTTATTCGCGACGGCGAAACCGGGCTGCTGGTCGCGCCCGATCAGCCGCGGGCGCTGGCCGATGCCATTGCCACGCTGGTCGCGGCACCGGCGCTGCGGCAGAGGATGGGGGCTGCCGGCCGTGCCCGGCTGGATGCCGCCTTCTCGCTGGAGGCCTCGGTCGGCCCCCTGATCGCGCGGCTGTCGGCGGCGGTCGCAGATGGCCGCGAGGCACGGCACGGCTGATGCGGGTCGCGGTCTATTGCCCCCTGAAACATCCCGACCACCCGGTGCCCAGCGGCGACCGGCGGATGGCCCGGCAGATCATCGCCGCCCTGGCGGCGGGCGGCCATCAGCCGGACCTCGTCTGCCGGTTCAGCAGCCGCGACGGCGGCGGCAACCCTGAGCGTCAGGCCCGGATCATGGCGGCCGGCCGCCGGCTGGCCCGGCGGCTGGCGGCACGGCTGGCGGCGCGTCCGGCCGCAACCCGCCCCGATGCCTGGATCACCTATCATCTCTATCACAAGGCCCCCGATCATCTGGGGCCGCAGGTGGCGGCGGCGCTCGACATTCCCTATCTGGTGGTGGAAGCCTCGGATGCGCCCAAGCGCGCCGGCGGCGCCTGGGATATCGGATTTCAGGCGGCCCGCGCGGCTCTGGCCGCCGCCGATCTGGTGATGCCGATGACCCGCCTGGACGCGGTCTGTCTGAGCCGGCTGCTGCCGGCCGGTCATATCCAGGGGCTGATGCCGTTTCTGGACGATGGCGCCCGGTTCGCCGCCGCGGCACAACGGCGGGGCGGCATCCGCCGCGATCTGGCCACCGCGTGGGGCCTCGACATCACCCTGCCCTGGCTGGTGGCCGTGGGCATGATGCGGACCGGTGACAAGCTGGACAGCTATCGGGTGATCGGGCGCATGCTGGCCGATCCGGCACTGGCCGGACGGGGTTTTCACCTGCTGGTGGCCGGCGACGGCCCGGCCCGCGCGGCGGTTTCTGCGGCACTCGACGCCGATGGCGACCATCGGGTCAGGTTGCTGGGTGCCCTGGACCCCGCAGCTCTGGCAGATGTGCTGGCGGCCGCCGATATCATGGTCTGGCCCGCCGTGCGCGAGGCCTATGGCATGGCGTTGCTGGAGGCACAGGCCGCCGGGCTGCCGGTGGTGGCGGGCCGAAGCGGCGGCGTGCCCGATCTGGTGACCGACGGGGTCACCGGCCGGTTGGCAGCCCCCGAGGACGCCCCGGCACTGGCCGCCGCCGTGGCCGCCCTGCTCGACGACCCGAACGGCCGCGAGGCCATGTCGCGCGCGGCCACCGATCAGGCGGCACGACGTGATATCACCGCCGCCGCGGCGGCACTGAACGAAGCGCTGCGGCTGGCCACCGTCAATCATCGCCAGCGCGCGACGCGCCACCGGCTCGGGAACACGCCATGAGCACCTCGCCGCCGATCATTCTGGCCCTGATCCGCCATGGCCGCACCGACTGGAACGATCAGGGCCGGCTTCAGGGGCAGAGCGACCAGCCGCTCAACGATGCCGGACGCGACGAGGTGACCGGCTGGCAGCTACCGGCACCGATCGCCACCGGCTATGACTGGTACACCTCGCCGCTGCTGCGGGCGCGCGAAACCGCCGCCCGCCTGGGCGCCCCTGCCGCGCGGCCGGCGCCGGCGCTGATCGAGATGTCATGGGGCGCGTGGGAGGGGCGGAGGCTCGACGATCTGCGGCTGCAGCTCGGCGACCGGATGACCGCGCTGGAGGCTCAGGGGCTGGACTTCCGGCCGCCGGGGGGTGAAAGTCCGCGAGAGGTTCAACAGAGGGTGGCGCCCTGGCTCGCCGCCATGGCCGCGCGCGGGCGCAATGTCGCGGCGGTCAGCCACAAGGGCGTGATCCGGGCGGTGATGGCCCGGGCGACCGGCTGGCCGATGATCGGCAAGCCGCCGCACCGTCTGGCCCGCAACGCCGCCCATCTGTTCAAAGTGGCCCCCGATGGCGCGGTGGCGGTTCACCACCTGAACCTGATGCTGTCGTGATCCGCGCGGCAACGGGCGCCGCAGCCACACCGCGCCACACCATTCTTTCAGTTACCGAGGATGCCGTCGTGACCACAGCTGATACCGGTTCCGCACCCCTGCCCCGGCCCGATCTCAGCCGGTCTCTGCGGCCACGGATCGTGCTCTATGTCCAGCATCTGCTCGGCATCGGCCACCAGAAACGGGCCGCGACCCTGACGCGCGCGCTCGAAGACAAAGGCTTTGCCGTCACCTATGTCAGCGGCGGCTTTCCGGTGCGCGGGCTCGACACCGGCGCCGCCGATCTGGTGCAGTTACCGCCGGCACGCGCGGTCGACAAGTTCTTCAAGGTCCTGGTCGGTCCCGACGGACAGGTGATCGACGATGACTGGCGCGTGCGCCGCCGCGATCTGCTGATCGCGATCGTTCGGCGCGTGCAGCCGGCGATCCTGATCACCGAGCTGTTTCCCTTCGGCCGCAGGCAGTTGGCGTCCGAGATTGTCCCGATGATCGAGGCGGCGCGGGCCCTGCCCCGGCCGGCGCTGATCGCGGCATCGGTGCGCGACATCCTGGTGGAACCGCCCAAGGAAGAGCGCCGGCACGAGATGCTCGACCGTGCGCGGCGCTATTACGACCTGGTCATGGTGCATGGCGACCCGGCCCTGGTGCCGTTCGAGCGGACCTTTCCGCTGATGGCCGAGGTGGCCGATCTGGTGCGCTACACCGGCTATGTGGTTGACCGGAACCGCAACCACACCCCGCCGCCGGGCCGCGATGCGCGCGACGGCACCGGCGAGGTGCTGGTCTCGGCCGGCGGTGGCGCGGTCAGCGAGGCCTTGTTCCGGGCCGCCATCGCCGCCCGCGCCGGCAGCGGGCCCGACCTGTCGGCACGGCATTGGCGGCTGCTGGTCGGCTGGAACCTGGATGACGCGATCCTGACCGAGCTGCGCGCCACGGCACAGGCCGCCGATATCCACGGGTTCACAGTCGAGCGGGCGCGGCCCGACTTTGTGGCGATGCTGGGCAGGGCGGCGCTGTCGATCTCTCAGGCCGGCTATAACACGCTGCTGGAAGTGGTTGAAAACCGGGTGCCGGCGGTGGTGGTGCCCTATGCCGGCGGGCTTGAAACCGAACAGGGGCTGCGCGCCGGGCTGGTCGCCGAACAGGGGCTGATCGAGGTGGTGGACGAGGCGGGGCTGACGGCTGCGGCGCTGGCCGATGCCGCCGCCCGGGCCGCCGCCCCGCGCGACCGCCGCTGGCCGGCGATCGACATGGATGGCGCCACCGCCAGCGCCGATCTGCTGGCCGATATGCTGACCATGCGCGTGGCGCCGTGACCGATACCACCACGACGGACAACCCCGCAGCCGGCGGTTGGGCGGCACTGGATGGCGAGTTGGATGCCTGGCGGGCGGCGGGCCGGCCGGCGCGGTTCTGGTGGCGCGACGACGACGCCGTGGCGCCCGGGCCGGCGCTCGACCGGCTGCTGAACCGGGCGCGGCATCACCGGCTGCCGCTGGCGCTGGCGGTGATCCCGGCCACCGCGACCGAGGCCCTGGCCCGGCGGCTCGACACGGAACCCCCGGCATTGCGGGTGCTGCTTCATGGCTGGTCGCATCAGAACCACGCCCGGCCCGACAAGAAGAAATCCGAGCTTGCCTGCGGGCGGCCACTGGACGAGATGCTGGCCGATCTGGCACGGGGCCGTGACCGCCTGACCACGTTGTTCGCCAGCCGCTTCCTGGCCGTGCTGACACCGCCCTGGAACCGCCTGCCGGTGCCGTTGATCCAGCGCCTGCCCGAGATCGGCATCAACGGCCTCAGCCGGTTCAAGCCGCGCAAACGCCCGATGCCGGCCCCAGATGTCGTGGAGGTCAACACCCATGTCGATCCGATCGACTGGCGCGGCAGCGGCGGCTTCGTGGGCGAGGACGCCGCCCTGGCGGCGATCACCCGCCATCTGGCGGCCCGGCGCGCGGGGCTTGCCGATCCGGATGAGCCGACCGGCCTGCTGACCCATCATCTTGTGCACAGCCCCGCGCTCGACGCGTTTCTGGACCGGCTTTCGGCCCGGCTGGCCAGCCATCCGGCGGCGGTGTGGGACGATCCGGCCCATCTGTTCACGCCATCGGCAAACCGTCTTCCGCCGATTGAAACGGCGCCCCGGTGACCGCGTCCCTGCCGATATGTCGACGGCCGGCCACATCGGCTGGCGTAACGGCTTGCAAGTCGCCGGTACGAACGGGCATCCTATCGCTTGCGCGGCAGAGGGGCCGCGCCTCAGGACGATCGAGGATCGTGACCGCCCGCATGACACCCGCCCCCGATGCCCTGATGTCCGGTCGCCGGCATAACGGCGATGAGGCCCTGCGCCACGACAGGACCGATATGTTCACACAGGATCGCCCGGCGGCCGTTCCGGCCGCGACCACCGGTCTGCCAGCCGCGACCGGTCAGGTATTGCGGCACCATCGCGGGCCGCTTCTGGCCGATATGCTCCGCGCAGGCTTCGGCAGCCTCGTCGTCGCCCTGCCGGTGTTTGTGGTCCAGGGCCTGGGCATGGTGGCGGTCGGCGTGCTGTCGCTGCTGGTGGCGCTGTTCGCGGGCTTCGGCATCCAGCGCGCCATCCGGCTGTCCGAGGTCTGGCGCGCGGTGCCCGGCCCTCACGGTTTCATCGAACGGCACAGCCTGACCGGCCGGCGACGGATCGCCCTCCACCAGCTTGCCCGGCTGAAACTGCTGCATTACGCGCCGCGCCGTGGCGGCGGCTGGTTCCGCCTGATCCTGACCGACCAGCTTGGCCATGTGCTGGCGGTGGAAGACAGTCTTCGTGATTTCAACCACCTGGTCGCCACGGCGCTGACCGGCGCCGGTGCTCGCCACCTGACGCTGGACGGGGTGACCCGCCACAATCTGTCGGCGCTGGGCCTGCGCGTGCCCCAGACCTGCACTGGTGAGGGCGGGTCATGAGCCAGTCCCCGCACGTCCTGCGGCCGGCCGGCCGGTCCGCGATGCACCCGCTCACCGGAAACCGCACGCCTGCCGTCACGCGGCCATTATTGGCCGTGCGTGATCTGGTGGTGCGCTTCGCGCTGCCGGAAGGGGCCCTCACGGCCGTCGACGGCGTGTCGTTCACCATCAATCCCGGGCGGATCACGGCACTGGTCGGGGAAAGCGGCTCAGGCAAAAGCGTGCTGACCCAGGCGGTGATGGGTCTGCTGCCGTCGCTTGCCCGTATCGATGGCGGCAGTGCCGTGTTCACCGACCCGCTCGACAACACGGCCACAAATCTGGCTGAACTGCCGGCCAACAGCCGCGCCATGCGCCGGATTCGCGGCGGCCGGATCGGCATGATCTTTCAGGAGCCGATGAGCGCCTTGTCGCCGCTGCACACGCTGGGCGACCAGATCACCGAGGCCGTGCGTCTGCATCTGCAACTGGACGGCAGCGATGCCCGCGAGGTCGCGGCCGACATGCTGCACCGGGTGGGCTTCCCCAATCCGCGGGTGGCGCTCGACCGCTATCCGTTCGAATTGTCCGGCGGCCTGCGCCAGCGCGGCGTGATCGCCATGGCGCTGGCGGCAAAGCCGGCGCTGCTGATCGCCGACGAGCCGACCACCGCTCTCGACGTCACCCTGCAAGCCCAGATCCTGAAGCTGCTGCGTGATCTTCAGGACGAAATGGGCATGGGCGTGCTGTTGATCACCCATGACCTTGGCGTGGTGGCGAGCCTTGCCGACGACATGGTGGTGTTGTATCGCGGCAAGGTGATGGAAGCGGGCCCGGCAGATACCCTGATCCGTGATCCCCGCCATGCCTATCTGAAAGCCCTGTTGGGCGCCGTGCCGCGGATCGGCATGGATCGGGATGAACGGCTGGTGCCGCTGCGCGCGGTGGCGCTCGATCCCAAGCTCGCCGTCAGTGCGGTGGGCAAGCACGGCCCTGCCATAACGGCATCGACCGCGACCTCGGCGACCATGGGCGACGCCCTGGCGGCCGGCACGCCCCTGCTGTCGGTCGAAGGACTGACCAAGCGTTTCGTCAGCCGGGGCGCCGGCATCTTCAGCCGGGGCGGCGGCGCCGGCGTGCTGGCGGTCGACGATGTCTCGTTCACCGTCGGCCGGGCCGAGAGTGTCGGCCTGGTGGGCGAGAGCGGCTGCGGCAAGACCACCACCTCACGCATGCTGCTGGGCGCGATCCGCGCCGATGAAGGCCGGATCATGTTCCGTGGCGACAACGATGAACAAGCCACTGATCTGGCAGGTTTATCTGACCATGGCTGGATCCCGTTCCGCCGACGGCTGCAATATGTGTTTCAGGATCCGTTCCATTCGCTGAATCCGCGGATGACGGTCTATGACATCATCGCCGAACCGCTGGAGATCCACGGCGCCGGCACGGCCAGGGAGCGTGCCGAACGGGTGAAGGCGCTGATGAAGGTGGTGGGTCTCGATATCCGCCATCTCAGGCGCTATCCGCACAGCTTCTCGGGCGGTCAGCGTCAGCGCATCGGTATCGCCCGCGCCCTGGCGCTGGGGCCCGAACTGCTGATCCTGGACGAACCGGTCTCGGCGCTGGACGTATCGGTGCAGGCCCAGGTGCTGAACCTGCTGAAGGATCTGCAATCGGTGCTGGGCCTGGGTTACCTGTTCATCTCCCACAATCTGGCGGTGGTCGATTACATGTGCGACCGCATTCTGGTGATGTGCGCCGGCCGGATCGTCGAAAGCGCGCCGCGCGACCGGCTGTTCTCGGCACCGACCCATCCCTATACCCGCGCCCTGATCGCCGCCGTGCCCGAAGCCGATCCCGACCGGCGGCTCGATTTTGCCGCCCTGATGGACGGCCGCGCCTCGGACCCCGCGGTCTGGCCGGAGCCCTGGCGTCTGCTGCCGGGCGGCACCTCGCGGATGAGCGAGATCGCGCCCGGCCATTTCGTCCGGGTCGGCGCGGATATGGCCGATGCGGGGGCGGCGGCATGAGCGGCCGGTGGCATGGCCTGTGGCAGAAAACGCTGGCCGCCGCCGCCCTGGCCGCCCTGATGCTGGCAGGCACCGGCGCTGCACGGGCGCAGGATGGCGGCGATACCCGGCCGATCGGCGGCTTCGCGGCCGAGAGCGGTCTTGGATCGCAGATCGAGATCCTGGTCTCGCCCAGCGCCCCCATGCCGGACCATCTGGTCGAAGCGTCGGTGCTGGAAGCGTCCGTCACCGCCGGCACCCTGCCGCCGATCGCCGAGCGGCTGCCGGCGAAGCCCGCGGTCGACGATTTCATCGGGCCCGATCTTCAGCCCGGCCGCCAGGGCGGCACCTGGACCATGCTGGTCGGCAGGCCCAAGGATGTGCGCATGGGGCTGGTCTATGGCTATGCCCGGCTGGTGCGCTATACCCAGAATCTGTCGTTCGAGGCGGATATTCTGGACCGGGTGGAGATCCAGGACGGCCGGATCTTCACCATGCGTCTCAGGCCCGGCCATCGCTGGTCGGATGGCGAACCGTTCACCGCCGACGACTTCCGCTATTTCTGGGAAGACGTCGTCAACAACCCCAAGCTCTATCCCGCCGGGCCGCCGCGCGAGCTGCTGGTCGACGGCGAGCCGCCGCGCTTCACCGTCATCAACGACACCACGGTCCGCTATAGCTGGTCGAAACCGAATCCCCGGCTGCTGCCGGCGATCGCCGGGCCGTTGCCGCTGACCCTGTACCGGCCGGCGCATTACCTGCGCCAGTTTCATGAACGCTATGCCGATCCGGAAACGTTGCTGCGGATGGTGAACGACCGCAAACAGTCGAGCTGGGCGGCACTCCACAACCGCATGGATACGGCGACTGATTTCAGCAACCCCGCCTATCCGACCCTGCAGCCCTGGCGGCTGGTGACGGCGCCGCCGTCGATCCGCTTCGTCGCCGAACGCAACCCCTATTTTCATCGCATCGACATCAATGGCCACCAGTTGCCCTATCTCGACAACCTGGCGATCGATGTGGTCGACGGCAAGCTGATCTCGGCCCGGACCGGCACCGGCGATGCGCTGCTGCAGGCGCGCGGGCTCGACTTCACCGACTACACCTTCCTGAAGGCCGGAGCGGCGCGGTCGGATTACAAAGTCAGTCTGTGGCGCACCGGCCGCGGCGCGCATCTGGCGCTCTATCCCAATCTGAATGCCAGGGACGACGGCTGGCGCAGTCTGTTCCGCGACGCCCGTTTCCGGCGCGCCCTGTCGCTGGGGGTCGACCGCCACGAAATCGACGCGGTGCTGTATTACGGCCTGACCATTGGTGGCGCCAATACGGTGCTGAAGGAAAGCCCGCTGTCGCGCCCTGCCTATCGCCGTGCCTGGGCCGCCCATGACGTCGCGCAGGCGAACAAGCTGCTCGACGAGATGGGCCTGGACCGGCGCAATGACCGCGGCATCCGGCTGATGCCCGATGGCCGGCCGCTTGAGATGGTGGTCGAAACCGCGGGTGAGAGCACCGAACAGATGGACATTCTGGAACTGGTCCACGACCAGTGGCTGGAGCTGGGCATCAAGATCTATGCCCGGCCGATGCAGCGCGATCTGTTCCGCAACCGGATCTTCGCGGGCGATACCCTGATGAGCGTCTGGTTCGGCCTGGAGGCGGGGCTCGCCACAGCGGAAACCGACCCGTGGGAGCTGGCGCCGATCAGCCAGCAATCGCTGCAATGGCCGAAATGGGGGCAGTATTACGAAACCAATGGCAAGTCGGGCGAGGCGCCGGACATACCGTCGGCGGAACTGCTGCTGTCATTGTACAAGGATTGGACCGTGGCATCGTCTTCGGCGGCACGCGCGCGGATCTGGCGCGAGATGCTGGCGATCAATGCCGATCAGGTCTACTCGATTTCGCTGGTCGCCGGGGTTCTGCAACCGGTGGTGATGAATGCGCGGCTGCGTAACGTGCCGGAGCGTGGCCTGTTCAACTGGGATCCGGGCTCGCATTTCGGCCTCTACCGTCCGGAACGGTTCTGGCTCGACAACTGACCGGCTGCACGGACGATACCGGACCACACCGACAGAACCACATCGACAGGCAGGGGGCCGGCCACAGCAATCGCGGCCGGCGCATCGATCGAGGGAACGGGCCGGTTACGGGACGCGAGATCCCGCCGGCCCCGGCAAGGGGAGCAAGGCCCGCGATGTTTGTGTACATCGCGCGACGGCTGCTGATGATGATACCGACGCTGATCATGATCAGCATTCTGGTCTTCGTCATCATTCAGCTGCCGCCCGGCGACTATCTAACCACGCAACTGGCCGAACTGGCAGCCCAGGGCGAAGGGGCGAGCCAGGCGAAGATCGAATTCCTGCGGGCGGAATATGGCCTGGACCAGCCGCTGTATGAACAGTATCTGCGCTGGGCCGGCGGCCTGCTGGTCGGCGACCTCGGCTATTCGTTCGAATATCAGCTGCCGGTGTCGGAAGTGGTGGGCGACCGGCTGTGGCTGACCATGCTGGTGTCCTTCGCCACCATCATCTTCTCGTATGCCGTGGCCTTCCCGATCGGCATTTACGGGGCGATCCGCCAGTACAGCCCGCTCGACCACGGGCTGACCTTCATCGGCTTTCTGGGGCTGGCGACGCCGAACTTCCTGCTCGCCCTGGTGCTGCTGTATTTCTCGAACATCTGGTTCGGTACCTCGATCGGCGGCCTGATGGACCCGGAATACCTCGACCAGCCGTTCAGCTGGGGCAAGTTCGTCTCGGTGATGCAGCATCTGTGGGTGCCGGTGGTGGTGATCGGCACGTCGAACACCGCCGGCATGATCCGTCGGTTGCGGGCCAATCTGCTGGATGAACTGCGCAAGCAGTATGTCACCACCGCCAAGGCCAAGGGGCTGCACCCGGCCCGGGTGCTGGTGAAGTATCCGCTGCGCATGGCGCTGAACCCGTTCATTGCCGATCTGGGCAATGTGCTGCCACAGGTGGTGTCCGGCGCCGCGATCGTCTCGGTGGTGCTGTCGCTGCCGACCACCGGGCCGATGCTGCTCAGGGCATTGCAGACCCAGGACATGTATCTTGCCGGTTCGTTCCTGATGTTCATGGCATTGCTGACCGTGATCGGCGTGCTGGTGTCCGACCTGCTGCTGGCGGTGCTCGACCCCCGCATCCGGCTCGATGGCGGGAGATCGCGATGACCCGGGACAACCGCTATGTCTCAGATGCGCCATTCGACCCGCGCCATGACGAGGTTCTGACACCGAAGCAGGAACGCTATTATCTGGCGTCGCAATGGCGGCTGATGTTCTGGCGCCTGCGCCGGCATCGTCTGGCAATGGTGTCGCTGTGGTTCCTGGCCGCCATCTATGGGGTGATGGTCTTCGCCGAGCCGCTCAGCCCCTATGATCCGGCGACCCGCCACACCAACCACATCCACGCGCCGCCACAGAGCATCCATCTGTTCCACGACGGCGACTTCGTCGGTCCCTTCATCTATGGCACGCGCTATGCGCTGAACATGGACACGCTGACCCGCACCTATTCCGAAGACCGCGCGCGGCCGCTGCCGGTCCGGTTCCTGTGTCAGGGAGAGCCCTACCGGTTGTGGGGGCTGATCCCGCTCGACATCCGCCTGATCTGCCCGCCGAAGGGCGGCACGCTGTTCCTGCTCGGCACCGACCGGCTGGGCCGCGACATGCTGTCGCGGGTGATCGAAGGCGCGCGGATCTCGCTGACGGTGGGCCTGATCGGCATCACCATCAGCTTCTCGCTCGGCATTCTGTTCGGCGGCCTGTCGGGCTATTATGGCGGCTGGGTCGACAGCGCCATTCAGCGGTTGATCGAGGTGATCCGGTCCTTTCCCGAACTGCCGCTGTGGATGGCCCTGTCGGCGGCCATGCCGGTCACCTGGCACCCGTTATGGATCTTCATCGGCATCACCGTGATCCTGGGGCTGCTGGACTGGACCGGGCTTGCCCGGGCGGTGCGATCGAAGCTGCTGGCGCTGCGCGAGGAAGATTATGCGACCGCGGCGGTGGTGATGGGCGCCCGGCCCAAGCGGGTGATCCTGCGCCATCTCCTGCCCAATTTCATGAGCCACCTGATCGTGTCGGCGACGCTGACCATCCCGGCGATGATCCTGGGCGAGACGGCACTGTCATTCCTGGGTCTGGGCGTGCGGGCGCCGCTGATTTCATGGGGCGTGCTGCTGAACGACGCGCAGGACATCAACGTCGTCACCCAGTATCCGTGGCTGCTGCTGCCGGTGGTACCGGTGGTGCTGACCGTGCTGGCCTTCAACTTTCTGGGCGACGGCCTGCGTGACGCCGCCGACCCCTATCAGAACTGATCGGACCTGGCACAGGCCCCCCGACAAAAAAGAACCGCGCGAACCGGATGTTGCCCCGGTCCGCGCGGTTCTGTGTGTCGTATTGACCCGTGGGTCGCCCCAGCAGATCAACAGGCGGCGGCGCGATCGGCCTCGTCACCGGTGGCCAGAAACCGCAGCCGCTCAGGATCGAGCAGGCGCACGGCATGCACACCATCCAGCGAGATGATCCCGTCACGCTTGAACACCGCCAGTGTCCGGCTGACGGTTTCGATCGTCAGCCCCAGATAATCGCCGATATCG
This sequence comes from Tistrella arctica, assembly GCF_039630945.1. Taxonomy (NCBI): domain Bacteria; kingdom Pseudomonadati; phylum Pseudomonadota; class Alphaproteobacteria; order Geminicoccales; family Geminicoccaceae; genus Tistrella; species Tistrella arctica. Next base: position 113,645 of record NZ_JBBKTV010000008.1, read on the forward strand.
GTGCGGGTCATCGGGATCGGCAGCGGGTCGGTCTTTTCGCCCCGCGCCTCAAGACGGTCATAGAGACCAAGCAGGAACGAGGCCAGCCGCTCGCGCGCGCTCTTGCGGCCCAGCAGCAGCATCTGTTCGCGGGAACGGGCAATTTCGTCCTGTGCCAGGCTCAGAAGGCGACGACCGAGCACCGGGTTGCGGTCCTGAAGCTCGTCGAAGTCGCGGCGGCGGAACCGGCACACCGAGACCCGGGTCAGGCTTTCGGCGGCGAGCCCGCCCAGCCGGTCATCACCCAGACCAAGGAAATCTCCCGGTAAGAGAAATCCAAGAACCTGCGTACGACCGTCAGGCAGGCTTTTGTACAATTTTGCACTGCCCGCCGTGAGATTATAGACATAGGCAGAGCGTTCACCCTCTTCCGCCAGCAGGGCGTGGGCGGGCAAATCAACCTTGGAGACGATGGCCGCAACCGCCGACATCGCGTCATGACCAAGATCGCCGCAGAAGGTGAGCGATCGCACCTCGCAGGCATCACATTCAGCACGGGCGCAGCTTCCAGCCGGGCGCCCCCCGATCTTGGCAGACAATGTATCTGTCATGGACACGGACCTTCGGGTTGCATCTGCCGTCAGGTTCGAAGCGACCCGCGGCCATTGTTTTTGCCTGACGATCGTAGCACGCAACAGTTAACAGAATAGAGTGACGTTTCGTCACGCTGATGGTGCCGGGTATGCGCGAGCCGTACAGATCATGCGGGGTGCATGGGTCGCATGACAACTTCGCCGATGATCCGGCCCCCCCGACTATGGTAGAGGATGGGCCTGTTTTCTCTGGATCTTGTGGATCGATGACCGACCGTCCCGAAATGCCGCGCCCTGCCGTCGACCGTCGCTTTTCCGTTGCGCCGATGATGGACTGGACCGATCGGCATGATCGCTATTTTCTGCGGCAGATCAGCCGGCGGGCGCTGCTGTTCACCGAGATGATCACCACCGGCGCGCTGATCTTCGGCGATGCCGCGCGTCATCTGGCCCATGATCCGTCGGAGCACCCGGTTGCGGTTCAACTGGGCGGATCGGATCCGCGCGATCTCGCCATCGCGGCGCGGATCGCCGCCGATGCCGGATATGACGAGATCAACCTGAATTGCGGCTGCCCGAGCGATCGGGTGCAGTCGGGCCGCTTCGGTGCCTGCCTGATGGCCGAACCCGCCCTGGTCGCTGAGTGTGTGGCGGCAATGGCCGCGGTGGTCGACGTGCCGGTGACGGTGAAATGCCGGATCGGGATCGATGATCAGGACGAGGCGGAAACCCTGTTCCGCTTCGTCGAGACGGTTGCCGCGGCCGGTGCGGGCACATTCTATGTCCACGCGCGAAAAGCATGGCTCAAGGGTCTGAGCCCCAAGGAAAATCGCGAGATCCCGCCGCTGAACTATCCCCTGGTGCATGCTTTGAAACGCGCCCGGCCTGATCTTGAGATTCTGCTGAATGGCGGGCTGGTCGATCTGGATCAGGCTGAAGCCGAGATCGCTTCCGGCCTCGACGGCGTGATGCTGGGCCGCGCCGCCTATCACGATCCCTATATCCTGGCCGAGGTGGATGCCCGCATCTATGGCGAAGGCGATGCCACGGCCCCCATTGCCGATCGGATCGAGATCGCCCGGCGCATGCTGCCCTATATCGAGGCCGAGGTCAGCCGTGGCACGGCCCTCATCGCGATCACCCGTCATATGCTGGGGCTGTTTCAGGGCCTGCCCGGGGCGCGGCGCTTCCGACGATCGTTGAGCGAGAATCACGCTCGCAAAGGCGCCGGCCCGGAGGTTCTGGTCGCAGCCCTCGAAGAAGTCAGCAGCCGGCGCCGCGACGCCGCATAGAAGCTCGCGCCATACGGCTCTGCGCGCGGCAGGCCTGCAACCTTTGCGCACATTACCCGCTTGGCAGGGCGTGCCGCCTGCTTCCATACTGCAGCCGCCATCACCATCCGGGCGGGAGTGGACATGCCAGCGATATCATCCGTCAGCACAGCGCCGCAGCCCTTCCGCCAGGGCCTGACCGACGCCATTCCGGTGGCGGTGACCTTCCTGTTCATCTTCACCGCCTATGGCGCGGTGGCGCGCGATGCCGGGCTCGGTATCGCTCAGGCGGTGGCGGTGACCGTGGCGGTGTTCGCGGCCCCCGCGCAATTCGTCATTCTGGAACCCTTGACCGTCCATGCCTGGGCGACCGTCGCCGGGATCGCGCTGGTGGTGAATTTCCGCTTCCTGCTGATGGGGGCGGCCCTGGTGCCGCATTATGGCGGGCTGGCGAAGCGCCATGTCCTGCCGCCCTTGATGTTCCTGTCGGCCAGCACCTTCGCGCTGGGCTACACCTATGCCGCAGGCCACCCGGAAATCGGCGCGGGCCTCAAATTCCGCTATTATCTGGGGGTCGTGGCGATATCTCTGCCGCTGGCAGCCGGCGGCTCCGCGGCCGGTTTCGTGGTCGCCGATGTTCTGCCGCCGGCGCTGAACGCCCTGCTGCTGCTGGTCATGCCGGTGTATTTCACCACCCTGCTGGCCAAGGCCGCCCGCCGGATTGCCCCCTTCCTCGCCGGCCTGACCGGGTTCGTCCTGGTCGATCCCGTGGACCAGATGGCACCGGGATTCGGTCTGATGATCGTGGCGGGGGGCACCGGCCTTGTCATCGTCGCGGTCGAGGAACTGGCCCGGAGGCATCACATATGACCGCCATCGATCCAGCCGCCATGGCCGGTGTGGCCGGCGACCCGCTGGTCTGGGCGGCGATCCTGCTGGCCGGTGTCGTCAGTCATGCCCTGCGCATGCTGCCCTTCGTGGTGCTGCGCCCGCCTGAGAACGCGGCGGCGAGCCCGCTGTTCCGGTTCTTCGATTACGCCGCCTTCGCCGTTCTGGGCGGCATCATCGGCAGCGCGCTGTTCACCCCCCTGCCCGGCCGCGCGCTGATGGGCTATGCCCATGGCGCCACGCTGGTATCGGTGGTGGTGGTGGTGGCGTGCTTCCTGATCGCGCGGCGGCTGGACCGGCCGCTGCTGATCGTGCCGCTGGGGCTGGCCAGCCACGCATTGCTGACGATGCTGCTGGTGGCTTGACGCGAGACCGGGGCACTGTCTAAGGTCGGGGGACCGGGCCCGGTCGGTCCCGCCCATCCGCGGAAAGGGCTGCGCCCGCGATCCTGACGACGATCCGGCCGATCCCTGCATCTGCCCTTGTCCTCATCTGCCGGCGGATACGGATGAGATCGGATAAGGGATCCCATCATGGACGACCATTGCCCTGACGTGCCCGGCCCTGTTGTGCCGCCGGCCGCAGACCACCCGTTCCATCTCAATCTCGATCAACAGCGCAAGCGCGCCCGGGATTTGCTGCGCGCCTGTCTGAAGGGTGATGCGGCGGCGGAACACCACCTGCGCCACCATCACCCGCGCGCGGGCCAGCCGCCGACACTGACCGACGCCCAGCATGCCATCGCCCGCGAATTGGGGCTGGCATCCTGGCCAAGGCTCAAGGCCCATATTCTGGCGATCGACCGGGCACGCGCGGCCATCCGCCATGGCGATCCAGCGCCTGATGCCGATCGCGACACACTGCATATCCGCTGTGGCAGCGATATCCGCGATGGGTTGCGGCAGGCAGGCTTCGCGGGCGACTTTCTTGAGGTATCCGACCCGCTCTGCCACGGCCCGGTTCCGGCCGACGGCGACCTGATCGCCATCCGCGCCGCGTTCATCGTTGCCCAATATGGCGCGGTGCTGCCACTGGATGTGGACGGGGTGACCGACAAGCTGACCGCGGCGGAGCGTGCGCTTCGCGCCGCCGCCGGCCAAGACCGGCGGTTGGTGCTGTGGATGGAACATGACGCCTATGATCAGTTGATCCTGGCCCGCTGCCTGGCTGTCTTCGCCGAGCATGGCGCGCCTGCCAGTCTTGAGCTGATCCAGCGCGATCGCTTCCCCGGCCGTGCGCGATTCATCGGCCTTGGGCAGCTCGACCCGGAAGCGCTGCGGATGTTGTGGACGGAACGCGTGCCGCTCGACGCGCGCCATCTGGCATTGGGCCACAGGGTGTGGGCAGCCCTCCGCGATCCGTCACCCGAACCCCTCGCCCGGCTTGCCCGGGACGGCACCGTACCGTTGCCGGTGATGGCGCCGGCCCTGCGGCGCCATCTCGCCGAGCTTCCGGGCGTTGAGGACGGGCTGTCGCTGACCGAACGCCTGACGCTCGACCTTGTGGCCGAGGCCGGCGATACACCGCTGACCATCGGGCGCCTGTTCGGCCGGATGATGCGCGAGCGCGACCCCCTGCCCGCCCTGGGGGATGTGATGTATCTGGCGATCATCGCCGAACTGGCCCGGGCCGCACAGCCCACGATCACGCTGGCGCCGGCCACAGACCCGTTCACCGCCGCCGTCACCCTCACCGATGCCGGGCGCGCGGTGCTCGACCAGGGGCTGGATGCCGTGGCCCTGGCGCCGCCGGTGCGCTGGGTCGGCGGCTGCCGCATCGATCCGGCGGCACCCCATTGGCGCTGGGACCGGCAGGCGGATCGGCCGGTCCTGCATCCCGCCATCCTCTGACCACCACGGCGTTGTCGATCGTCCGAACCGGTCCTGTACGAGAAAGGCCCCGGGCGTCTCCGCCACGGGGCCTTCATCGACAGGTCAGGCGCGGCCGGCGCAAGCCGGCCGCGATCTGTCCGGTCAATAATAGTCGTACTTGCCGTTGCTCCACTTATAGACCACGTAGCCGGGAGCGGCGACGTCACCCTTGGCATCGAAACCGATGCTGCCGAGCACGGTGTCGAAGGTCATCTCGTGCAGCTTGGCCGAGACCGGCTCCAGCTCCACCGACTTGGCGGCATTGGCGGCCTGGGCCCAGGCCTGAACCGCCCCATAGGTATAGAGCGTATAGCCTTCCGGATCGAAGCCGGCAGCGGTGAACTTCTCCACCACCGGGGCGGCGGCCGGGTTGCGCTTCGGATCGGGGCTGAAAGTCATCAGCGCGCCTTCGCCGGCGGGGCCGGTGATCGACCACCATTCCTCGGTGACCATGGCATCGCCCGACATCAGCACGGCGTCGAGGCCCGCTTCCTTGGCCTGACGCTGGATCAGCGCCGACTCGGTGTGATAGCCGCCGACATAGATCAGGTCGATATTCTCGGACTTCATCTTGGTGACGAGGGCCGAATAATCCTTCTCACCGGCGGTATAGGCCTCGTACATGGCCTCCTTGAAGCCCAGCTTGTCGAGGCTCTTGCGGGTCTCGTCGGCCAGGCCCTGGCCATAAGTGGTCTTGTCGTGAAGGATCGCGACCTTCTTGTCCTTGAAATGCTCGGCAATGAAGGCGGCCGCCACTTCGCCCTGCTGATCGTCGCGACCGCAGGTGCGGAACACGCCTTCCAGGCCACGCTCGGTGAGCTGCGGATTGGTCGAGCCGGGCGAGATCTGGACGATGCCTTCCTCGTTATAGATGTCCGAGGCCGGGATCGACGACGACGAGCACCAATGGCCCGCCACGAAGACCACGTCATCCGACACCAGCTTGTTGGCCAGAGACACCGCCTGCTTGGGGTCGCAGGCATCGTCGCCGACCACCAGCTTCAGCTGTTCGCCGTTCACGCCGCCCGCGGCATTGATGTCCTTCACCGCCATCTCGGCGCCGTTGCGCATCTGGGTGCCGATCACGGCATACTGGCCGGTCATCGGCCCCGCCACCGAAATCACGATCTCGGCCTGCGCCGCACCGGCCAGCGCCAGCGTCGCCACCGCGCCGAGCAGCGCGCCCTTGAGACCGCGATTGATCGAAGTCCTGGTCATGGTCGTCTCCCTGTTGACCCGCACCGACAGGCCGTTGATGCCCGTTCCCCCGGTGCGGAAACCCGTCTGAACGGCTGGCCTGTCTGGATATCCAGACGGTCAGCCTGCCGCCCCGCCCTTGTCGCGCCAGCCGAAAATGCCGGCGCGCTCGAAAGCCCATGGATACTGCTTTACCATCATTTTCGCCTGATAGGCACGATAGACGATCGCCGCAATCGCGATCAGCACCACCGCATCCAGAACGAACCCGCCGCCCGACAGCAGAACACCGTCATAGAGCGCATATTTCAGAAACCGGCTCGCCGCCGCCAGCAGCACGCCATAGGGCACGACGTGCCACACCGGCCGCCAGGTCGTCGCCAATGCCCGCCCGGTCATGAAGGCGCAGAACCCGGTCAGCACCAGCGTCACGCCGATGAACACGGGCCATGTGCTGCCGATCATGCTCTCCATTGCCGGCTCCCTTCAAGGCTGCTGCGCAACGGGGCTGCCCGATTGCGCGGCATGGCCCGGATATGGACGAGGATCATCATCAGTGCCCTCCTTCCAGATAGGCCCGCCGCACCTCCGGATCGGCCAGAAGCGCCTGGCCGGTGCCCGAGGTCACGATCTGTCCGGTCGCCATCACATAGCCGCGATGGGCCAGTTTCAGGGCATGAAAGGCGTTCTGCTCGACCAGAAAGATCGTGATCTTTTCGGTCTCGTTGATCTCGCGGATGATCGAGAAGATCTGCTTCACCACCAGCGGCGCCAGACCCAGCGATGGTTCATCCAGCAGCAGAAGCCGCGGCCGGCTCATCAGCGCGCGGCCGATCGCCAGCATCTGCTGTTCGCCGCCCGACAGGGTGCCGCCGCGCTGGTTGCGGCGTTCCTTCAGGCGCGGGAACAAGGTCAGCACCCGCTCGATATCCTGCTCGAAGTATTTAGGGTCGGTGGTCACCGCCCCCAGTTGCAGGTTCTCCATCACCGTCATGCGCGGAAACACCCGCCGGCCTTCAGGCGACTGCGCGATGCCCCGACGAACGATATCGTGGGTCTCGCGCCGGGTGATGTCCTCGCCACAGAAATGGATGCTGCCGGTCCGCGCCCGTGGATTGCCGCAGATGCTCATCAGAAGGGTCGACTTGCCGGCGCCGTTGGCGCCGATCAACGACACGATCTCGCCTTCGGCAACCGACATCGACACGCCTTTCAGCGCCTGGATGTTGCCGTAATAAGTTTCGATCCCGGAAATTTCGAGCATCAATGCGTCCCCCGGTCGATGCCGAGGTCGGCCGCAACCGCGTCGGGCAACGCCTCGTCTTCCTCCTCGCCCAGATAGGCGCGGATCACGTTCGGGTCGTTCCTGACCGCTTCAGGACGGTCATCGGCGATCTTGCGGCCATAGTCGAGCACCACGACATGATCGGAAATCGCCATCACCACGCTCATGTCATGCTCGATCAGCATCAGGCCCACCTGATCCTGATCGCGGATCGACAGCAGCAGGTTGTTCAGTTCCAGCGATTCGCGCGGGTTCAACCCGGCGGCCGGCTCGTCCAGGCACAGCACCGCCGGACGGGTGCACATCGCGCGCGCGATCTCCAGCCGCCGCTGATGACCATAGGGCAATTCGCTGGCCAGCCGGTCGGCATGGTCGAGCAGGTCGATGCGCCGCAGCCAGTTGGCCGCCAGATCAAGAGCTTCGCTCTCGACCTTGCGATAGGATGGCAGGCCGAACAGGCCGGCGACCGAGAAGGCGGACGCCGCCATCAACCGGTTGTGCTGGGCGATCAGCAGATTCTCCAGCACCGACAGGCTGGGAAACAGGCGGATATTCTGGAAGGTGCGGCCCACACCGGCCCGCGCGATGCGGAAACCATCCATCCGTTCCAGCTTATGGGCGCCGGTCGCCGTATGCAGCGTCAGGGCCCCGGCGGTCGGGCGATAGAACCCGGTGAGGCAGTTGAACACCGTGGTCTTGCCGGCGCCATTGGGGCCGATCAGGGCGGTGATCTCGTTCTGCCGGGCGGTGAAGCTCAGATTGTCGATGGCGGTCAGGCCACCGAAACGCATGGTGAGATGCTCGACCTCCAGCAGCGGCGCCGCGGTCGCGGACGCCGGCCGGCCGACATCGGTGGTGATGGATCCGGTCATTCTGTCAGGCCCCCGCGCGTCACTGATACCGTCCGTCGAGGCCGAGCCTCGATTTCAGCCGGGAAAGCTGCATGGTCGGCTCGCGGAAGGCGAGCAGGCCGCGCGGCCGCCAGATCATGATCAGCACCATGGCACCGCCAAAGAACAGCATGCGGAACTGCTGCAGATCGCGCGCCAGTTCCGGCAGCAGGATCAGCAGGATCGCCGCCAGAACCACGCCGACCTGGCTGCCCATGCCGCCCAGCACCACGATCGCCAGGATGACGGCACTTTCGGTGAAGACGAAGCTTTCAGGGCTGATGAAGCCCTGGCGGGTGGCGAAGAACGCCCCGGCGAAGCCGCCGAAGGTGGCGCCCAGCGCGAAGGCCGACAGTTTGACGTTGGTCGGGTTGATCCCCAGCGACCGGCAGGCGATCTCGTCTTCCCGCAAGGCCTCCCAGGCGCGGCCGATCGGCAGTTTGCGCAGGCGGAGCACCACCAGATTGGTGATCATCGCCAGCACCAGGATGACGTAGTACAGGAACACCACCCGGTGTTCAGAGGAATAGTCGAGCCCGAACAACTGGTGAAAGGCGACCTCGCCCTCGTCTGGCCGTCGGGTGAAATCGAACCCGAAGAAACTGGGACGCGGGATATTGGCGACGCCGTTGGGGCCGCCGGTGAACCAGCTCCAGTTCAGCAGCACCACACGGATGATCTCGCCGAAACCGAGTGTCACGATCGCCAGATAGTCGCCGCGCAGACGCAGCACCGGATAGCCGAGGGCGATGCCGAACGAGGCCGCGAACACCCCCGCCAATGGCAGGCAGACCCAGAACGACCAGCCGAAATAGGCGTTCAGCAGGGCATAGGAATAGGCGCCCACGGCATAGAACGCGACATAGCCCAGATCGAGCAGGCCGGCCAGGCCGACCACGATGTTCAGCCCCCAGCCCAGCATCACATAGATCAGCACCAGGGTTGCCAGATCGACCGAGGTGCGGTCCATGAACGGCAGCATCGGCAGCACCAACGCCACCACGGCACCGCCCCAACCGATCGCCTTCAGGTATCTGGCAACGCCCTGCCCGGCATTCGCCGGGTTGCGGCGCCCGGCGCCGGGGCCCCGGACGCCGGTCCACAGCGACAGCGCCAACCGGCCGGCGAACACCACCGCGACGGCGATGATCACCCAGCTCCAGCGCGGTTCCACCACCACCACGGCGCCTTCGGCCACGGTTCGCAAGCCCAGCATAGGCAGGGCGATGACCAGGGCCACGAAGGCCGCCAGCCCTGCATCCTTGAGCGCCGCGCCGACAGGGCTGGGGCCGGCCGCGGTTTTGGTTGTCGTGGTCATCGCCATCAAACCTTCTCGACCTCAGGCTGACCCAGCAGACCGGTCGGGCGGAAGATCAGCACCGCCACCAGGATCGTGAATGCCGCGACATCCTTGTATTCGGCCGAGAAATACCCCGACCAGAAGGCTTCGATCAGGCCCAGCAGCAGCCCGCCGAGCATGGCGCCAGGCAGCGAGCCGATGCCGCCCAGCACCGCCGCCGTGAACGCCTTGAGCCCCGCCAGAAAGCCGATATAGAAGTCGATGACACCGTAATAGAGCGTGACCATCAGCCCGGCCACGGCCGCGAGCGCCGCCCCCATCACGAAGGTCAGCGAGACCGTGCGGTTGACATCGATGCCCAGCAGAGACGCCATCTTCATGTCCTGCTCGCAAGCCCGCTGAGCACGCCCGAGCGGCGTGCGCTTGATCACCAGCGTGAAGGCGGTCATCGAGGCGACCGTCGTCAACAGGATCAGCAGTTGGATATACGAGATGGTCACCGCATTCTCGCCGAAGCCATGCAGGCTGATTCCGCCTGAGATCACCGGCTGCAACGCCTTGGTTCGCGCGCCCTGCACGATCTGGACGTAGTTCTGCAGGAAGATCGACATGCCGATGGCCGAGATCAGCGGCGCCAGCCGGAATGACCCGCGCAACGGCCGATAGGCCACCCGCTCGATCGCCCAGCCATAGGCGGCGGTGAATGCCATGGCAATCAGCAGCACCATCAGCAGGGCCAGCGGCACATAGGTGATGCCGGCCATGCCCAGCACCGCGAAGGCGATGAGCGAAATGAAGGCACCGATCATGTAGACCTCGCCATGGGCGAAGTTGATCATGCCGATGATGCCGTACACCATCGTGTACCCGATGGCGATCAGCCCGTAGATGCCGCCGAGCGTGAGCCCGTTGACCAATTGCTGAAGAAAATAGTCCATGACCCCCCGATACGGTCTTGGTCACGGCCGGTTCGACGGGCGGTCATCTGAACGTCTCTGAACCGGAATATGTCGATGTCGCGTCCGTCCGGACGGATTAAGGGCGTCATGCCGGACTGCCCCGTCCCGCGACATCGCCCCGTCCACGCGCATGACGTGCCGGCATGCCTGCCCGCGCCGCCACATGCGATCAAACCCGCGCCCGAACGGATGACACCTTCCCCCTGGTCATCCGAGATCGCCCGTTATTCCGCAAACGTCTTGCAGCCCCCGGTGTCGAGACTTCTCTGCGGCATGCCGCCGCGGTCTCGATCCCCTGTCATCGATCTTCACAAAAGAGTAGCCATGCGGGAACCGGCGCGGCAAGCATCGATTGGCCGGGTGATGAAGATTTGCCAGAACCGGCCTGCACAATCGCAATCATTCCGGCAAGCGTCCGCATCACGCACAACTCGATCATCCCGGGCGCATCAATCCACTGCCGGTGGATAGACCCGCCATCACGATCGGGCAGGCGCCGTTCAAGCGATGATCGACCGTCCGCCCTTGCGTCCGGGGACAGCGCGCGGCTCCGCCGCCGGGGTCGGGGCCGCCCTGGCCCTGCGGGCGCGGACATAGGCAAGCTTGTCGCGTGCCAACCGCGCGAGCGCCGCCTCGGCGGTGCCATGCGGTGCGATGAAGGTGACCTCCTCGCCCGTCGCCGCATCGATCGCCGCCACTCTGAGCGACACACCGGCGGCCGTGATTTCCAGCAGAATGTCGTCGGGCGGCGTGGTCATGGCTGTCGGCTCCGGCAGCGACGGGAAGACTGGTCTTCCGAAGTGTCCTCCCACGCCCCGGCGGGCGCAAGCGACAAGCCGCCATCCGGCGCGACCACAGGCCAACGCGAACAGGCCAATGCAAAAGCGAACGGGCGCCGGAAGACATCATCCGGCGCCCGCTGGTCGTTGGTCATGAGGTCAGGGGGAACGATCCCGGTCAGGCGACCGCCACATCGCGATCCCGCGCCAGCCCGAGTGCCGCCCAGACCGCGGTCAGCGCGGTGACAAGCTGATCCATCATCGCGTCGTCGTGGAACGGCGACGGCGTGAAGCGCAGGCGTTCGGTGCCGCGCGGCACGGTCGGATAATTGATCGGCTGGACATAGATGCCATGCTCGTCGAGCAGCATGTCGGTCGCCGCCTTGCACAGCACCGGATCGCCGACCATCACCGGCACGATATGGCTTTCCGACGGCATCACCGGCAGGCCGGCTTCGGCCAGCAGCCGCTTCAGCCGGGCCGCGCGGTCCTGATGGCGGGTCCGCTCCACGGTGCTTTCCTTCAGGTGACGGACGCTGGCCAGCGCCCCGCCCGCCACCGCCGGCGGCACCGCGGTCGAGAAGATGAAGCCCGGGGCGTTGCTGCGGATGAAATCGATCGTCGCCGCCGAGGCCGCGACATAGCCGCCGATCACCCCGAATGCCTTGGCCAGCGTGCCCTGGATCAGATCGATCCGGTCCATCAGGCCACGGGCCTCGGCAACGCCACCACCGCGCGGGCCATAAAGGCCGACTGCATGGACCTCATCGATATATGAGAACGCGCCATGGCGCTCGCAGACATCCAGAATCTCGGCGATCGGCGCAATGTCGCCATCCATCGAATACACCGACTCGAAGGCCACGATCTTGGGCGCCGCCGGATCGACCGAGGCGAGCTTCGCCTCAAGATCGGCCGGATCGTTGTGCTTGAACACATGGCGCGCCGCACCCGAATGGCGGATGCCGGCGATCATCGACGCATGGTTCAGCGCATCGGAAAAGATATGGCAGCCGGGCATGCCGCGTGCCAGCGTCGACAGCGCGGCTTCATTGGCGTTGTAGCCCGAGGTGAACAGCAGCGCCGCCTGCTTGCCGTGCAGATCGGCCAGTTCCGCTTCCAGCAGGACGTGCAGGTGATTGGTACCCGAAATGTTGCGGGTGCCGCCGGCCCCGGCGCCCATGGCACGCACGGCATCCTGCATGGCGGCGAGCACTTTGGGATGCTGGCCCATGCCCAGATAGTCGTTGCTGCACCAGACCGTGATGTCGCGCGGCCCCTCGGCGCCGTGATGGGTTGCCCGCGGAAATGCGCCGGCGCGGCGTTCAAGATCCGCGAAGACGCGGTAACGCCCCTCTCGCCTGAGATCGGCGAGGGCTGCCTCGAAGAACGCCTGATAGTCCATCACAAACCTCACACAACACGTCGTGACGTGGTCTGCCCGTCGGTTCATCCGCGAGCTTCAGACCCACGTGCCGGGAAGACTTGAACCGGTGCATGGTTGCATCGGAGATCCGATGTCCCCTTGAGACCGGCCGCTTCCTCTTGCTGCGGACACGCCACGCACCGGACCGGCGTTGCGGTCGACCAGACCGGCGTCGCCCGAGGCGTGACATGTTGATGCCATAAACATAGGCCGGGCGCCAACGCGACACAACGCCGCGTTGGCATCGTGACCCGCCGGATCGGCCGTCAGGGCCGGGACCGGATCGCCCGACCGGGGCCGTTCACCCGGTCGGATCACTGGTCATCGCCGCTGACCGCCAGACGATAGCGTTCAGTGGTGCGGTCCACGCGACGCGCCAGCTCGCGCATGATCTCGATCGCCATCTGCGGTACCTGGGCGATCAGCTGATAAAACAGCTCCTTGGAAATCCTGAGAGCCGTGACCGGCGAGGCCGCGACCACCGTCGCCGTGCGCGGCACATCGCACAGGATGGCGATTTCACCCACCACGTCGTTTCGGCCCAGATCCGCCACCTTCAGCGGCCCGCGCGGTGTCGCCACCTGCACCTCGGCGCTGCCCTCGACGATGATATAGACCGCATCGCCCACCTCGCCTTCCGAGAACACCGTGTCGCCCGGATCGAAGGTCAGCCTCTCGCTGGTAAAGGCGACGAGCTTGAGCTTCGCCGGCTCGATGTTCGCGAACATCGGCACATTGCGCAGCACCTCCACGTCACGGATCAGGCTCACTGTCGCCTCCTGCACCTGGAGCAGATCACATCCCGATGCCCTCATCGGGACAACTAACGATGCCCGGGCCGCGGCCATGGGCCCGCGGCTCCGGGGCCTTGCATGACGTCACGCGTCGCCGACCAGGCGCCGATACGCGCTGCCGTCGATATCCACCTCGTCGGGCGTCCCCGACTGCACCACCCGTCCACCCTGCATGACCACCACCCGATCGAAGGACCGGGCCAGAACCGGCCGCTGCACGGACCAGACCATGGCATGTCCTGCCATCGCCTCGCGCAGCCGCTCGATAATCTCCACCTGCTCCAGCGCATCGACGGCCGATGTCGGCTCGGACAGCACCATCATGTCGGGGCGTTTCAGCAGTGCCCGGGCGATGGCCGCCTTCTGACGCTGGGCGTTCGACAGCCGCGACCCGCCCGAGCCGACATGGAAGCTCAAGCCCACCACCATCACCATGTCGCGCAGCCCGGCATCGTCAACCACCTGGGCCAGTTTCTGCCCCACCCGGCCACGCGCCTGAGCCTGGCCGTAAACCACCCGTCCGAACAGGATGTTGTCCTGAATCGAACTCTGCGCATGATACTTCGTTCTGTCGAAGAACTCGATTCGTCCCTTCAGGTCGTCAGGGCTGTTGTCCATCAGGCGTCTGCGCGCCGTCAGCATACGATCGCGGACACGATCATCGAGAACGTCCAGCCGGTGCCGTGCCGGAACCAGGCGGAAGGCCAGACCCGCCAGACGCCGGCGCTCCTGCGCATCCAGAGTCCCCACGCCCTCGCGCTCGATCCGGTTCAACAGCACCTGATAGACCGGCAGATCCTCGGATGAAATGAAGCTGTACTGTTCGAAGAACTCGTGATCGGCCGGCAGGTCGGCGAAGAGTTCGATCATGGTGGCGGCGATGCGGCGCCCGGCCTCGACCAGATCGGCGTCGAGCCCGCCCTCCGACAGCACCTCGGCCACGAACGGGTGTTCGGTCAGGGTTTCAAGATCTTCGCCATCGCCACGTGGCGCACCGAACAGCAGGTTTTCGGCGACACTCGCATTGTCGTTCCAGCGGTCCACCTCGAACGGCTCGACCAGCTTGCCCAACCCCTCATCAGCCAGGGCTTGATGAAAGGTCTCGCGCCCCTTCAGCACCCGTTCGGCCCGCTCGGGCTCAGCCGCGGGGTCCAGCCGGCCACGCAGGCCCAACGCGAAGACGTCGTCGTCCAGCCGCACGATCTTCAGTACCTCGACCAGCCGGCGCTCCACCGCCTCGGTACCTTTGCCGCCCACCGCCTCATAATCGATCCAGTCGGCCCGCACGTCGTATTCACAATTGCCCGACCGTTTTGCCTCGTTCAGGTCACGTTCCCAGATCGGCCGGCTCTCGTCGTCAAGCTCACGCGGGGTCAATGGCCGGTGCTTCAGGCCATAGAGCAGGTTGTCTGCGAGCGACATATTGAAGAAGGCGGTCGAGGATCCGACAAAAGCGATCCGGCGACCAACCACGGCATCAGGCAGGGTCGCCAGATCCTTGCCGCCGATGGTGATGCGGCCCGATTGCGGATCGGCCAGCCGCGCCAGCGTCAGCGCAAGCTCGTGCTTGCCGCTGCCGGCACCGCCGACGATCGCCGTATGGCTGTCGAGCGGCAGATGCAGGGACACGCCATCCAGCAACTGGATCTCGCCCTCATCGGCCAGACGGACGTTCGACAGCACCACCTCGCCCGTGAACGGTTCGATCGCGGCCGGATCGTTCAGCAGGCGCTCCGCTTCGACCATGCCCGCCGGTTCGAACTGTGCCACCACCTGCTCGTATTTGATGCGGGCGTCTTCCTTCATCTGGTAATAGGCGAGCAGTTCCTTCCAGGGCGCATACAATTCCTTATAGGCGCTGAGCACCGCCACCAGCGCACCCACCGACAATTCGCCACGGATCACCAGCCAGCCGCCGATCGCGAAGAAGAAGAATGGCCCCAACTGCGATATAAAATTATTCAGAAATTTGATGAAGAATTTTCGAATATAGATCTCGTACCGGACCTTGAACACACCGTTCATCCGGTCGGAAAAATCCGCCAGTTCATAGGCAGCCGTGTCGTTCGATCTGATCTCCTGAATGCCGCCGATGGTCTCTCCGATCCGGTCCGAGACCTTGCGCATCAGTCGCACGCGGGTCTTTCCGAGATTGTTGACCTTACGCTGCAGCTTGGGAATCAGGTAGATCTGGATCGGGTACAACGAAACCGCCGCCAGCCCCATCAGCGGATCCTGAATGAACAGGAAGGCCAGAATGGTCAGCAGCGTGCCGCCCTGATAGGCCGGCGTCGCAATCGCTTCGGCCACATAACCACCCAAGGGTTCCACCTCGCTGGTGATCATCGGGATGGTTTCGCCGGCGCTGGTGCGTCGGAAATGCGGCAAGGGGAAGCGTAAAACCCGCATGAACAGGTCATAACGCAGGCGCCGCAACATCCGCTCGCCTAACAGGCCCTTATAGACGTTGATAATATATTTGAAGGCCTGATTGACGATCACCAGCAGCAGGAATATGCCGCAGAGCACGATCAGATATTCCATCTGATCGAAGTTGAAGCCGAAAAATGTCTTCGGAAAATCCTTTCCCTGAATCGCCTCATTCAGAATGATCTTGGGCAGATCCAGGAAGATGTAGAGGAAAGGAAAGGACGCCACGGTCATGATCAGCAGGACGATCTGCTGCCTGAGGCTGTGGCGTACGATATAGCGGAACAGGGAATGCTCCATCGTCGCTCAACCCTTTCCTCGCCCAGCCGGAAACACACTGCCGCTGCCAGATGCATCACAGATGCACATCATGGTGCGGCGGCGGCTTAGCCTAAGCATCACCGCCCCTCCCTGCAAGCCCGCCGACGGCGAGCGACCGCGGAAGATGCAGGTCACGCACAGGGTCCGCCTGCCTGTCGCCCCCCTGTTCAGATGCCTGCCCCCCCCTGTTCAGATGATTGTGAGCCTTTCCCGGCCGGTGTCATGGTTCGCGAAACAATCGTTAACCATACCGGCCGGCATCACGGGCCACGCGAGGGGGAGCCACGCATATGAAGATGTCCATCCGGCTGAGGGGAACCGCCTCGCTGGCGGCAATCGCGGTCGCCATGTCGGCGACCGGCGCATCGGCACAGGCGATCATCGACAACGGCACGGTTCAGCTCGGCATCAACCCGGAAGGCAATCTTGTGGTGCCGGGCTCCGGCTCTCCGCCGGTGGGCTTGACCTATGTGCCCAACAAAGGCCGGCCCGGCGCCGGCGAAGCCCTGGGGCCAGGCTGTGCCTGTGAAGGTTGGGGCATCGCCGATCTCGGCACGGACCTGTTCGGCAAAGCGGGCGAGAGTTTCGGCACGGCCAATATCGATCCGACCAGTGTGGACCTGACCGTCACCGGTACCGGCACCGCCGCCGGATCAACCGGCAGTGCCGCGCGATCGGTGGTCAACGTCGTCGAACCCGGCGCCGGCGGCCGGGTTCTGCGGGTCACCCATGACTTCAAGACCATCGACGGCGTCGACAACCTGTATCGGGTCGATGTCACCGTGAAGAACATCACCGCCACGGCAGCCGGCGATGTCGCGCGGCTGATCTATCGCCGGGCCATGGACTGGGACATTCCGCCCACCCAGTTCAGCGAGGTGGTCACCCTGCAGGGCTGGCCTGCCAGCAAGCTGATCGCCTCCAGCAATAACGGCTTCGCCGATGGCAATCCCAACACGCCCCAGGGCGACATCGCCGGCACCGGCGCCGCGGTGAACGGCAACTTCACCAATGCCGGCCCCTCCGACCACGGCGCCGTGTTCGACTTCGATTTCGGCAGTGTGCCGGCCGGTGAGGAGATCACCTTCACCATCTATTACGGTGCCGCCGGCAACGAGGCCGAGGCGCTCGACGCGCTGAAAGCCGTCGGCGCTGAAATCTATTCACTGGGCAAGCCGCGCGACGGCGCCGGCAGCGATGCCGAGGCCGGCACGCCCAACACCTTCATCTTCGCCTTCGCCGGCGTCGGCGGCACGCCGATCGGTGGCGGCGGCGGCGGTGGTGGTCCGACCATCAGCCATGCCAACGCCTTCCGACAGATGGCCTTTGCCATGGCGCGCGAGCACATGCGGCTGGTCTCGCAGCGCCTGACCGGGCTGTCCCATGGCGGTGAAGGGCTGGAACATTTCTGGGGCGGCGCCAATGGCATGATCACCGCCCTCACGGCACCGCTGGCACAGCTTGCCGCCGCCGATAGCGATGGCGGGGTGCGACTGGCGCAACTGGCCCGCTCGGCGGCCAATGTTTCGGACGACGGCGCCGCCACGGCCCAGGCCCGGAACATGGGTGGCATCGACGGGCTGCGCAGTTATATCACCGCGTCTTATACCGTGGGCGAGATCGACGGCACCCGCGCAAGCGGCGAGACGGTCGACTACGATGCCATCAATCTTGTCGGTGGCATCGATTATGAGGTACTGCGCGATGAAGCCGGCTTCGACAGCCTGCTGCTGGGCGCCGGCATCGGCTATGGCAGTTATGACGGCAAGATCGACAACACCGATACCCGCATCGACACCAGTGGCTATACGGCCATGCTCTATGGATCGGCGACCTTCGCCAAGTCGGCCTATGCCGACATCACGCTGGCGCATAGCTGGCTCGATTATGATTACACGCGCGATGCCGGCGCCAGCGACCTGACGGCGACACCCGATGGTCGCGAATGGGGCGGCACATTGCGTGTGGGCTATGACGTCCGGCCGCGGGTCAGCCGGTTCTCGCCCACCCGCTGGGTCTTCGGCCCCTTCATTCAGGGACAGTACCTGAAGGCGGAGATCGACGGCTTCACCGAACAGGGACCAGGCGGCACCACCTTCGCCGATCAGACGGCCAAATCGGTCACCTCGCAAGTGGGCATGCACGCTGCGGTGATGCGCAGCACAGACTGGGGCGCGCTGGTGTTCAGCGGCCGCATGGCCTGGGAGCATGAATACGAGGATGGCGCCGATCAGGTGCGCCTGTCGAGCGGGACAGCCCGCATCGACAAGGTCGATCCAAACTATGCCCGTCTGGAAGTGGGTATGACCGCGCTGGTCGGCAGCGGCATTGCGGTCACGGCCGATTACGCGACGATCGCCGGCGACACGTATCGCCAGGAACATACCGGCCGGCTGCGGCTGCGGCTGGGCTTCTGACAGGTTGACCGCCCGGGCAGGCCGGTGTCCGCGCGGTCATACAGGGGCCGGCGGGACCCGGACCGCCCATCAGCCGCGCCTGCCGGGCAGTCTCAACCCCGCGCCGCCGCGCTCCTGCATCACCTCGGCGCGGAAGCTGTACAATTCCGCCGGCCGCCCGCCGGTTTCATGGGTCATCCGCCCGGTCGCCTCCACCAGCCCGGCCTGTGCCACCAGCCGGCGGAAATTCTGCTTGTGCAGCCGCCGTCCCGCCAGGGCCTCCACCGCTGTCTGAAGCCCGGTCAGCGTAAAGGCCGGCGGCATCACTTCGAACACCAGCGGCCGATAGCCCAGCTTGCCGCGAATCCGTCCAATCGCCGTCGCCAGAATCCGGCGATGATCGAAGCGCATCGGCCGCCCCAGGGCCGGCACCAGATCGCCATCGGCCGTCATCTCGCCACCGCCGGCCGCGGCGGCGGCGCTCAGGCTGCGGTCGCGCTCTGCCTCTGCCACCAGCCCGGCTTCGTACAACAGTTCATAGCGTTCAAGCACCAGGTCTTCATGCCAATGGGCATCGTCCTCGGGCCCGAATGCATGATCGACACGGGCGCGACGCCGATTACGTTCCGGGATCGCGGCCGCCGCGATCCAGGCCGCCAGCCGCGGGCGGATCAGTTCGGCCACCACCGGTGCCGCACCGGCGCGGCGGTCTTCCCAGGGAAAGAAGTCGTACCAGCAGCGCCATGCGGCGGCGGTATCGGCCGGCGGCATCGCCTCGCGCACCAGCGCCAGATAGCCGATCGACACGATGCGCGGCCCCCCCTGCCATTCACGCGGGTCGCGCCCCCGATCGGCAAAGGTGTAGAGCTGTTCGACATAGCCGAGCGGCAGCCGGGTCTGGGCAGTGACCCAGGCGCGCAGCCCGATATCGAGGGTGCGATGGGCATCCGGCCTGAACGGACCGGCCGGCAATGCATCGGGCCCGTCATCACGCACCACCAGCACCCGTGGCTCGTCGTCGGTGACCGCGACGATGGCGGCACTGAGGCCGATGACTACCGGCCCGTCGGGCGCCTGATCGCTGACCGTGGTGGCTGTGCCAGGACGGCCGTGCACCACGCCGCGCGCCTGCCCGGCGCCCCTGCCGTCCTGCCCGATCATGCCGGCCTCCCCGCCGTTCAGCCCTGCGGCACCCAGGGCGCCAGCAGATCCATCCGATCATAGCCGGCAAAGCCGTTCTGTTCGATCACCACCGTGACCCGCTCGATGTAATCGCTGCCCAGTTCTGAATACCGTGTCAGATGCCGCAACAGCAACCCGCCGTTCATTGGCGCCCCCACCTTGCGCATCAGGCTGCGCTCGGCGCGGAATTCAGCATAGGCCGGATGACTGTTCAGGGTCCGTACATAGTCGATCACCGACTCGACGATCGTCTCATAGGGCTTGACCTCGAACACCGCATTGTTCCAGGTCATCACACCGAACAAGGCGTTTCCTTCGCGTGCGACCCGCGAGGTGCCCCACCCGGATTCCAGCGCCGCCTGCCCCAGGGCCAGCGAGGTCGGAATGGCATCGATGCGGTTCAGAAGGTCCGGCAGATCGGACGCCTTGCCACGATAGAAGCGGGCGACCTGTGCCAGCCATTGCTGATCGCGCGGGCTTGGCGCGATGCCTGCCGCCTGATCACGCATGACAGCCTGCAACCGGGCCCGTTCGCCCAGCACCGCATTGTTCACGGCCACGATCGCTGGTAACACCACGCTGAGGAAGCGGGATTTCCGGTCGTCGCCCATTGCGGCATCGATATCGCCCGGCAGCCGGATCACCGGCAAGGGTCGCCCCGACTGGGTCCGCTGCGGTGCCACCGCATCGGCGACGACAGCCAGATTGTGTGCCGGCGGCATGCTGAGCACGGCCACATCGCCAAGCCCGTCATCGCCGCCCCACGGCATCGACACGAGCGGCGTGCGTGGCGGTAGATGGCGGATGACATCCGATGAGGCCATGGCAATGCCGGCTGTCGAGACCACGGTCGCCAGAAGGCAAGCCATGACAAGGGCGCACCGGCGGGCCGCAAGCGCCGTCGTGGTCATCGTCACCACCGGCAACAGCCATAGAGCGCCGGCCCGCCCGCCGGTGCGGGCGCAGTCCGGATGGCGGTCACAGCAACGGGTTGCGATCGGAGGTCGGCTCGATATGTCACGCATGGCCCAACTGGATAGCCGAGCCGCACAGGATGGTCCAGCGGAAATCGCCGTCGGCATGAAGCATGCCTGACTGGAGCTGCCGGCATTATCAGCCGGTTGGCCCCCAGGGCGACACCCCGACCCTGCAGGCGACGACAAAATTACGCGCCCGCTCGACCCCATCCACCACGGTGATCCGCAGATTGCGGCAAAGGCGAACGCCATAGGATCCGAGTGGCCGGCCGGCCGTCATCAGGAACAGCGAGCCGTCCTCCAGCCGCCAGCGTGCCGTCTGCCCGGGGGGCGCTTCGTCGAGAACCTTGTTGACGCAGCGCATGTCCTGTTCGCTCAGGCGGTCGGCGATATCGTCGGTGAAGATTCCCTGAAGCGCCGGCGTGATCAGCGCAGGAGCAGCGCAGGTACCAGCGGGTACCTCCTGGGCGTGCGCGGACGGCCCCTGCATCACAACGACAACGGCCAGTGCCACAGCGGCGGCCACGGGCACCGGCAACCGGCGCGGATGAGCGGAAGGCAAAGGTTCGGCAAGCAGGCAATCGGGAGCACGCATGGTCGGGGGCTGGTCCTCTTCTTCGTCCGCCGGGCCTCGGAGTGATAACCGGATCGACGATGGGGCAAAACAGGGCCCCACCGCTCACGGTTCCCACTATCATCACAGACATACAGGCGGAGCCCCATATCAACAGGGCTTTATCAGACAAGTCGCCCCAATATCGGGCGGGATGGCGCACAAGGCAACATGATCGTGGCGCAATCACGCATATGACGCGGGTGTTCAGCGCGACAGCGGCAGCTCGACCGTCATCCGCAAGCCACCATCCTTGCGGTTCTCGGCGCGGATCCGGCCGCCCGCCGCCTCGACGTTCCGCCGCACGATCCACAGCCCGATGCCGAAATTGCCGGCGCCCGACATACGCTGGCCCTCGTCACGGATCGACACATAGCGTTCGAAGATCCGTTCCAGGTCACCTGGCTGCACACCCGGGCCGCGATCCTCGACCATCACCTGCGCCTGTCCACCGACAGCCGTCAACGAGACGGTCACCTCGGTGCCCGGCCTGGTGAAACTCAAGGCGTTGTCGAGCAGGTTCTGCATCACGGTCTCGATCATGTCGTCACCGACCCGCACCATGACGTTGCGGTCGATGCGCCCGACCACCCGGCGATCGCCGATGGTGTGGGCATTCTCCTGATATTCGTCCACAATGTCCTCGACCAGCGCCGACAGATTAAGCGCCTTGCGCGGTGGGTTCAGCAGATCGGCCACCGTTTCCTCGATCCGCCGTGCCGCATTGACCAGCACGTCCAGACGCTGCACCGACCGCTCGATCAGATCGACCGACCGGCGCGCCCGCAGATCGTCTTCAGGAATCAACCGCTTCAGCGGCTCGACGCTCTGCGCGATCACCGCGATCGGCGTCTTGAATGCATGGGCGTTTTCTTCAGCCGTGCGCCGCATGGTTTCCGCCGTGCCGCGCAGGTCGCGCACCATGTCATCGAAGGCGCCGGCGACATCGTTCAGCTCCGGCACCCGGTTCATGTCCGAGAACGAGCGCTCGGTGCCAGGATCCTTGCGGATACGCCGCGCGACGCCGGCGAAGCCGCGGATATTGCGCCAGATACTGGTGAACAGCCACAAAACCACCAGGGCCAGCGTCAGATAGACAGCACCCGCGAAGCGCACCTCGGGCATCTGCCAATAGGGCCGCGCCAGGCTCTGACCCACGATACTGTCGGTCGCATGGGCGGTGATCACCACCCAGCAGCCCATCGGGGCGTCGATCGGGGTCAGCGAGGTCAGCACCTCGACCCGGCCATTGGGGTTGGTGTATTCAACCGCCAGCGGCCGGCCGCCGCCACAGGTGTCGGCAAGCCGGTCGAGCACGCCGGTTTCGATCAGCTCCGCACGCTCTTCCTGAAGATAGTCGACCGGCACCGTCGGGACCGAGGCGATATAGAAAAAGGCGTCGGTCGCAGCACCGCCGGTCGGGCGCAGCAACAGCTTGATCGACACATCCGGCTGGGCCATCCGCTCGATCGTCTGGCGGACCTGCGGCACGGCCGCCGCATCGAACTGGCTCAACAGCGGCACCAGTGCCTGGGCGACCAGATTGCCCTGGCGCTGGACGCTGTCGAGCAGCAGGGCGCGCTGCTGGCGGTCGGCTTCCTGAAACTGGTCATACAGGATCATCGGTACGCTGACGAACACGACCATCAGAATGCCCAGCTTCACGGCGAAGCTGTCGACGGTGCGCCGGAGCGCGCGCAGCAGGGTCATCGATCAGTCGCCGTCAGTCTTCATGTGCCGAGCGATCGGCCGAACGCGGCTGTTCGGCATCGAGCCACCGGTATCCGAAGCCCGGATAGTTCTCGATCTGGCCGAAATCGGCATCCAGGTCACGGAATTTCTGACGAATACGCTTGATGAAGGTCCGGACGTTGGAGCGATAGCCTTCGGAACCATCCCCGGCCATGAAGCCCGCGCCATGCACGAGATCATAGAGGTCGCGATAGCGGACATCGAGCCCGGCACGCTCCACCATATGCAGCACCATGCGGAACTCGGTGACGGTCAGCGGCACTTCCTTGCCGCGCCAATAGGCACGGTGGGTCTCGATCTTCAGCTCGATCTCGCCATTGCGCAGGGTGTCGTCGCCGGCGTCGGCCGCGGGCCCCCCCCCCTCAGCCTGGGCGGCGGCAGCCTCGCCACGACGCTTCTGTCCGCCCAGAATCAATTCGATCCGCCGGCGCAGAATTGAAAAGCTGCGCGACTTCTCGACGAAATCGACGGCGCCGCTGGTCAGCGCCGCCTCTTCATAGATCTGGTCCGACAGCACGGTCAGGAAGATCACCGGGATCTCGCACCCATCCGACCGCAGGCGCCGCAACACCTCGATGCCGTTCATCTCGGGCATCTTCCAGTCCAGAAGGATCAGACCGGGCGCACCACCATCCGACAGATAGGACAGGAATCCCGGGCCGCTTGGAAAGTCGGCAACCGCGAAACCGGCATCAACCAGGTTCTGGGCAATCGACTCCCGGAACAGGTCATCGTCATCGACGATCGCGACATGAAGATCATCCGCGACGGTCGTCCCGGCCATGCCGTGTTCAGCTTCGTCCGCCATTCCGGTTCCTTGCTCTGATGTCGGCGAGGCACGCGCGCCGCGCCGTATCGGTGTTGTCCTTACCCCGTACGGCCAGCGTCACGACACGCAGTTCCTGCGAGGTGATGTCCAGATAGAAAAACAGATCCGCCGCACAAGATCCCGTGCGGTACTGCCACACCGTGGCAGGCGGCTCTTCAGTCACGGCCACGGGGCCGCCCATCAGAGCGCGGACCCGCCCCGGTGACAATCCCTGAAGATCCTCAGGCCCGATATCCGGCATCACCGGGGCCAGGGCGATCTGGGGGTCGTCAGAGGCAGGTTGCGCGACCGGCGCCGACGCTCCGGATGCGCCCGACCCGCCTTCCGTGGCGCCAGCCTGCCCCACTGGCCGGGCCGGTGGTGGTGGTGCCTCGGGTTTGGCGGCCGGCACAAGAACGTCGCCGCCGCGCATGCCCGCGGCCGCCGCGATCACCGGATCGGGGCGGGCGGGCTCGACCATCGATTGCGCACGTGCCGGACCCGGCCGCGACGAGGGTGTCGTGCAGCCCGACAATAGAATGGTGCTCGCGAGCAGTGCGGCCGCAGTGATGCGATGCCGTGCTCTACGCCCGACGGAAAATGCCGTCACCTCAGCCTCTCGATCCGGAACGCGGTTTCGCCCGACCGCCTTCGCCTGTTTTTTGTCCACCTCTTCCGCGATCGCCGCGGCGGGTGTGACGAGCATTCTAGCCGAAGCGACGGGCGATGGAATAGCCAAGGTTGCGTTGTCATGCGTTCTTGCGTTGCGTTGCACGCAATGCAATCGCCGCGCCTGATGCAGAACGCCCTGTCCGCTGTTATTGACCGACCATGCAGCGAATACTGGCAGCCTCCAGACAACATGTCGCAACAAGTGTCCGTGACCCCGGCACGCGCGGAATTGCCACAAGTTTGCCGCGTGCGACGCCATGGCGAATTTCGGATAGTCATGGCCGAACGGTATGGCGGCTTCAGAACGCTCTACCGTCGGGGGTCGACACAGGTGCCGGCCCCCGCTGAGGAGAAAACCGATGGCGACTTATCGCTCTCTGCTGCTGCCGGCCGCCACCGCCGCGGCTTTTGCCCTGATCGCGGCGCCTGCCTGGCATGCCGCGCCCGGGACAACGCAGGGCCGTCTGGTGGCAACGGCCGCGGCTGCAGCGATCGAGCCGGCCCGCAAGGCCGACATTGTCATCGACGACGCTATGGCCCGCAACGATCCCGCGCTGATGCGCCTTGTCGGCGAACTGCGCGGACAGCACACTCTTTCCCATCCCGATACCTCGCCTGCCCCGACCGGCAACTTGTCCGATCCAGCCGGTGCTTCTGATTCCGGCATGCCCGCCGGGACACCGTCCGTTGCCGACACCTCGTCGCTCAATGCCTCGACCACTGGCGCCTCGACCACCGGCACGCCGGCCGCGTCGGCGGTCGCCCGGAAACAGATCGACGATGAATCGGACCAGACTGCGGATGAACAGGGTCTGGGGGAAAGCCTGCTCTCGGCCATCGACAATCTGTTCCGTGGTCGTGACGTGACAGACGAGACAACGGCGAACTGACCAATTCGTTCCAGGAATGCCGGCGAATTTTTCGACCGACACCGATTTGGAACATCACCAGACATCCGTCCGGGGTGAAGCCCGTTCCGGTGGCGGGGGCCATACCGGAAGCGCGGACGGATGCGGCCCCCGCACTCCACGGACCAAGCCAGTGCTGACCGATCCAAAACTTGCGGGTGGACCTGCGTCGCCGGAAACGGCACCGCAGGTCCGCCCGGACTTTTTCGGCCGGCCGCCGGTCCCCCGGGGTGCCCGCCCCTCTTGCCGGAGATCAGCGCCATGTCGCAGTTGCCCGCGTCCATCCGGCACGCCGACGGCCTGACGCCCGCCGGCCGCCGGCTGCCGGCACCACAGCGCTCCCGACCGCAAACCCGCCTGCGGCTGATGACCCGGCCAGCACCGGGCGACGGCCCGGCGCGTGTCCTGCTATCGGTGTCGTGGACCAGCACCCGCCGTCACTGGACATTGTCGGCAGGTCTGGCATTGCGCCGCGGCCCCGGTGCCCGCGCGCACAGCGCACGCCCGTTTCCAGCGCCGCTGATCTGGTTGTTCATGCGACTGCGCGGCCGGCCACGGCACGTCTGACGAGTTTGCGGCAGATCTTATGAGCTGACCGCCTGGTTGTCTTTCCCCGGCAGATCATGCAGACGCGGCCAGATGTCCGGCGGCACCACGCTGCCGCGACCGGTCAGAAGCGTCAGGTGGTCTTTGCGGTAGGTGCCCGGGGTGATCCCCGTCATCTTCTTGAAGACGCGGGTCAGATGCGATTGATCGGCAAACCCGGTCTGGGCGGCGACTTCGGCGATCCGGGCTCCACGCGACAGCAGTTCCAGGCTCTTCTGGAACTGGCGCTGACGATGCCAGGCATGAGGAGAGATGCCGAGGATGTCGGTAAAACAGCGGACCAGCAGAAACTTGTCCATCCGCGCGACCTTTGCCAGTTCGTCAAGCATCACGTTCCGGTCCAGATTGTCCGCGAGGTAATCCTTGCTGATCTCGACAGCGCGCTTCTCCGTATGGCGATGCTGCGGAAAGTCGGAGATATGCGTATGGGCTTTCAGAAAATGTTCGACGAGGCGGAACAGCGCGGTCTCCTGATGCAGCGCGCTTTCGCCGGTGAAGCTTCTGAAGAGACACTTGAACAGGTGCGAGAGCACATCATCCACCATAACCGACTGGCAGGCAAAGCGGCCGCCTTCGGGGTGCACGCTCTCCAGCACATCCACCGGAACAGTGATCGAGTGGAACATCCATCCATCACTGCCCTCGGGCTCGGCGCCATGAACGCCGTGCGGCGGGATGGCGACGATCGAACCGGCACCGGCATTGTGAGAGGCGCCCTTGTAGTGCACCTTCTGGATGCCGTCGCCCAGCAATGACAGCATCAGACCATCATGGCTGTGGCGCGGGAGCGTATGGTCGCGATAACGGCCCGCGACGACCTCAAGCCCGCCGAGGTAGTGCAGCTTCAACCCGCGTGGCAGTGCATCGATGTCCAGCATAAGAAAAAGCTAGGGCGCCTCGCCGTTGCCGGTCAAGTGCCGGGCTTTCCTTTCGGATGCTCACCAACAGATTTTCCAATCCTGTTCAATTTTTTTCTACGAGAAGGCGTATGTCCACCGGGGATATTTCGTCCCGCGGGCACAACGACTATGCAGTCCCGGCCCCTATTGACGCGGCTCGACCCTGGAGCGGCACGCAGGGAGAGACAGGCGGCTCATTGCGACACCCGTGCGGTTTGATGCGGCGATCGCGGGAAGGCCCGAGGACTTGTCCAAGCCTGTTCAAGACTTTGATCGCAGCCGGATTCAATCTTGCAAGGTCAATCGCGCTCTGTGGAGGCGGTCGATCGGGGCCGCGATTGCCGAACGGCGCGGTGGACGGGCCGGGACCAGATCCTCATCACAGGGCGCGCCATTTGAAAGGGAGATCATGTATCTGACTCAATCCTTGCATCGCGACATGCTGACGCGTCCCGATGACATCGCAACCATCACCGGCGACCGCCGTCGTACTGTCCGCGAACTGCATGACCGCGTCTCACGTCTTGCCGGCGCGCTGCAGCGGCTGGGTATCTCCAAAGATGACCGCGTGGCCTATCTCGGGCGCAATTCAGACTATTTCCACGAGTTCTACCTGGGAACCTTCTGGGCCGATGCCGTGGTAAACCCTGTGAATACCCGATGGTCCGCCAAGGAGATCGCCTATTCTCTGGACGATTCCAGCACGCGGGTGATCATGGCTGACGAGACGATACGTCCGCATCTCGACGAGATACGCGCGCTTTATCCGCATGTGCGGGCCCTGATCTGGACCGGGTCGGAACCGGCGCCCGCCGGCGCGATCCTCTACGAGGATGTCCTTGACGGCGCGACACCGGTCGCCGATGCGCGGCGGGGCGGCGAGAGCCTGGCAGGGTTGTTCTACACCGGCGGCACGACCGGCTTTCCCAAAGGGGTGATGCTGAGCCATGCCAATCTTTTCGTGGGCGCGCTCGGCTCTTGTATCGGGCGCTTCGTGACGCCTGGCGCCATCTTTCTGCATACGGCCCCGATGTTCCACCTGGCCGATTTCGGGGCGTGGGCGATCACGACGCTAACCGGCGGCGTCCACGTTTCCGCCCCGAGTTTCGAGCCGGAACAGGTGTTTGAGGCGATCCGGCGGCACAACGTCACCCACACGCTGCTGGTCCCGGCGATGCTGCAGATGCTGGTCGATTCACCACTGCGGCCGCATGCCGATATGCGGTCGCTCCGGCAGATCAGCTATGGCGGCTCCACCATAACCCAGGCTGTGCTGGAGCGCGCTCAAGACGCGTGGCCGCATGTCGCGTTCGTGCAGGCATACGGCCAGACGGAGCTGTCGCCCGTCACGGCCCTGCTGGGACCGCGGGACCATGTCGCTCCCGCGCCGAAGACGCGGCTCCGCTCGGCAGGCGTCGCGGCGCCGCACAGCGAGATCCGCATCGTCGATCCTGCCAGTGGCGCGACGCTGCCGCCGAATGAGGTGGGCGAAATCGTGTCGCGCGGCGGGCACGTCATGCTTGGCTACTGGAACAGGCCGGAAGAGACCGCGCAAGCCATCCGCGACGGCTGGCTGCACAGCGGCGATCTCGGTTATCTGGACCAGGACGGCTATCTCTTTGTCGTGGATCGCCTGAAGGACATGGTCATCTCCGGCGGAGAGAATGTGTTCTCGGCCGAAGTCGAAAACGCGCTTGCCAAACACCGGGCCGTCGCGGCTTGCGCGGTGATCGGCCTGCGCGACGACAAATGGGGCGAGCGGGTCCATGCGGTGGTGGTGCTGAAGGCCGGAGAGGCCGCCACGGAAAGCGAGCTGCGCGACCATGCCCGCCAGTTCGTCGCCGGCTATAAGGTGCCGCGCAGCATGGAGTTTGTTGATGCTCTGCCGCTGACCTCCACCGGAAAGGTGCAGAAGACCACCTTGCGCGAACGCTATCGGTAGCGTGCTGGCAGGCGGTCACAGGCGGTCATGTCAATTTGACGAGCGTGCCGGATCGGCACGCTCGCCAGATGATCACAAGCGCAGCCTCAGGCCAGCGAGGGAAGGTAAAGCGCGATCTGCGGAAAGAGGATCAGCACACCGATCAGGGCGATCATGACAAGCACGAACGGCAGCGCGCCGACCGCCACATCCAGAACCGTGCCCTTCGCGCGCAACCCCTGAACCACGAACAGGTTCATGCCCACCGGGGGCGTGATCAAGGCGCATTCAAGCAGGATCACGAAGACGACGCCGAACCAGATCGGGTCGAACCCGGCGGAGACGACGATGGGCGCAATGATCGGCAATGTCATCACGGTGATCGAAATACTTTCCATGAACAGGCCGAGAACCAGATAGAAAAGCACGATGAAGCCCATGAGCGTGACCGGGTCGACGTCGAGCTGCTCGATCAGCCCGTTTATCTCCCGCGCCAGCCCGACGGCGTTCATCGTCCAGTTCAGGAAGAACGACGCGATCACGATCAGCATGATCATCGAGGTCGTGACCATCGTCCCCTCGAATACCCGGCCCAGCATCCTGGCGGACACGCGCCCTCGGGCGAGCGCGATCAAGAACGCCGCCAGCACGCCGAAGGCCGCGGACTCCGTGGCCGTCGCCACGCCGGAATAGATCGTGCCGACAATAATGGCGAAGATCAGGATCGGCGGCAGCAGGTCTGGTACGCAACGTACAAGCTCGCCAAGCGAATGGACGCCACCATCGCCTTCCTTTGATCTGAAGATCAGACTGGACAACACAGTCAACACCATGAACATCGCCACGAGCAGAGCTGCGGGCACAAGTGCCGCCGCATAGAGCTTGGGGATGGAGGTGTTCGTCAGGGCGCCGTACAAGATCAGTGCCAATGAAGGCGGGATCAGGATTCCCAACGTCCCACCGGCTGCCAGCGTGCCCAGAAACGTCCTCTCGTGATAGTTGTGCTTCTCCATCTGCGGCAGTGCGACGATTCCGATGGTCGCGGCTGTTGCGGTACTGGACCCGGATGTCGCCGCAAAAAGCGCGGACGCACCGATATTGGCATGCATCACGCCACCGGGCAGCCAGTGCAGCCATTTGCGGATCGCCTCGTACATCCGGCCGGCCACCCCGGATTCCAGCAGGATCTGCCCCAGCATGACGTATAGCGGAACGCTGACCAGCAGGAACGAGGTCGAGGTCGACCAGGTCAGGTTGCCAAGGGCGCGAACCACCGGCAGCGGTGACTGCCCGGATATCGCCAGGGCGCAAAGCAGGATCACCGCGGCAACCGGCAGGCCGGCGATCAGAAGCCCGGCCAGGATAGACAGGAAGATTGTCATCTCATTCCTTTACGTGCGGATTTTCCGGCCCTTACGTGCGGGTTTGCCGGATATTCGATGCCGCCCTCAGCGCATCGGTCACTTCGTCATCCATCGACTTGATGCCGATCAGGACACGCAGCGCATCCAGTCGCCCGCCAAACAGTGCCCGCAGACCAAGCAACAGAACCAACAGCGACACGGCTGAAAAGAAGAGCAGGCCCGCCAGCCATGCCGCCTGGAAATACCACAAGTGCAGGCCGACCGAGAAAGGCACGCGACTGCCGCGCCGGAACGTGCCCTCGAAGGTTTCATAGGCATAACAGGTCAGCATGAACGCCATCACGACGACCGACGCGGCGGCCGCGATGTCAAGAACCGCGCGGGCGCGCCGTGGAAACCGCGCATAGGCGATGTCGACCCGAATGTTCGCCCGCTGGACATGTGCATAGGCGAAGGACCAGGCCGTCGAAATGGCCAGCATGTATCCGGTGAGATCGAACGTGCCCTTGACCGGCCGGTCGACAAGAAACCGGCCAAGGACGTCACCGCATATGAGGAAGGCGGTCAGAAAAACGATGCTTCCGGCCGCCCGTGCCGCCCAGGCCGACGATACGGTCGCGAACCGTTCCATTGGTCCGCTCATGTCAGTCTCCGTGCACCAGAGGTCCGACGATCCCGCGCCAGGTCGCCTCGCATTCCGCACCACACAATTCAAACCAGACCGGCAGAACCTTGGTCTTCACCACCGCGCGGAAGGCGGGCATGTCGGCCTCGTCGAAGGCGACGACAGTCATGTCGTCCAGCACGCCCAGGGTGCAGGGTTGTTTGCCGGCGGCGCAGGACAGCGCCTCGATGTTCTCGCGCCTGGCAAGTTCCCACTGCCGATCTTCCAGCTTGGTGAATTCGGCTGCCAGAAAGGTCTGGAGTTCGGGCGACAGGGCGCTCCACCTGTCGAGGTTCATCGCCGTGAACCAGTTGGACGGGCCGATCGGCAGTTGGTAGAGCGTGTCGGACACCTCACCCCATTTCGAGACATTGCCGGACAGGGCGCCGGTCGTCGCGCAGTCGAGCGTGCCGCGCTCCAGCGCGGGCACGACTTCCGCATAAGCCAGCGTGATGGGATTGGCGCCGAGCCCTTCATAGAGCGCGCTCAGCATCGTGCCGTAGGAGCGGATGTTCTTTCCCTTCAGATCCGCCAGTGAGGTCACCTCGCCGCGGCAGAACACCATGATGTTGGAGATCCCCCAGACACCGAGAAGCTTGGCGTTGTATTGTTCGGCCAGCGTCTTGTCGAGGACGGGGCGATAGGCGTCGACCCCCGCCCGCAACTCGTCCAGGGTGGAGAAGAGACCGGGCAGGTCTACGCCGGATGCCGCCGGAACCTCGTTGCCGAAATAGGCAAAGGCGCTGGTTCCGATGTCGGTGGCGCCTGACTCGATCAGCCGCATGACATCCGTGCCACCGATATTCAGCGAGTCAAGCGAGGTGACGTTGGCGGAGACGGCACCTTCCGAGTCCTCGACGATCACCGTCTCGTAGAACGGCTTTTCACCTAGTAAATACTGGTTCATCGTCGACACGCCGGCGACGACATTCAACTCGGTGTGGTCCAGGTCTTTGGCGATCGACATGGACGGCAGTCCGATCAGGACTGCTGCGACGCAGATTTGCAGAAATTTCGATCCCATGACTTTTCCCCCGTGATTGGCAGGCTGCGGAGCGATCTTCTTGTTCTTCACAGATCTTCGTTGGATGTCTCGCGCCGGTCAGGCCATCCTGATCTCCTGACTGGTCAGGAAGCCGTGGACGCCATTGCTCCCGAAAACCATGCCGTTGGAACGGAAAGGGTCGCCGGAGACGGCGATCAGGATGTCCTCGGGCCGGGTCACCACCGGCACCAGACGATGCGGATCGTCGGACAAGGCGAAGATGTCGGCAGCCAGTCCCGCTTCGTGCAACTGGAGCAGAGTGCGGCGGCCCGGCACCATGTTGGAGAATTTGCCGATATAGGACTCGAACCTCGACGCCGGGATCCTGGCGAGCCGGAACAGCCGCTCCCGCAGGTCTTGCGGGTCGCTGCCAGCCTTGGCGAGGGTCTTTGCCACCATCGGGCTGATCGCCACCAGCGGGCGACAGGTGCCGGGCGCGAGGCCGGCGGTGAAAACCAGTTCCCAGCCGCTTTGCCGGACGAGGCCGTCGGCGAGATATCGGGCAATGTCTTCCGGATCCCGGCCATAGATCGACCCCACGGTGACGTCGCCGGTGTAACGCGCGATGGTCACCAGGTTGGTCCCCTTCGGATAGCCGAGGCGATCGCCATAGGTCGTCCAGCCGAGCGTCTCCAGTTCGCCTTCCTGTTCGGCAAGGACGATGCGCGCACTCCGCCCGAAGGTGCTCTTATCCGCGCCGCCCGGACGCAAGCCGGCGACATTGCGCATGAACAGCCGCAGGAACCGGCCGACGGTGGAGTTCGCCCGCGCGCCGTCTCGCATCGCGCCATTGCCGGTGTTGAAACCAAGTTGCGTGATCACCGGGCCGTTCAGCACGATCAGCGGGTCGCCGCCGGTGGTATCGCCGCTGTGTTCTATCCCGTAGGCCGGGTTGACCATGATCTCTGCGATCGCGATCAGGACCGGCATATAGGTCGGCTCGCAGCCGGCCATGACACCGTTGACGGCCACGTTCCATGCCGTGACGCTTGCGCCAGAGGGCTGCAGGCCCCCGATCAGGCGATCCGGCGAATCCGGGGTGTGGCGCAGGAATGCTTCCACGGCCGCGATGGTCGGCGGCACGATCGGCAACCCGTCGGACCAGCCTTCGTCGAGGTAGCGCCGGTTGATCCCGGCAAAGTCCCCGATCGCCACGATCCTGCGTGCGGCGCAGGACGACGCACCCTGTGTATTTGTGTCGACCGGCGCCTCGGTCAGGCACCGCACGACCGCATCGCGGGTGTGAGACAGGATCATCTCCCGCAGCTCGGCATCGCTCTGACTTTCGACGTAGCCGGGCATCTCCACGACGGGAAGCCAGGCACATCCCAGCCCCGGCGAGACGGCGCGGGCCTGACCGGCGAATCCCTCGCAGACCAGAGACGCCGTCGGCACGCCGGCCTTCTCGGCGATCGCGCTTGCGCGGATCACGGCCGGGGTGCAGGCGCCACAGCAACCGACGCCGGAAATGACCACGTCGACCTTGTGCTCTGCCAGTTTCGCCGGAAGCTCGCTCAGAACCCGGTGATCATCGGCGCCCAGTGTATTGCCAAACAGGCCATAGCTCAGAAATGTCGCGTCAGGATAGGCCTGCCCAAGTGTTTCCTCCAGAATTGCGAAGATCTCGTCGCCCCGGAACAGGTAATCCCAGACGAAGGCGATCCGCAGCCCGTTCAATTCTGCTGGTCGGCTGGCGGGAGAGAACACCTCGACTGCGGGTTGGCCACCGGGCCAGACTGCTTCAAACTGTTGGGTGGCGGTCATGCGTGGCTCCTGAATTGATGCTCACATGACTCTGCGCCGAGAACCTCACCCGTTTATTGAATGATCTTGGAAAAAAACAGCGCTCCCAACGCCTTGACCTGCCCCTCGGCGCGGATTGCGCTCAATGACGGTTCGTCTGACGCTGCACATCCGGGTCCAGGCGTGTCGATGGCAGGCGGTGCACGCCGTCGGTGCCCAGCATCCAGGCCTCGAACCCGCCCCGGAATAACGGCCGGATCGCCGGATCCAGCACGTTCAGCCCGCCGGTATAGGCACCGAAGGCCGGCAGGATCAGGCGCGCGCGCTCCTTGCCGTCACGCGCAAGCCCCACCGGTCCCAGGCCGTCTCCGCCCGGTACCGCATCGGCCGTCCCCGCGGCGAAGCATCGCCGCGACAGGCGCCGCCCGCGCACCCGGATGATGGCCTTGGGATGGAAATGGCCGCTGATCTCCAGCCGTTCGCCCGGCTCCGCGGCGCCCGATGCCTCGTGGCGCAGAGCCACGCCCTGTTCGATCACCGATCGGGCGACCTCACCGCCAAGCACCCCTGCGGCATTCTCGTCATGGTTGCCGGTGATCCACAGCCAGTCATGGGCGGCGATCAATGCCTGCAACCGCCGCCGGTCATCGGCCGGCAGACGCTGCGGTCCGCCGCGATCGTGGAAACTGTCGCCCAGGCAGATGATCCGCCGCGGCCGATGGCGTGCCACGGCCACTTCCAGGTTGATCAGCGTCTGACGGCTGTCATAGGGCGGCAGCAGCACGCCCCGCCCGGCAAAGGCCGATCCCTTTTCCAGATGCAGATCGGCGACCAGCAGCGCCGCCGCCGCCGGCCAGATCAGCGCGCCAGAACGGTCCGCCAGGAAATCATGACCGCCCAGACGGACAGTGGCGCTGGCATGGGGGGCGATGGGGGGCATCATACCGGTCACGCTGTCGGGTCCGTCGCCTCGTGGATCAGGGCGGCCGCTTCGCCCAGCAGGTCGTCATCGGCGCGGCCGGGCACGCTTTCGCGGCCCACCTCCAGCAACAGCGGCACGGCCAGCGGCGATACCCTTGGCAGGGACCGATGCTGGATGCGCCCCTGAATGTCGGACAGCATGCCGTTCAGCCGCGCCAGATCGGTCAAGCCACCGGCGGCGTCGGCCCAGGTCGCCTTCAGCAGCACGTGGTCGGGCTGGTGGCGGCGCAGCACGTCATAGATCAGATCGGCGCTGAATGTCACCTGTCGTCCGGTTTTTTCCTGGCCCGGATAGCGTTGCTCGATCAGACCCGCGATCACCGCGACATTGCGAAACGTTCGGCGCAGCATGCTGCTTTCGGCCATCCACGCCTCCAGATCCTCGCCCATCATGTCCTGGCCGAACAGCTCGTCGATGCGCGCCGCTTCATCCAGGCTCCAGACCGCGATCGCATAGTCATTGGCAACGAAGCCCATCGGCCGCTGGCCGAAGCGCTCCATCCGCCGTGTCAGCAGCATGCCCAGGGTCTGGTGCGCGTTGCGGCCGGCAAAACCATAGGCGACCAGAAACCAACGCTCGCCACGGGGAAAGGTCTCGACCAGCAGGCCGTCGGGGCCGGGCATCACCGAGCGCAGATCCTGCATCGCCAGCCAGTCGGCAACCGCCACCGGCAGCAGGGGGCGGTGTGCCGGATCGGCGAGCATCGCCCGCACCCGCCGGGCCAGGGACGCCGAGATCGGGAACCGGCCGCCGCCATAAGACGGCACCTTCGGGTCGCCGCCGCGGCCGCGACTGACGATCACATCGGTCTCGCGCAGCGCCTCATAGACCAGCAGTTCGCCGGCGAAGACGAAGCTGTCGCCCGGCGCCAGCCCCTGGACGAACCATTCCTCGATCCGGCCCAGAACCCGGCCGCCATAGCCCTTGCCGCCCGCCCTGGTCAGCCGGACATTCAGCATCGGCAGTTCCACGATCGTGCCGACATTCATCCGGTACTGCCGCGCCGCGACCGGACCCGACACCCGCCACAGCCCGGCCTCGTCCTGTTCGATCCGGCGGAACCGCTCATAGGCCCTGAGGGCATAGCCGCCGGTCGCGACGAAATCGAGCACGGCATCGAAATCGGCGCGGGCAAGATCCGCATAGGGCGCAGCACCGCGCACCTCGTCATACAGCTCTACGGCATCGAACGGCGCCGTGCAGGCGCGGCCCAGAATATGCTGGGCCAGAACATCGAGCGCGCCGCTGCGCGGCGGCTCTCCATCCAGCTCGCCATCGGCCACCGCTTCAAGGGCCGCACGACATTCCAGCACCTCGAACCGGTTGGCCGGCACCAGGATCGCCTTCGACGCCAGATCCAGCCGGTGATTGGCCCGGCCGATGCGCTGCACCAGCCGCGACACGCCCTTGGGCGCGCCGATCTGCATCACCAGATCCACCGCCGCCCAGTCGATGCCCAGATCCAGCGACGAGGTCGCGACCACGGCGCGCAGCCGGCCGGCGGCCATCGCCGCCTCCACCTTGCGGCGCTGCTCCGCCGCCAGGCTGCCATGATGCAGGGCGATAGCCAGCCCGTCATCGTTCAGCCGCCACAATTCCTGGAACACAAGCTCCGCCTGCGCGCGGGTGTTCACGAACACCAGCGTCGTGCCGTGGCCGCGGATCGCCTCATACACACCGGCCATCGCATGGCGGGCCAGATGCCCCGCCCAGGGCACGCGCTCATCTTCGGGGATGAGCATCGTCACCTCGGCGCGGGCGGCCTCCTGGCCGCGCACCACCACCGCCCGCCCGTCCACCCAGCGGCGCACCGCCTCTTCATCCGCCACGGTCGCCGACAGACCCACGACGCGAAGCCCAGGCGACAGCGCTTTCAGCCGCGCCAGACCCAGGGCCAGAAGATCGCCGCGCTTGGTGCCCGAAATCGCATGGATCTCGTCGACGATCACCGTCGCCAGCCGCCCGAAGATCCGGGGTGCGTCGGCATAGGACAGCATCAATGCCAGCGATTCAGGCGTGGTCAGCAGCAGTTCCGGTGGCGCCTTGCGCTGTCGTTCGCGGGTGCGCTGATCGGTGTCGCCGGTGCGGATACCCACGTTCAGCGCCAGCCCCATCCCGGCGATCGGCTGCTCCAGATTTCGGGCGATGTCGGCGGCCAGCGCCTTCAACGGCGAGATATACAGCGTATCGAGCCGGCCGCCGCCCTCGCCGGCGGCCGACCGCACCAGCGCCGGCAGAAAGCCCGCGAGTGTCTTGCCGGCGCCGGTCGGCGCGATCAGCAGCACCGGCAGCCCGGCTTCGGCCGCGGCCAGCATGCGCAGTTGATGCGGATGCGGCAGCCAGCCACGCGCGGCGAACCACGCCGCCACCCGATCGGGCAGAAGCGCCGGCGCCGGCAGGTCGGCATCCGGTTGCAGGGGCACCGGCAGACGGGGTTCGCGGATGGTCATGGCCGGATAGTATGGCGTGACCGCGACGGAAGGCGAGCCCCCGGGCTGGATCGGCGATCAGATGATCCCAGATTCTCCAGGCGGCCCGGATGTCGTGAGACACCCGCCCCGTCGCCTGTGCCGTCATCGCCGAAAGCCGCCCGCCCATGGCCCGTCCCGCGCCATCACCCGCCATGCCCGCGCCCGGCCTGCCCGCGCCCGGCCTGCCCGCATCCGGCCTGTCGTCATCATCGGCCGGGGCCGGCATCGACTGGCTGGTGCCGCTGCCGCACGGGCTGTACTGCCCGCCGGGGGATGTCTGGATCGATCCGGTCAGGGCAAAGCCGCGGGCGATCATCACCCATGGCCATACCGATCATGCCCGCCCCGGCCATGGCGCGGTGCTGGCCACGCCCGAGACCCTGGCGATCATGCGCGGCCGCTTCGGCGCCGAGGCGGTGCACGGACAACCCCTGCCCTATGGTCAGCGGTTGCGGGTGGGGGATGTGACCGTGTTTCTGGCGCCGGCCGGCCATGTGCTGGGATCGGCGCAGGTCGCGATCGAGTATCGCGGCCGCCGTGCGGTGATCTCCGGCGATTACAAGCGTCGTGCCGATCCGACCTGTGCGGCCTTCGAGCCGGTGCCGGCCGATCTGTTCGTGACCGAGGCGACCTTCGCCCTGCCGGTGTTCCGTCATCCGCCTGCAACCCGCGAGATTGCCCGCCTGCTGCACGGTTTGAGCGTGTTTCCCGAGCGGGCGCATCTGGTCGGGGTCTATGCGCTGGGCAAATGCCAGCGGGTGATCCGGATGATCCGCGACGCCGGCTATGACCGGCCGATCCACATCCATGATGCGCTGGCCGACATCTCGGCCTTGTATGAGGCTCATGGCGTGGCGCTGGGCACGCTGCTGCCGGCGTCAGGGGCCACAGCCGGCGATCTGAAAGGCGCGCTGGTTCTGGCGCCGCCGGGCGCCATAACCGAGCGCTGGGCGCGGCACCTGCCCGACCCGCTGGTGGCGATGGCCTCGGGCTGGATGGGCGTGCGGGCGCGGGCCCGTCAGCGCGACGTCGAACTGCCGCTGGTGATTTCCGACCATGCCGACTGGGACGAATTGCTGATGACGCTGGGCGAACTCAGGCCCGAGGAAGTCTGGATCACCCATGGCCGCGAGGATGCGCTGGCCCATGCCGCGCGGACCATGGGCATTTTCGCGCGGCCGCTGCGTCTGGTCGGTTATGGCGACGAGGATGGCGACGCGCCCGGCGGCGATGCCCCGATCGCCGGGCCGGCCGGAGCCTGACCCCGGATGCGCCACTTTGCCGAACTGCTCGATCGGCTGGCCTTCACCCGGTCGCGCGGCGCCAGGATCCGCCTGATCGGCGACTATCTCGACCGCACGGCGGATCCCGATCGTGGCTGGACACTGGCGGCGCTGGCAGGCAGGCTGACACTGAAGCCCGCGCGGCCAACTGCGATCCGCGCATTGATCGGTGCCCGCACCGATCCGGTGCTGTTCGCGCTGTCTTATGACTATGTCGGCGACCTGGCCGAGACCGCGGCCCTGATGTGGCCGGAGCCGCTGCGCGCCATGCCCGACGTCGAGGGATTGCGCAACGATCCCGGTGTGACACTGACCCAGGTCGTCGACACGCTGATGGCGGCCGGCAGCGCCGCCCGCGCCATGGACGACATCGCCGGCTGGATGGACGGCCTGGACACCGGCGGGCGCCGGGTGCTGCTAAAGCTGGCGACCGGCGGCCTGCGCACCGGCGTCTCGACCGGGCTTGCCAAAGCCGCTTTCGCCGACTGGGCCGGGCTGGACCCGGCCGAAGTCGACGAGATCTGGCATGCCGTAGCCCCACCCTATGCGGCCCTGTTCGCCTGGGCCGCCGGCACCGCGCCCCGGCCCGACCCGGCCGGCCTGCCGCATTTCCGACCGGTCATGCTGGCGACCTCGCTTGACGAGGGTGATCTGGCGCGGCTGGATCCGGCGGATTTCCTGGCCGAATGGAAATGGGACGGCATCCGCGCCCAGATGGTGGCCGAGGGTGGCGCCATCCGGCTCTATGCCCGTTCAGGCGACGATATCAGCGCCGGCTTTCCCGATCTGGTCGCCGCATGGCCATTCGGCGATGCCGTGGTCGATGGCGAGTTGCTCGTCATGGCCGCGGATGGCCTGCCCCGCCCCTTCGGCGACCTTCAGACGCGGATCAACCGGCGCACGGTCGGTGCGACGCTGCTGAAGCGGCTGCCGGCGCATCTGCGGCTCTATGACCTGCTGTCGGTGGCGGGCGAGGATCTGCGGCCGCTGGGCTTCGCGGCCCGGCGCGCACGGCTGGCGGCACTGGTCGCAGAACATCCGGCGGCACGGTTCGACCTGTCGCCCCTGATCGCCTTCGACGACTGGCCGGCCCTGGCGGCACTGCGCCGCGATCCACCATCCGCCACCATCGAAGGCGTGATGCTGAAACGTCGCGATGCGCCCTATTCAGCCGGCCGGCCGACAGGGCCGTGGTTCAAATGGAAGCGCGCGCCACTGACCCTGGATGTCGTGCTGATGTATGTTCAGCGCGGCCATGGCCAGCGCGACCATGCCCAGCCCGGCCATGCCCAGCCCGGCCATAGCCTGCAATCGTCGATCCATAGCGACTATACCTTCGGCGTTTGGCACGGGCCGGTGCTGGTGCCGGTCGGCAAGGCCGGTTCCGGTGTCACCGATCAGGATCTGATCGCGCTGGACCGGTGGGTGCGGGACAACACCATCGATCGCTTCGGGCCGGTGCGCGCGGTCGCCGCCGGTCTGGTGCTGGAAGTGGCCTTCGACAGCGTGCAGCCAAGCCCCCGGCACAAGGCCGGGCTGGCCCTGCGCTTCCCGCGCATCGCCCGCATCCGCTGGGACAAGCCGGCATCAGAGGCCGACCGGCTGGAAGATGCCGCCCGCCTGATGGTCGGGGCCGACACGCACGGCGACTGACGTCCGATCGCATCCCATGAACGGCCGGCACCGATCCGATCGGGCCAGCCTTGCGTATCCACCCTCAGAACACCCGGCCGATCCGGGCATGATCACCGGGGCCTGGGGCTGCGGGCAGACGCCATGGATGCGTTGAGGGAGACGGGGGTTGAGCGACGGCGTCAGCACAATCGGCCGGCATGCGCATAAGGCGGCCCAGCCACGGCTCAGCCTGCCGATACGGGCCGCCTTCGGGTTGCCGGGGCTGCCGCTCGCGGCGCTGACCCTGCCGCTCCACATCTATCTGCCGACCTATTATGCCGATACGCTGGGGCTGGGCCTTGGCACCGTGGGTATGGTGCTGCTGGCGGCACGCGCCTGGGACATGATCACCGATCCGGTGGTCGGCATCGCCGCCGACCGGGTCTGGATCTGGCCGGGCCATTGCTGTTCGTTTATTTCGCCGCCGGCATTCTGGGCGCGCCCGGCTGGCTGTGGCTGAGCACCCGGATCGGCAAGCACCGGGCCTGGAGTCTGGCGATGCTGCTGGCCGCGACCGGCTTTCTGCCGGCGGCCCTGCTGGGAACCGGCGATCTGCCGGTGTTCCTGGCGATCTGCATCGTCACCGGGCTGACGCTCGGCGCCGATCTGGCCCTGCCCAATGCCATGCAGGCCGATGTCATCGATCTGGACCGGCTGGACAGTGGCCGGGAACGGGCCGGGCTGTTCTTCGCCCTGTGGGGTTTCGCCACCAAGGCATCGCTTGCCCTGGGCGTCGGGCTGGCCTTCCCGCTGCTTGAGGCCGCGGGCTTCAATCCCGCAATCAGCACGGCACCTGCCGCCGCCGGCGCGACCGTTCCAGGTCTTTGGGCGCTGGCGCTGATCTATGGCGCGCTGCCGGTGCCGTTCAAGATCCTGGCCGTCATTCTGGTGCGGCGCTTCCCGCTGGACCGCGCCACCCAGACCGGCATCGCCGGCCGCATCGCCCTGGCCGGCGGCCATGCCGGGCACGCCACCGCCACCGCCACACCCTCCGCAGGAACGAAATCATGCGCAGCCTCCTCCGCCACGCCAGAGGCACCGTCGTCGCGGTCGCGGCCCTCTTCGCCCTCGCTGGATGCAGTCAGATGAACGTCAAGGACTTCGCCGACGGCACGCCGCACTTCCGGCTGGAAACATATTTCGCCGGTCATACCCGTGCCTGGGGCATGTTCGAGGATCGCTTCGGCACTCTGCGCCGCCAGTTCGTTGTCGATATCGACGGCGCCTGGAGCGGCACCGACCTGATCCTGGACGAGCGCTTCCGCTATACCGACGGCGAAACCGACCGCCGCGTCTGGACGATCCGCCCCGACGGTCCGAACGGCTATGTCGGCCGGGCCGGCGACGTTCTGGGAGAGGCGCGCGGCGCCGCCTATGGCAATGTCTTGAACTGGACCTATCGCATGAATCTGGCGATCGGCGGTCGCGAGGTCGAGGTGCGGTTCGACGACTGGATGTTCCTGTCGGAAGACGGCGTGCTGCTGAACCGGGCGACGGTGACCAAATTCGGCATCGAACTGGGCACGGCAACGATCTTCTTCCAGAAAGATCCACCGCCGGCCAATGACGCGACGGTCGACTGACGGCGACGCCGAGTTTTCATTTGCAACCCCGGCCGCTGCCCCCTAAACCCCGATGACCGGCCGCAAACGCTGCCGGTCACGTCCGGAGACGGCGGGAGACGACGCATGATCCATCTGTACAGCACCGAGCCCGGGGCGCTGCGCCGCGCGCCCGAGGGCGGCCCGATCGATGAGCGCGTGGTCTGGGTCGACATGGTCGACCCCTCGATCGACGAGATCAGACGTGTCGATCTGGCGCTGGGCGTCGAGATGCCGACCCGCGAGGAAATGCGCGAGATCGAGGCGTCGAGCCGGCTGTACGAGGAAGACGGCGCGCTGTACATGACCGCGACGGTGCTGAGCGCGGTGGAGACCGGCAGCCCGGTCGCCAACGCGGTCACCTTCGTGCTGACCCATGGCCGGCTGGTGACCCTGCGCCATACCGATCCGCTGCCCTTCCGGTCGTTCGCAGCCCATATCGACCGCCATCCCAGCGCGGTGACCAGCGCCGAGGGCGCGTTGTTCGGCTTGCTTGAAGCCATCGTCGACCGCCTGGCCGATGTGCTGGAGGTGGTGGGCGCCGAAATCGATCAGGTGTCGCAGACGGTGTTCGCCGCCGGCAACCGCACCCGTGGCATCACCCCGGGCGGCGCGCGGTCGCGCAAACCGCGCGGGCCCGCGCCGGATTACGAGGCGATGATCGCCTCGATCGGCCGGATGGGGGATCTGACCTCGAAAATTCGGGAAAGCCTGGTATCGATCGGCCGGCTGGCGGGGTTTGCCGGCCGCAATCTGCGCGGTCGTGCCAGCAAGACCGGGCTTGCCGCGATCAAGACCATCACCCGCGACGTGGTCTCGCTGTCGGACCATGCGAGCTATCTGGCCAACAAGCTGTCCTTCATGCTGGATGCCACTCTGGGCCTGATCCAGATCGAGCAGAACGGCATCATCAAGATCTTCTCGGTCGTGGCGGTGGTGTTCCTGCCGCCAACCCTGATCGCCAGCATCTACGGCATGAACTTCGAGGTGATGCCCGAGCTGTCATGGACGATCGGCTACCCGCTGGCGCTGATGCTGATGGTGGGGTCGGCAATCATGCCCTATTGGTTGTTCAAGCGGCGCGGCTGGCTCTGACCCGACGCCGCGTCATATGCCGGCCGCCGCCAGCCATGCGGCCGAGGGCGCGGTGTCGCGGGCAAGGCGATAGGTCACCGCGCGACCCCGGCCGTCGAAGGCCACGCCCAGCCAGCGCGGCTCAAGGCGCCGGTACCAGAGCGTCATCGTCAGATCGCCGCTGACCGCGAAGCCACGGGCATCGATGGTGCCGTCATCGGGCGCCGGCCGCTCGACAGACCCCAGTGGCACGATCTGCGGCGTGATCAGCCGGCCGCGCTGGGTGTCGAGCCACAGGCGGCGCTGCGTGGTTTCAGGATGCCAATAACTGGTGGGCAGAATTCCGGCCGGCGCCTCGACCCGGCCGGCACCGCCATCGACGATGAACCTGTCGCCATCCGCCCGGCCGTCGACCGTGAAGCGGGTGCCGTCGTCGTCGGTGGTGGTCGCGATCGCGATCAGCCGGCCGTCACGCCAGCGTTCCAGGTTGCGATGGGTATAGCGAAACACGGTGATCGGCCCCAGCGACACCGCCAGATCGATCGCTACATCCACCATCAACACGCCGTCGGAGCCGCTTGTGAAGCGCAGGACATGCCGCCCCATCGGCGCCGCTCCACGAAAGACGTCGAAGGCCAGCACGCCATCCTCCGATGCGGGCTCCGCCGCGCATGATGTGATCGGCAGATCGGGCCTCCGGCGCGTGTACGGCATGGTCCGCCTCCTGGTGGCCTGGGGCATCCCGGCTGGCAAGCCGGGATCATCATCCCATATACCCTTGCGCGACCGCCATCGGATCACCCGGTGGTGTCGATCAGGGAGTATTGACGTGCCGCCAGTCCCCCCCGCCCCCGCACCGCCGCCGGCACCTGCCGCAGATCACCGGACGGTTGCCGTCCGCGCCGATGACGCCGTCGCGGATCTGCTGATCATCGGCGCCGGGCTGGCCGGCATCGCTGCCGCACAGAGCGCCGCCGCGCAGGGGCTGCACGCCATCGTCATCGACAAGGGCCGCGGCATCGGCGGACGGATGGCCAGCCGGCGCGTGGTTCTGGACGATGGTCGCACGATCAGCTTCGACCATGGCGCCCAGTTCATGACCGCACGCTCCCCCGCCCTGATCGCGCGGATGGTCGCGGCTGAAGCGGATGGTGCCGTTCGCCGGCTGGATGCCGACGACACGCAGGACCCCCGCTGGGTAGGAGGGTATCCCCGCTGGGTGGGGGTGGGGGCGATGACCGCCCTTGTCAAAGCCCTGGCCCACGGGCTGGAGATCTGGCCCGCCGTGCGGGT
The DNA here is from genome assembly GCF_039630945.1 of Tistrella arctica. Taxonomy (NCBI): domain Bacteria; kingdom Pseudomonadati; phylum Pseudomonadota; class Alphaproteobacteria; order Geminicoccales; family Geminicoccaceae; genus Tistrella; species Tistrella arctica. The sequence goes on from NZ_JBBKTV010000008.1 coordinate 157,556, forward strand.
GGCACGCATCGGCCGCGATGCCGGCATCTGGACTCTGACCGACGACCAGGACGCGGTGATCGGTCGCGGCCGGCGGCTGATCGTCACGACACCGCCGGAACAGACGCTCGACCTGCTGATCGACACCGTGCTGCCGGAAGGCTGGCGCCGGCGGATTGCCGGCACCCTGGTCGCGCCGTGCTGGGCGTTGATGCTGACCACGGCACAGCCCCTGCCGCTGCCGGCGCCACGTTGGCGGCCCGATGATGCGGCGATCGCCTGGATCAGCGACCAGCGCGCCCTGCCCGGCCATGACCACGACAGTCCGGCCTATGTCGTGCACGCCAGCCCGCATTGGAGCCGGGTGCATCTGGAACGGGATGCCGGCGTGGTCGCCGGTCTGCTGACCGGCGAGATCGGGCGGCTGACCGGCACCACGATCATGCCATTGCACGCCCAGGCGCATCGCTGGCGTCACGCGCTGGTGGAACTGCCGCTCGGCATCCCCTGTCTTGCCGATCGCGCGGCCGGGCTCGCCATCGCGGGCGACTGGTGCATCGGTGGCCGTGCCGAAGCCGCAGTCGACAGCGGCCGGGCGGCGGCGCTGGCACTGGCCGGCTGATCCTGCGGCCAAAGCGGCCAAAGCGGCCAAAGCGGCCAAAGCGGCCATCAGCTTTGTCCATACCGGCCGCCTGTCACCAAGACTTCATTTCTTTTCCGGGGGTTGGACGGATAAGAATGAGGTTCAGGCGCCACCGGACGGTCCGGGCCCGATGCATCTCTCTGCTCCGTGTCGGCCAGCGGCACACCCGGGAATGATGCATGATGGCAGTGGCGCTCCCCCCCGTTCATGGCTGCCGCCGATGTCCGTCCTGTTCGCCCCGTCCTCCGATCTGTCCGATCTCGTCACCAGCCTCTATGGCCGGCGCGCCAATGATCTGTATCTGGGGGAGCCGGTGACGGTCTATGACCATGCGCTTCAGTCGGCGACGATCGCCGAACTCGATGGGGCGCCGTCGAGCCTGATCACCGCGGCATTGCTGCATGATGTCGGGCAGTTGATCAGGGGGGCTGCCGAAGACGCCGTCCGCTTCGCCGACGACGAGGATCATGCCCGCGTCGGTGGTGATTTCCTTGCCAGCTATTTTCTGCCCGAAGTTGCGGGCGCGGTGCGCCTGCATGTCCAGGCAAAACGCTTCCTGTCGACCACAGAAGCCGGATACCCTGCGACTCTCACCCCGGCCGCCCGCATGGCTCTGGTGCTCTGCGGCGGGGCGATGACCATCGACGAGGCCGCGCGTTTCCGCGCCCGGCCCCATGCCGACGCCGCCATCCGCCTCAGACGCTATTGCGACCGGGCGAAGCAGCGCAATCTGACTGTGCCGGGCTTCCGCCACTTCGCGCGCCATGTCGATGCCTCGGCCCGCCGCGACTGACCATCATTTCGCGACTGGCCATCAGTAGTCATAACTCCAGGTGATACCGGCCGAGGCGCCTCCCTCGCCGCCGACTTCCGTATCGACGCTGATATTCGGCATCACCTCCAGTTCCACCGTCGCCTTGCTCGACCCGGCGCCCTGCTCGACGCCCACGAACAGGTCGTCGCTCAGATATTTGCCGGCCCTGACCGACGGGGCATCGCCACTGTCGGCGGCGCCGATATCCAGAACATCCAGCCCGAACAGGTCGCGGGCGAAGCCGGTCGGATCGAAGCCGCCACCGCCGCCGCCGGTCAGGGTCGCCAATCCCTGTCCGACACGGATCGCGTCCAGCGCCGACAGCTTGGCACCGGGCTTGCCGAAGAAGGCGCGGGCCAGCACCTCGTCCTGCGGCAGCACCGGGTTCGAGGTCAGGGTCAGTTCCGGTTCCGATGCGCGCCCGGTGACCTGAACGATGGCGGTCACGTCCGAGCCGGCCAGCGTCGCCTCGATATCCAGCCGCGGGTCGGGATCGGCCAGGCCGTCGAAGGTGATGACGCCCTTCGAGAAGGTCAGCGTGCGGCCGATGACATCGGCCTCGCCGCGCACCACCGACAAGGTGCCCCTGATGATCGGCGTATTGCTGGTGCCGGTGATGTTCAGCGTGCCTTCCCATTCGGTATCGAGGCCACGGCCACGCACGAAGATCCGCCCGGGCGCCCGCACCTCGACCGCAAGATTGAGCCCGCCGGCGCGGGCTTCCTGTTCGGCTGTGGTGCCGGGATCGGCGACGATGCGCCCGCCGCGCGTCTCGACCACCTCGATCGTGCGCACAGATGGCGGCATGCTTTCCGGCAGCCGGATTTCGGCCTGACGCACGGTCAGCGTACCGTCCAGCCGGCCATCGTCCAGACCGCCGGTCATGGTCAGCGCCCCGTCGAGCGTGGCGTCGGCCTCATCGCGCCGCACCAGCCGGGCCTGATTGACATTCACCTTGATGTCCATCTGCGGGTCGGCCAGATCGGTCAGATTCAACGTCCCGTCCACACCCACCGTGCCGCTGCCGCCATCGCGGCCATCGATCCTGATCGACAGGCAGCACCGGCCCGCCACGCCGATATCGCCGCGGATGTCGGTGATCAAGGTGCCCATGTCGAGGTTTTCGTAAGCGGCGTCACGCAGTTGAATGCCGCCCGACACATCCGGCGCCGACATCGTACCGTCGACCGACATATCGGCATCGATCCGCCCGGCCAGCCGGTGGCCGTCCACACCCACGGCCAGGGCAAGCTTGCCCAGATCGCCAGCCCATTGCAGACGGCCCGAAACCGGACCGTCGTCATCGAGCGCAATCGCGGTCGGCGCGCTGCTGCTGAACGGCGCCAGCGGCAGATCGGCTTCGACCGACAACGGCTGGTCGCCCAGACCGTTGATCTTCAGGGTCAGATCGGCGCTGCGGTTGCCGAGTGTCAGACCGGCATCGCCCGAAATGACCGGCGTCTGCATGCCCTCCACCTCGGCATCGACCGGAAGATCGGCAATGGTGAGCGCAATCCGGCCTTCGCGGCCGCGCGGCCCCATGGCGACGTCGATGCTGCCCGACAGCTTGCCACCCTGGCCGATCGGCGCCTGGAACCGGCGCAGCGGGTCGAGCGGCAGGTCGTCCAGGCGGCCTTCGGCGGTCATCCGGTCGGCGGCCATCACCGCCTGCAGGGTAACCCGCCCGTCTTTGCCGATCCTGAGATCGGGCAGATCGAGCCGGGCCGCCTCGGCCAGTTGAACGGTTGCCGGTGCGCCAAGCCCCAGGCTGGTGCCCAGCACCTGACCATCCAGGTCATCCAGGGTCACGACCATTGCACCCTGTGGGTCGGTGGCGATATTGCCGCCGGCCGCCAGGCGCAGCCGGCCGCGGAAATTGCCGGCGGTCTCGACATCGAATGCCGTGGCCATACGCCCCCCCGCCCTGCTCTGCGGGGTGGCGGTCAGGGTGACGGTCTGAAGCGTCACCGGCCCCGCCGTCACCTGCGTGGCGGCGATACGGGCACGGCCGGCCGGGGCGCCATCTGCCAGCACCATATCGGCAGTCAGGGTCAGTTGGTCCACGGCCGCGACCGTGCCGGCCCCCTGGCCGAGGGCGATGTCATCGGCGGTGCCGTCCGCCCTGACCCGCTGGCGGCCGCGATTATCCGCATCGAAGCGCAGATCGAGGTCCAGGCTGCCACCAAGATCGAGGCCGGCCAGCCGGCCGATCGGCGCCAGACTTGGCGCCGTCACATCCAGTCGGCCGCGCGCCAGGGCCGTTGCCAGCGTCACCGCCGCCTCGCCGCGCACCGTGGTGCCCGCGAAGTCGAGCGACAGGTCGCTGACATCGATCCGCTTGCCGCCATCGGCGGCCGTGGCATTGGCGCGCAGGGCAAGCGGACCCTCGGCGGTGTCGCCGGTTACCGCCAACTGGCCGGTGGGCGCGGTCAGCAGATTGCGACCGTCCAGATCGACCACCAGTCGCGGCACCGCGATGCTGCCGAGCTGGCCGTCGGTGAGCGTGGCGGCAATCCGTGCTGCCGGGTCGTTCATCGACCCCGACAGATCGATGTCGGCGTCAAACCGGCCGGCCACCGGCGCACCGGTGGCCTCGGCGATCGGCGCCAGACGGGCAACAGCCAGTGACAGGCTGGTGCCGTCCAGCGCACCCTGCGCCCCCAACGCCGCCCGCCCGCCCAGCTTGAGCGTATTGGTGGCGAGCGACAGATTTTCGGCCGCGACGCCGCCGTCAGCGCCCACAACCACCCGGGTCGCAAGATCAACCCGGCCACCCAGCGTGGCATCCGCGGCCGGGATGCCGAGGCGCATCGAACGGCCCGTCGCGCTGATATCGGCGGTCATGCCTGTCGTCGGGTTGCCCGAGACCTTGGCCTCCACCCCCAATGTGCCGGCAAGCTCGGGCAGGCCCGACAGGCTGGCCAGCCGGCTCAGCGTCTCGGCCGACAGGCCCAGTTGGCCGTCGACCGTGCCTTGGGTCAGATCATAGGAGCCGGTGGCGCTGAGATTGGCCGTGCCCACATCCAACATCGCCGCATCGATGGTCAGCAGATTGTCGGCACCGTCGAAATCGCCGCGCGCGCTTAACGACAGCACGCCGTCGGCGGCTTCCGGCGGCAGGCCCAGAGCCACGGGGCGCGGCGCATCCAGGTCCAGATCCACCGCCAGATCCAGATCGGCCGGCGCCGTATCATCAGGCGCGCGGCCCGAGACGCTGGCGTTCAACCGCATGGCCGACGCGAAGGGGCCGCCATCGCCGATCCCCGCCAGACGCGGCGCCGCGGCCGTGGCGGCAAGCCGGGCATCGATCTGCGGCCATGTGCCTTCGGCCTCCAGCGTCAGTGTCAGCGCGCTCATCGATGCCGGACGCGCCAGGGTCAGCAGCGGTGCTCCCGGCGCGGCACTACCGGTCAGTTGGGCCTGAACCGCGCCGGTATCGGTTGCGATGCCGGCGGTGCCGTCCAGCATCACGCCGGTGGTCGACAGCGTCAGCCGGTCGACCGCGACAACCCCGTCGGCATTCTGACGGGCCGCCAGGGCGAAATGCCATGGATCAGCCGAAACCAGCACCAATGGCGGCGGCGGCTCCGCACCACCCATGTTGTCGTCCGCCGTCTCTGGCGTGCGTGCGGCCTCGTCGGCCGCGACCTGATCCGCGGCCTCCGCGACCGCATCGGCGGCGGCATCCGCCACCACGTCGACCGCGGCGCCGGCAACACTTTCGGCGGGCGGTTCGGTCGCCGCATCCGGCGCCAGATCGAGCCCGGCCATCGCGCGGCCCATCCCCGACCAGTCCAGCCGGCCGTCGATCGCGATCGACGGATCGGGCCGCAACGCCAGATCGATGGTGGTGTCGAGGTCGATCAGCTCTCCCGCCGTCGCGGTCAGCCGTCCGGTCCAGCCGTCCAGCGGCCCCCGGCCTTCCAGCCGCGCCGTCACCGGCGGCTGGCCCGGCAGCCCCGCCATGCTGGCGACCAGCCCGCCGGCCGCTTCCTCGGCAACCGCCTCGATGTCGAGCGTGCCGGTATCGAAGGCGATTTCAACCGCCGCCGAAACCCGCCCGCCCGGCTCGTCCAGCCGATGGACGTCCAGCCGCGCCCAGGACGGATCGCCGCGCCCGATGCGCGCGGCACCGTCGACGCCCAGCAGCGCCGGTGCCGAAAGCCCGGTCAGCCTCGGGTCCAGTTCCAGAAGGTCGATCGACAACTGGCGCAGGTCGATCGACACCGGCGGCAGCATGCCGCCATCGGGCAGGCGCAGATTGCGCGGATCGAAGGGTTCCGACGGCGGCGGTGGCGTGCCGTCATCGGGCGGCGGCGCCACCGCGATGCGCCCGGCATTCAGCGTGCGGATCTCCACCCGCCCCTGGAGCAGCGCCGATGGCCGCCAGTTCAGGGTGACGTCCTCGGCCTCAAGCCACGGATCGCCGGGATCGCCGATCCGCAGCCTTGGCAGATGCAGGCGCCCGAACAGGCTGCCCTCGATGGCGGGCAGGTCGACCGGCCCCAGCCCCGCCGCCTCGATACCGTCACGGGCAAGCACAGCGATGGTCTCGCGGCCACTGTCGCTGTCGGCCCAGATCAGCCCGCCGGCGACCCCGCCGACCAGCACCACGCCAAGCCCGAGCAGGCCGATGCCGATGACGCGGCGCACACGCCCCCGGCGCCGCCGGCCACGGCCGGCCGCGGGCTTCCGGTCGCCCGGTGGCTGGTTCTGTGGTGCGGGGCCGTCGGGGCCGGATGCGGGGTGCGGCTTGCCGGCCTCGGGGCTGGCAGGAGGTGGTGGGGTATGATCGGTCAATGAACTCGCTCCGCCTCAGAACGCCTGTCCGAGACTGATATAGAACTGATAGGGGTCGTCGGCATCGCGGCGATCGAGCGGCACGGCAACATCGAAGCGGAACGGACCGAGCGGCGTGTAATAGCGCAGGCCAAGACCGGCGCCGGTCCGGACATCGGTCGACAGATCGGGCCATGGTTCTTCGGAAATCTGGCCGGCGTCGAGGAACGGGACCACCGCGATGTCATCGGTGACCGGCACCCTGAGTTCGATACCGGCCTCGGCGACCGAGCGGCCGCCAAGCGGATCGTCGTCGCCATCCAGCGGCCCCAGCATCCGATAGCCATAGCCGCGCACCGACCCGCCGCCGCCGGAATAGAACCGCTTGTCGGCCGGCAGCGTGCCACGCGACGCACCGGCGATCGATCCGATCCGCGCCCGCCCGGCCAGCACCCAACGTGCCAGATCGTCAAGCGGCACATAGACCGAGCCGCTGAGCTCGGTGCGCAGGAAGGTGATCGCGGTATCCTCGATCGCCCCGGTATAGGGCGTCACTTCGGCCGACAGCCGATAGCCGCGCCGTGGATCCAGCAGGCTGTCGGATTTGTCGCGTGACAGGGTGACCGGCAGACCCAGCAGATAGCTGGTCCGTTCCCCCTTCTCGTCGTCGATGATCTTGTATTCCGGCGCCAGCGCCACCGAGCCGCGCCAGTCGTCGCCCAGCGACCGTTCCTGACCGAACCGGGTCTCGATACCGGTCTGCTGGAAGGCGTCGGTGTCTTCATTCAACAGGCGGATGCTGCCGAAATTGAACCGGTCGAAGCGCGGATGCGGCCGGCGATAGGTGACCTCGATTTCCTGAAGCACCGGCGAGACGTCGAGTTCGGCCCGCAGGCGATCGGCCCGGCCGGTGAGGTTGCGATGCTCCCAGAAGGTGCGCAGCTCCGGTCCGATGTCGGTTGAATAGCGCGCGCCGGCACCGATGCTGCGCGGCGGCCCCTCGGCGACGGTCAGGTTGATCGGCAGCGATCCGTCGCCGGTCGGCTGCTCGGGGCTCTTGATCACCGCCGATGAAAACAGCCCCGTCGCCAGAAGATCGGCACGATAGGTCTCGACCGCACCGGCATCATAGGTATCGCCTTCCGACCAGGGCTGCTTGCCCTCGACCACCGATGGCAGCACGTCGTCCAAGCCCTCGACACTGGTCGGGCCGAAGCGGGTGAAGGGGCCGGAATCGATCGACAGCGTCACCGCCATCTCGCGGGTGTCATGATCGACCACCGCCCGCCGGTTCGTCTGGCGGGCAAAAGGATAGCCATTGGCTGCCAGCACGGTCAGCAGGCGCCGTTCCCCGCTCACCACCTCGCCCGCCTCGGCGGCGGCCCCCAGCGGCACGCCAAGCGCTTCCGGATCGATCTTGTCGGCGGGAACCTGCGGTGGTTGGCCGCCTGCCCAGTCGATATTCCAGTCCGCCAGCCGATAGCGCGGCCCGGGATTGACCGTGATCCGGGCAACCGGCGGCTCGGCGTCGCGATCGATGCGCAGCCGGACATCGGCGCTGAAATAGCCTCGCGACCGCAGCGCGCGCTGGAACAGCTCGACATCGCCCTGCCCGCGCCGGCGCAAAGCCGCCAGGCTGGTCGGCGGGCGCTCTTCCAGCCGCCGCAGCTCCGACAACGCGCCCAGCAGTTCATCCAGCGGCGCGTCGGCCAGCGGGTCCGCGCCCGGCTCGCTGCCGGTGGCGGAAGCCGGCGGGGTACGGCCGGCCTCTTCGGCTGCGCGCTTCTCGGCGCGGGCCTCGGCCCGCTTCTGCTCCTCGGCGGCGTCCTCGGGTTCCAGCCCCTCGACGACGATGTCGGTGGTGTAGGCAACGCCGCCCACGTCCTGGAACAGCGGTTCGCCTTCATCCGTCTGCCGCACCTCGTCGTCCACCAGCCCAAGGCTTTTGCCGACCCCGTCGATGGTTCCGCAGCCGGCGAGCACCGTCGCGCAAAGCAGGGCAGACACGATCGGGGCCAGGGCGGGTTTGCGGATCGGCACGTTCGGGGGATCTCCGGTCGGGGGGCGGATATGATATCGGCCGGTGCGGATGGCGGCAGGCATCTCTGTCGCAGCATCCTTGACCCATCCACCTTAGCCACGCCCGCGACAATACCGCAAGGCGGGGCCCGGCAGAAGCTCGTGACGAATTTGGGATTCGGCCCGCTCCGGGCCACCGCGCCTGCCAGAGTCGCATTTGCCTTGGCGCATTCGCCTTGGCGCATTTGCCTTGGAACATTTCGCGCCAAGCGATGATAATACCCAATCTGTCTGTCGTAATAGGTGGGGCGGCTTGTGTCAGGACGGGCGCCCCCCTCGTTCCAGAGGACCATCAGTGCTCGGTATCAAGCTCAGCGAAATCGCGACATTCCTGGCGGTGGCCGAGGCCGGATCGATCAATGGCGCGGCGCGGCGCCTCAACCTGACGCAGCCCGCAGTCACCCGTCAGGTCCAGCGGCTGGAAGCCGAACTCGGCCTGATCCTGCTCGACCGCCGCAGCAAGCCGCCGGTGCTGACCGCCGCCGGGCGCGATGCCATCGAACAATGCCGCCGGATTCTGGACGCCGTCGACGACCTGAAAGCACTGGGGGCCGGCGATGGCGGCACCGCCGGCCGGCTGCGCCTGGGCTTCGCGCATGGGGTGGTCGATCTGGCCGTCACCCGGCCGATCGACGACCTGCGGACCGCCTTTCCGATGGTCGCGCTGCAGATCGGCAGCGGCTGGACGGGCGAGTTGATCGATCAGGTTCGCGATGGTGCCCTGGATGCCGCTGTGGTGCTGATCGACCAGGACGACCAGCCGCCACAGGATCTCCAGGCGGTGCGGGTCGGGACCGAGCCGGTGTGGATCGTCGCCGCCGCCCATGCGACACCAGCCGGGCTGATCCTGAATGGCCTGGCGGGCGACGCCGCCCATCCGCTGCCGGTCGAGGCGCTGATGAAGGCAAGCTGGGTGCTGAACCCGGAAGGCTGCGGCTATCACATGGTCATCCAGCGCCATCTGGAGCGGATGGGCGGCCGGTTGAACGTCGCGGCCGAGGTTCTGGGGCCCGATATCCAGCTATCGCTGATCGCGCGGGGCGTGGGGCTGGGGCTGGTGCCGGGGCGGCGGGTGGCGCAGAGCGCCGCCGCGAACGACCTGCGTCAGTTGAATGTCGCGGGCCTGAACCTGTCGCTCGCGGTGTGGGTTCTGCGATCATCCCTGTCCAGCCGGCTCAGCCCGGCCATCGATCATCTGGCGGCATCTCTCGCCATCCTCTGGTCGGATCCGGCCGGCGACGTCGGCGCTGACACTGCAGCCGAGGCCTGATCTGCCGGTGTCCGATCAGCCGGTGTCCGATCAGCCGGTGCCCGATCGGCCGGTGCCCGATCAACCGCGTGGGCGATCGCCGATCCCAACGCCCGGGCGATACAGGCATAGCCGATGGTGTTCAGGTGGAACCGGTCGGTGAACAACAGGTCGGGCGACGGATGGGCACGATCATTCTCCCATGCGGTCATCAGATCGAAGCGGGAATAGAGCGGCGTCGCCGTTTCCGTGGCCAGCCGTCGCATCAACGCCACATAGGCCGCATAGGTCTCAGGGTCGCGGGCGCCGGGATAAACCTGAAGATCCATCAGCAGCGCATCGGCGCCATGGGCGCGGATGCGCGCCAGCCCGTCGCGCACCTCGCCTGCGAACCTCACACGATCGACGGCACGCAGCGCATCATTCGTGCCGGCCTGCCAGATCACCAGATCGGGCCGGTTCCCGGCCAGAAGCTTGTCCAGCCGCGCCAACTGATCGGCCGCGATCTCGCCACCGACGCCGGCATTGATCACCTGAATGCGGCTGTCGGGATAGCGACGCGCCAGATCGCGCTCCAACCGGAACGGATAGCTCGCCTCGGGCCGCGGCGCGCCATAGCCCTGGGTGGAGGATGACCCGATCGCCAGGATCACCAGCGGTCCGCCCTCGGCCAGACGCTGGCGGGTGTGCGGCAAGGGCGCGCGATCGCCCGGTCCGCCGATCGGCGGGCCATCGCCCGGCACCGGGCAGACGCCGGCGATCTGGCCGTCCAACCGGTCGCCGAACTGGCGCGCGTCTTCCTGTCGCACCGGCTCCCGGGTCTGGGATGGCGCCGCCGTCTGGGCGGCGGCGGCTGCCAAAGGCACGACCGCCGCCACGCCCAGAACCAGCATGGCGGCGGTCAGATGTCGGGAACGCTGAACCATCAAGGATATCAGGCGCCGATGGGGCCAAGGCCGCGGGTCGCCGCCGGCTGCGACCGCATGGTCGCGGGCTGGGGTGACGCAACCGGGCGCGGCAGACCGGCCTTCGGCGCGCCAGCGGGCGTGACGGCAGGCTTGGCGGCGGCACGGCGCTTCAACCATTCCAGGCTCCCGGCAAGAACAACCAGTGCGACGAGACCGGAGAGCACCAATACCATATCCAGCATCCAGCCTCCACCGAGCGGATCGCGGATGAGCTGCGCGCCCACGGCCAGCACCGAGCCGGTGGCGAAGACCGGCAGGCCCTGACGGCCCATGATCGCGAAGGGGTTGCCGGCGCCGAAGCTGCGCAGCCGCGCGCCCAGCGGCGAATAGGCGACCACATAGACCATGGCCAGCATGTGCAGGATGCGCGGCAGGGTCGCGAAGGTCTTGTCCTGGCCATACAGGAAGAACGGGATCGGCAGCATGCCGGGCTCAGGATAGAAGGCGGCCAGCTTCATCGCCAGCGACACCACCAGCCAGGCCACCGCCAGCCACCAGATCCAGGCGCGATAGGGCACGATCTGGGCGCGGCCCATGATACCGGCACCGACCGTGAAGCCGATGGCGAACACGAACTGCCAGGCCAGCGGATTGAAGAACCAGCCGCCGTCATTCGGCCATTGCGGCGCGTTCAGGCCGGTGATGTTGGCGATGGCCCAGACGGTTGCCGACGCGGCCAGCATCGCGCCGACACTGGCACGCGCGATCAGCATCATCACCGGCAGCATCAGCATGAAGCAGATATACATCGGCAGAATATTGAAATAGCCGGGCTGGTGGGTCAGCGCGACCAGGCCGATCAGCGCTTGCGCCGGATCCTTGAAAACCGCGCCCAGATTGATCCAGTCCAGCTTGTCGGGGTTCAGCGTGACGCTGGCGGTCAGCGCCACCATCGCGGTCACCACCACGATGCAGAACAGATGCACCACATAGAGGTCGAAGCCGCGCTTGGCGGCCCGGGCCGCGGCCGTCCACGGCTGACCGGTGGTGAATTTGCGGAAATAGGCCAAAGCCGCGGCAAGACCGGCCAGGAACACGAACATCTCGGTTGCGTCCGACAGACCGAAATTGCGAATGGTCAACTGATCCAGAGGATTGCCCGGCACGTGGTCGATAAAGATCGTGGCCAGGGCAAGGCCCCGCACCGTATCGATCTCATCCAGTCGCCCACGCCTGATCGCGCCCATTGGTCCGTGTCCTTGGTGATTGTGCCACGCTGCTTTATCAGCAACACCATTGAAGCGCCCGGGCCATCATCACGAACAGGGGCATATTGTGGATCGCCCGGGGCAAATCCGGGGCAGACCGTGGTCACAGCGCCCGCGAGGGCCGCGGATCCATGCCGATCCGGTAATGATCATTATGTTCATTATGCATTGGAAACATGATCTGTTTCGGCATTATGCTCTTCTTGTGTTCCCGGTATGGTTGACTTCATCCCCGCCACGACGCTCTCCCAAGGGGCGGTGTGGCGGGGATTTTTCCCTCCGGAAACTTCAACTTACGCGCAATATTCAAGCCAATGATACACGCGAGGACGCAATGGCCGGTGATCGTGACGCGACCGCCCCAGTATCGACACCGGCGACGATGCCGACACCATCGAGGCCAAAGCTGGACAATACCGCCCGCACGGTGCTGATCGCGGCGGCCCTGGTGGTGACCATCTCGATGGGCGTCCGCCAGGCCTTCGGCGTGTTCCTGACCCCGGTGGTTCAGGAACTGGGCATCGGGCGCGAGGTTTTCGGCTTTGCGATCGCGCTGCAGAACCTGTTGTTCGGGCTGATCCAGCCGTTCATCGGCATGATCGCCGATCGCTTCGGCCCCTCGCGCGTGGTCGTGGCCGGCACCGTCGCTTATGTGGCGGGTCTGGTGTTCGCCGCCTCGACCGCCGATCCGACCGGGCTGCTGGTCACATTGGGAATTGCCGTCGGCATCGGCCTTGCCGGAACCAGTTTCGTGGTGGTTCTGGGCGCCGTCGGCCGGGTGGTGCCGGAAGCACGCCGCCCGCAATGCTTCGCGCTGGTCACCGCCGGCGGATCGCTCGGCATGTTCGCGGTTGTGCCCGGGGCCTATGCCATGCTCGACGCCTTCGGCTGGCGCGATGCCATCCTGCTGCTGGCGCTGGTGGCGAGCACCATGATCGCCTTTGGCTTCGCGCTCGACGGCAGCCGCCGCCGCGATCGTCTGACCGCCACCGCCGGCAGCCCTCCTCCGGCTCAGCCAGCCGGTGCCGTGTCGCTGTCGCAGGCGATGACCGAGGCCCGCGGCAGCGGCAGTTTCTGGCTGTTGAGCCTGGGTTTCGGTGTCTGCGGCTTCCAGATCACCTTCATCGGCACCCATCTACCGGCCTATGTGGGCGATGTCGGCGTCGCCGGCTGGGTCGCCGCCTGGGCGCTGGGGCTGATCGGCGCCTGCAACATCGCCGGCGCCTATATCATCGGCAGCCTGGGCAGCCGGTTTCGCAGCCGGAACGTTCTGGTCGTGGTCTATGCGCTGCGGACGGTTTTCGTGCTGGCAGTGGTGCTGCTGCCGCCATCGCCGGCGGTCATTCTGGCCTTTGCCGCCTGTTTCGGCTTCACCTGGCTCGGCACCATTCCGCTCACCAGCACACTGGTCGCGCGGATCTTCGGCCCGCGCTATCTCTCCACCCTCTATGGCATCGTGTTTCTCAGCCATCAGGTCGGCGCCTTTCTGGGCGCCTGGGGTGGCGGCTATATCTATGATCTTCTGGGGTCTTACGATGCCGTCTGGATGGCCATGGCCGGGCTGTCGGCGGTGGCCGCGATCATCCATCTGCCGATTTCGGACCGGCCGGTGGTTCACGCGGCAGCAAAGGCCACATGAACCGCCGGCCGAAACCGGGTATGATCAAACGTGTCACCACGTCCCGCGTCACAGCCCGACATCGGAGGGACCGGCATGAGTGCTCAACCGTCACACCTCGCCGCCATCACCCGCCGGACGGACATGTCCCCGGCTGTCGATGGCTTGCCGCGTGCCGATGGTGTGCCGGCCGATGATGCCCCGGCCGATGATGGACCGGCACCGGCCTGGCTGCCCTATGCCGTGGCCGGTGCGCTGGGGCTGGTGCTCGCTATCGCCCTCTATGGCTGGGGCCGATATGCGGCCCTGATCTCGATGGACTGGGTCACGATGCTCTGTGGCTGACCGCGCTTTGCGGCCACGGACGATCCCAAGCGGTCAGCAACGCTCCATGATCAGCGCGATGCCCTGGCCGATGCCGATGCACATCGACACGGCGGCATAACGCCCGCCACGCCGCTCCAACTCGCGCAGCGCCGTCAGGGTCAGCCGCGCGCCCGAGGCACCCAAGGGGTGGCCGATCGCGATCGCGCCGCCATTCGGGTTCACACGGCTGTCGTCGAAGGCGATGTCCATCTGCTTCAGGCAGCCCAGAACCTGGGTGGCGAAGGCCTCGTTGATCTCGATCACGTCCAGATCGGCCGTCGACAGCCCGGCGCGCGCCAGCGCCTTCTGCATCGCCGGCACCGGCCCCAGCCCCATCACCCGCGGCGCCACCCCGGCCACCGCCGCCGAGATGATCCGCGCCCGCGGCGTCAGCCCGAAACGCCCGCCGGCGGCTTCGGTCCCCAGCAGCAGCGCGCCCGCGCCATCATTGATGCCCGACGCATTGCCGGCCGTCACCACACCATCCGCCGCCAACGGCCGCAGCTTGCCGAGCGCTGCCAGATCGCTGGCCGGCCGGGGGTGTTCGTCGGCCGCCACTTCGCGCGGCGGCGCCTTGCGGCCCTGATCCACCGAAATCACGGTGATCTCGTCGTCATAGAAGCCGGCCGCGCGCGCCGTCTCATACCCGGCCTGCGAGCGCGCCGCGAAGATGTCGCTGTCCTCGCGGCCGATGCCCAGATCACGCGCGATATTGTCGGCGGTCTCGGGCATGGTGTCGCCACCATAGGCGGCAATCACCTTCGGGTTGGGGAACCGGGCGCCGATGGCGCTGTCATAGACCTTGAAATCACGACCGAAGGCCTGCTCCGCTTTGGCGACCACGAAGGGCGCTCGGGTCATCGATTCCACCCCGCCCGCGATCATCAGGTCGCCATCGCCCAGCCGGATCGCGCGCGCGGCATCGATCACCGCCGCCATGCCGCTGCCGCACAGCCGGTTGACGGTCTGGCCGGCCACCTCGATCGGCAGCCCCGCCAGCAGCGCGCCATGGCGGGCGACATTGCGCGCATCCTCGCCCGCCTGACAGGCGCAGCCGGCGACGACATCCTCGATCGCGGTCGGATCGATGCCGGTGCGCGCGATCAGCGCCCGGATCACCTGCCCCAGCAGATCATCGGGGCGGATATTGGCGAGCGCGCCGCCCTGGCGACCGAAGGGGCTGCGCACACCGTCGAAGATAAAGGCCTGATCGGACATCGGGGGCATGGCTCCTGCTGGCGGAATGAACGAGGGATCGGCGGGACAGATTGTACAATGTCAGGCTTCGTCGTGGGTGAGCGACAGGCCCAGCCGCGCGCGACGCGACAACCACGGGCTGGGCCGATAGCGCGGATCGCCGGTGGCGCCGAACAGACCCTCCAGCACCGCCAGCACATGCAACGGCCCCAACCTGTCGCCCAGTGCCAGCGGTCCGGTGGGGTAGCCCAGCCCCATTTCCACCGCCGGATCGATATCGCCGGGTGCTGCGATGCGCATCTGGGCAATCTCGCAGCCGACATTGATGATCTGGGCGGTGATGCGCTGGGCGACGAAGCCCACGCTGTCGCGAATGCGGGTGACCGCGACATCGCCGGCGCCCAGCCGCACCGCCATGCCCTCGGCCAGCGCCGGATCGGTGGCGGGAGAGGTCATCAGGGTCAACCGCCGGCCGACACCGAACATCGGGTCGATCGCGATCGCCCGGCGCGGGTCGACATCCTGCGCCAGCGCGGCGCCGGTGCAGTCCTGGCCCAACGGCAGCAGCAGCACGATGCTCGATGGTTGCGGTCGCGCTCCGGCATCGACCTCAAGGCCTGTCTGCGCCACCAGTGTCTGCACCTCGCCGCGCCAGCGCGGATCGGCGGCAGGGCCGACCCAGATCGGCGCGTCGACAGCGGCACCGGCGCGCGGGTCCGGCTCCGGATCGGGCTCGATTCGCGCGCGCCCGTTCTCGTAGACATAAAACCCGGCGCCGGTCTTGCGGCCCAGCAGGCCCGATTCCATCCGGTTGCGGCCGATCGGCGACGGCCGGAAGCGCGGCTCCTGGAAGAACTGGTTGTAGATCGATTCCATCACCGGCTGCGAGACGTCGAGCCCCACCAGATCGAACAGCTCGAACGGCCCCATCCTGAAGCCAGCGGCATCGCGCATGATCCGGTCGATATCCACCGGTCGGGCGACGCCGTCCTGAAGGATGCGCAGCGCCTCGACCCCGAAGCCGCGGCCGGCATGATTGACCAGAAAGCCGGGGCTGTCGGCGACATTGGCCGCCCGATGGCCGGTGCGGCCGGCAAGGGCGGTCAGCGCCGCCGTCACCCAGGGGGCGGTGCGGGCACCCGCCACCACCTCGACGATCTTCATCACCGGCACGGGGTTGAAGAAATGGAAGCCGGCCACCCGTTCGGGCACGGCACAGCCGGCGGCGATCGCCGTCACCGAGAGCGACGACGTGTTGGAGGCAAGGATACAATCCGGGCCGACCGCCGGCTCCAGCCCGCTGAACAGGCGGCGCTTGACGTCCAGCGCCTCGACGATCGCCTCGACCACCAGATCGACGCCCGCGAAGGCCTCGGGCTCGGCGGGCACGATGACCAGCCGGTCGAGCGTCGCCACGCGGTGAGCCTCGTCGCACTGGCCCTTGGCGATCTTGCGTGCCAGCATGTCGGCGATGAAGCCGCGCGCGGCTTCGGCCGCCCCCGGATCGGCATCGGCCAGACGCACCACGACCCCGGCTTCGGCCAGAACCTGGGCGATGCCACGGCCCATCGATCCGGTGCCGATAACGCCGGCCATGCCGATCGGGCGGCCGGTCTGAACGGATGCCGTTGACGGGGAAGATGGCAGTGCGGGGGGCATGGCAGGTCACTCCGGTCGTGGCCGCAGCATCATTTCCGCACTGCGGACCCTAATTCCATCACATTGACGGCGAGGTTAGGCAGTGTCAGATTGGCCTGCAACCGCAATCCGTCTGCGCGCGCATTCGCGGAATTTGACGGCCACGGCGATGGCCCTGTGCGAATACGTCGGCGCGTGCAGTGCGGCAGGCGGGGGGTTATAAATCCGGCGACCGACCGGAGACGCCCCGGGGGGGAAAAGTGGGAGACTGGCATGCGGAAACGTGCCGAGATCGAGCCGATCGCGGAGCTCGACCCGGAAGAAGCCTCACGCGATCGGAATTTCGTCACGGCGCTGGCGCGCGGGCTGGAGGTGCTGCGCGCCTTCCGGGTCGGCAATCAGCCGATGGGCAACCAGGAATTGGCCGAGATCACCGGCCTGCCCAAGCCCACGGTGTCGCGCCTGACCTATACCCTGACCCGGCTGGGCTATCTGTCCTATAACGAGCGGATCGGCAAATACCGGCTGGGCTCGGCGGTGCTGACCCTGGGCTACAGCATGCTGGCCGGATTGACGGTGCGCGAGATCGCCCGGCCGATGCTGCAGGAGATCGCCGATTATTCCGGCGTGTCGGCGGCACTGGGCGACCGTGACCGGCTGAACGTGCTCTATGTGGAGTGCTGCCGCGCCGACACCGCGGTGACGCTGCGGCTGGATGTGGGATCGCGCATCCCGATCGCCACCAGCGCCATCGGCCGGGCCTTCCTGGCCGGTCTGCCGGAAAATGAGCGCGGCTTTCTGATGGAACACATCCAGCGCCGCAGCGGCGCCGAATGGCCCAGGATCCAGGACGGCATCAAACAGGCGGTCGACGAGATCGAGGCGCGGGGCTTCTGCACCTCGATCGGTGAATGGACCACCGGCGTCAATGCCGTGGGCGTGCCCGTCCGCCGCCCCTCCGGCGGGCTGATGGCGATCAATTGCGGCGGGCCCAGCTTCATCGTGCATCGCGAGCGGATCGAGAAGGATATCGGGCCGCGGCTGGTGCGCATCGCTCAGCAGATCGAGGCATCGCTGGTGCGCCGCTGACCCCCTGCCCGATCCCGACGACACCGACCCCGACGACACCGTCCACACCTCAACCGGAGCCAGAGCCCGACCATGTCCGGACGCCCGACGATCCTCTCGCCCACCGCATCGCCCGATGCGGTGGAACTGGCCGCCATTCTGGCCGAGGGCGAGCCACCGGGCGCCTATAACGGATTGATCGGCACCCGCCTGGTGCGCTGGCAGCCCGATTATGCCGAGGTGACGCTGATGCTCGGCCCCCAGCACATGAACCGCGCCGGCGTGCCCCATGGCGGCGTCATCGCCTCGCTGCTCGACAGCGCCTGTGGCTATGCCGGCAATTACTGCACCGACCCGGAACGGGCGCGCTATTGCGTCACCCTGTCGCTGACCATCGGCTTCATCGGCCAGACCCGCGGCCGGCAGTTGACGGCCCGCGGGCGGGTGATGGGCGGCGGTCGCAAGATCTTCATGGTGACGGGCGAGGTTTCGGACGAACACGGTGCCCTGATCGCCTCGGCTCAGGGCACCTTCCGCTATCGTGGCGGTAGCGAGGATCCGGCGGGCCAGTCCCGCCGTTGACTGCGCGAATCCCAAACCAGCCTGATCAGATGAACACCTTGCGCAGCCAGCCCGAGACGACGTCGATCAGGCTGACCATCAAGATAACCATGATCATCACGGCACAGGTCTCGGCGAAATAGAAGCCGCGGATGGCTTCCCACAGCACCACGCCGATGCCGCCGGCGCCGACCATGCCGACCACGGTGGCCGAACGGACATTCGATTCAAACCGGTACAGCGAAAACGAGATCCACAGCGGCAGCACCTGCGGGATGACGCCATAGATCACCTCGGCCAGCGGCCCGGCGCCGGTGGCGCGGATGCCTTCAACCGGGCGCGGGTCGATCGCCTCGACCGCTTCGGAAAACAGCTTGGCCAGAACGCCGGTGGTGTGGACGAACAGGGCCATCGCCCCAGCAAAGGGGCCAAGTCCCACCGCCACCACGAACAGCATCGCGAACACCATCTCGTTGATGGCGCGCAGCGCGTCCATCAGACGGCGGACCGGCTGCACCACCCAGATCGGCGCCACGTTGGATGACGACAGGATGCCGAAGGGAATGGCGAACACCACCGACAAGGCGGTTCCCCAGACCGCGATCTGCATGGTGATCAGCAGCTCGTCAAGATAGAACCGCCATTCGGTGAAGTTGGGCGGAAAAAAATCCGCGCCGAACTCGCCCATGTTGCCGGCATCGCGGAACAGGTCGAGCGGCCGCATCTCGGCGCCGTCCCACGACCAGACCAGCAGGGCCGCAAGCAGACCATAGGTGAGATAACGCAGCAGCGAGCCCTTGATGTCACGCGGTGGCGTGATGCTCGGCGTGCGGGGCTGGGCCAGATCGGTCATGGTCGGTCGGACCTTCGGGAAAATGGGCGGATCACGGGGCAGACAAGACGAAGGCCGGCGGCACCAGGGCACCGCCGGCCTGATCGCAGGCGGGATCAGGAGGCCTTGGCGGCCTTCTCGATCTCGGCGGCGCGCTTGTTCAGCACGTCGAGCTGCGCGTCGATCTCGGCGATCTTCTTCGCCTTCTCGTCAGCGGCCATGCCCTCGTCGGCGGTGAGCTTCGCCTTGGTGCGGAACAGCTCCAGCTGGCGGATCGGGACCAGCTGATCATTGCTGCTGTCGCGGAACGGCGCCCAGGTCAGGCCGGCCAGAACCGCCTTCTCCTTCTCGACCTCAGGCCCTTCGACGCCATAGGTCATGAAGAAGCTCTTGATCTTGGTCTTGGCATCTTCCGGCAGATTGGTGCGCCAGACGATCGGATCGGCGGGGATCAGCGGCGACTTCCAGATCGCCTTGATCTGCTTGGCCTTCTCGGGGAAGGTCTTCTCCAGGCGGGCGAGGTTCTCGGTGTTGTTGGTCGCGACATCGACCTGGCCGTTGGCGACCGCGAGCGCGTTGGTCTCGTGATTGGCGCTGAGCGTGCGCTTGAAGGCGGTGCGGGCGTCGACATTGTTCTGGGCGAAGACGTAATAGCTCGGCACCAGGAAGCCCGAGGTCGAGTTGGGATCGCCGTTCGCGAAGGTCAGATCCTTGGCCTTGGCCAGGAAATCATCGAGATTGTTCAGGTCGGTGCGGTCGGCCTGGGTGATCAGCAGCGACCAGTAGCCGGGGGAGCCATCGGCAGCCACCGTCTGGGCAAAGATCTCGCCGCCGGCGCGATCGACCGCTTCCATCGCCGACTTGTTGCCGAACCAGGCGACATCGACCTTGTCGAAACGCATGCCCTGGATGATGCCGGCATAATCGGGGGCGAAGAAGGCCTTCACCTCGACGCCCAGCTTGGTGCTCATATCGGCCAGGAACGGATCCCACATGGTCCGCAGGTTCTGCGACGACTCAGTCGAGATGATGCCGAAATTGATCTGGTCCATCGACGAGATCTTGAGATCGTCGGCGGCAACGGCCGGCAGGGCGGTGCCGATGGCGACCGCCGCCGCGGCGGCGGCAAGGCTCAGGCGCTTCAGGAACATGGGTGCGTGCCTTCCGTAGGGTGTGACGCAAGCGCGTGCGAGCGGTCGCAGAGGATGTGCTCCCGACCGATGGTTCGAAAATTCAGGATGCGGCGAGTGCGCGAAGCGCGGCCGGTTCGGCGCCCAGGGGCTGCGGCGCAGCCGGGCGGTCCGGCAGGCCGATATCCTCGATCTCGGTGCCATAGAGGCTGGCCAGCAGGTCGGTGGTCAGGGCGGCACTCGGGCCGTCATAGATCAGCCGGCCCTTGGCCAGCGCGATCACCCGCGGGCAGTATTTCAGGGCGTAATCGACCTGATGCAGCGACACCACCACGGTGGTGCCATCCTCGGCATTGATCCGCGCCAGCGTGTCCATCACCCGTTTGGCGCTTTCCGGATCGAGCGAGGCGATCGGCTCGTCGGCCATGATCACCTCGGCCTGCTGGACCAGCGCGCGGGCGATCGCCGCGCGCTGCTGCTGACCGCCGGACAGGGTGGAGGCGCGGCGATGCGCCCATTCGGCGATGCCGACCCGGTCGAGCGCTGCCAGCGCCCGCAGTTGATCGACCCGCCGGAAGCGGCCGGTGATCACCCGCCACAGCGGCAAGGTGCCGAGCGTGCCGGTGAGGACATTGGTGATGACGCTGAGCCGGCCGACCAGATTGAACTGCTGGAACACCACGCCGATCCGGGCGCGACGGCTGCGGATGTCGCGGGCGATGCGGCCATTCTGCTGAACGCTGCCGCCCAGCACGCGGATGGCGCCGCCATCGTTGCGGTCGCAGGCGATCAGCCCCGACAGATGCCGCATCAGCGTCGACTTTCCCGATCCGGACGCCCCGATCAGGGCCACCATCTCACCCCGGCCGATTTCGAAGCTCACCGCATCGAGCGCGCGGTGGCCACGAAAGGTCTTGGTCAGGCGCGCCACCTCGATGGCGGGTCCGCTTGCCGCATCGGTCATTGCCGATCTGCCCTCCGAAAGTCTGGATCAGGGCCGGTCGATCGCGCCGTCACCGGGTGACACGGGCATCTGCCCCTGAGACAGCAGCGCTCATCGTCCTGGCGCCGCCCGTTCTCCGCCCCCGGCGGCCGGCGATCCGGCCCCGTTGCCCACTGATTACCCGTGGTCGATGACGCTTTGGTGACGGCACCATAAAGCATTGATGAAGGGGGGTGGCCATGGCATGAGGGGGAGCATGGCGGCCGCCTTCCTAGACAAATCCTTGAGATACATCCGGTATTCCGGACGTTGCCGCCGGGATGTCGGGGGTGCGGCCCGCAAAGACCCGTCTTCCGCCCCACCCGCCGTATCAAGGTGATGCCTGATGACACTGTTTCACCGCGCCGCGATTTATTTCATGCCCGCCGTCACAACACCGCTGGGCCGGTTCGGCGCAAGCTGGTTGGGGCGTGAGGCGGAAGGCGGGCCGGTGGCGGCGCGGCCGCCTGTGCCGGGCCTGGACGATGCAGCACTTCACCGGCTGACCGCCGAACCACGGCGCTATGGCTTTCACGCCACACTCAGAGCGCCGTTCATGGCCGCGGACGGGCTCGACGCTCAAGCATTGGTCGCCGCCATCGAGCGGTTGGCGGCGACGCTGGCGCCGGTGACGCTGGATGACGGCCTGTCCGTGCGGCGGATCGGCAGCTTCCTGGCGTTGGTGCCGGCCTCGCCGTCATCGGCACTGATCGACCTCGCCGCCGCCATCGTCGCCGGCACCGACGATCTGCGCCGGCCATTATCGGCCGACGACCGTGCCCGCCGGATCGCCCGTGGCCGGCTCGATGCCCGCCACACCGCCCTGCTCGACCGATGGGGCTATCCTTACGTGATGGACGCCTTCCGCTTCCACATGACCCTGACCGGCCCGCTCACCGATATGGCCGGGGCCGAGGCCGTCGAAGAGGCGCTGCCCGGCCTGGCGCGCCGGGCGGGTGCAGCGGGGACGCCTGTGGTCATCGACCGGATCGCGATCGCGGTGGAGCCTGCACCGGGTGCCGCCTTCATGCTCCACCGGCAGATCCCGCTCGGCCATCCAGCCGGAGCTGACGACCAAATCCGCAGTTGAACGCCGGCAGGGTTGAAGACGGCATCGGCGGGTGACATGCTGACGTGACATCGATCGACGCGGTCGCATGCGGGCCCGCCCGCCCGGCGACCCACCCCACCGCCCGGACGAAAGCTGCATCAGACAATGCGTGGCAGGATCATCGGCTTCGACAGCCGCACCGGCACCGGCGCCCTGGAGGGCGAAGACGGCAACCGCTATGAATTCGCGGGCACCGAATGGCGCAGCGACGGCCATCCCGCCGCCGGCTTCCAGGTCGATTTCAGCCCGGATGGCCATCTGGCCGTGGCGATCTTCCCGGTCTATGACCCGGCCGACGTCAGCGGCGATTTCTCGTGGCGGCGGTTTTTCCTGTCGTTCAGCGGCCGCACCAACCGCAAGCCTTATTGGCTGTATTACGTGCTGCCGGTCACCGTCATCAGCCTGCTGCTGATCCCGGTCGACATGGTGCTCGGCACTTATAGCGGTGACGGCAATGTCGGGTTGCTGGGGTCGCTGTTCTCGCTTGCCTGCCTGTGGCCGACCTTCGCGATCGGCGCCCGGCGCTGCCACGACCGGGGCCGCAGCGGCTGGTTTCAACTGATCATCCTGATCCCGCTGATCGGCGCGATCTGGCTGCTGGTGGAACTGGGCTTTCTGCGCGGCACCCATGGCCCCAACCGGTTCGGCCCCGATCCGCTGGGCGGCCGGGCCTGAGTCCACGAGCATTGTCTAAAACCACGAGCGTTCAGCCACCGATCGCGCGGATGAACGCCGCCGTCGCCTGATCCAGATCGCCGCCATTGTCGACCACCACCACATCCGGACCGACCGGCATCGTGGCCCGTGCCCGCATCAGGCGGGCCCGGATGTCGGCCGCATCCTCGCGGCCACGGGCGGCCAGCCGCGCCGCCAGCACCGCATCGGGCGCATCGACCACCACGATGCGCACCGGCGCCGCCTCCCGGCGTGCCTGGTCGATGACCGCGCGGGAGACATTGGCGACCACGATCCGCCCCGCCGCGCGGTCGCGGTCGATGGCCGCCGGAATACCGTAACACAGGCCATGCGCCTGCCAGTGCAGCAGGAAGTCGCCGGCCGCCGCACGCCGTGCGAAGCCGTCCGGCGTCTCGGCCAGATGGTCCTCGCCACCGCTGCCGGCCGGCCGGGTGATCACCCGGCGCACGAAGACATGACCGCCGGCCGGGGCCAGAGCCGCCCGCGCCCGATCGATCAGCGTGTCCTTGCCGGCCCCGGAGGGGCCGACGATCAGGCAGAGCAGGCCATCAACGGCCGGTGACGCGCTGACGGTCATGGGACTACAACACCCGTTCGGCCGCGCGCCACACCGCGCGCACCACCGGCACATGCTCGTCCACCACCGACAGCCGCACCAGATCGGCACGGGCTCCTGCGGCGATCCGGCCGCGATCGTCCAGCCCCACCGCCCGCGCCGGGCGGTCGGTGACGGTGCGGATGGCGGCGGCAAGACCGATGCCCGCCACCGCGCCCAGCATCAGTGCCGCATGCAGCATGCTGGCCGGCACGTAATCCGATGACAGCACGTCGAGCAGCCCCGCATCGGCCAGTTCCCGCGCCGAGACATTGCCCGAATGCGACCCGCCGCGCACGAAATTGGGCGCGCCCATCAGCACCGCCATACCCGCATCGCGCGATGCCCGCGCGGCATCGATGGTGGTCGGGAATTCGGCGACAGAACAGCCATCGGCCTCTGCCTCGGCGACATGGGCCGGGGTCGCATCGTCATGAGACGCCAGCGCATAGCCACGCGCCCGGGCCTCGGCCACCACGAAGGCGCGGTTGGCGGGGCCGTATTCCATCTGCATGCGCTTCTGCCCGGCGATCAGCGCGTCGATCTCGTCGGCGCGCACACCATGCTTGCCCATATAATATTCGCGATACTTGTCCTCGTTCACGAACTGCCGCTGGCCCGGGGTGTGGTCCATGATCGACAGCATCGCGGTCAGCGGATGATCGATCAGCGGTTCGACCAGGGCCTGCATCCGCTCATGCGCGATCTCGCAACGCAGATGCAGCCGGTGATCGACCCGAAGCAGGCCGCGGGCTTTCGCATCGGCCACCGCATCGATCATGTCGGCCAGATCGCGGCCGCGATTGCCCTGTTTCAGATCGCCGATGGTGACCGCATCGAACACCGTGGTGATGCCGGCCGCGGCCAGTTCCACGTCATGGGCACGCACCGCCGGCAGCGCCGGCCAGCGCACCCCCGGGCGCGGCGCGAAATGCCGTTCCAGATTGTCGGTGTGCAGCTCGATCAGGCCGGGAATCAGCAGATCGCCCGCCAGATCCTGCGCCCCCGGCACCGCAGAGATGCCGTCCGACAGCTCGACGATCCGGCCATCGGCGATGACCACGGTGCCGGCGGGCAGCACGGCATCGGGAGTGACCACGCGGGCATTGGTGAGAACGGTTTCGAAGGTCATGCCGCAACTCCCGCGGGCGTCAGGGAAATCTGTCGGGTAGCGAGCCGGTCGCGCACCGCCCGGTCGTGAAAGATGGCCACGATCGCGGCGCCATTGTCACGGGCGGTCTCGATCAATCCGCAGGCGGCATCGACATTGGCGGCATCGAGCGAGGCGGTAGGCTCGTCGAGCAGCAACACCGGATGGGCGGCCGCCAGACCACGGGCGATGTTGACCCGCTGCTGCTCACCACCGGAAAACGTCGCCGGCGGCAGATGCCACAACCGCTCGGGCAGGTTCAGCCGCGCCAGCAGGTCGGCGGCGCGGGCATCGGCGGCGACCGCGTCCACCCCGCGCCGGCGCAGGGGTTCGGCCACGATCTTCAGCGTCGGCACCCGCGGGATCACCCGCAGGAACTGGCTGACATAGCCCATGGTATGACGCCGGACGTCGAGGATCTCGCGTGGTTCCGCCCGGCACATATCGACCACCCGGCCGTCATGGCGCACCAGAACCCGGCCGCGATCGACCAGATAGTTTGCATACAGCGTCTTCAGCAGCGTGCTCTTGCCGGTGCCGGACGGACCATCCAGCACCACGCAGTCGCCCGGCGCCACCTCAAGATCGATATCGGCCAGCACCGGCAGACGGGTGCCGCCCTGGGTGTGCAGCACGAAGGTCTTGGCGATGCCTTCGGCCTTCAGGCTCCAGTCGTTCGCAGTCATGTTTCGCATCCCCTCAGACCTGAAGCACCGACGACACCAGCAACTGGGTATAGGGATGCTGCGGATCATCGAGAATCTGGTCGGTCAACCCCTGCTCCACCACCCGGCCGCGACGCATCACCATCAGCCGGTCGGCCAGAAGCCGTGCCACGGCAAGGTCATGGGTGACGATCATCACCGACAATCCGAGCCCGGCGTTCAGTTCGCGGATCAGATCCAGCAGCCGTGCCTGCACCGAGACGTCGAGGCCGCCGGTCGGCTCGTCCATGAACACCAGCCGCGGCCCGATCACCAGATTGCGGGCGATCTGCAAACGCTGCTGCATACCGCCCGAGAAGGTCTTGGGCAGATCGTCGATGCGCCCGGCATCGATCTCCACCCGGGTCAGCCAGTCGAGGGCACGATCGCGGATCCGGCCGTAATGGCGGGCGCCGGTGGCCATCAGCGGCTCGCCGACATTGGCGCCCGCCGACACATCGAGCCTGAGCCCGTCGCGCGGGTTCTGATGGACCACACCCCATTCCTCACGCGACAGCCGCCGGCGTTCCGCCTCGCCCATGGTCACCAGATCATGGACCCGGCCGCCACGGTCGCTATAGAGCGCCTGACCGCCATCGGCCACCAGACTGCCCGACAGCAGGCCCAGAAGCGTGGTCTTGCCCGAGCCGCTTTCGCCGACGATGCCCAGCACCTCGCCCGGCCACATCCGGAAATCGACCTCGGTGCAGCCGATGGCGCCGCCATAGGTCTTGGTCAGCCCGCTGACCTCCAGCAAGGGCAGATCCGGCGATCCAGCGGCGGATGGTTGAGCGGCTGGCCGCTGCATGACGGTCATTCTTCCGTCTCCCGATCGATGGCCGGCGCCAGTGCGAACGCCGGGCCTTCATGACCCGCGGCGCGCCGGCCGCCACAGTAATCGGTGTCGGAGCAGACATACATCCGCCCGCCGGCATCATCGATCACGACTTCGTCCAGATAACTGTCGGTGGCACCGCACAGGGCGCATGGCCGGTCCCAGCCCTCGACCGCGAATGGATGATCGTCGAAATCGAGGCTGCGCACCGTGGTGTGCGGCGGGATGGCATAGATCCGCTTCTCGCGCCCGGCGCCGAACAATTGCAGGAACGGCGCGTCGTCGAGCTTGGGATTGTCGAATTTGGGGATCGGCGACGGCCGCGCCAGATGCCGGCCCGCCACCATCACCGGATAGTCATAGGTGGTGGCGATGCGGCCGTGGCGGGCGATATCCTCGTACAGCTTCACATGCATGGCGCCGTATTCGGCCAGCGCATGCATCCGCCGGGTCTCGGTCTCGCGCGGCTCCAGCCAGCGCAGCGGCTCGGGGATCGGCACCTGATAGACCAGGATCTGGCCATCGGTCAGCGGGGTCTCGGGCACACGATGGCGGGTCTGGATGATGGTCGCGTCGGCGGTGTGCTCGGTGGTGGCGACGCCTGCGGTGCGGGCGAAGAAGCGCCGGATCGACACCGCATTGGTGGTATCGTCGGCCCCCTGATCGATCACCTTCAGCACGTCGTCTTGGCCGAGGATGGCGGCGGTCACCTGGATGCCGCCGGTGCCCCAGCCATAAGGCAGCGGCATCTCGCGGCTGGCGAACGGCACCTGATAGCCGGGTATCGCCACCGCCTTCAGAAGGGCGCGGCGGATCATCCGCTTGGTCTGTTCGTCCAGATACGCGAAGTTATAGCCGGTATCGGCGGCGGCATCGGTGGCCGGCCGGTCGTGCAGGATCGCGGTCATTCTGCGGCGTCCCTGTTGCTGCTGTCGTCTTCGCAAGCCGTCCGGCGTTCGGCATGGGCCCGGCGCAACCGGCGGACCATGTCGAGTTCCGACTGGAAGTCGACATAATGCGGCAGCTTCAGATGCTGAACGAAACCAGAGGCTTCGACATTGTCGCTGTGGTACAGCACGAATTCCGGATCCTGCGCCGGCCCCCGTACCGCCTCGCCCAGTTCCTCGGCGCGCATGGCGCGGTCGACCAGCGCCATGGCCATGGTCTTGCGTTCCACCTGACCGAAGCCGATGCCATAGCCGCGGGTGAATTGCGCCAGCACCTCACCATTGCCGTGGAACTGGTTGATCATCTGACATTCGGTCAGGGTGATGTCGCCGATCTCGACCGGGAAGCCCAGCTCCTCGGGCACCATCTCGACCGCAACCGCACCGATGCGGATCTCGCCGGCAAAGGGATGACTGTTGGCATAGCCGCGCTGCGTGGAATAGCCAAGCGCCAGCAGAAAACCTTCATCGCCCCGCGCCAGGTTCTGCAGGCGCAGCGCCCGGTCGGCGGGAAAGTCCAGCGGCTCGCGCGTCAGGTCCGGCACCGGTGGCAGACCGGCCTCGGCGATCGCCGGATCTTCGGGCAGATCCTGCTCGATCAGCCCTTCATGGTTCAGAATTTCGGTCACGCGCGGCATGGCGTCGTCGAGCGCCGCCGCCGCCGGCACCACCGGCTCCGGTATGCCGCCGCCGGCCAGCAACGAGAAGTCGAGCAGGCGATGGGTGTAATCGAAGGTCGCCCCCAGCACCTGCCCGCCCGGCAGATCCTTGAAGGTGGCCGAAATCCGCCGCCGGATCGCCATCCGCGCGGTGTCGACCGGCCGGGTGGCGCCGAAGCGTGGCAGGGTGGTGCGATAGGCGCGCAGCAGGAAGATGGCCTCGACCAGATCGCCCTGGGCCTGCTTGATGGCAAGGCCGGCGAGTTCCGGATCATAGACCGAACCCTCGGTCATCACCCGGTCGACCGCGCGCCCCAACTGGCCGGTGACCTGATCGACCCCAAGCTCCGCCACATCGGTGCCCCCCCGGCGATCTTCCGCCAGCAGGGCATGGGCGTTGGCGATCGCCGCCTCGCCGCCCTTGACCGCGACATACATGGCTTCAACCCTCTTGCGTGAGACTGGTCGTGGTGATGCGGGTGGTCCGCGGCAATGCCGCCAGCCGCTCGCCGCAGGTCAGGACGATGTCGACTCCGCGCGGATACAGCGGCGCCAGCGCCGCGCGGGCGACCACGAACCCCGCCGGCAGCCCCGTCACCCGCAGCAGCCGGCTGCCATCGATGCCGGGGCCATC
Source organism: Tistrella arctica (assembly GCF_039630945.1). Taxonomy (NCBI): domain Bacteria; kingdom Pseudomonadati; phylum Pseudomonadota; class Alphaproteobacteria; order Geminicoccales; family Geminicoccaceae; genus Tistrella; species Tistrella arctica. The sequence goes on from NZ_JBBKTV010000008.1 coordinate 185,998, forward strand.
GAGCCGCCATGCCACATCACGGCCGTCCTGCCCGCCCGAAAGGCCCTCGCCCGAAAGGCCCCCTCCCGAAAGGCCCCCTCCCGAAAGGCCCCCACCCGAAAGGCCATCGACCTCGATCACCAGCGTCGTCGACCGGTCGGGATAGGCATCGCTGCCAAGAGCGAAGCGGTCCAGCGCCGGCATCGCCATCGCATCCCCGATCACCGCGAAGGCCGCGCGGTCGGGGGTGCCGGCAACCGTGGCGCCGGTGTGGAACCGCAGATAGGGCAATGCCGGCGCGGCGGCACGATCCAGCCACACCGCCGTGTCGTGATCGGCCAGCGCCAGCATCACGGTACAGGCGGCGCGCGACAGCGGCCGGTCATGTCCGGGCACGGCGCCAACCGTCATGATCCGGCCGGGGCGCGCCATCGCGTCCAGCACCAGACGGAACGTCGCCTGAGCATCGGCGGTCGGATCGGGAAAGCCCGCCGCCAGGGTGGCCAGGTCGGCGGCCGATGCCGTCTCTCGGGTGATGGTCATCCGTCTCACGCTCCCCGCACCATGGTGAAGAACTCGACGCGGCTGGCGGCGGCCTTGCGCGACGCCTGTTCCCGCGCCGCCGCCTGTTCGCCGGCAAGCGGCTCCACCAGCCGGGCGGTCAGGGCGGGCCCATGCGCCGGCGTCTGCAACAAGGCGTCGATCACGGCCACCAGCTCGGCCTTGCGGCGATCGCGGCCCGCGACATAGCCGACACCGGCCTCGCCCCCCGCCAGCCGCACCACCGCGCGCGACACCGTCATCTCGCCGATGTTGAAGCGGCCGCCCGACCCGCCGGCCCGGCCGCGCACCATGGCGAGGCCGGTTTCCGGCCGGCGCAGTGCCACCGCGCCGTCCAACACCGCGGCGCGGCCGCCGGGCAGGTCGTCGAGCGCCGCCTCAAGCCGCGCCACCGGTGCGCGCGCCAATACCGCCAGCCAGTTCTGCCGCCGGGCAACCGTTCCGGCGGCAGCCTCCGGCTCGCTGGTCATCCGTGGGGCCGTGATCCCTGGGGACGTCATCCTTGGGGCCTTTCGCAATCGGGGCAATCCGGGTCATCCGGGTCATCGGGGCCGTCGCGGATCTACCGGCCGGCGCCGAACCATCAGATGTCGACAACTTGGTATATTTGTATAGACATCCGTATCTCTTCATGGGCATGATGCCTCCACAGCCCGTCGACGGCAAGGGCCCGACGGTGACGATTGTGTGACGCACCGGGACCGGACCGGTACAGCAGGAGATGTCGGATGATCATTGAGCGCGAACCGGGGGTGACGCTCTGGCGGCAGATCGAACGGGTGCTGGCCGATGAAATACAGCGGGGCGTGATGCCGCCGGGGGCGCAGCTCGCGACCGAACATCAACTGGCCGAGCGCTTCGGCGCCAACCGCCACACCGTCCGCCGCGCCATCCGCGAATTGAAGACCCGCGGCCTGATCCGGGTGGAACAGGGGCGCGGCACCTTCGTGCATGAGAATGTGATGGATTATGCGCTGGGCCGGAAAACCCGGTTCAGTGCCAATCTGCGGGCGCAGGACCGCCGCCCCGCGGGCCTGCTGCTCGACACCAGCGCCGTCGCCGCGTCGGGGCGGATCGCCGAGGGGCTGAACGTGCCCGAGGGCCGGCCGCTGATCTGCCTGGCGACACTGTCCTTCGCCGACAACGTTCCGGTCAGCATGGGCCGGCATTATCTCGACTTCGACCGCTTCCGCGGCATCGACGAGATCTTCCGGGAAACCCCGTCGATGACCCGGGCGCTCGCCCGCTTCGATATCCACGACTATAACCGCGGACGCACGCGCATCACCGCCCGCATGCCCACGGCCGAGGAAGCATCGCTGCTGCGCCAGCCACCGAACCGGCCACTTCTGAAGACCGAATATGTCGATGTCGACACCGCGGGGCGACCGTTGCAATACGGGATGACCCTGTTCGCAGGCGACCGCGTGCAGATCGTGACCGACCCACGTGCCGCTGACATTTTTGAGGCAGACGCCGCGACTTGACGATGATTTCCGCCACATGGGTTGGTTTTGCGGCACTCATCCCCTATATTCCGTCTGAACCCGCCATAACGATCACGATCAGGATCCATCCCTTGGTGATGATCAGCCGACGCGCGGCCCTTGGCTCGATAGCCGGGTGCGCCGCAGCCGCCTTGAGCCCCCTGAACGGGGCCTGGGCCCAGACGACGAACACGCCCGCCACCGCGGCGCCCGATCCGGAAAACACGCTGATCATGACCCTGGACGCAGGCCAGGTCGTGATCCGTCTGCGTCCGGATATTGCGCCGGCCCATGTGGCGCGGATCAAGGAACTGACCCGCCAGGGTTTCTATGACGGGGTGGTCTTCCACCGCGTCATCCCCGGCTTCATGGCCCAGACCGGCGATCCCACCGGCACGGGTCGCGGCGGCTCCGGCCAGAAGCTGACGGCGGAGCTGTCGAATACGCCCTTCCGGCGCGGCACCGTGGGCATGGCCCGCGGCGGCAGCCTGGACAGCGCCGACAGCCAGTTTTTCATCTGCTATGACCGTGCGGCCCATCTGGACGGCAACTACACCGTCTGGGGCGAGGTGGTCGACGGCATGTCGGTGGTCGATCGTATCGCGCGGGGCGAACCGCCCCGGCGCCCCGACCGCATCGTGACGATGACGGTCCAGGCAGACGCCGCGACGAACAAGTAAGACCACAGCCACGGTGACCATGTCGGTCGCCGTGGCCATGTTTGCCTGCCCGTCTATCAACCAATGGTTGATAAATGACGCAGCAACAGACCCGGATCAACAACGCAGGAGGATTTCCCATGAACAACGGCCTCTGGGGACCGGATAAGGCCGCGTTCGACGATGTCTATAACCTCGCGGATCCGGCAGCCTATTGGCAGAAGCTTGCCCCGCTGGATTATGTGACGCCCGAGATCGCGGCCGGCTTCTACCGGTCGCTGCTGGGCAGCCTGGCTGTTGCCCGTGGCCGCGGCTCGCTCAAGCTCATCGATCTGTGCAGCGGCTATGGCGCGCTGCCGATGATGTTGAACCACGACCTCCAGCCGGGCACGCTGCACCGGCTTTATACCGACCCGAAGCGCGCGGCGCTGCCGACCGATACGGCACGGGTCGATTATGACCGCAATATGCTTCAGCGCCGCAAGGCGGCGGCTCAGCATCGCATCGCCGGTGTCGACGTCGCCGACAAGGCGCTCGGTTATTCGCGTGCGGCCGGCCTGATCGAGCGGGCCTTCATCGAGGATCTGGAAGCCGCGGCCCCCAGCGAGGCGCTGGCCGAATGGGCGTCGGATACCGACGTGATCGTCGAGGCCGGTGGCGTCGGCTATGTCGGTGAGGCGAGCATTTCAAAGCTGATCAGCGCCTCGGAAACCGGGCGCAAGCCCTGGGTGCTGTCGATGCCGGTGCGGACCGTCGACACCAGCGGCGTGGAAGAGATGCTGGCCGATTACGGCTATGTCGTGGAGCGCAGCTCCAAGACCTTCCGGCATCGCCGCTTCCGCGACAGCAGCGAGCAGGAAGCCGCTCTGACCCGTCTGGGCGAGTTCGGCATCGATGCCGGCGGCGCCGAGATCGATGGCTTCTATCGCTGCCGTCTGCTGGTGGCGCGGCCCAGCGCCGAGGCGGCCGCCTGGCCGATCGATGCGCTGCTGCCCGCTGCCTGATCGGCGATCGACGACGACCCGATCACACGCCACGGGCTTTTTCGCTCGCATCGGCGGATGATCGGGCTAGGATGGGCGCGCAAGCGGCAGCCGGTTCCCTCCGGTTGTTCCCTTGCGCGCCTCTTATCGTGGCGCCGGCCGCATTCGGGCTGGCCTGCGACGCGCCGTTTCAGATCCGCCACCTTGACCAACCGCTACGGAGCCCTCCGCTCATGACCGAGACCGCGCCCGACCGCGAGAACACGCTGGTGATGACCCTTGATCATGGGACGGTGGTGATCCGCCTGCGCCCGGATCTTGCCCCGGGCCATGTCGCCCGCATGAAGGAACTGGCGCGCGAAGGCTTTTACGACGGCGTCGTGTTCCATCGCGTGATCGAGGGCTTCATGGCCCAGACCGGCGACCCCACCGGCACCGGCCGTGGCGGTTCCGGCCAGAAGCTGAAGGCGGAATTCACCAAGGCGTCGTTCGAACGCGGCGTGATCGGCGCGGCCCGCACCAACGACCCCAACAGCGCCGACAGCCAGTTCTTCATCTGCTTCGCGCCGGCTCGCTTCCTGGATGGTCAGTACACCGTGTGGGGCGAGGTCGTCGAGGGCATGGACGCGGTCGACAAGCTGGCCCGGGGCGAGCCGCCGCGCAAGCCCGACCAGATCAAGTCGCTCAAGGTTCAGGCCGACATCGAAGGCTGATCCGACACCTTGGACAGCGACGACACCATTCCCGACTGGATGACCGAGCCCGACCTCGCGATCGGAGCCGGCGCCATGGCGAGCCCCGATCCCGCAACCGGGATCGGGCCCGGCCCGAAGACAGCGACCCGCGAGCCGGCCGAGGTTCTGACCGAGGTTTTCGGCTACAAGGCGTTCCGCAGTCTTCAGGCCGATGTCATCTCGCATGTCACGGCCGGCGGCGACGCCCTGGTACTGATGCCGACCGGCGGCGGCAAATCGCTGTGCTATCAGATCCCGGCGCTGTGCCGCCCCGGCATCGGCATCGTGATATCGCCCCTGATCGCACTGATGCAGGATCAGGTCGAGGCGCTGCGCCAACTGGGCGTGCGCGCTGCCGCGCTGAATTCCACCATCCCCTTTCAGGAAGCCATGTCGATCGAGCGGGCGATGCGCCACGGCGAGATCGATCTGGTTTATGTCGCCCCTGAGCGGCTGTTGACCGAGCCCTTCCTGCGTCTGCTCGACGAGATCGACATCGCGCTGTTCGCGATCGACGAGGCGCATTGCGTGTCGCAATGGGGGCATGATTTCCGGCCGGAATACCGCCGGCTGACCATCCTGCATGAACAGTTTCCCCATGTGCCACGGGTGGCGCTGACCGCAACCGCCGATGCCCCGACCCGCGCCGATATCCAGACCCATCTGGATCTGGGACAGGGCCGGGTGTTTCTGTCCAGCTTCGACCGGCCGAACATCCGCTATCGCGTCGCCCCCAAGGAACAGCCGCGCCAGCAGATCAAGGACGTTCTGGACCGCCATAAGGGCGAGGCCGGAATCGTCTACTGCATGTCGCGCAACAAGGTCGACGAAACCGCGGCCTGGCTGGCCGGAGAAGGCATCGATGCCCTGCCCTATCACGCCGGACTGAACAAGGACGCCCGCGCCGCCAATCAGGATCGCTTTCTGAAGGGCGACGGCGTGGTGATGGTGGCGACCATCGCCTTCGGCATGGGCATCGACAAGCCCGATGTCCGTTTCGTCATCCATCTGGATCTGCCGAAATCGCTGGAAGCCTATTATCAGGAAACCGGCCGTGCCGGCCGTGACGGGCTGGCATCGGAAGTGATGATGCTCTATGGCACGCCCGACATCGCGCGGATCTATCAACTGATCGAGGCATCTGAGTCACCCGAGGTCCAGAAGCGGGTGGAGCGGCGCAAGGTCGATGCACTGGTCGGCTTCTGCGAAACCACACGCTGCCGCCGTCAGGTGCTGCTGGACTATTTCGACGAGCACGGCACACAGCCCTGCGGCAATTGCGATACCTGTCTGGAACCCGCCGTCACCTTCGACGGCACGGTGGTGGCACAGAAGGCGTTGTCGGCGGTGTATCGTACCGGCCAGTTGTTCGGTGCCGCCCATGTCGTCGACGTGCTGACCGGTACCGCGACCGAGAAGGTCCGTCAGTTCGGCCACGACGCACTCAGCGTGTTCGGCATCGGCGCCGAGCTGGACAAGCGGGCGTGGCGGGCGGTGTTCCGCCAACTTGTCGCGCATCGTTTTCTGGTGGTCGACAGCGTCGGGCATGGCGGGCTGAAACTGGGCGACAACGAGACCTGCCGGCCGCTGTTGCGTGGCGAGACCAGCCTGACCCTGCGCCGCGATCCCGCGCCACGAGGGCGGGCGCGTGGCGCCACCGGCCGCGACCGCCCACGCGCCGAGCGCCCAAGCCTCGCCGGCGAGGATGAAGATATGTTCCAGACCCTGCGCCGCCTGCGCTTCGCGCTGGCCAAGGCACAGGGCGTGCCGCCCTATGTGATCTTCCACGACGCGACGCTGGTCGAGATGGCCCGCCAGCGGCCGCTGGACGAACGCGCGCTGGCGGAAATACCCGGCGTGGCATCCACCAAGCTCAGCCGCTATGGCGAGGCCTTCATCGCGGTTCTGCAGGGCGACGATCCCGATACCGTCGCGGCCGGACACTAACGCCGGCGCATCGCCGGATCGGCCGTCCCGCCACAAATTATCATCTCAGCCGGCCCGGAACTCGCCCACCGGCACCGGTGCGCCGTAATACCAGCCCTGGGCACAGGCATCCGGATGATACATCGCCAGATGCAGGGCCTGCGCTTCCGTCTCGATGCCTTCCACCACCACATCGACCCCCAATGTGGCCGCCATCGAAAAGATCTGCGGCACGATCGAGGCGCTCACCGCGTCGGTGCCGATGGCCGAGGTGAACAACCGATCGATCTTGATCACGTCGACCGGCAACTGGGTGAGATGTGCCAGCCCGGAATAGCCGGTGCCGAAATCGTCGATATGAATGTGATAGCCATGGGACCGGATGGTGGTGATCGCCGCCGCCAGCCTGGCGTAGTCGGTGGTCGAACGCTCGGTGATCTCCAGCGCCACGGCGTCGGGCGACACGCCATGGCGGGCGGTCTCGGCATCCAGCATCGTCAGGAAAGCCGGATCGATCAGATCCGCCACCGTTACGTTGATGCCCAGTTGCAGCGGTGACGGGCCGTTCAGATATGGATGAAACTCCGCCAATGCCGTGCGGACGGCATAGCGCGCGATCTGCCCCATCAGACCCACCCGCTCGCCCACGGCGATGACCTGTTCCGTCGGGATGTCGCGCCCCGAGGGCGTGGTCAGCCGCAGCAGGGCTTCCGCACCGATCACCCGCCCGGTGCGGACATGCACTACAGGTTGATAGGCCAGTCGCAGCCGGCCGCGCGCAAGCGCCCGGCGCAGTTCCGCTTCGACCGACCGGCCGCGCCGCTGACGCAATGCGCCGAACAGGCCAAGCCCGCCGCCAGCTATGCCCCCCAGCAAGCCGATGCCTGCGCCGACCAGGGGCGGCTGGTCCAGAATACTCACCTTTGCCGGCGGCATCGCAACGCAGACGTCGAACCATCGCGAACAGGCGCGCTGGACACCGGCAATGACAGTGGTGGTTTCCCCGCGGCCGTCTCCGCCGGTCATGCCGGCAGCAGCCGGCCGGTCGATGTCGCCGGCGAACGCCATGCCCGGACCGCCGGTGCCCCGGTCGGTGCCTGGCGAGGCATCATTGCCGGCGACATCGACCCGGGACTGCAACAAGCGGCGCGCTTCGGCATCGGCAATCCGCACCGTGCGGAAGATCTGACCGGTCCCGCGACTATAGATCACGGCCGGATGACGCGCGGCCAGATCGCGGACCCTGCTGCCGATTTCGGTTTCAGACAGATAGACCACCGTCCGGCCGAAGCCGATCATGTCGGGGGATGTTCGGCGGGTTGCCACGTCGCGCGTCGCCGTCCAGACATCGGCACCGCTCGGCGCCTGATAGGTGACAGGGCCCAGCGTCATCGGCGTCTCCAGCCGTCCCCACATGGCGGTGCAGACGATGGCACCGTCGGCACGGCGGGCGATGTCGCTGATGACCGGGTTGTCGAACAGCCGGTCTCGCAGGGTCGTCAGATCGGCATCTGAACAGAACGGAGCCTGGTCCTCGTTGGACAACAGGATGACGCGGGTGGCGGTGCCGGTGAAGTCGTCCATCCGAGACACCATCTGCGCCAGTTCACTGCGTATGTCCGCACGATCCATCTGCACAAGAACAAGTTGCCCGGCAGCCAGTGCCATCGCAGCCCCCGTCAGCGCGGCCACCGCGACCCCGGCCACCAGCCATGCAGACATGCCATCATGCTCGTCCCGCCGCCGACGGTTCCGGAAAAGCATGCGTCCCCTGCCCTTCGTGTCGACGCCCCGGTTCTGCCGGATTGCAGCCGATGTGACGTCATGAGACGAGTATATGCGTCCCACGATCGCCGTACAGGGGCCATGCCGGACAAACGCTGTCCTGTGCAGCCGCGTGCGCCAATCACGCCTGTGCCCATCACGCCTGTGCCCATCACGCGTGTGCCCATCACGCGTGTGCCAGTCACGCATATGCCTTCAGGCGCGTCTCGCCATACGCACGCCGGCGATCACCACCATGGCCCCCAGGACACGCGCCAGGGTGAGATCTTCTCCCAGCAGAACCACCGCGACCGCGACCGCGACCACCGGTGTCAGATATGTGAAGACCATCGCCCGCGCGACCCCCAGGCGCGTGATGCCTTCATACCACCAGACGAAGGCCAGGGCCGCCGCGAAGACGACACTGAACCAGAAGGCGGCCCAGTGCCCCATGGTCAGCGCCTGCCATGGCTGATCCGCCAGATCCGGTGCCGCCAGCACCGTCAGCCCGATGGCACCGAACAACATGGTCCAGGCCGTCACCGCCAGCGGCCCCAGCCGTGCCAGCACGCCACGCGACAGGGCCGAATACAGCGCCCATGCCGCGGCGGCGGCCATCATCATCGCATCACCCGCCAGGCTGCCGCTTTCGATATGAAACCCGGTCAGGCTGTTGTTGACCACCAGTCCCACACCGGCAAAGGCGATCAGAATGCCGGCCCAGCCGCGCGCGCCGGCCTTCTGCCCCATCATCTGCCCCAGCAGTGCACCGAAGATGGGCGCCGCCGACATCATGATCGCGGCACTGGATGCGGCCGTGCGCTGCAGCCCGGCCGCCCAGAACCCCTGAAACGCCGTGATGCCGATCAGCCCCAGCCCGATCAGGGGCAGCACGTCGCCGCGCCCCAGGCTGAGCCGCACCCCGCGCAGGCGCAGCAGCACCAGAAGAATGGCCGCCCCGGCCAGGTAACGGGTGGCCGAGAACGCCAGCGGCGAGATCTGGTCGAGCACCGATTTGGCGATGGGAAAGTTCAGACCCCAGATAACGGCCACACTGGCCACATAGAACTCGCCACCGCCGCGGCGTCGTGACGCCGCCGCGCCATTGCTGGTGTCGACCGCCATGGCACGGGCTCTCCTTCAGGCGCATCCTCCAAGCCGCCCGCCGCCATCGCGTCTCTGCCGCCGGCGCCGGCGCCGACGCAGTCGTCGGAAGATCGGGCACATGGCGGGGGCGATGGTCGCTCAGGGCGACACTGTCGCCGATCCTGCGCCGATGGCCCGGATCGCGTCAAGCAAACGTTCGACCAATACAGATGCCCGACGACCGCGATCGCCAGCCGCCTGTCGCTGAATGCCCCCGGTTGGTCACAGCCGGCGCCCGGCTTGACACGCCACCGGCACAGCGATCCGGGCATGATGATCTCGATGGTGAGCGGCCGGCATGTCTCGCCCGACATACCGGCCCTTGAACCCGCAACGCCGACCAGGCCGCGTGGACGCAGGCTCTCCAGCAAGCCTCAACCCTGTCGCCTTTCACGGCGGTCGCGCAGCGCGACCGCCGTTTTTTTTATGGGTGCGGCCCCGGTGACACAGATGGTGGCGGCAGCGCCACAAGGTGGTCCATTCCGATGCGGCCCCACCCACCGGGCTTTGCAGAGCAGCCGTTCCGGCCCTATATCGCTGAGAGCACGATTGCACTGCACAATTCGAGGCATTCACCGTCATGACCGATCGCCAGCCCACTGATCGTCCTCAGAAAGACCATGTCGACGATCCGATCGGCGATACGTCGCAGGTCTCGCCCAGCAGCGGGCAGCCCGCGGCTGCCATCCGCGCTGCCGCCAGGCGGGCCGGGGTGGTGAAGGTCAAGCCGGTGTCGCTGGCCCTTCAGGGCGGCGGTTCCCACGGTGCCTATACCTGGGGCGTGCTCGACCGTCTGCTTGAAGAGGAAAGCTTCGGTGTCGAGGCCGTCAGCGGCACCAGTGCCGGTGCCCTGAACGCGGCCGCACTGGTGGCCGGGTTCGAAACCGATGGCCGCGCCGGCGCCCGCAAGGCGCTGGACCAGCTATGGCAGGCGGTGATGGAGGCCAGCCGGTTCAGCCTGGTGCGCCGCACGCTGCTCGACCGGCTGATGGGCGGCTGGAACATGGACCAGAGCCCGGCCCGGATGCTGTTCGACCTGACCAGCCGGTTCGTGTCGCCCTATCAGTTCAATCCGCTGAACATCAACCCGCTGCGTGACGTGGTGGCCGAGGCCATCGACCTCGACGCCGTGCGACGCTGTGGCGCGGTCAAGCTGTTCGTGTCCGCCACCAATGTGCGGACCGGCAAGATCAAGGTGTTCGAGAACGCCGCCATCACCCCTGAAGCCCTGCTCGCCTCAGCCTGCCTGCCCTATGTCTTCCAGGCCGTCGAGATCGAGAACGAGGCCTATTGGGACGGCGGCTATATGGGAAATCCGGCGATTTTCCCACTGATCTATGGCGCTGAGACCGCAGATGTGGTGATCATCCAGGTGACGCCGATCAACCGGCCCGACGTGCCCCACAGCGCCACCGAGATCTGGGAGCGGGTCAACGAAATCAGCTTCAATTCGTCGCTGATGCGCGAGATGCGCGCCATCGGCTTCGTCGCACGGCTGCTGGACGAGAACCGGCTGGACCCCCGGCGCTACAAGCGCATGCGGGTGCACTGGATCGACGGCGAACAGGAGATGGTGCCGCTGGGCAGCTTCTCGAAAATGAATGCCGACCGCGACTTCATCCTGCATCTGCGCGATATCGGCCGCGCCTCAGCCGACACCTGGCTTGCCGCCCATGCCGACAAGATCGGCCGGGAGTCGAGCGTCGACCTCGTGGAGAAGTTTCTGTGAACACGGTCATTGCCGCACACCGCCACACGGCCAGGACAAGCCTGATCGGCGCGACGCTGATCGGCCTTGCCGTCACGGCCGCCCTGCCCGCCTGGGCGCAGACCGCCACCGCCGGTGCCACCGCCGGCGCCGCCACGCGCCCGGCCACGCCAAAGAAGGCTGAAGGCCCCCGCGGGGTCATCGGCCAGATGCAGACCATGATCACGCGCCACGAGGACACGCTGGTCGATCTGGCCCGGACCCTGAACGTGGGCTATGTCGAGCTGTTGACCGCCAATCCGGGAGTGGAGCCGTGGTTGCCGGGCGAAGGCACGCAGATCGTGGTCCCCAAGGCCCATCTGCTGCCCGACGTGGCACCTGAAGGCATCGTGGTCAATATGGGCGACCTCCGGGTCTATTTCTTCCCCAAGAATGGCGGCACGCCGGTCAGCTTCCCGATCGGCATCGGGCGCGAAGGCTTTGCCACGCCCTATGGCAGCACGCGCATCACGCTGAAGCGCGACGGGCCGACCTGGACCCCGACGCCGTCGATGCGCGCCCGCAACCCTGATCTTCCGGCCTTTGTCGGCCCCGGCCCGCAGAACCCGCTTGGCACCCATGCGATGAACATGGGCTGGCCGAATTATGTCATCCACGGCACCCATCGCCCCTATGGCATCGGCCGGCGGGTCAGCCAGGGCTGTGTGCGGCTGTATCCCGAAGACATCATCAAGCTGTTCGCGATGACCGAGGTCGGCACCAGGGTGACGGTCATCGACCAGCCGGCCAAAGTGCAGTTGATCGACGGCGCGCTGTATCTTCAGGTCCATCCCACCCAGATGCAGGTCGACCAGATCGAGGAGGTCGGCAAGTTCACGCCGGAGCCGATGCCGGAGGTGGAGCCCAAGGTCGCCGCCGCCGCGACCCGTGCCGGCCTGCGGGTCGACTGGGCGGCGGTGACGCGTGCCGTGATCGAGCGCAGCGGCATTCCGGTCAAGGTGTCGGTTGGTGGCAACACGATCCGGGAACTGGCCGCCGTCAAGATCGACCCGCCCCGGCCGGCCGGCCGGGCCAATCCGCAGGATCGTGAGGCGCCGGCGGAAGATGGCGGACCCCTGCGCCTGATGCCGGCCTCGACCGGCACCGGCACGATGACGCCGCTCGCCCCCGTCCCCGCCGGAAACAGCGCCGGTACCGGGCGCGCGAACGACACCGGCGCGCTGCCGGCACCCTCGATCGACCCCCGGGTCGACCCGCTGACGGCCCATACCTTCCCGGCCGAGATCAAGCCGGTGGAACCCATCCGCCCCGGCCCCGGCGGCGATGGTGTGGTGACGCTGAGCGTGTCGCCGCAGGCGCCGCGATCGGGTGCCGACATCCGGCAGCCGGTGCCATCCGCCTCTGTCCAGCAGCCATCGGTACAACAGCCATCGGGTCGGCCCGCCTCGATCTATGAGCCCGAACCGATCGATCCGAACCGCATTCCGCGCGGCGCGCCGTTGCAGTTGATCCGACCCGCCGATTGACACCCGCCGGTATGGCTGCCCGATGACACTGCCCCTGGCATGGCATCGGCGCAGCCGACGCGACACTCTTGGGGCAAATACGCAACAACTGCATCTGTTGCCACAGATGACGCGGGTGCCGCCCCGCCTGTTCTAACGATAACGGACCTGTTCTAACGATAACGGGTCTGTTCAACGACAACGGGTCTGGCAAACGATGAAACGACCAAGGGGGCCGGCAGTTCACACAGCCGGCCCCCTTGGGTCTGGTCGTTCTGGTCGTCCGTCATCACCGCCGGGCGCATGACTGGTACCGCGGCGCCTTTCGACCCCCGGTGCCCGCATCCGTCAGACGGCAAAACCCCCGGCTGGACACATCCTGCCGGGGGTTTCCACTGCGCCGGCCGGGCCGGCGCAGTCGATCACTTGCGCTGGCCGGCGCTGAACGCACGCTCGGCGCGCTCGGCGGCACGCTCGGCGCGGTCGGCCGACGAGGCAGCCGCCTGGGCGCTGCGGGCGGATTCGGCCGCCGAGGCGCGCGAGGCATCGGCGCTCTGCTTCGCCTGGGCCGCGGTGGTCTTCGCCTCGTTCAGCATCATGCGATCCTCATCCGAGAGGCTCGCGCAGCCGGCGACCGCGATCAGGGCGGTGGCGCCGAAGAGAGGCAGCGCAACGCGCTTGATACGGTTCATATTCATGACATATCTCCAGTTATCTGGGCAGCATGTGGCGCACCCACATACATACCGTTCAGACCGTAGCATAACATCCGTCACGTTTCACCGGTCCGCGGCGCGCCTTTGTCGTCATGTCACGAGACGCATAGAGATTGTTGCCCATATATCACAGTGAAGCGCATATCACAACAAAGCGCCGGCCAGGCCCTCCATGGGGCCATCCCTCGACGGGCCGCCCGTGCCCCGGCACCGGTCCCGGGGAAATACCCTGCCGGGCGGATGGTTCCTTATGCCGCCGGCAGCAGCCAGCCACGGCTGATCATCACCGCCTCGCCACTCAGGCGCGCGGAGATAATGCCGGTGTGATCCAGATCGATCGCCAGATCCAGGCGGCTGGGCCGGCCCATGGCCTCGCCCTGAACGATGGTCCACGACACGGTTGCCGGAACCAGAACCTGCTCGATCGCGGCCAGCCACCCGGCCAGCGCCATGGCGGCGGACCCGGTGGCCGGATCTTCGGCAATGCCGACCGAGGGCCCGAACATCCGCGCGCGCACCCGCCGGGCCGCCCGGTCGACCACCATGGGATAGACCAGCCGCGACGGCGACCCGTGCGGCAGGATCCGGTCGAATGCGGCAAGGTCCGCCCGACAGCGGTCTAGATCGGCGTCCCGCATCAGCGGCACGAACAGGAATGGCAGACCTGCCGACACCACGGCCGCGCCATCGGCAATCGCGTCGGGCGACAGGCCCAGAAGTGCGGCCAGCGCCTCCCGATCAGGCGCATCGGCGACGGGTGCCGGGCATATGGGTGCGCCCATCACCGCCCGCCGCGCGCCGGTCGCCGGATCGGTCCGCAGTTCCACCGCAACCGGCCCGGCCTGTTCTTCGATCACCAGACGCAATGGCATGTCGTCGGTGTCGGCCGACAGGCGCCCAAGCGCCGCCAGCATCAGAACACCGCCAATGGTCGGATGGCCCGCGAACGGCAACTCCGCCTGCGGTGAGAAGATCCGGAACCGCAGATCGCAATCCGCGCGGTCCGATGGCAGCACGAACGTCGTCTCGGACAGGTTGAATTCCCGCGCGATGGCCTGCATCGCCGTGCCGTCGAGCCCGGCCGCATCGGGCACGACCGCCAGCGGATTGCCCCCGAAGGGACGATCGGTGAACACGTCGGCGGTGACGAAAAACCGGCCTTCCGGACAATCGGCGTCCATGGTTTGCCCACTTTCGGTAGAAGCTTTGATCTGATGACTGCCTGAACTGGCCGGTCGGCGGCGCCTTCGGTCCCGATCCGATCGCGATCTTGCACTGGCGCGCAGCCCGGCGTCACCCCTCATCCGCGCCCGTCACAGACCGCGCCACAAACGCCGGACGGACGGCACCGGTCGGTCCCGGCTCTGGCCGCGTGGCTTCGGGCATGCTTTACTCTCGCTCCGCACGAGACATATCGTGGCCGTGGCGCACGCGGCCGACGGGTGGCGGCTGCGCGCCACTGTGCCGGCGCGGATGCCGGCGCCATATCAGCAGATGCCGGCACAATAAAAGCAGACAGGTTTCAGATGACGATGACGGCGCGCGTGTCCTGGCTGGACGGAATGATGTTCGTGGGCGAAAGCGGTTCAGGGCATTCGGTGGTGATGGACGGGGCGCCCGACCACGGCGGCCGCAATCACGGCATCCGTCCCATGGAAATGCTGCTGCTGGGCATGGGCGGCTGCTCGGCCTTCGACGTCGTGCAGATCCTGAAGAAGGGCCGCCAGCCGATCGCCGGCTGCCGGATCGAGATCGAGGGCGACCGCGCCGAAACCGACCCCAAGGTCTATACCCGCATCGTGATGCGCTATGTGGTGTTCGGCGATGGCCTCGACCTCGCCCGGGTCGAGCGGGCGGTGGCGCTGTCGGCGGAAAAATACTGCTCGGCCTCGATCATGATGGGCAAGACCGCCGCGATCGAGCATGTGATCGAGTTGAGGCCGGCGGCGGCGGCGCGCGATGCCGAGGTCTGATCCCCCCGACGAGATGCGTGCCACATTGGGGCCTGCGGGCACCTCGGCGGCACAGGCCACGGCCAAGGCCACACCCCCGCCCCCGGGCGCACCGCGCGGGCTGGATGCGCCGCTGTGGATTCTGGTGGTCATCACCGCCATCGGGCCGGTGGCGCTGAACCTGTTCGTGCCCTCGATGCCGGCGGCACAGCGGATGCTGGCGATCAGCGATGCCGCGATCCAGTTGACCCTGACCCTGTATCTGGTGGCGCTGGCGGGGGCGCAGTTGATCTATGGCCCGGTCTCCGACCGCTTCGGACGGCGCCCGCCTCTGATCGCCGGGCTGGTGTTCCTGGCGCTGGGCAGCGTGGTGGCGGCAACCGCCGACAGCGCCACCCAGTTGGTGCTGGGGCGCGTGCTTCAGGCGGCCGGCGGCTGTGCCGGGCTGGTGCTGGGCCGGGCGATGATCCGCGACCGGCATGATCCGTCCGAGGCGGCATCACGGATCGCGACCGTTACTCTGGCGATGATGCTGGCGCCGATGCTGACACCCGCCGTCGGCGGCTATGCCGACCAGTTCCTGGGCTGGCGGGCCGGGTTCTGGATCATTGCCGGCATCGGCGGCGCGATCTTCGCCGCCGTGGCGCTGAAGCTGCCCGAAACCCATCACGACCGCCGGCCGATGCCGGGCATCGCGCCCATGATCAACGCCTATCGCAACCTGTTGCGCGACCCGGCGTTTCTGGGCCATGCCGGCGCCGCCGGTTTCGGGACCGCGGCCTTCTTCGCCTTCGTGGCCGGCGCGCCGCATGTGATCATCGAGTTGATGGGCCGCACGCCCGGCGAATTCGGCCTGTGGTACATCATCGCCTCAGGCGGCTATATGCTGGGCAATATCATCACCGCGCGTCTGGCCTCGCGGGCCGGGCCGATGCGGATGGTGGTGGCCGGATCGGCCGCGGCCGTTCTTGGCTATGGCGCGATGGTGGTCTGCACGCTGCTGCTGCCGATGGTGCCGCCGACCGTGTTCCTGCCGATGACCATGATCGCCTTCGCCAACGGCATCATCCTGCCCAATGCCACCGCGGGTGCGCTGTCGGCCGCCGGCATGGCCAGCGTGGGGGCCGCGGCCGGCCTCGCCGGCTTCCTTCAGATGGGCAGTGGCGCCGTGGCATCACAGGTGATCGGCTGGACACGCGGCACCGACACCTGGCCGCTGGTCTGGGTGATGGTCGGCTGCGGGATCGGCACGGTGTCGTGCACCCTGCTGGCCTGGAGAGCCGAGCGCGCGCGACGAGGCTGAGCGCCGCCTGGGCACTGAAGCCGGCTGGGCACTGAAAAAAAATCGGGACCGCATCGAGCCAGATGATGCGGTCCCGAAAGTATCGGTCGCGCCGGTGGTCCGGTAGACCGGCGGCGACCGGAGACGTGGGTCACGTGCAACACCATGCCCGCCGCCCTTCCCGCCCGCTTTGACCTGTATCAAGACTTCGACAAATATCGTGCGAATGCGCCCCCGCCCCGCTTGCACACCGGCAAGTGCAGTGCCAGGGATGGTGCGGCCACAGGCACGGCGCCACGGACGTGACGGGACAGCGATGCGCGAAATCGAACTCAGATTGGCGGTGGTCTGCTTTGGCGGCATTTCGCTGGCGGTTTATATCCACGGGGTCAGCCGCGAGTTGCTGGCGCTGGTGCGGGCGTCGGAGCGGACCGCCCGCGCGCGCCGTGGACAGCCCCCGGCACCACTCGACCCCACCGAGCAGATCTATGCCGATCTGCTGAACGCCATCGCCGCCGAGCGGCCGATGCGGGTGGTGATCGACATCCTGGCCGGCGCGTCGGCAGGCGGCGTCAACGCGGTGACGCTGGCACGGTCGCTGGCCCATGACCTCAGCCTGGAGCCGTTGCGGGCGCTGTGGCTGGACGGCGCCGATGTCGACGCCCTGACCGCCGAGCGCAATCGTGCCCGGCCGCTGTCGAAGCTGCTGCTGCGCCCGCTTCTGCCGCTGGTGCGACGACTGGCCATGGGGCATGGTGCCGCCGCCGAGGCCGAGTTCACCGACAAACTGTCGCGCTTCCTGCGCGCGCGCTGGTTCGAACCACCCTTCGACGGCACCGCCCTTGCCGGTCGGTTTCTCGACGCCCTGGCGGCCCAGTCGCCGGTGCGCGATGCCGGGGTGGAGCCGGACCATCCGGGTTCGCTGATGCCACGCGGTGTGCCCTTGGACCTGATCGTCACCGCGACGGATTTCTATGGCCATCCGCGCCGGGTGGCGGTCGGTGATCCGGCCTGGGTGACGGAGCGCGACCATCGCCACCGGCTGGCCTTCACCTATCGGCGCGATGGCAGCGGCAGGGTCACCGATGATTTCGGCGCCGCCGGTCTGCCGGCGCTGGCCTTCGCGATGCGGGCGACATCGTCCTTCCCCGGCGCCTTTCCCCCCGCCCATCTGGGCGAGATCGATGCCGCACTCCGTGCCCGCGGTCTGCACTGGCCGGCACGTGGGGCGACGGTGGCGCGCTGCTTCGCCGACCAGATTGCAAGCGGCCTGGATCCGGAGCGGATCTGGCTGATCGACGGCGCCGTGCTCGACAACAAGCCCTTCGGGGCGGCGATCGACCGGATCGCGCTTCATCCTGCGCTGCGGCCGGTGGACCGGCGGTTGATCTATATCGATCCTCACCCCCACGAGGTGCCGCCGGCCGACCTTGGTGATGCCGACAACGCCGCCGCCGCCGCCGCCGCGCGCACCCCCGGCTTTCTGGCGGCGCTGAAGGCCTCGTTGAGCGATATCCCACGGCAGGAGCCGATCCGCGACGAGTTGGAGAGCATCGCCGAGACCAATCGCCGCGGCGCCGAGGTTCAGGACGCGGTGAGCCGGACCTGGGACCGGGTCCGGCCGCGCGTCCATGCGGTGGCAGGTGCGGCCCTTGAGCCCGGATCGGATGCGGCGGCGATCGGTGCAGCACGGGTCGCGGGCCATGAAGCGGCCCGGCAGGATGCGGGCTTTGCCTATGACGCCTATCTTCGTCTGAAGTTGGGCCGCGAAATCGACGCGCTGGCCAGATTGCTGGCGCAACTGGCACCAGGTGGCGGGCCCCAGGCCGGCGGCGGCCGTGACGGCGGTGCCGGCGATGACGGCGGCGGGGGACTGTCGCGGCTGATCCCGGACCTGCGGCGTCTGGCCGAAGCGGAAGGATCGGTCGCCTTCCTGCGCCAGTTCGATACTGCCTATGCCGCCCGCCGGCTGCGCTTTCTGCTGCGGGTGGTGAACATCCTGGCCGATGAGCCGGACCCGCCGCCCTATGAGGTGGTGGCGGCGTTGAAGGCGGATCTGTACGCCATGCTGGGCCGGATCGAACGCGGTGTCTGCGACATGCTGTCGGTCGATGATCCGGCTGCCGCAGAGTTGCGGGCGGCTGTCGACGGCATGCGGTCGGCGGATGCCGTATCGACGGCCGACGCGGCCAGGGCCGCGGCCAGCGCCCTGGCGCTGAGCGACGCGGTCGGCGCACTGGATGCCCGGCTGGCGGCACTGGACGGCGATTTCGGTGCCGCCTGCCGCAAGCGGCTGATCGCCGCCTATATCGGCTTCGCCTGGATCGACGTTCTGCTGCTGCCGCTGTCCGATCCCCGCCAGCCCGACCCGTCACAGACCGTGGGCGTGATGCGGATCAGCCCCGACGATGCCCTGTCCCTGGAACCGGGGGGGACGGCCGCGACCCTCAAGGGCATCGGCATGCAGCATTTCGGTGCGTTCTTCAGTCGCGCCTGGCGCGAAAACGATTATCTGTGGGGACGGCTGCATGGCGCCGAGCGTATGGTGGACCTGCTGATCGATGCCGCGACCCGCGCCGGTGTAACCACCCTGCCCGACCCGTCACGCGCCAAATGCCGCCTGTTCCGGGCAATCCTGGAGGTGGAAGCACCGCATCTGCCGCAGGCCAACGCCCTGATCAGGGAACTGCGCACCCGCATCGACAGGATCGAGGACGACCGTCCGTGACCGATATGCCATCGCTGATCGCGCAGCTTCCCTCCATACAGGCGCCGGAAGACTTTATCATCGCAACCACGGTTCAGGACCGGACGCCCCTGCTGCCGGAGCTGGTGCTGTATCTGGCCACCGACGTGACACCCTTGTGGCTGGCGACCGAGACCCGGCTGGCCGAAACCGGCCTGCCACCACCGTTCTGGGCCTTTTCCTGGGCCGGGGGCCAGGCCGTGGCCCGTCTGCTGCTGGACCGGCCCGATCTGGTGCGCGGCCGCCGGGTGCTGGATTTCGCCTGTGGCGGCGGTGTGGCGGGGATCGCTGCCGCATTGTCGGGCGCGGCCATGGTGACTGGGGTCGATATCGACCCGATGGCGCTGGCCGCCACCAGCCTGAATGCACGGGCCAATGATGTCGTGATCCAAACCATCGCCGATGACGTCATCGGTCATGTCCCGCCCCCCGGTGGGGCCGAGGTCGTGATCGCGGGTGATGTCTGCTATGAAAAGCCGATGGCCGAACGCGTGTTGGGCTGGCTGCGCGATCTGGCCGATACCGGCGTGCTGGTGCTGCTGGGCGACCCCGCGCGCAGCTATGGCCCGGTCGACGGCGTCGAGGCGGTGATGGTGGTCGACGTGCCGACCGATATCGCGATCGAGGACAAGGCCATACGCCGGACAACGGTCTGGCGGGTGCTGCCGCGCGCCTGAGAGGATCGCGTCTGAAATATGCCGGCTCGCGCATCTTCCAGCGGCACGGTGATTGCACGACCGGGGCCGAATGCCTAAATATGAGGCGACAGCTCGCGCTGTTCCGCAACCGCCATCAATGAGCCTCGGATCATACGGATCCGGTCATCGATGGTGGCGTGCCGCCCGTTCAGGGGGTGCCGCGGAAACAGGGCACACATGGCTTTGACCACTGACTGAAGAGCATGAGGAGCATCGAGCGGTGAGCCGGATTCTGTACGACCGTCTCGGGGTCGCGTCGACTGCGAGCGACACCGACATCCGGGCGGCCTTCCGCCGCCTTGCCAAGCAGTATCATCCCGATCGCAATCCCGGCGACAAGGCGGCCGAAGACCGGTTCAAGCAGATCAGCGCCGCCTATGGCATTCTGGGCGAGCCCGATCTGCGCAAGCGCTATGACGCCGGCGAGATCGACGAAGACGGCCGAGAACGGGCGGCCGCGGGTTTCGGTCCGGGTGGCTTCGGCGGCGCAGGCTTTGGTGGCCGCGGTGGTCGCGGCTTCGAACAGGGATTTTCAGGCGGCCGTGGCAGCGCCGGTTTCGGCGGCGCCGGCTTCGGCGGCTTCTCCGATCTGTTCGACGAGATCCTGGGCGGCCGCGGCCCGCAGGCCGGCGGGTTTTCCGATATCGGCGGCGGCGTGCCGGCCACCGAGGCCCGCATCCGTGTGGGCTTCATCGAGGCCGCGCGCGGTGCCACCCGCCGGATCGCCCTGCCGCACGCATCGGATATCGACCTGAAAATTCCCGCCGGCACCGCCGACGGTGCCCGGTTGCGGCTGCGTGGCAAGGGCCAGGGTGGCGGCGACCTGATCGTCCAGGTCGAGGTGGCGCCGCATCCACTGTTCCGGCGCGAGGACCGCGATATCCATCTGGACCTGCCGGTAACCCTGGCCGAAGCTGTGCTGGGTGCCAAGGTCGACGTGCCGACACTCGACGGCCATGCCCGGGTGACGGTACCGGCATCCAGCAGCAGCGGCCGGACCCTGCGGCTGAAGGGTAAGGGCATCCACGCCGGGGGCACATCGGGTGACCTGTATGTGCATCTGAAGATCGTGCTGCCCGAGAAGGCCGATCCGGGGCTGGCCGATGCGGTGCGCGGCTGGGCCGAGGCGCATCCACAGCCAGACCCGCGCCGCGATCTGCCGGGGATCTGAGCGGCCCCCTCAACTGCCAGCCATCGCCGCGTCAGCCCTTCATCCCGGCGTCAGCCATTCGGCGGACGCCGGGTGCCGGCCAGCGCCAGCACCACCTGCGGCCGCGCGTAACCGCGATCGACGAAGGCCGACAGCGCCGGCCGCGATGCCAGCCCCACGCCCAGCCAGTCGGCGCGGTGCATCCAGGCCATCAGCCGCATATCGGCCGCCGACCATCGACCGGCCAGGGTCGGGCCGTCGGCAAGGGCATCCTCGACGCGCAGCAGATGCCGGCGCAGCACATCGCGCGCGGCATCGATCGCATCGGGCAGATGGCGCGGGGCGAAGCGCCGCAGCGCCAGCAGCGCCAGCATCGGCGGCACAAGATCGCTCTCGATCCAGTCGAGCCAGTCGCGGGCGACCGCCTGTTCGGCCTGGCGGCGGGGCATCAGCCGCTCGTCGGCCGCCGCCAGCGCGTTCAGGGCCGCGCGCGCCCCGATGATGTGGCTGGCGCCGTCGATCACCACGACCGGGGGCCGGAAGCCCATCGGGCAATCGCCCATGAAGGCGGCGGCGGCCGGATCGATCACCCGCGCCGCCGCCGGCACCGGCACCTGCGGCCGGCGCATGGCGCCGAGCGCCAGCGCCACGGCCCCGCCATCGGGCGTGTCACCGGGATGAAAGCCGATCGGCTGCGGCCGGGGCTTGATGAAGCTGCGTTTGGCCATGAGGCGGCAGGTCTTCCGGACAGCAGGGTGGTCAGAGCGGCCAGAACAGCAGCAGCAGCGGCACCGATACCACCGCCACCACGATTTCCAGCGGCAATCCCACGCGCCAGTAGTCGCCGAAATGATAGCCGCCGGGGCCCATGACCAGGGCATTGTTCTGATGCCCGATGGGGGTGAGGAACGAAGACGAGGCGCCGATCGCCACCGCCATCAGGAATGGATCGGGTGATACCTGAAGCCCCTGGGCAACCGCGATCGAAATCGGCGCCATGATGACCGCGGTCGCGGCATTGTTCAGAATGTCGGACATGGTCATCGTCACCACCAGCAGCGCGCCCAGCAGCGCCCAGACCGGCACATCGCCGGCCATGCCCACGATGCCGTCGGCGATCAGCCCGGTGACGCCGGTGCTCTCCAGCGCCGATCCCAGCGGGATCATGGCCCCCAGCAGCACGATCACCGGCCATTCTATGCCGGTATACAGCTCTCGCGTCGGCAGCGCCCGGCTGACCACCAGCCCCAGCACGACCAATGAGAACGCGATGGCCGTGGGCAGCAGACCGGATGCGGCAAGGGCGATCCCGCAGGCGAACAGGCCCAGCGCCAGCAGGCCGCGGTGCTGGTTCTGCTTCAGGATCTCGCGCTCCACCAGCGGCAGGCAGCCCAGATCGGTCATCACCGCCTGCAGGCGGCGGGCATCGCCCTGCAACAGCAGCACATCGCCGGTCGCCATCCGCACCCGGCTGAGCCGCGAACGGATCGCGGCACCTTCGCGCGACAAGGCCAGCAGATTGATGCCATAGGTCTCGCGCAGACCCAGTTCACCGGCATGACGGCCGATCAGCGACGAGGCCGCCCCCACCACCGCTTCCGCCATCACCACATCCTGCGACTGAAGATGTTCCGCGGTCGGCCGCTCGGATGCCGCGAATTCGAGGCCGGCCGCGCGGGCGCGCTTGGTGATCGCCTCGCTTTCGCCGCGCACCAGCAGCACGTCGCCGGCGGCGATCCGCTGACGGGCCATGGCACCGAAGATCCGGCGGTCGTCCCGGATCAGACCGATGACGGTCAGATCGCTGTCCTTCCACATCCCCTCGGCATCGCCCACGGTCTTGTCGATCAGCGCCGATCCGGCCTGAACGGTCAGTTCGGTGACATAGGCGCTCACTTCCATCAATTCGGCGGCGGCCCCCCTGCCCAGCCGGTCACCGGGGATCAGCCGCCAGCCCAGGATGGCGATATAAACCAGCCCCGCCGCCGCGACCGGCAGCCCGACCCAGGCGAAATCGAGCAGCCCGAAGGGCTGCCCCACCGCCCGGTCGCGAAAGCCCGAGACGATCAGATTGGGCGGCGTGCCGATCAGCGTGACCATGCCGCCCAGCACCGTCGCGAAGGCAAGCGGCATCAGCACCGCCGCGGGAGACCGTCCGGCGCGGGTGGAACTCTGGATCGCGATCGGCATCAGCAGCGCCAGCGCGCCGACATTGTTCATGAACGCCGATATCACCGCCCCCACGCCGCACAGCGCCAGAATATGGGTGACGGTGCTGCCCGATGCCCGGCGCACCAGGCCGGTCAGCGGTTCCAGTGCCCCGGTCAGCGACAGCGCCCGACTGATGGCCAGCACGGCCGCCACGGTGATCACCGCATCATGGCCAAAGCCGGAAAACGCCTTGTCCGCCGGCACCAGGCCCAGCACCACGCCGGCGACCAGGGCGGACAACGCCACCAGGTCATAGCGTGGTCGGCCAAGGACGAACAGGACCAGGGCGGCAACAAGCAATCCGCTGATCAGGATCTGGTCCAACGTCATTCGGGCGCATCTTTCTGGGCGTGAACGGCACCGAGCGTTGCCGATGCGCCGTCATTGGTCAACGCTGTTGTGCCCGGGGGCGACTTGCCGCCGCACCGCCGCATGGCCACATCGGCTGCGCGGGGCCAGGATCGACGGATCGTGTCCGGCATGAAACCGTCACCAGAACCCCATTCCGTCTGAGCGAGGATTGCATGACCAAGCCGATCGAGCTGTTCTACTGGCCGACCCCCAATGGCTGGAAGATCACCATCGCACTGGAAGAACTGGGCCTGCCCTACACCATCACCCCGGTCAATATCGGCGGGGGCGACCAGTTCAAGCCCGATTTCCTGAAGATCAGCCCTAATAACAAGATGCCCGCGATCATCGATCCCGACGGCCCCGGGGGCACGCCGATCTCGATTTTCGAGTCGGGGGCGATCCTGATCTATCTGGCCGAGAAGACCGGTCAGTTGATGCCGGCCGATCCGGCCGGACGTTACAACGTTCTGCAGTGGCTGATGTTCCAGATGGGTGGCATTGGCCCGATGCTGGGTCAGGCGCATCATTTCCGCCAGTATGCGCCCGAGAAGATCCAGTATGCCATCGATCGCTATACCAACGAAGCGGGCCGGCTTTACAATGTGCTCGACACGCAGCTCGCCGATCATGAATGGGTGGCGGGCGACAGCTATTCCATCGCCGATATCGCGATCATGCCGTGGATCGTACCCTATGAGCGTCAGGGGCAGTCGCTCGCCGACCGCCCGCACCTGAAACGCTGGTTCGAGGCGATGAACGCCCGCCCGGCCGTGGTCGCCGGGCTGGCCGTCGCCAAAGGCATCGGGGCCGGCCAGAGCCCGACCGACCCCAAGGCTTTCCAGACCCTGTTCGGCAGTGGTCAGTATCAGAAGCGCTGAGATGGCAACCACGGGCCGGACGGATGATCCATACCGTTCGGCCCGCCGTATTGACTGTGTGTCCCCGCATCCATGACC
Source organism: Tistrella arctica (assembly GCF_039630945.1). NCBI lineage: Bacteria > Pseudomonadati > Pseudomonadota > Alphaproteobacteria > Geminicoccales > Geminicoccaceae > Tistrella > Tistrella arctica. The sequence continues at coordinate 210,515 of NZ_JBBKTV010000008.1, forward strand.
GGTAGATGCTCAACGGATGACGGAATGTGTCATTTGTCACCGTCATCGATGTGTGGTTGATGCAGGATGACACTGACGCCACGATGTCGATGATCATCCACCGCCGATTTCACCGCCCCGGGCACGTGCCGTGGGCCGCAGACCTTGATGGCCAGAGGCCCTGCATGACCGATCGCACCACCCCGTCCGCCTTGTCTTCAAAGGAATCGGGCTCCACGCCGGCGTCCAACCCGTCCAGGACGCGCAGCGGCCGGCCATTCCGCCGCCCCGCCGGGCGCGGCGCGCGCATGGTTGCCGCCGCAGCCATGCTGATACTGCCGGGTTGTGCGGCACTCGACCCCAAACCGGTCGCGGTCGACAAGCGGCTTCAGACCTTCCCGGTGAGCGGTCTGGACCTGGAACGGCCCGTGGTCCTGCGCTGGACCGACGAACAGGTGCCGTTCATCGAAGCGGACACCGACCGCGACCTCGCCTATACGCTGGGGCTGGTGCATGCCCATCTCAGGCTGGGCCAGATCAGCCTGATGAAGCGGGTGGCCCAGGGCCGGTTGTCCGAGATGGGCGGGCCGGTCGCCGGCGATATCGATCGGGCGCTGCGCATTCTGGGCTTCGGCCGCGGCGCCACCGAAACCGTCGCCGCGTTGCCGCCCGAAAGCCGCCAGTGGGTCGTGGCCTTCGTGAAGGGCCTGAACGATTATCAGGACCGGCTGGCGGCATCCAAGGGCCCCTGGCCGCCGGAATTCGCGCTGCTTGGCATCCGCGCCGAGCCGTGGACGGTGGAAGATGTTCTGACCATCGGCCGCTTGGCTGGCACCGATATCAACTGGCTGGCCTGGGCCGGCCTGCTGCGGGAACGCAGCCGCAACGGCCCCGACGATGCCGGTTGGAAGAGCGCCTGGGCACGGGCGATCGAGGCCGGGCATGGCAACGCCGCCAGTTTCGGCCCCAATGAAACCCATGCCCGCCTGGAAAAGCTGCTGGCGGATCTGGCGGGCCTGTCGCGCACCGGTTCGAATTCGGTCGCGGTATCGCCGGCCCTGTCCGACACCGGCTCGGCGCTGATCGCCAATGATCCGCATCTGGGCATGAGCCTGCCGAATTTCTGGCTGCTGGCGGGCATGCGCTCCCCCTCCTATCACGCCGTCGGCCTGATGCCGCCGGGGCTGCCTTTCGTCGCGGTCGGTCGCAATCCGGGGCTGGCCTGGGGCGGCACCAATATGCGGGCACTGTCGAGCCAGCTCTATGACGTGTCGTCGCTGCCTGAGAGCGCGTTCCGCACCGAAACCCACACCATCCGCACTCGATTCTGGTTCGACCGGACGGTCACGGTGCGGATCAGCCCCTATGGCCCGGTCATGTCCGACAGCGACCTCATTCCGTCGCGGCCGGGCGAGGTGCTGGCGCTGCGCTGGCTGGGTCATCAGCCATCGGATGAAATCGGTGCGATGCTGGCGGCCATGCGCGCCGGCAACGGCACCGAATTCCGCGCAGCCTTCGCCGACCGCTATTCGGTCTCGGCCCAGAACATGCTCTGGGCCGACCGGGCGGGCCATATCGGTCAGGTGCTGGCCGCCCGCCTGCCGGTGCGACCGGACGGCATCCCCGACGACATGATCTCATCCGCCGGCGACCCGCAGGCCGAATGGACCGCCTATGTCGACGCCGGCAGCCTGCCCGCCGCTGTCGATCCGGCGGAAGGCTTCATCGCCAGCGCCAACAACCGGCCCACCACGACCACCGGTCTGGTGCCGATCGGCCTGTTCTTTTCCACCGATGAGCGGGTCGAACGGCTTCAGGCCGTGGTTCGGGCATCCGCGCCGGTGTCGATCGACGATCTGAAGCGCCTGCAGCAGGACGTGACCTCGCCGGCCTCGGCGAAACTCGCGGCGGCCCTGGTTCTGGCGGCGCGCGTTGTCGGGCTCGGCGACCGGCCGGCCGATGCGCCGGGCCAGCGCAGCCTTGCCCTGATCGATGGCTGGCAGGGCGTCTATGACGCCGATGCGGCGGCCCCCGTTGCCTTCGAACAGTTGCTCAAGACGGTGGCGACGGCGGTCTATGGCGACAGCGACGACGCCGACAGCCGGCTGGGCTTCGCCAGCAACTGGACCCAGTTGACCCGCTATCTGATCGACGACCTGACCGCACTGCCGCCGGCGGAACAGGCGCGCATCCTGTCGGACGGCCTCGCCGCCGCCGATGAAACCCTGAACAGTTTCCCGAGCTGGGGCACCATGCATCGCCTGCGGCTGGGGCATCTGATGGGGCAGGCGCCGGTGATCGGCAGCTTCTTCACCTATGGCGACTGGCCGGTCGGCGGATCGCGCGAGACACCGATGAAGACCGCGCATGACCTGGTCGACGACCTGCACAGCGCCCGCTATGGCGCCCAGTCGCGCCATGTCTCGGATCTGGGCGACCCGGACGCCAACTGGTTCGTGCTGCTGGGCGGTCAGGATGGCTGGCTCGGCTCCACCACCTTCATGGATCAGGCTGGCCTGTGGCGGAGCGGGCAGTATCTCCACCTGCCGCTGACCGATGCGGCGGTGAAACAGCGCTTCGGCCGGGTGATGACCCTGACCCCCTGACCGGTGTCACGGTGCCGCCCGCATCTTCGTCGCGGGCGGCACCTGCATCCGATCGTCAGTGCTGCGTCACCACATCACCGGGGCGATCGCGATCGCCGGCACCAGGGCGATGATCGCCAGGACCAGAAGCATCAGCCCGGCGAATGGCAGGGCGCCGCGAAACACGTCGCCAAGCGTGATGCTCGGATCATCCAGCGAAGATCGGATCACGAACACCGACAGGCCCAGCGGCGGTGTCAGCAGACCCACCTCGACCGCAATCACCGTGATCACGCCGAACCAGACCATGTTCATGCCGAAGCCGTCGACCACCGGCATCGCCAGCGGCACCAGGATCAACAGGATGGAGCTGCTGTCCAGGATTGTGCCCAGCAGCACCGCGATCAGCACATAGATCACCAGGAACCCGGCGGGGCCAAGGCCCGCATCGGCGAACAGCGCGCCCATGGCATCGGGCACCCCGGTCAGCGCCAGCATGCGGCTGTAGAGCGAGGCCGCGATGATCAGCAGCGAGATCGAGGCGGTGACATGGCCGGTATCGACCAGCACCTTCCAGAAGCCGCGCAGGTCCAGCCGCCGGCGGCCGACCGCCACCAGCAGCGCGCCGGCGGCCCCCACGGCACCCGCTTCGGTGGGCGTGAACAGCCCGCCATAGATGCCGCCCAGCACCAGCAGGATCAGCCCGAACAGCGGTGCGCCCTCGGCGAAGACATTGCCCCGCCGGCCGTGACGCTGATCGGCCGCGGCCGCCAGACGCACCGCCTCGGCAGCCGCGCGCGGCTGAACGCTGTCGGGGCGCAGATGCGCCATCAGCACGATATAAATGCCGAAGACCAGCGCCATCAGCAGTCCGGGGCCGATGCCGGCCAGGAACATGTCGCCCACCGATTGTTCGGCGACCACCGCATACAGGATCAGCAGCAGGCTGGGCGGGATCAGCATGCCCAGCACCGACGAGCCGGCGACCACGCCGACCGCGAAGCGGGGCATATAGCCCAGCCTGATCATCTCGGGCACCGCCACCTTGGTGAACACGGCGGCGGAGGCGATGGAAATGCCGGTCACGGCCGCGAAGGCCGCGTTGGCCCCGACCGTGGCGACGCCCAGGCCGCCCCGCAATCGCCCGACAACCCGGTCGGCCAGCCGGAAGGCATCGCGCCCCAGATCGGACACGCCCACCAGATAGCCCATCAGCACGAACAGCGGCACGACACCGAAGACATAGCTGTCGATCGAATCCAGCGCCGCCTGCGCGATCGCGCTGGCGGCAACCGACCAGCGGCCGCGCACTTCCCAGATCGCCAGCAGCGAGACCAGACCCAGCGCCACCGACACATGCATGCCCGCCCAGATCAGCAGCAGCAGCGCCACCACCGACAGCAGGCCGATTTCAAGTCCGGTCATGACCGTCCCCCGGCGACACGGCGGAGGGCAGCCGCCGCCAGAATGAGATAGATCCCGATCACCATCACCGAGCCCGCGACCATCAGCACCCGGATCGGCCAGACCGGCAGGGTGAAGTCGCCGGCGGCGCCGACATAATCGCCTTCCGCGATCGCCCGCAGCAGGCGCGGCCACAGCGCCCAGGCCAGAATCGAGAAGAAGGCCGCGCCGGCCAGGGAATGAACGGCGTCAAGCCCCGCCGCCACCCGTGGCCGGCGCTGTGCCAACTGGTCCAGCAGCGCGTCGGACCGGGTGAAGCGGCCCGATGCCAGCGCGTGGCCGGCCTGAAGAAACACGATGCCCACGATCGACAGTCCGACGAATTCCGGCACGCCCCGGATCGGTGCCGACAGCGCCGCGCGGCCGATGACATCGGCGTTCACCAGCACCATCATCAGCAGAATCCAGGCGGTGCCGACGGCGCTTGCGATTGCCGCGATCCGGCCCAGCAGGCCGGTTTGCGGCAAGGCCGCAGGGGTGGGGTTCCCCCGCGGCTCCGCCGCCCCGCTCACTCGCGGTCCCAGTTACGCGGCAGGGTGACACCGGCCGCGCGCAGGCCATCCAGATAGCCGGTCATGACGGCCTTGCCCGGCACGCCCTTGGCCTCCAGATCCGCCGCCCATTCCTTGGCGACGTTGGGCAGCGCGTCCGCCCAGCGCTTGCGCTCGGCCGGCGACAATTCGGTGATGGTGGCGCCGCCATCGGCCATCGCCTTGAACGACGCATTCACCCGCGCCGCCTGAGCCTTGGCGAAGGTGTCGCTATAGAGCGCCGCCTCGGCCAGGATCGCATCCTTCACCGGCTGCGGCAGATCGGCCCAGACATCGGCATTGATGGTGATGGCGCCGGCGAACTGCGCGCCGATATTCACCTTGGTGACATAGGGCGCCACTTCCTGAAGCTTGGCCGCGGCGGCCGCGGTGGCGAAGGTCAGCGTACCTTCGAACACACCGGTCTTGATGTCGTTGTAATAGGTCTGAAGGTTGCCGGCGACGGCGACCGCACCGGTGCCCTTCAGCCAGTTGGCGGCAGGCCCGGGGGCCGCGATCTTGCGCCCGTTCAGATCGTCGATCGAGTTGACCGGAAAATTCGTGAACAGGTGATAGCTGTCGAGGGCCGCCCCCGCCAGCGCCATCTGATTGTTACGGGTCCATTCCTCGTCCATCTCAGGGATGCGCTTCGACAGACCGGCCACGGTCTGGGTCACCAGGAACAGATTGTCGGTCGAAAACGGCAGCATGTAGGTGACGTTGTGCAGCGGCATCTTCGCGGCCTCGAACACCGAGCCGACGAAGCCCATATCGGCGATGCCTTCTTCCATCGCCTCAAGTTCGCCGCCGATCTTGGCGACCGTGCCGCCATACGCCTCGGTCCAGGCGATACGATAGGCGTCGCCGCCCTCCTTCAGGCGCCGGTCGACGCCGGGAATGAAGCTCTCGCTCAGCGTCTTCACCCACAGGAACGCCGGCGGATGGCCGGCGACGACCGTCAGGGGAATAGTCTCGGTCGCATGCGCTGCCGGCGCCAGAATCTGACCGGCGCCGAGTGCCAGTGCCGCCGCGCACAGAACGGACCTGACACCCCGCCCCAGCGAGCTGCCCCGTCCCAGCGACATGTCATGACGCGGCCGCGGGCCGCTGTCGATACGGGTATCCGTCATCTTGGTCATCCCTCCCAGGGGGGCCCGGTTGTTCTGTTCCCGCCCTCGGGGCCCCGGTGCCAGGGCATCTGGTGCCTGGTCATGTCGGGGCGGGAACCCGCCGGTCTGCCGGTCAGCCGCCCTCGATCCGGGCCAGCTCCGCATCCAGCAGATCGGCGGTGATGGCGATATGTTCTTCCAGAACCCCGACCGCGCGGTCGGGGTCGCGGGCCAGCACGGCATCGCGCAGCAGGTCGTGCTCGGCCAGCACCTCGTCGGGCCGGAACGGCCAGCTCAGCATCAGCCGGCGATAGCGTTCGGCCTTGTCGTAAAGCAGCGCCCGGAAGCCTTTGAGCGCGTTGAGCGGGCATGCCGACACCAGACTGGCGTGAAAGGCACGGTGGCGCGCTTCCCATGCCGCCCAGGCGACATCGTCGACACTGATCGTGTGGTCGGCGGCGCTGCGTTCTGTCGCCCGGCGCAGGAGATGATGGCTGGTGACGATTTCGGCCTCCCAGTCGTCGCCGCCGCAGGCGATGGCAAGCCTGAGCGCCGCCCCCTCGACGATCTGACGCGACCGGGTGATATCGGCCAGATCCGCCCGGCTGACCGGCGCCACCCTGAAGCCGCGCTGGCCCGAGAACGACACCAGCCCGTCGGCCGCCAGCCGCGACAGCGCTTCGCGCAGCGGGCTCAACCCCACCCCATACCGGGCGCGCATGCTGCCCAGATGCAGCTTCATATCGGGCTTCAGCGCACCCGCCACGATATCGGTCCGGATCCGTTCCAACGCCTCAAGCGACAGGGTGGCGGCACGCGTGCCCTCCTCGCCCACGAAGCCGTCGGCCACGGCGGCGCGCAGATCGGAATGACCGGCCACGGCCTCGGGGTTGAGATCTGCATCGGTCATCGGTTGATCGCCCTCACGCCTGATATTGCGCTGCAATATCGCTATTGATACAGCTTACATCGTTTCAGGCCGGAATTTCGATTTTTTTATGCATGATCGCGCAAATGGCGCTGTATGCTGTACGCAACCAGATGATCGCAACCAGCAAGCGATCACCCGCCATCAAGGGAGGATGAGCCCCATGACCCGCCGTTTCGTCGACCTGTCGATCATGCTCGAAAACGATGTCCGGTCCGACCCGCCCGGTTTCGAACCCAAGATCACCTACATGAACCACGAACAGACGCCAGCACAGATCACCGGCTTCTTTCCGGGCCTGAAGCCTGAGGATCTGCCTGATGGCGAGGGTTGGGCGGTGGAGCAGATCAACCTGATCACCCATAACGGCACCCATCTGGACGCGCCCTATCACTTCGCCTCGACCATGAACAAGGGCGAGCGCGCGATCACCATCGACGAGGTGCCGCTGGACTGGTGCTTCCGTCCGGGCGTGAAGCTGGATTTCCGGCGCCTGCCCGACGGCCATGTGGTGACCGCCGACGAGGTGGAAGCCGAACTGGCCCGCATCGGCCACACGCTGCAGCCGCTGGACATCGTGGTGATCAACACCCGCGCCGGCAGCCGCTATGGCCATGATGATTATGTCGATGCCGGCTGCGGCATGGGGCGCGAGGCCACGATGTATCTGCTGGAACGCGGCGTGCGCGTCACCGGCACCGATGCCTGGAGCTGGGACGCGCCCTTCACGCACACGCGGGAGAAATACATCGAAAGCGGCGATGCCGGGCTGATCTGGGAAGGCCACCGTGCCGGCCGCGACATCGGCTATTGCCACCTCGAAAAGCTGCACAACCTGGAATCGGTGCCTGCGACCGGCTTCACCATCGCCTGTTTCCCGGTGAAGATCCGCGCCGCATCGGCCGGATGGACACGTGCGGTGGCGATCTTCGACTGATCGCCAAGACCAGCCCTCTGGTCCCGCCCCCATTCTCTCCGACATGACGGATCTCACCCGATGAAGCTGCTCACCTTCGTGCCAGAAGCCGGCGCCATTGAATTCACCGCTGGCGAAACCCGCCATATCGGTGCACTCGCCGCCGATGGCCGGCATGTGCTGAACCTGACTCTGGCCGCACAGAGCCGCATGGGCACCGATGGCGCGTTCGCCGCCAGCATGCTGGCGCTGATCGATGCCGGCGCCGACGGCCTTGCGCGCGCGCATGAGCTTCTGGCCGAAGCGGCGCGTGGCGGCGAGGCCGCCGCCCATCTGGTTCCGCTTGACGGGATCTCGTTCCGCAGCCCTCTGCCGGAACCGCGCCAGATGCGCGATTGCCTGGTGTTCGAGACCCATCTGATCCAGGCCATGGAAGGCGGCCGCAAGCTGCTGGCCGAGATGCGCGGCACCACGCCCGAAGCGCTGGGCCTGCCGCCGGTGAAGGTGCCGCCGGTGTGGTATGAACAGCCGATCTACTACAAGGCCAACCGCTTCAGCGTCATCGGCCACGATCAGATCGTCCGCTGGCCGTCCTTCTCGCGCATGATGGATTACGAGCTGGAATTCGGCATCGTGCTGGGCCGAACCGGTCGCGGCATCACCTCTCAGACGGCCGCGGATCACATCTTCGGCTATACGATCTTCAACGACATGACCGCCCGCGATGCCCAGTTCGCCGAGATGCAGGGCAGCCTGGGACCCGCCAAGGGCAAGGATTTCGACACCGGCAACATCATCGGCCCCTGGATCGTGACCAGCGACGAGTTGACCGACCCTTACAACCTGACGATGCAGGTACGGGTGAATGGCGAGTTGCGCGGCAAGGGCTCGACCGCAAGCATGCAGCATCGCTTCGACCGCATCCTCGCCCATATCTCCCGCGACGAGACCCTGCATGCCGGCGAATTCATCGGATCGGGCACGGTCGGCAATGGCTGTGGCATCGAGACCGGCCAGCTTCTGGCCTCAGGCGACCTGATCGAGCTGGAAATCGACGGCATCGGCACCCTGCGCAACCGCATCATTGCGCCTGCCGGGTGATCGATATCACCAGTCATCGCGCCCCGGTCGCACCAGGCCTGAAACGGCTCAAATGGCGGACCGCGGACGCCTTGACCGCTTGGCGGAATTCCGATAAGACTTCCCTTCACAAAATATAATTACAAAAGACTACAGGGACCCGATCGTCACGAAAACCGGACGCTGTCTCCCAGGACGCCCGGCAGACGTGTGCTCATCTAGGGGAGGAGTGAGCCGTCCGTGAACACAGGCGATCCACGCACTGGTGCTGCGGGCCGATGGCCCGGCGGCAGTGCGATGGTGGTCTGCGTGTTGCGGACGCTTACAGGGGCATGGCTCAGGACATCATCATCGAGACGAAGGGTCTGACCAAGGAGTTCAAGGGCTTCACGGCGGTCAGCAAGGTCGATCTTCAGGTGCGTCGTGGTACGATCCACGCCCTGATCGGCCCCAACGGAGCGGGCAAGACGACCTGTTTCAATCTGATCACCAAGTTCCTGATCCCGACCTCGGGGCAGATTCTCTATGACGGTCACGACATCACCAGCCAGAAGCCGGCGGCGATCGCCCGGCGCGGCATGGTGCGGTCTTTCCAGATTTCCGCCGTGTTCCCGCACCTGACGGTGCGCGAGAACGTGCGGATCGCCCTTCAGCACAAGCTGGGCAATTCCTTCCATTTCTGGCGCTCGGAACGCGTGCTCGACAATCTGCACGATCGTGCCGACGAGCTGCTGGATGATGTCGGCCTGGACGGTTATGCCGACGCGATCACCGCCGAGCTGCCCTATGGCCGCAAACGGGCGCTGGAGATCGCGACCACGCTGGCGCTGGAACCCAAGGTCATGCTGCTCGACGAGCCCATGGCCGGCATGGCGCATGAAGATGTCGGGCGTATCGCCGAACTGATCAAGCGGGTTGCCCAGGGCCGCACGGTTCTGATGGTGGAGCACAACCTGAAGGTCGTGGCCAATCTGTCGGACACGATCACCGTGCTTCAGCGCGGCGCGATCCTGGCGGAAGGCACCTATGACGAGGTGTCGCAGAACCCCGAAGTGATTCAGGCCTATATGGGGACCGGTCATGGCTGAGCCTGCACGCACCGCATCCGCCACAGCATCCGCCACTGGCACCGCGCCGCTGCTGTCGGTTCAGGATCTGAACGCCTGGTACGGCGAAAGCCATGTCCTGCACGGCATCGGCTTCGACGTTCAGCCGGGTGAGGTCGTCACCCTGCTGGGCCGCAATGGCGCCGGCAAGACCACGACGCTGAAATGCGTCATGGGCATCGTGTCGAGCCGCAAGGGCAGCATCACCTTCGACGGTCGCGAACTGATCAAGCTGCCGTCGAACCAGATCGCCCGCGCCGGCATCGCCTTCTGCCCGGAAGAACGCGCGATCTTCGCCAGCCTCGACGTGGTCGAGAACCTGATGCTGCCGCCGGTGGTGAAGCCGGGCGGCATGACGGTCGACGAAGTCTTCGGTCTGTTCCCCCGCCTGAAGGAACGCGGCAGCAGCCAGGGCACCAAGCTGTCCGGCGGCGAGCAGCAGATGCTGGCCATCGCGCGTATCCTGCGCACCGGCGCCAATCTTCTGCTGCTGGACGAGCCGACCGAGGGTCTGGCCCCGGTCATCGTGCAGCAGATCGGCGACATCATCCGGGCGCTGAAGGCAAAAGGTTTCACCATCGTGCTGGTGGAACAGAATTTCCATTTCGCATCCACCGTCGCCGACCGGCATTATGTCGTCGAGGAAGGACGGGTGGTCGACATGATCGCGTCTGACGCGATCGCGAGCAGCCAGGAAAAGCTCAAAACGTATCTCGGCGTCTGATCACGACGCCGGGCGGAAGGTCGCGGCGGTGCGTCTCCGTGTTCATGCAGGCCCACACAAGAAGGCCGGCTGAACCCGATCGAGGCTCTGTCTCCCGCCAAGTCCGTACGCGACGCTCGCGCTCGTGCACGGCCGGTCCCATCGGGCCGGCCGGCCGGGCCGGACAGGTTGCTGTGACCCGACCTTGACTGCCGACGGATACCGTCTTGTGACCTCAGGACGCTCAAGATCCTCAGGGGGAGGAAAATTTCTATGACGTTGAAGTTTACACTGGCGGCCGTGACCGCCGCTGTTGTCGCCGCCTTTTCGGCCGGGGCCGCTCAGGCCGAGATTTCCGACAATGTCGTGCGCATCGGCGTGCTGAACGATCAGTCCGGCATCTATACCGACCTGTCCGGTCCGGGCGGCGTTGCCGCGGCCCAGATGGCGGTCGAGGATTTCGGTGGCAGCGTCGCCGGTGCCAAGATCGAAGTCGTCTCGGCCGACCATCAGAACAAGCCCGATATCGGCTCCAACATCGCCAATGAGTGGTTCGACCGCGACGGCGTGGACGCGATCTTCGACGTGCCGACGTCGTCGGTGGCGCTTGCGGTGCAGAACATTGCCAAGGAAAAGGGCAAGATTCTCATCGATCACGGCGCCGCCACCTCGGACCTGACCGGCAAGGCCTGCTCGCCGACCGGCATTCACTGGACCTATGACACCTATGCGCTGGCCAACGGCACCGGTGGTGCGCTGGTGCAGCAGGGCGCCAAGAAGTGGTTCTTCCTGACCGCCGACTATGCCTTCGGCCATGCGCTGGAACGCGACACCATGAACGCGGTGAAAGCCGCGGGCGGTGAGGTCGTGGGCTCGGTGCGTCATCCGTTCCCGAACACCGACTTCTCGTCGTTCCTGTTGCAGGCTCAAGGCTCGGGCGCCGAGGTGATCGGCGTGGCCAATGCCGGCGGCGATACCGTCAACACCATCAAGCAGGCGTCGGAATTCGGCATCACCCAGGGTGGCCAGCGTCTGGCCGGTCTGCTGCTGTTCCTGACCGACGTCCACTCGCTGGGTCTTCAGGTCTCGCAGGGGCTGGTGCTGACCACCGGTTTCTACTGGGATCTGAACGACGAGACCCGTGCCTGGTCGAAGCGCTTCGCCGAGCGCAACAACGGCCGGATGCCGACAATGGTTCAGGCCGGCATCTATTCGTCGGTCATGCACTATCTGAAGGCGATCGAGGCCACCAAGTCCGATGAAGGCAAGGCCGTCGTCGCACAGATGAAGCAGACGCCGGTCAACGACTTCTTCGCCAAGGGCGGCACGATCCGCGAGGATGGCCGCATGGTCCACGACATGTATCTGATGCAGATCAAGTCGCCGGACGAATCCAAGGCGCCTTACGACTACTACAAGCTGCTGGCGACCATTCCGGGCGATCAGGCCTTCCGGCCGCTGTCGGAAAGCGAATGCCCGCTGGTCAAGAAGTAATCAGCGCGTACCGCCAAGCAACCGTCACCCTATGATTTCGACGCCGACACGAGGGGCACATCCTTCATGATGGAATTGATCGGCATTCCGCCGCAGGTCCTTTTCGGCCAGCTGCTCCTAGGGCTGATCAACGGCGCCTTCTACGCCATGCTCAGCCTGGGCCTGGCCCTGATCTTCGGCCTGCTCAACGTCATCAACTTCTCCCACGGCGCCCAGTACATGATGGGCGCGTTCGTGGCGTGGCTGGTGCTGCAGTATGCCGGGATCGGATACTGGCCAGCCCTGATCGTCGCCCCTCTCATCGTCGGACTTATCGGCATCATTCTGGAACGGGTGCTGATACGGCGGTTGTACAACCTCGATCACCTCTACGGACTGCTGCTGACTTTTGGTCTGTCGCTGGTGATCGAGGGCGGCTTCCGCCAGGCCTATGGCATTTCAGGCCAGCCTTATGCCATTCCGCCAGAGTTGCAGGGTGGCACCAACCTTGGCTTCATGTTCCTGCCCAACTATCGGGCCTGGATCCTGATCGCCTCGGCTGGTATCTGCCTTGCCACCTGGCTGATCATCGAAAAGACCCGGCTTGGCGCTCACCTGCGCGCCGCGACCGAAAACCCGATGATGGTGCAGGCCTTTGGCATCAACGTGCCGTTGCTGATTACCATCACCTATGGCTTTGGCGTCGCGCTGGCCGCTTTCGCCGGCGTGATGGCGGCCCCAGCCTATCAGGTCAGCCCGCTGATGGGCTCCAACCTGATCATCATTGTCTTCGCGGTGGTGGTCATCGGCGGGATGGGGTCGATCATGGGCTCGGTGCTCACCGGGTTCGGCCTTGGACTGCTGGAGGGTCTCACCAAGGTGTTCTATCCAGAAGCGTCGAGCACCGTGATCTTCGTGGTCATGGCCATCGTCCTGCTCATCAAGCCTGCGGGCCTGTTCGGAAAGGCGGCGTGATCCATGAGCGTCAACACCGTGTCCGGAACCCGCAGCGCCCGCGGCCAGAAGGCCGCAGGCTTCACCATGATCGCCGTGGCGGTGGCGATCATGGTCGGGCTGATCGCCCCGCATGTCGTCTATCCGGTCTTCCTGATGAAAGCGCTGTGCTTCGCGCTATTCGCATCGGGCTTCAACCTGCTGCTTGGCTATGTCGGATTGCTCAGCTTCGGGCATGCCGCCTATTTCGGGTTCGCGGCTTATGTCTGCGGACACGTGGTCAAGGTCTGGGGTCTGCCGCCTGAAGTCGGCATTCTGTTCGGCACGGCGATCGGCACCGCGCTCGGCTTCGTGATCGGGTCCCTCGCCATCCGCCGCCAGGGCATCTACTTCGCCATGGTCACCCTCGCCTTCGCGCAGATGATCTTCTTTCTGGCGCTTCAGGCCCCGTTCACCGGTGGTGAAGACGGCATCCAGGGCATTCCGCGCGGCATGCTGTTCGGCGTCATCAGCCTGCATGACGACATGACCATGTATTATGTCGTCTTCACGATCTTCGTCGTCGGGCTGTTGTTCATCCATCGCGTCGTTCATTCGCCCTTCGGCCAGACGCTGAAGGCGATCCGCGAAAACGAACAGCGCGCGATCTCGCTGGGTTACGACGTCAACCGCTACAAGCTGCTGGCCTTCGTGCTGTCATCGGGCATCGCAGGCCTCGCAGGCTCCACCAAGGCGCTGGTCTTCCAGATCGCGACCCTGACCGACGTTCATTGGCACGCCTCGGGCGAAGTGGTGCTGATGACCCTGCTGGGCGGTGTCGGCACGGTGTTCGGCCCCATGGTCGGCGCCTTCCTGGTCACCGGCATCCAGAACTATTTCGCGCAGGTCGGTGCCTGGGTCACCATCATCCAGGGCGCCATCTTCGTGGCCTGCGTGCTGCTGTTCCGCCGCGGCATCGTGGGTGAATATCAGGCCTTCATCGACCGGCGCCGCAACCGCCACTCCTGAACGGCCCATACCTGGCCCGCCGCCGACGAACGCCGCATGGTTCAGGCCATGCGGCGTTCGTGCGTCTTACACGGTCTCTAACGTCATTCAGGTTGATGAATATTATCATCAATCAACCATTGATTAATAATCCCCTCCTAAACTGCCTCTGGCTGCATGTGCCGGACCGCATAGTAGGATCGGGAGTCTGGGATGAAGAACCTAAAGACCGGGACGAAGCTCGCCGTGCTGGTAATCGCCGCGCTGATCGCGATCGCCACGATCATGGCGGTTTCGCTGTCGACGCTGAAGGATCAGCTTTATGCCGACCGGCGCGACAAACTTGAAGCCCTGACCGAAATGGCCACCACCGTCATCAGGAACCAGATCGGCAAGGCGGGCAACGACACCACGGCCCAGGCCGCCGCGCTAGACACCGGCCTGCGGCTCGTCGAGGGGATGCGCTATGACGACGGGGCCGAGTATTTTCTGGGTGTCGATGCCAAAGGCGTCATCGTGCTGCATGGGGTGCGCGGCGATCTGATCGGCAAGAACCTGATCGCGCTGAAGGACCCCAACGGCGTCGAGTTCATCCGCGACGCCGTGACGCTGGGTTTCGGCCCGGCGAGCGGCGGCTATATCAACTATCTCTGGCCCCGCAGCGGCAGCGATGTTCCCGAACCGAAGCTGACCCTGGTGCGGCGGGTACCTGGAACCGATGTCGCCCTGATGACCGGCGTCTATATCGGCGACCTGACCACCACCTTCCGTCACGAGGCGATCCGCCTGGGCACGATCGCCGCCATCACCCTTGCCGTGATGGTGATCCTGGCGATCCAGGTCATTCGCCACACCGTGCCTCCCTTGCGCTCGATCACCACAGCGCTTGGTCGTCTGGCGACCGGCGAGCGCGACATTCAGGTCAATGGCGACAGCCGGCGCGATGAAATCGGCGCCATGGTCCGGGCCTTCAACGTGGTGCGCGAGGGGCTGAAGGAAGCCGACCATCTGAGCCGCCAGCGAGATGCCGACCAGACGCGGCAGTTGGAGCGGTCAAAGCGGGTGGACGCCCTGACCGAAGGCTTCGATGCCGAAGCGGCACGGTCGCTGCAGATCGTGCTTCAGGCCGCACACGAGATGGAACTGGCCGCAGGCGACCTGACCCATGCAGCCGACCAGACCCGGCAGCAGGCCGACACCATGGTGGGCGCCGCCGATCAGGCGGATGCCAATGTCCAGACCATCGCCGCCGCGGCCGAAGAGCTGTCGACGTCGATCAGCGACATCGCCCGCCGGGTGACACAGGCAGCCGATGTTGCCGCACGCGCCACCGAAGAGGCACGCCGCACCACCGAGATCGTCCGCGGCCTTGCCGAGACCAGCGGCCGGATCGGCGAGGTTCTGGTGCTGATCGATGCCATCGCCGACCAGACGAACCTCCTGGCCCTGAATGCCACGATCGAGGCGGCGCGCGCCGGCGACGCCGGCAAGGGCTTCGCCGTGGTCGCATCCGAGGTCAAGAATCTGGCAAGCCAGACCGGCCGCGCCACCGAGGATATCTCGCGCCAGATCGGCGCCGTCCAGGAAGAAACCCGCAAGGCCGTCGGCGCCATCGACGGAATCGTCAAGACCATCTCGGCGGTCAGCGAGATCGCGAGCGACATCGCGGCCGCGGTCCAGGAACAGGGGGCCGGCACCGGCGCCATCGCCCACAGCACCCAGGCTGCCGCCCAGGCGACCGAGGCCGTGACCAGCAGCATCGGCGCCGTGGGTGCCGCCGCCAGCCAGACCGGCGGCACCGCCGGCACGGTGCGGGAAGCGGCAACCCGGCTCAATCGCCAGGCGGACGACCTGAAGACCGTCGTGGATCGCTTCCTTGGCGATATTCGCGCAGCGTGATCCCCATTGAAGTTGCATTCACTGACGCCGTTCTCGCTTTCCTGCGATAACGGCGTTTTTTCATTTCACGAAGTTCGCTCATTGCAGCATGATCTTTCTCAAGACGGCCCGGGAACTGGTGTGAGGCATTGCTCGGCACCTGTCCCGCAAGATCAAAGCAAGCGGATCTTTCCGGATGACGATACGTGGCACGCATGCTGGGGAGTGGCAGCGGCGCCGGGTGTCGAGACCGCGTTGCGGCACGCCCTGCATGGCGGCCGACATCGCCTCCGGGATGACAGGGTACTGAGGCCGTCAGGCCCGGATCCGCCCAGGGAGGAAGCAGATGAACACCAGGAACGCGATCGCTGCCGCGGTTCTTGCGACCATGATGGGCATGGCCGCGGGGGCGGCCCAGGCCGAGATTTCCGATAACGTCGTCCGCATCGGCGTTTTGAACGACCAGTCCGGCATCTATTCCGATGTCACCGGCCAGGCATCGGTGATCGCCGCCCGGATGGCGGTGGAGGATTATGGTGGAAAGGTCGGCAACACGCCGGTCGAGGTGATCTTCGCCGACCATCAGAACAAGCCGGATATCGGCTCCAACATCGCCAACCAGTGGTATGATCGCGATGGCGTCGACGCGATCGTCGACGTGCCGACCTCGTCGGTGGGCCTGGCGGTCCAGAACATCGCCAAGGAAAAAGGCAAGCTGCATCTGAATGCCGGCACCGGCTCGTCGGATCTGACCAGCAAGGCCTGCTCGCCCACCGGCATCCACTATGTCTATGACACCTATGCCCTCGCGACCGGCACCGGCTCGGCGCTGGTCGGCCAGGGCGCGAAGAAATGGTACTTCCTTACCGCCGACTATGCCTTCGGCCACGCGCTGGAACGCGACACCACCAATGCCGTGCTCAGCGCCGGCGGCGAGATTGTTGGCGGCGTGAAGGTGCCGTTCCCGAACACCGACTTCTCGTCCTTCCTGCTGCAGGCACAAGGGTCTGGCGCCGACGTGATCGGGCTCGCCAACGCCGGCGGCGACACGATCAACTCGATCAAGCAGGCGGCGGAATTCGGCATCACCCAGGGCGGCCAGAAGCTGGCGGGTCTGCTGGTGTTCATCAACGACATCCATGCGCTGGGCCTCGATGTCGCCCAGGGGCTGGTGGTCACCACAGGCTATTACTGGGATCTTAATGACGAGACCCGCGCCTTCGCGACCCGGTTCATGGAGAAGGCCGGCAAGATGCCGAACATGCTCCAGGCCGGCATCTATTCGGCGGTCACGGAGTATCTGAAGGCGATCGAGGCCACTGGAACAGATGACGCGCTCACCGTCGTCAACAAGATGAAAGAGACCCCGATCAACGACTTCTTCGCCAAGAACGGTCATATCCGTGCCGATGGCCGCATGGTCCACGACATGTATCTGGCCGAGGTGAAGAAGCCCGGCGACTCCAAGGGTCCGTGGGACTATTACAACATCCTGGCAACCATCCCCGGCGATCAGGCCTTCCGGCCGATCGAGAAGGGTGAATGCGAGATGGCCAAGAAGTAATACAGGGGCGGCCCTGACGGCCGGTCCGCGAGGTCCGGCCCCCAGCTCCCGACAATTCCCCCGCAGTTTTGGTGGGGCCGAACAGAAACGCCGCCATCCGGGCATCCGGATGACGGCGTTTCTCGTTATCGTCCGGGCTTGGCCCCAGCCGGTCCGCCGGATCAGGCGGCGTGGGCCGCCTGGGTCAGGGTCAGGCCTTCTTGACCAGCAGGCCGCCGACATCGGCGCCGATGGTGCAGACCGCCTTGGGGTCGTCGATGCGCAGCACCAGGCTTTCCGCCAGATAGAGATGATGGTGGATGCCGTCATGCGAGGCATAGCCGGCGCGCAGATCCTGGCCCACGACCAGCACGCCCACGCGCGGATCGATCAGGACGCCGCCCTCGATCGGCGCCTTGAAGATGCCGACGGTGCAGACGCTGTTGATATGTTCCAGTTGCAGCACGTCGCTGCCGTCATAGCGACGGAACAGCGAATTATACAGCTTCGGCGACAGGGCCAACGCATAGGGGCCGCGCAGGCCGCTTTCGTCCAGCTTGTTCACGGCCGCCAGCACATCCTGCAGCGCCTGATCGATGTTCGACCAGTCGCCGCCATCGATGGCATGACGACCTTTCGCGGTCAGCAGCCCCTCCAGGCCGAAATCGGTGTTGCCGTAATAGACCATCTCTTCTTCGCGGGCGGCCACGGCTTCGGCCGCATCCTCGACCGGCGCCAGGCTCAAGGGCTGGCTCTGATCGGTCGACGAGGCGATGCGCCGGACGCTGAGGCGAAAACCCTTGCGGAACATCGGCACCGATATCGCCCGGCTCATCACCGCGCCGGCCTCGTCCGGCCCCGGATCGCGGCAATAGACGTCGTTGCCGATCTCGATCGAGGTCAGGCCGACGCCATACGGCCCGTCGACCTCAAGAAACCGGCGGGCGGTCAGCGCGTCACGGGCAGCGTCGATCGCGGCCGCGTCGATCTTCTTCCACAAATCGACGCCGAACGGCGCCTGGGAACGGTTCAGATAATCCATGGTCGTGAAAACTCCTGCGGTCATGCGACGGGGAATGCGGACGAAATCGGCCGGTCAGCGCCGCCTCTTCAGGCTGCCGATGGTCAGCCCGTCCTCGGAGTTGCCCTTGGCGCCGTCACCCGACGACGCCCCCTTGCCGCCCGCGCCAGCGGCACCGTCAGTCGCATCTTCCTCGACCTCGGTGATCGGCCCCTCGGTGAACAGATAGGTCTTGATCTGTTCGGCGAAGTCGTCGTCGTTCCGCCGCAACCATTCCAGCGTCATCATCGCATGCTCGATTTCCTCGCGCATGTTGTGCAGCAGAATGTCGCGCAAGCTGTCGTCCTCGCAGTCATCGGCGCGCTGACGATACCAGTCCACCGCCTCCAGCTCTTCCATCAGCGACGAAATCGCATGATGCAGCGCCATGGTGTGGCGGCTCAGCTTTTCACGCGGGGCATGCAGAACTTGTCCAGCCATAGGCTCGTCTCCTTCTCCGTCAATCCGTCCGCAGCGCCTGATACAGCCTGCGGGATCTCGTCCATCTCTGGCGGATCGCCCGCCCGGTCCGGGGTCCGCCTATCGTTTGTTGTCATTCAGCCCTGACGTCGGGCCCATCGGCACATAAGCCGTTCAGGGTCCATCCCGGCCCGTCAGCAAACGTCATCAGCCGAAACTGGCGGCAATCGCGGTCATCCCGGCAAAGCCCAGGATCAACGCCCAGCTTGCCCCCATTTCCTGGCCATGGCGGTGGGTTTCCGGAATCATCTCGTGGCTGACCACGAAAATCATCGCACCGGCCGCGAAAGCCATCGTCCAGGGCAGCACCCCCGCCCCGAGCCCGGCCATGGCCACGCCCAGCCCGCCGCCGATAATCTCCAGCGCGCCGGTGCCGAATGCCACCAGCATCGCGTTGATCCGGCTGGCCCCCACCATCATCATGCCGACGGCCGCCACGAAGCCTTCGGGCAGATTCTGGATCATGATGCCGATCGCCAGCGCCAGCCCGTCGCCCAGATCGCCGCCGCCCGCGATGCCCGATCCACCCAGCCCCACACCGACCGCCAGACCTTCGGGCAGGTTGTGCAGCGCGATCGCCAGCACCATCAGCAGGGCCGGCGCCATGCGGCGGGCATCAATGGCGGCCACACCACCGCCGTCCATCACCAGCACCGCCTCACCGCCGCTGGTGATCATCGTGCCCCGCGCAGCCGCGCCATGGGCTGCGTCGTCCACCGCGTCCCTGTCCTGCTGGACGTGCAGATGCGGCACCACGGCATGCAGGGCGGCAATGGCCGCCGCACCCAACGCGATCGCGGCTCCCACGCCCAGCGCCCCACCCAGGGCGCCATAATGGGCGGTCGAACTGTCCAGCGCCGGCACCAGCAATGAAAACAGCGCCGCCGCCAGCATCACGCCGGCAGCCCCGCCAAGCAGCAGATTTTCCCGCCGGATGCTGGGGCGGCGGATCACGAGCACCGGCAGGGCACCGATGCCGGTCGCGAGCCCGGCCAGAAGGCTGCCGCCGAGGCCCAGCCAGACCGGATCAATGGACGCGAGGTCTAGAATGTCAGCCTCCGAAGCCTCTGATCGTCGTCTCGGCGGTTGCCGCCGCCGATATGCCACGCCTGCCGCAGAATATGGCTCATGTGAATGACGGATCAACCGTTGCCACGATCGTCCGACGAAATCGTCACAGCCGGCGGCGGTCCGTCGCTGCCGATGCGGCGGAACAGTGCGAGCCCCGCCAGCCCCCCCATCGCCAGAACGGCAAAGCCGGCCCCCCAGCCCAGCGGATCGGTTTCACCCCCCGCCCCGTCGAGCACCAGCCCGAAGACCAGCGGCGACAGGATTGCGCCGCCGAAACCCAGCAGCGCATGCAGCGCCATGGCGGCACCACGCACCGCCGGATCGCTTTCGGCGATGGCGCCGGCGGTCAGCGACGCGCTGTCGGCCATGACCAGCAGATTATACAGCGCCACCGCCGCCACCACCGCCAGCAGCGGCGCGCCGGCCAGCGCCGCGGTCAGTGCGGCGGCGACGGCCGTCAGCAGCATGGCGCAGGTGACCCAGCGCCGCCGCCCCATCCGCATCGCCATCTCGTTGCCAAGGAAACTGGTGATGATGCCCGATGCGATGATCGCCCCGCCAAGGCTGCTGGCAACCGCCACCGCCGAGCCGGCATGAACCAGAAAGGCAACCAGCCAGCTACGCAGGCCGAACATCTCCCAGCAATGGCCGCCATAGGCAAAGGTATAGGCAATGGCGCGACGGTTGCGCAGCACCGGCCGGAAATCCGGTGGCAGCCACCACGGCCGCACCCGCACACCTTCAGGCAGCGGCGGCGGATCGGTGCGCGGCACCAGAAAGATGCCCAGAACCAGGGCTGCCGCCGCCGACAGCCCCGCCGCCCAGAAGGCGGCGGACCAGCCGCCCGCCGCGGCCACCAGCCCGGCGATCCACAACGACACCCCGGCGCCCAGCGAGAAACAGGCGGTGTAGCAAGCGATCGCGCGGCTGGCGCGCGGCCCGCGCACATGGTCGCTGAGGATTTTCAGCCCTGGCATATAGGTGCCGGCAAATCCGGCTCCCGCCAGGGCCTGCAGCAGGCCGGCCGACCACGGCCCCTGAGCCAGCAGCGCGAAACCAGCGGTGGCGGCGGCGATCAGGCCCAGGCAGCCCAGATAGACCTTGCGGGCGTCGATCCGGTCGGTGGCCCCGGTCAGAATCGGCACACCACCGACATAGCCGATGAAGAAGGCGCTGGAAATCCAGCCGGCGGTGCCGTTGCTCATTGCCCAGTCGTCACGCAGCAATGGCAGCAGGGCCGGATAGCAGCCATAGGCGGCCATCGACAGCACCTCGCACAGGCACATGACCGCCACCATCCGGGCGGTTGTGTTGCCATCCCTGGCCGGGGGGCTGCCAGAGGGCGGCGCTGATCTGGGGGCGGTATCGGCAGGCACGGGCGGGCAAGGCCTCCGCTGGCTGAGGATGAGCGGTCACCTTACAGCCTGCGGGCCCGTGCGACACGCGCATGTCCCGCAACCCTGCCCCTTCGGGTCATGTCATGTCCGGCCGGCACCGCCCGGACGTAAACGCGCCAGGCCCGCCCGCACGCCCAGCACCAGAAACCCGGTGGCCAGGCCCCAGAAGGCCGAACCGATGCCCAGCAGCACGACGCCCGAGGCGGTGGCGGCAAAGGTCATCACCGCCACCTCGCGATCATCGGGCACGCTGAACATCGCGCCCAGCGCATTGGTCAGCGGTCCCAGCAGGGCCACCCCGGTGATGATCAGGATGGTGTCGCGCGGCAGGCCCATGAACAGCGCGACCAGCGGTGTCGAGAACAAGGCCAGCACGGCATAGCATCCGGCATAGGCGATACCGACCACCCAGCGGCGTTCCGGATCGGGATGGGCATCGGGCCCGGTGCACAATGCCGCGGTGATGGCGGCCAGATTGACCGCCATGGCGCCGAACGGCGCCAGCACCAGCGATGCCACACCGGTTGTCAGCAACACCGGCCGGGTTGGCGGCCGATAGCCGGCGGCGTTCAGCACCACGAAGCCCGGCAGGTTCTGCGACACCAGCGTCACCAGAAACAGCGGCACCCCCAGGCTGATCACCACCGCCCAGTCGAACACCGGCGTGGTCGCGTGCAGCACGCCGAACACGCCCTGCTGCGCCAGTATCCCGCCGGCCGGCCCCAGATCATCGCGCAGCACCACGGCCCCCACCACCACCGCCAGCACGATCAGCAGCGCATAGATGGGAACACGTTGCCGGGCAATGACGAACACCACCAGCACCACACCGGCCAGCACGGCATCCGACTGAAAGCTGCGGAACAGCGCCAGACAGAACGGCAGCAGCACTCCGGCCAGCATGGCCGCGGCGACAGCGGCCGGGATCCGCGCCGCCAGCCGCCCCAGGGCCGGCACCAGCCCCAGCACGATCATCATCAGTGCCGCGGCGACATAGGCGCCGATGGCCGCGCCATAGCCGGCCTGAAGCGTGCTGGCCGCCAGCAGTGCCGCCCCCGGCGTCGACCATGCCAGCACCACCGGCATCCGCAGCCCGGCGCTGAGCAGCCCGCCCGCGACCGACATACCAAGACACAATGCCGTCACGGCCGACGCGACCTGTTCAGGCGTGCCGCCCAATGCCTGTGCGGCCTGAACGATCAGGGCGACGGTGCCGCCGAATCCGACCAGCGCCGCAATCAAGGCGGCCGATAAAGATGAGAAGGGCAAGGTGGACCGGCACCGTCATTGGATGGATTTTACGCGCGGCAAGCTTTGTCGATTGCGCGCGGCATCGCAAGCGCCTTGCGCGAAGACGATGACGTTTCCATCAACATAACTGACGGTTTCATGATGGTCGTCCGGTCGCGCCGCCGGCGTCAGCGCCAGGCGGGCCAGTCGGCCGACAGCACCAGTGCCGCGACCGCGTCGACGTCGTCGCGCCCCAGAATCGGCCGATCGCCCAGAAGGTCGCGGTCGAGCGCGCCGCAGCTAAGCCGCAACGGATCGGGCACGATCACGGCCCGCACCGCATCATCACGCGGAAACAGCGGCCAGCGCGCATCCGGCCGGCCGGGACGCTGTGGCATAAGGAGTTCGAGGCGCGGATGTCCGGCGCCGGCAAAACCTTCGACGATCGCCACGTCGGCGGCGCCGGCATAGCCCAGCCAGCGGCGCAACTGCCCGGCCGCATCGGGCTCGGCTCCGCCATCGCCGCCATCGGCCGGTTCTTCCCGCAGCACGCCGACCAGACCGCCGCCGCCAACCACCACCGCCGCAGCACCTGCCATCCGGTGGCGGTCGCTGTCCTTTCCCGGCCGGTCGAGATCGGGGCGGTGATGGCTGCGCTTGACCGTGACCACCTTAAGGCCGCGCATGGCCAGCGCTGGGATCAGTCGTTCGATCAGCGTGGTCTTGCCGCTGCCGCTTGGCCCCACCAGCCCGATGATCCGCGTCATATGAAGCCTGTGTCCTTATCGCTGAGTCGGGGCCGATGGTTAAGGGTCGACCCGAAAGATCCGACACCTGACATAAATATGCACATTTTATAGCCATTAATTCAGATCTGCATAATTTAGGGGCATGTTGGCATGTGCAGCGCGGTTACCGGCCGACACCTGTTGCACCGCAAACGGCCGGAATACCGCGGAATCTGGCGTCTCGTTCGGGTTGGCACGAAAGTTGTAAAGACTTAGGACTAGATACCTTGGTGTCGACACCTTCTTTCTCCCGGTGTCGATACCCGCTCCGCCCCCCGCTGTGCCACCTGCCGCCGCAGATTGCGAGACCAGCGACCATGACCGATACCACCACATCCAGCCGCCCCGGCATCCGGATCAGCCGCCGCGCATTGCTGGGCACGGCCCTGACCCTGGCCGCCGCCCGCGCACTGCTGCCCTCGGGCGCCTTCGCCGCCGCCGGCACCGGGCCTGAAAAAACCGACCTGACCATCGGCTTCATTCCGCTCACCGACTGCGCACCCCTGGTCATCGCCCATGAGAAGGGATTCTTCAAGCGTGAAGGCTTGAATGTCACTCTGTCTAAAGAGGCGTCCTGGGCCAACATCCGCGACAAGATGACCATCGGCGCTCTGGATGCGGCCCATATGCTGGCCGGCATGCCGATCGCGGCGACGCTGGGCCTCGGCGCCATCGCCCAGCCCCAGATCACGGCGCTGTCGCTGGATCTGAACGGCAACGCCATCACCCTGTCCAACACCCTGTTCGATCGGATGGCCGCCGCCGACCCGGCGGCGGTGGCCGAACGGCCGATGACCGCACGGGCGCTGAAGACCGTGATCGAGGCCGACAAGGCCGCCGGCCGGCCGCCGCTGACCTTCGCCGCGGTGTTCCCGGTATCGTCGCATATGTATGAATTGCGCTACTGGCTAGCCAGCGCCGGCATCGATCCCGATCAGGATCTGCGGATCATCGTGATCCCGCCGCCGCAGATGGTGGCCAATCTGCGCGCCGGCAATTGCGACGGCTATTGCGTGGGCGAGCCGTGGAACGAACGCGCGGTCGAAGCCGGCATCGGCAAGGTCGCCATCACCAGCGTCGAGCTGTGGGCCAACCAGCCCGAGAAGGTGCTGGGTGTCGCCGCCGACTGGGCGGCCGCCAACCCCGCCACCCATAAGGCGATGCTGCGCGCGGTGATCAGCGCCGGCCAATGGCTGGACGATGCGGCGAACCGGCCAGAGGGCGCCGACATCATCGCCGGGCGCGCCTATGTCAACGCGCCGGCCGAGGTGGTGCGGATGTCGATGACCGGCACCTTCCGCTATGCCGCCGAGGAAGCGCCGCGCCCGCTGCCCGATTTCAACGTCTTCAGCCGCCACGCCGCCAATTTCCCCTGGCTCAGCCATGCGGAGTGGACCCTGACCCAGATGATCCGCTGGGGCCAGATCGACCGGCCGGTCGACATCGCCGCCACCGCCGCCGCGGTCTACAAGCCGGCGCTGTATCGCGAGGTCGCGGCCGAGATGGGGCTGGCCGCCCCCACCATCGATCGTAAACCCGAAGGTGTTCACGACCAGCCCTGGACACTGAGCGAGGCCACCAGCCCGATCGCGATGGGGCCCGATGTGTTCTTCGATGGCGGCCGTTTCGACCCGGCCGATCCGGTCGGCTATGTCCGGCAATTCGCGGTCAAAGCCCCCGCGGTCGATCTGGCGGCGCTGGAAGCGGCCCAGTCGGGCACGCGTGCCGCCGCGGCCTGATAGCCGCACCGCTCCCCGCCCTCCCCCGCACCATCTTGTCCACACCCCCGCCGACACCCCCGCCGACATTGGCCCGAGGACCGAACGACCATGGCAGAGATCGCCACGCCCGCCACCCCCGACACGCCCGCCCGCGCGCCTGAGGGCCTTGCCCGCAGGCTGGGCGACCTGGCCGAACGGGTGGTCTGGCCGCTCGTCACCCTGCTCGTCCTGCTGGGCGCATGGACACTGGTTCAGCAGACGGTGGCAACCGATCTGCCCAGCGTCGCCGAGACCGTCAGCCACGGCATCGCGCTGTTCTCCGACCCGTTCTACATCGCGGGCCCCGGCGACCAGGGCATCATGTGGCAGTTGCTGTACTCGCTGGCGCGGGTGCTGTCGGGCTTCGCGCTCGCCTGCCTGATCGGCCTGCCTGTTGGGCTGCTGGTCGGCACCAGCCAGGCCGCGACCCGCGCGCTGACCCCGTTCATCGAGATCATGCGGCCGGTCAGCCCGCTCGCCTGGTTGCCGATCGGCCTGCTGCTGTTCCGCGCGGTCGACCCCTCGGCGGTGTTCGTGATCGTGATCACCAGCATCTGGCCGATCATCCTGAACACCGCCACCGGCGTGCGTGCCGTGCCGCAGGACTATATCCAGGTTGGCCGGGTGCTGCGCCTGGGCCGGATGGCGATGTTCCGCCGCATCCTGCTGCCATCGGCCCTGCCCTATGTGCTGGCCGGCATGCGGCTGTCGCTTGGCACCGCCTGGATGGTGATCGTGGCGGCCGAGATGCTGACCGGCGGCATCGGCATCGGCTTCTTCATCTGGGACGAATGGAACAACCTGTCGGTGCCCAGCATCCTGGTCGCCATCGTGCTGATCGGCGTGGTCGGCATCGCCCTGGATGCCGGCATGGCCGCGATCCAGCGCCGCCTCAGCCATGCCGGCTGACAGCCGACCACCCCCGCTCCCACCCCACCCACCCCCGCCCTCTTTCCTACCCCCGCCTCGCCTCTCCCGGTACAGGAAGCCTAGTCATGAGCACGACCCATCTTTCCATCGAAGGCGTGGACCTGGACTTCAAGACCCGCGACGGCGTCCGGCCGGTGCTGCGCGGCATCGACCTCAAGGTCGCGCGCGGTGAATTCGTGGCGGTCATCGGCCATTCCGGCTGCGGCAAGTCCACGCTGTTGAACATTGTCGCCGGGCTGATCACCCCCGATCGCGGCGCCATTCTGGTCGATGGCAAGCTGGTCGACGAGCCCGGCCCCGACCGCGCCATGGTCTTCCAGTCGCATGCCCTGCTGCCCTGGCTGACCGTGCACGAAAACGTGGCGCTGGCGGTGGATCAGGTGCACCGCAAGGCGATGGATCAGGCCGCCCGCACACGTCTGGTCGACGATCATCTGGCGCTGGTGCGGATGGACCATGCCGCCCGCCGTTTCCCGCATGAATTGTCGGGCGGCATGCGCCAGCGGGTCGGCATCGCCCGCGCGCTGGCCATGCGGCCGGCAGTGCTGCTGATGGACGAGCCCTTCGGCGCGCTCGACGCCCTCACCCGTGCCCGGCTTCAGGACGAGTTGATGGCCATTCAGGCCGATCTGAAGATGACCGTGATGATGGTCACCCACGATGTCGACGAAGCGGCCCTTCTGGCCGATCGGGTGGTGATGATGTCGGAAGGTCCGGGTGCACGCATCGGCCGGATCGTCGACATCCCGCTCAGCCGGCCGCGCAAGCGGGCCCGGGTGCTGCGCGATCCGGCCTTCATCGAGGCGCGGGTTCAGATGCTGTCCTTCCTGCAGGGCGACGAGCCGGAGCCGGATGTCGATAGCGATGCGGACGACATGGTGGCCAACCTGCTGCCGGTCGCGGCGGAATGACCCTGGAGCGTGATGCCATGACCGTGAACCCCATTCCTGCCCGCACCCCCGCCCCTTCCCGCGCCGCTCACCGTGACCACATCGTCGTCGTCGGCACCGGCATGGCCGGCACCCGGCTGGTGCAGGATCTGGTGGCCCTGGCACCGGGACGCCATCGGATCACCATGATCGGCGCCGAACATCACGCGCCCTATGACCGGATCATGCTGTCGCCGGTCCTGGCCGGCGACAAGACGCCCGAGGCGATCCGCCTGCTGGACGCGGATTTCCTGAGCACCCACGACGTCGCCCTGCATGCCGGCGACGGCGTCGCGGCCATCGACCGCCAGGCCCGCCATGTCACCACCGGCACCGGCCGGGTGATCGGGTATGACCGTCTGGTTCTGGCCACCGGATCGCAGCCGATCCGCCTGCCGCTGCCGGGGGCGGGGTTGGATGGCGTCGTCACCTTCCGCGACCTCGGCGATGTCGATGCCATGCTGGCACGCACACGCCCCGGCGCGCCCGCCGTGGTGATCGGCGGCGGCCTGCTGGGGCTGGAAGCCGCCGCTGGCCTCGCCGGCCGCGGCATGGCGGTCACCGTGGTTCATCTGGCGCCCACCGTCATGGAACGACAGCTCGACGCCGAGGCCGGCGGCCTGCTGGCGGCGGCCCTGGCCCGGCGCGGCATCGCCCTTGCCACCGCCGCCCAAAGCCGCGCGATCCTCGGCGACCCGTCCGGATGCGTCAGCGGCCTGGAACTGGCCGATGGCCGCGTGCTGCCGGCCGAGTTGCTGGTGATGGCCGTGGGCATCCGGCCCGAGACCACGCTGGCCCGCGATGCCGGCCTGACCATCGGGCGCGGCATCCAGGTCGATGCCGGGCTTGCCACATCGGACCCGCATATCGATGCGCTGGGCGAATGTGTCGAATTCGACGGCGCCACCTTCGGCCTTGTGGCGCCGCTTTACGATCAGGCGAAGGTGCTGGCGCGGCGGCTGGCGGGCATCGATGGTCCGGGCTTCGCGATCCGGCCGACGGCGACCCGGCTGAAGGTGTCGGGTGTCGATGTGTTCTCGGCCGGCGAGCTGGGTGGCGCCGATCAGGCGGCCGAAGAGATCGTGCTGCGCGACGCCGGCCGTGCCGCCTATCGCAAGCTGGTGATCCGCGACGACCGGCTGGTCGGCGTGGTGATGTATGGCGATGTCGCCGACGGGCCGTGGTTTTTCGAGACCATGCGCAAGGCGGCGCCGCTGGGCGAGGCACGCGACCGGCTGATCTTCGGCCCGGCCTTCGCCACCTTAGGTGCTGCCGGCGGCGGCATGGATGCCGCGACCGCCGCGATCGCGGCCCTGCCCGCCGATGCCGAGATCTGCGGCTGCAACGGTGTCTGCAAGGGCGCGATCACCCAGGCGATCAGCGATCACGGCCTTGCCACCATCGATGCGGTGCGTGCCCATACCAAGGCATCGGCATCCTGCGGATCGTGCACCGGTCAGGTCAAGGCATTGATCGGGCTGACGCTGGGCGATGCGGCACCGGCGGTAACCGAGGATGCCGATCCGGCGATCTGCGCCTGCACCAGCCACGGCCATGACAGCCTGCGGGCGGCGGTGCGCGATCTGGCGCCGATGACCGCGATCGACGCCATGGCGGCCCTGGATTGGACCACCCCCGAAGGCTGCGCCAAATGCCGGCCGGCGCTGAATTATTATCTGCTCTGTGCCCATCCCGGCGCCGGCATCGACGATCCGGCCTCGCGCTTCGTCAACGAACGCGTCCATGCCAACATTCAGAAGGATGGCAGTTTCTCGGTGGTGCCGCGGATGTGGGGCGGCTTGACGTCCGCCAGCGAGTTGCGGGCCATCGCCGATGTGGTCGACCGCTACGACATCCCGACCGTCAAGGTCACCGGCGGCCAGCGCATCGACCTGCTGGGGGTCCGCAAACAGGATCTGCCGGCGGTGTGGCGCGACCTGAACGCGGCCGGCATGGTGTCGGGCCATGCCTATGCCAAGGGCCTGCGCACGGTGAAGACCTGCGTCGGATCGGAATGGTGCCGCTTCGGGACGCAGGATTCGACCGGACTGGGCGTGCGGCTGGAACGGCTGACCTGGGGCGCCTGGATGCCGCACAAGTTCAAGATGGCGGTGTCGGGCTGCCCGCGGAACTGTGCCGAGGCCACGATCAAGGATTTCGGCGTGGTCTGCGTCGACAGCGGCTACGAGCTGGTGGTCGGCGGCAATGGCGGCATTCATCTGCGCGGCACCGATGCGCTCGCCAAGGTTGCGACCGAGGATGAGGCGATCGAGATCTGCCTGGCCTTCATCCAGTTCTATCGCGAGGACGCCCGCTATCTGGAGCGCACGGCGCCGTGGATCGAGCGGATCGGCATCGACCGGGTGCGGTCGGTGATCGTAGAGGATGCGGCCGGGCGCAAGGCGCTGGCGGCGCGCTTTCAGGCATCGCAGGTCCATGCCCGCCACGACCCCTGGGCCGCCCTGGTCGACCGGCCGACGGCCGAATTCACCGCGATCGACGTGCCCGCCCGCGCGGCGGCCGAGTGAGAGGAGACGACAGCATGAACGCGCTCATCGACACCGGCCACAGCGACATGACCGACTGGATCGACTGCGGCACCGTCGACCAGCTACCGCTGCGCGGCGCCCGGGTGATCCGCCATGCCGGCGGCAGCATCGCCGTGTTCCGCCCGGCCCAGGGCCTGCCGGCCGCGATCAACAATGCCTGCCCGCACAAGGCGGGACCGCTGGCCGACGGCATGGTTCACGGCCGGTCGGTGAGCTGCCCGCTGCATGGCCGGGTGTTCGATCTGGACAGCGGCCGGGCCGCCGCCCCCGACCGCGATTGCGTGACCCGCTATCCGGTGGCGGTGACGGTGGACGGCCGGGTGCTGGTGCGGTTGCGGCCGCTGAGCCCGGCGGCACCGGCCGGTGCCGCGATCATGCCCAACCCCGTCATGCCCAGTCCCGTCATGCCCGGCCCCGTTACGACCCTGACCGAGGCGGCGGAATGACCGCCCTGCCGCCCATGGCCGCCACCCGCACGACCTGCCCCTATTGCGGGGTGGGTTGCGGGGTGCTGGCCCGGCCGGATGGCGCCGGCGGGTTGGCGCCGGTGCAGGGTGATCCCGATCATCCGGCCAATCGCGGCCGGCTGTGTGGCAAGGGCCGGTCGCTGGCCGACACGCTGGGTGGCGCCGGGCGGCTGACCCGCGCCCGGCTGCATGGCCGGCCGGTGGCGCTGGATGCGGCGCTGGACCGGGTGGCGGCGGGGTTTGCGGCGACGCTGGCGCGCAAGGGGCCGTCGGGGGTGGCGTTCTATCTGTCGGGCCAGATGCTGACCGAGGATTACTACGCCGCCAACAAGCTGGCCAAGGGCTTCCTTTGCACCGCCAATGTCGACACCAATTCGCGGCTGTGCATGTCGTCGACGGTGGCCGGCCATGTCCGGGCCTTCGGCGAGGATCTGGTGCCCGGCGCCTATGACGATCTGGATGGCTGCGATCTGGCGGTGCTGGTCGGGTCGAACGCCGCCTGGTGCCATCCGGTGCTGTTCGGCCGGCTGATGGATGCCCGCGGCAGCCGTGGCACCAGGCTGGTGGTCATCGATCCCCGCCGCACCGAAACCGCTGCCGGCGCCGATCTGCATCTGCCGATCCGGCCGGGCGGCGATGTGGCGCTGTATCAGTTTCTGCTGGTCGAGGCGGCGCGGCGCGGCCTGATCGCGGCCCCGGCCGCCATCGGGCTTGCCGATGCGCTGGCCGACGCCCGCGCCGACACCCCCGATCTTGCCGCCGCCGCGGACCTGACCGGGCTCACCCCCGACAGCCTGCACCGCTTCGCCGATATGGTGCTGGCCACCGACCGCACCGTCACCCTGTTCAGCCAGGGCGTGAACCAGTCCGGCGCCGGCACCGACAAGGTGAACGCGATCCTGAACCTGGATATCGCCCTTGGCCGGATCGGGCGGCCGGGCGCCGGGCCGTTCTCGCTGACCGGCCAGCCCAATGCCATGGGCGGGCGCGAGGTCGGTGGCCTCGCCAACCAGTTGGCCGCGCATCTGGGGTTTTCGGATGCCGAGCGTGCCATGGTCGGCCGCTTCTGGGGCACGGATACGGTCGCGACCGGCCCGGGGCTCAAGGCGGTCGAGATGATCGATGCGCTTGAGGATGGCCGGATCGAGGCGATCTGGATCATCGGCACCAACCCCGCCGTCAGCCTGCCCGATGCCGGCCGGTTCCGCCGGGCACTGGCGCGATGCCCCCTGGTGGTGGTGTCGGACTGCGTGACCGGCACCGATACCCAGGCACTGGCTCATATCCTGCTGCCCGCGGCCGGCTGGTCGGAAAAGGACGGCACCGTCACCAATTCGGAACGCCGGATCAGCCGTCAGCGCGCGGTTCTGCCGGCCCCCGGCGACGCCCTGCCCGACTGGCGGCTGATCCAGGCTGTGGCCCGGCGGCTGGGTTTCGGCCACGCCTTCGACTGGCGGCACCCATCCGAGATCTTCGACGAACACGCCCGGCTGTCGGCCGAAGCCGCGCGGCACTTCGGCCGGCGGTTCGACATCGGCGGCCTTGCCGGGCTGGGACGGCAGGGATATGACGCGCTCGCCCCCGTGCAATGGCCAGTGCCGGTGTCACGGAACGGGCCACAGAGCGGGCCACGGAACGGGCAACTGGGCCATGCCGGCACCGCGCGCCTGACGCTCAGCGGCGATGCGGCGCGGATGGTGGCGGTCCGCCATCGCCGACCCGATGATCAGCCCGACACAGATTTTCCACTGGTGCTGAACACCGGCCGGCTGCGCGATCAATGGCACACCATGACCCGCACCGGCCGCGCGGCGCGGCTGGCCGCCCACAGCCCTGAGCCCTGTCTCGCCCTGCATCCCGCCGATGCGGCGGCGGCAGGCGTGCAGGACGCCGACATCGCCACCGTCACCGGACGGCGCGGCGCCTGTCTGCTGCGGGTGATCATCGATGCCGGTCAGCGCCCGGGTGAGGCTTTCGCCCCGATCCACTGGTCGGATGCCTTCGCCGCCGAGGCCGCGATCGGCCGCATCGCATCCCCCGTCACCGATCCGCTCTCCGGGCAGCCGGAGCTGAAACATGCGGCGATCCGCGTCGAGCGCTGGCAAGCCGACTGGGCCGGCGTTCTGGTCGACCGCAGCACCGCGGCGCCGCTGCGCCGTGGCGTGCGCCTGCCCCGCTATTGGACCCGCCATGCGGTCGAGGCCGGACGCGCGCTGATCATGGCCGCCGATGACGGCCGGCCCGCCGATGCCGATGGCTGGCGATCGCTGGCCAACCGGCTGGCGCGCGGCTTCGGTGCCGCCATCGACACCAGCCCGCCGATCGAGCTGTACGATGGCGGTCGCGGCCGGATGCGGATCGCCTGGACCGGCAGCGACGGGCGCATTGCCGCGGTGATGGCGCTGGCGCCCCGCCACGACGACCTGCCGGCGGTGGCAAATCTGGCCCGGCTGCTGGACCCGGCGGCGGATCGCGGGCCCTCGGCACCGCCGCTGCTGCGGCTGGCCCTGCTGGCCGATCATGATCCGGCCGGTGACGGCGGCGTCGCGGCGGAACCGGCGGTCTGTGCCTGCGCCGGCATCGGTCGCGGCGCCATCCTGGCCGCCGCCGGCACAGGTGGCGACATGGCCGCACGCCTGAACCGCATCACCGAAACCACCGGCGCCGGCGGGGGCTGCGGCTCGTGCCGGGGCGCAATCCGGGAGCTGCTGGCCCATGACCTCGTCACTGCCTGATCATGCCGCCGGCTCGTCTGGTGCCCCCATGCCTGGTGCCCCCTTGCCTGGCGCCAACTCGCCCGATGACGGCGGCGACCTGCCGGTGGCGCTGATCCTGCGCGACCGCCCGGTCGCGGTCTTCGGCGCCGGCCCCGGTGCCGCCGCCAAACTGGCGCTGCTGATCGCGGCAGGCGCCCGGCCCCGGGTCTTCGCCGATCCGGCCGATGCAAATGGCCCCTGCCCCGATCTGCGGACCCTGCCCGGCATGGCGTCGGCCGACATCGCCCCGATCGATCCGACCCGCCTGCCCCGGCTTCAGGGGATGCGGCTGGTGGTGATCGCGCCGGAACTGTCGGCGCCGCTCGCCGATGCGATCGCCCGGGCCGCCCATGATGCAGGCGTGCTGGTTCATGCGGTAGACCGGCCGGATCTGGGCGACATCACCCTGCCCGCCATGGTCCGACGCGGGCCACTGGCGATCGCCATCCATACCGGTGGCCGGTTTCCGGCCCTGGCATCGGTGCTGCGCCAGCGGCTGGACGCCCTGCTGCCGGCAGATCTGGGCGCGCGGGTCAGGGCAGCCGGTGCCGCCCGCGTCGGCATTGCCCGGCTGGTCACAGATCCTGGCGCCCGCCGGTCGCTGTGGCGGCAGGCGGCGGCGCTGATCCTCGACCGGCCGGCGGCACCGGGCCTGGATGCGGCAGCCCTGGTCGACGATGTTCTGACCGGGCTGCGACTGTCGGCCGCCACATGTTGCGGCCGGGTCGATCTGGTCGGCGCCGGCCCCGGCGGTCCCGGCATGCTGACCGGCGATGCCGCCCGCGCGATCCAGGCCGCCGACGTCATTCTGTATGACGCGTTGACCGATCCGGCGATCCTGGAGCTCGGCCGCCGCGAGGCACGTCGGATCCCGGTCGGCAAACGCTGCGGCGCCCATGCCATGCGCCAGTCCGCGATCTCGGCGCTGATGGTCCGGCTGGCCGGCGAGGGCCTGCATGTGGTGCGCCTGAAGGGGGGTGACCCGGCGATCTTCGGGCGCCTGGATGAAGAACTGGCCGCCTTGGATGCAGCCGGCATTCCCGCCCATGTCATCCCCGGCGTCACCGCCGCCGCTGCCGCCGCCGCCCATCTGCGCCGGCCGCTGACCCTGCGTGGCACCGCACGCGCGGTCACCCTGGTGGCGGGCCATGATGCCGAAGGCGGCCTGCCCGATGATCTGACCGCACTGGCGGCCACGCGTGGCACCATCGCCATCTATATGGGCCGCGACCGGGTCGGGGCGATTGCCGCGGCCCTGACCGCCGGTGGCCGTCCGGCCCATGAGCCCGCCATTGCGGTGGAATGGGCCGGCCGCGCCACCGCCCGTCATGTCACAACGACGCTGGCCGATCTGCCGGCAGCACTTGCGGGGCTCGACGCCGACGGCCCGGTGACGATACTGGTGGGAGAGGCCCTGGCGGCGACGGCGATGGCTGGCGCCACTGCCGCCGATGACCGCCGGGTCGCCTGATCCCACCTCCCCAGGCCGGAACCGCCAGACCATCATGACCACGGAAACAGAACCCACCGCCACCCCGGCCGTCACAACCACCACCGCCGGCATCTCTACCCTGGCCAGCGCCCTTGGCATCATCGGGCGCGGCCCGGGCCGGTCGCGGCCGCTGACGCGCGGCGAGGCATGTGGTGCCTTCAGCGCCCTGCTCACCGGTCAGGCGCTGGACGTGCAGGCCGGGGCCTTTCTGCTGCTGATGCGCTATCGCGGGGAAACCGCCGAGGAACTCGCCGGGCTGGTCGATGCCGCCCGCGCCCATATCGGCCCGCCACCGGCCGATGCGCCGGTGCCGGCGCTGGACTGGCCCAGCTATGCGGCGGGCCGCACCCGCGGCCTGCCCTGGTATCTGCTGGCGGCGCGGCTGATCGGTGCGGCCGGTGTGCCGGTGCTGATGCATGGCGACAACGATCTTCAAACCGGTGGCACCGGCGCCATGCAGGGGCTGGCGGCGCTGGGGCTGGCACCGGCGCGTGACCTGGATGACGCGGCGGGGCAGCTTGCCGCCACCGGCTTCGCCTATCTGCCGCTGGCGCGTTTATGCCCGGCCTTGAAGACGCTGCTGGATCTGCGCGCGGTGCTGGGCCTGCGGTCGCCGGTCAACACGCTGGTTCGCCACCTCAACCCGCTGAATGCGCCCGCAACCCTGATCGGTGTGTTTCACCCGGGCTACCTGGACAGCCATACCGCCGCCGCGCTGCTGCTGGATGCCGGGCGGCGGCTGGGCGTGGTGAAGGGTGCCGGCGGCGAAGGCGAGCGCCGGCCGTTCAAGCCGGTCGATCTGCGGCTGGTCGATGCCGGCGCCACGGGCGTTGAGCACTGGCCGGCGCTGATCGATGCCACCACGCAAGCCCACGACACCGAGCGTGACGATCCCGCCCATCTGGCCGCCGTCTGGCGCGGCGAGGCACGAGACGACGCCGGCGAGGCCACGGTGATCGGCACCGCGGCGGTGGCCCTCAGGATCGCCGGCCGTGCCGCCTCGCCGACCAAGGCGGAAGCACAGGCCCGCGCGCTGTGGGCCGCGCGCGGGCACCATCCATGACCACAGCCATGCCATGAAGATCGACGGCGGCGATCCAACCCGGATGGCATTGCGCTATCGGCTGGCGCTGGGGCTGGTGGCGGCGCTCGCCATCGGGTCCTTCGTGGTGCTGACCCAGGTGATCAGCCACGAGCGCGCCACCGCGGGCATCATCAATGTCAGTGGCCAGCAGCGGTTTCTGTCGCAGCGCGGCGCGCTCTATGTCGGCCGCCTGACCTATCCGGTGGCCGCCGCCGACCACAGCAACGCCCGACTGCGGCTGGCCGAGGTGATCGCGCAGATGCGCGCCAATCATCTGGCGCTGCTGGCCGGCGGATCGGACAGCGGCGCCCGTCTGGGCCTGTCGCCCGGCATGGCGGAGCTGTTCCACACCGAGCCGGCGGCGATCGACCGGCGGGTGCGGGCCTATCTGGCCGCGATGGAAGCCGTGCTGGCCGATCCCCGCGCGCCGGTGCCGCGCGACGATCCCGCCGTCGCCCATGTACTGACCGAAGGGCCGGGTGAGCTTCTGGCCCAGCTCGACCGGGTGGTGGCCCGGTTTCAAGCCGAGGGTGAGGCCGCGGTCGACCGGCTGCACGACCTGCATGTCGGGCTGCTGATGCTGACCCTGCTGACCCTGGCCCTTGAGGCAGCGCTTGTGTTCCAGCCGATGGCCAATGCCGCCCGGCGCCGGATCGGCGATCTGGAAGCCGCGTCTGCGGCGCTCAGGGCCTCGGCCGACGGGCTGGAAGCCGAGGTTGCCGACCGCACCCGCGAACTGCGTCAGGCCAAGGACCGCGCCGAGCAGGCCAATATCGCCAAGGCCCGCTTCCTGGCAACGGCGGGCCACGATCTGTTGCAACCGATCGAGTCGCTGCGCCTGCTGCTGGGGTCGCTGGCCCGACGCAACCGCGATCCGGCGCTGGGCGCCCCGATCGACGATATGCGCAAGGCGCTGTCGGGCATGCGCCAGATGCTGGGCAATCTGCTGGACACCGCCCGCCTCGATACCGGATCGGTGACCCCCCAGATCCAGCCGGTCGATGCCGCCCGGCTGATCGACGATCTGGCGCGGGAATTCGAGCCGCTGGCCGAGGACAAGGGGCTGGGTTTCGGCGTGGTGCTGTCGATCGCCCCCGACACCATGATTCTGACCGATCCGGTGATGACCGGCCGGATTCTACGCAACCTGCTGGGCAATGCCGTGCGCTATACCCCCGCGGGCATGGTGACGCTGACCGCCGCGGCCGCGACGCTGCACGACCGGGAGGCCGTATGCTTCACCGTCACCGACACCGGTCCCGGCATCGATCCCGCCGATCAGGAGCGGATCTTCGCCGAATTCACCCAGATCGACGATGCCCGCCGCGACCGTTCAACCGGCGTCGGCCTCGGCCTGTCGATCGCGCGGCGGATGGCCCAGATCCTGGAACACGACCTCACGCTCGTGAGCCAGCCGGGCCAGGGCGCGCGGTTCATGCTGACGGTGGCGCTGGCGTCGCCGGGACCGCAGCCACGCCGCCGCCCTGATAGCGGTGCCCAGCGCCCCTGAACCAGGGGCGAGATCATGTCCCGCTCCGGCGCATCGGATTTATGACATCCAGTCCGGCGAAATCGCGCTCGTTGTCGGTGACGATCGTACAGCCATATGCCTGCGCAACAGACGCGATGATCATGTCCAGCGGACTGCGCGACTGGCCAATGCGCCTGCCGTCCGCCATCAGCGCGGCCCAATGCAGAGCGGCCCGTTCATCGAAAGCCAGCACCCGGCCCGTGAACAGCATCTGTGGCCCTTCCGGTCCAACGAACCACAGCTCCAGCGCGTGCCGTTTGCGGCCCATTGGCATCGCAAGAATACCGCGCCAGATCTCGGCCACAGTCAGCGAGGCAATGAACAGTTCATGGTCCGCACGATCACCAAGCCAGTCCATCAACGCTTGAGATGGTGCCGGTTTGACGATGTTACTGATGATGTTCGTATCAAGAAGATAGCGGGTCACAATTCCGTCTTGCGTTCATCGACATGCGGTCGGGACAGGTCAAGATCGGCCCCCACCAGCGGGGAGCGACGCAATGCGGCGAGAATGCCACCTGTGGGTGGCGAGCCGCTGGCAATCGTGTTGGCAACCACATTCCGGATGCGCGTCGCCTCCGGGCTATCCTCGGCAAGCCGGCGGGCCAGAGATCTGATCAGAGCACGATCCGACGACCGGCCCCGCACCTCGAATCGGCTGAGGCCCTGTGGCTCCTCGGAGCGGGCCGGCGCAGTCTCGCCTGCCTGTTTTCGGGACATGCTCATTCATCGACCTCCAGTGCTTTCACAAACAAAGGTAAGCGCAGCACCGGCCCCATTTCAATCGTCACCGAAATGGCAAACATCAGATGGGTGACAAACATCAGACGGGGACGGCGCGCGGCCCCGTCACCGCCGCACGCTTCCCGGCCTCACCGGCGCATCCCGCAGAAACATGCCCCGGATCATCGCCACCAGTTCGGCCAGAACACGGGCCGGATCGTCGATATCGATGGCGTCGCCCGCCAGCGCCTTCAACCGGGTGCGCTTGCGCAGCACATTGTCGCGCACGCCCAGTGCCGCATGCAGCCGCCAGCCGATCTCGGCGCGGGTCAGATGCGGCGCCAGCTTTGCCAGCGCATCGGCGAACAGGTTCAAATGTTCGACATTCTCGGAAATATCGCGGCCGAGATCCGGATTGGCGCTGTGGCGGGTGATGGCGCGGAAGTTCAGGAACACCCGGTAATCGGATGACGGGTCATAGCGCCAGCGCACCGATGGCTCCAGCAGCGCGGTCAGCACCGCATCCAGCCGCGGCGGCGCCGGCCATGCGCCGTCGATCGCCGCTTGCAGCAGGTTCAGCCGTTCGGCGTTGAACCGGGTGTAGCAGCGGGCCATCGCCGCCACCATCAGATCGTCCCGCGAGCCGAAATGATAGCTGATCGCCGACATGGCGACCCCTGCCTCGACGGCGATCCGCCGGACGGTGATCTGATCGGGATCGTCGGTGGTGGCCATCAGGCGTTCGGTCACCTGAAGAATGCGCGCCACGGTCAGTTCAGTCGACATCGCCAGCGGGGTCCGGACGGAGAGATGACGGTTTCGCGACCGGTTTCGGGCAGCGTTCGAAGGCGGTCACGGCCCTGACATCATGACCGCTTATGGTCGGCCCGTCACCGCCGCCGACGCGGCGGGGTCGCGTCACCGGCATACCGGTGGATGCGGCCCCCCGCCGGCCCATCCGGGAGCCGCCCATCATGCGCATCGCCCTTGTCTCAGACACTCATCTGGCCGACCGCGCCACCGCCTTCGTCGCCAACTGGCGGGTGCTGGCCGGGCTGATCAACGCCGATGCCCCCGATCTGGTGGTGCATCTGGGCGACATCACCGTCGATGGCGCCGGCGATCCGGCCGAACACACCCAGGCGCTGGCGGAACTGGCCCGCCTGCATGCGCCGCTGCTCGCCGTTCCCGGCAATCACGATCTGGGCGACAATCCGCCCGCCCCCGGCATGGCGGTGTCGAGCCTGGTGCTGCCCGCCCGCCTCGCCGCCTATGACGCGGCCTTCGGGCCCGATCGCTGGCAGCGCGATCTGGCGGGGTTCCGGCTGATCGGCATCAATGCTCAGTTGCTGGGCAGCGGTCTGGATGCCGAAGCCGATCAGTTCGCCTGGCTGGACGCAGCACTTGCCACCGCCGACCGGCCGGTGGGCCTGTTCCTGCACAAACCGCTGTTCCGCGACGCTCCCGACGATACCGAGATCCATGTCCGCTATGTGCCGGCGGCGCCACGGGCGCGGCTGCTGGCACTGCTCGACCGGGTCGACCTGCGCTTCGTGATCTCGGGCCATGCCCATCAGGCACGGCGGCTGCACCGTGGCGGGGTGGAGCATCTGTGGATGCCGTCCACCGCCTTCATCATCCCCGACGCGGTGCAGGAGCGGATCGGCGACAAGCGCGTCGGCTATGCCCTGCTGACGCT
Source organism: Tistrella arctica (assembly GCF_039630945.1). Classification (NCBI taxonomy): domain Bacteria; kingdom Pseudomonadati; phylum Pseudomonadota; class Alphaproteobacteria; order Geminicoccales; family Geminicoccaceae; genus Tistrella; species Tistrella arctica. The sequence goes on from NZ_JBBKTV010000008.1 coordinate 249,696, forward strand.
GGCCCCCGACGACCATGCGATCACGTTCCGCCACCCGGCCGGATTGACCGATCACGACCTGCTCGACCATGCCGAGGCCTATCCCGGTGTTATTGCGCTGCGCGACCGGCTCGCCCGGTCGGGTGCGGATACGGGCACAGCAAGCCTCACCTGACATCACGCCGCTGTTCAAGGATATCGACCCATGACCATCAATCGTCGCGATCTGCTGCGTCTGTTCGGCACCGGGCTGACCGCGGGCGGCCTTATCAGCCGGGGCCTGCTGGGCGGTGGCAGCCTGATGGCCGGCACCGCCACCGGCGCGCTTGCCCAGGCCGCCGGCGACAACCGGCCGGTCCTGCGGATCGCGGTTCAGGCCCTGCCCGCCAGCCTGGAGCCGCTGGAGACCATCTCCAATATCGGCCTGCGCCAGACCACCTGCCTGTTCGACACGGCCCTGCGCCGCGACTTCAAGGCCGAGGCGGCAAAACCCGGCACCAGCGCCCTGATGCCGCAACTGGCGACCGGCCTGCGCCGGGTCGATGACCTGACCTGGGAACTCGCCCTGCGCCCCGATGTCCACCTGCATGACGGCTCGATCCTGTCGGCCGACGACATTCTGGCGACCTTCTCGCCCGCCCGCATCGGCCCGAACTCCCCCTATCCGGAAGGCCGCATCCTGTTCGGCCACATCGCCGCGCTGCGCCGGATCGACGATCTGACCGTACAGATCGTGACCCGCGCGCCCGACGAGGTGATGGATCAGCGGCTTGCCGGCTATGGCGGCTGGGTGATCGGTGCGAAGGCCTATGCCGCCGGCGGTGCCGAGGGCGTGCGCAGCCATCCGATCGGCGCCGGCCCCTATAAGCTTGCCGAATTCACCCGCGACACCCGGCTGGTTCTGGCCGCGCATGACGATTACTGGATGGGCCGGCCCGCGGCCCGCGAAGTGCGGCTGGATGTGGTGCCCGAGGCCGCAACCCGCATCGCCGGGCTGATTTCCGGTGAATATGACATCGTCACCAATCTGCTGCCCGACCAGATGTCGCAGCTTGATGGCTATGACGATGTCGAGGCGGTGTCGGTGCCGCTGGATCTGGTTCATATGCTGTTCTACGACACCCGCAGGCCCGGTGTCGCCAGTGCGACGGTCCGGCAGGCGCTGAACCACGCGATCGATTATCAGGCCCTCGGCCGCGCGGTCTGGGGTGATGCCGCGACCCGCCCGAACGGCTTGCAGACGCCAGCCTTCGGCCCGCTCTATGATCCCGACCGCAAGCACTTCCCCTATGACCCGGCGCGTGCCAGGGCACTGCTGGCCGAGGGCGGTTTCGACGGCAAGCCGCTGAAGATGCGCCTGATTTCCGGCTACTACGTCGGCGCCGAGGCCGCCGGCCAGATCATTCAGGCGATGTGGGCGCAGATCGGCGTGACGGTCGAGCTGGAGTTCGTCGAGAGCATGAAGCAGGCGCTGGAGCCTGGCGCCGATGTGCGGATGATCTCGGCCGCCTTCCGTTTCCCCGATCCGCTGGGCGGCGGCGTCATTCCCGCCTGGGGGCCGGATTCGGCGGTGCAGAAGCGCGGTTTCTGGACCTCGACCGCCTATAACGACGGCGTCGCGGCACTGATCGCGGCCCGCAGCCCGGCCGATCGTCGGCGGACCTTCCAGGCCCTGCTCGATATCTTCGAGGAGGAGGCGCCGGGCACGATCCTGTATGGCGTCAACGAGGTCTTCGCCAAGCGGATATCGGTCAACTGGACCCATTACCCGCTCTATTACATGGATTTCCGCCCCGACAACCTGTCGTTCTCATGACCATGATGGCGATGCCCGGCCGGGTGGCGGCAGAGACTGTGCCACCCGGCGGCGATGTGCCGGCGCTCGATCTCTGCGGCCTCACCATATCGGTGGCGGGCGGCGCGGCGGTCGAGGGGCTGGACATCCGGATCGGTGCCGGCCGGATCTTCTGCCTTGTCGGTGAAAGCGGCTGCGGCAAAAGCCTGACCGCGCTGGCGCTGATGGGCCTGCTGCCGCCGGGCGCGCGGGTGACGGCGGGCCGTGCCCGGATTGCCGGGCGCCCGGTCAAGCCCGGTACCGGCACGCCCCCCGGCCTCGCCATGGTCCATCAGGATGCGATCGCCTCGCTCGATCCGCTGATGCCGGTCGGCCGCCAGATCGCCGAACCCCTGATGGTCCATGACGGCCTGAGCCGTGCCCGCGCGCTGGATGAAGCGGTGCGGCTGATGGACCGGGTGGGCATTGCCGGCGCGCGCCATCGGGCACTGGCGTTTCCGCATGAATTCTCGGGCGGCATGAACCAGCGGGTGGCGATCGCCATGGCGCTGGCCTGCCGGCCATTGCTGCTGATCGCCGATGAACCGACCACGGCACTTGACGTCACCATTCAGGCACAGATTCTCGACCTGCTGCTCGACCTGCGGGCCGATACCGGAATGGGTGTCCTGTTCATCACTCATGATCTGGGTGTCGTCGCCGAAATCGCCGACGAGATGGCGGTGATGTATGCCGGCCGGATTGCCGAGGCCGGCCCGGTCGCCCGGATTTTCGATCAGGCGGCCCATCCCTACACCGCCGACCTGCTGGCCTGCCGCCCCGGCCACGCCATCCGCGGCACTGCTCTGGCCGCCATTCCCGGACAGGTGCCGCCCCCGGGCGCGCGCGGCCCCGGTTGCGGCTTCGCCGATCGCTGCCGACGGGCGGTCGATGCCTGCCGCCGTCAGCCGCCGGCGGTTCACAGCGTGGCCGGTGGCGGCATGGTCGCCTGCGGGGTGCGGGGATGAGTGCCGCCTTGCTCGATGCCCGCGACCTGACAGCCACCTTCAGCCTGCCGGGTGCCCGGCTCTGGCAGCGCCGGCAGCAGGTGACAGCCGTCGCACAGATCAGCCTGACGCTCGACCATGGCGAGGCGCTGGGGATCGTCGGCGAAAGCGGTTCGGGCAAGACCACGGTCGGCCGGATGCTGGCCGGGGAACTCAGGCCCGATGCCGGAACCATTCATGTCGCGGGGCAGCCCTTCCAGCCTCCCTTCACGCCCGATCGCCGGGCTGCCGTGCAACTGGTTTTTCAGGACACGCTCGGCGCCTTCGATCCGCGCCTGCCGATCGGCCGGCAACTGGCCGAGCCGCTGGTGATCCGTGGCATCGATGCGGCCGCTCGGCGCCAGCGGATCGATCAGGCGCTGGCGGCCGTAGGGCTGGGGTCGGGGCTGCTCGACCGTCTGCCTCATGAAGTGTCGGGCGGTCAGCGCCAGCGGGCGGTGCTGGCCCGGGCGCTGGCGCTGAACCCGTCGGTGCTGGTGCTCGACGAACCGGTCTCGGCGCTCGACGTGTCGGTGCAGGCGCAGGTGGTCAATCATCTGGCGGGTCTGGCCCGCGATCACGGCCTGGGGCTGGTGTTCATCAGCCATGACCTCGGCGTCGTCGGCCATCTCTGCGACCGGGTGGCGGTGATGTATCTGGGCCGGATCGTCGAAACCGGCCCGGTCGAGGCGGTGTTCGACCGACCGGCCCATCCCTATACCCGCGCCCTGATCGACGCCATCCCGGTCGCCCATCCCGTCGCCCGCCGCCGGCGCGCGCGTCTGGCGGGTGAACCGCCGAGCCTGCTGGCGCCGCCATCGGGTTGTGCATTTCATCCACGCTGCGCCCATGCCGTCGCTGCCTGTGCCACCAGCCGCCCCGCCCTGCGCATGGTGGCGGCCCATCCCGGCCATCAGGCCGCCTGCCACCGTCTCGACGAGGTCTGAGCCCTGATGCCCCGCACCGTGCTGATCCGCCTGTTCCGCACCCTGGTCACCGTGCTGATCTGCATCAGCCTCACCTTCATCGTGCTCAGGCTGTCGGGCGACCCGCTCGACGCGCTGCTGCCGGAAGACGCACCGCAAAGCATCCGTGATGCCTATGCCGCACGGCTCGGCCTGGATCGGCCGATCGGCGAGCAATACGCCCGCTATGTGCTGTCGGTGTTCGAAGGCGATTTCGGCCGCTCGATGCTCGATGGCCGCGACGCGCTGGGGGTGGTGGCGGAACGACTGCCGGCAACCTTGATGCTCGGCGGCACTGCCTTCGCGCTGGCCCTGCTGATCGGTGTGCCGGCGGGCACCATTGCCGCTCTGCGCCGCGACAGCGCCACCGATCGCAGCGTCATGGGGGCGGCCGTGATCGGTTATGCGATGCCGAATTTCTTCCTGGGGCTGGTGCTGATCATCATCTTTGCGCTGTGGCTGCGGGTGCTGCCATCCTCGGGCCATGGCACCGCCGCGCATCTGGTGCTGCCGGCGCTGACGCTGGGCACGGCCATGGCCGGCAAGCTCGCGCGTTTCGTGCGCGGCGCCGTACTCGACGTTCTGGGGCAGTTGCACATCCGGGTGGCGCGCGGCAAGCGCCTGCCGCCACTGCGGATCCTCACCGCCCATATCGCGCCCAATGCCGCGGTGCCGGTGATCACCTTCCTCGGCTTCGAGCTGGGGTTGATCGTCGGCGGCGGTGTGGTGGTGGAAAGCGTGTTCGGCTGGCCGGGCGTCGGCCGGCTGCTGGTGCAGTCGGTGGCGGCCCGCGATCTGGCGGTGGTGCAGACCATCATTCTGATGATCGCGCTGGCCATGATCACCGCCAATCTGCTGGCCGATATCGTCCATGCCCGTCTCGATCCGCGGGTGCGCTGACATGACCGACAGCATCCGCACACCTGCCTCGGCCAATGCGCCGGTCTCTGGCGGAAAATCCCCCGCAGGCGCTCCGTCCCACCGGCGCAATAACACCCCATGGTCGGTGCGTCTGGCCCTGGCCTTCCTGGTGCTGATGCTGATCGTCGCCATCGGCGCCGACTGGGTGGCGCCGATGGACCCCAAGGCCATGAATCTCGGCGCCCGGCTGCGCCCGCCGGTGCTGTTCGGGGGCAGCATGGCCTATCCGCTCGGCACCGATGGTCTGGGGCGGGACATCCTGTCGCGGGTGATCCATGGCGCCCGGATCTCGATTCTGATCGCGGTTGCCGGCACCCTAATCGGTGCGGTTTTGGGCACAGTTCTCGGCTTCCTTGCCGCCCATTTCCGAAACGGGGTGGATCAGCTTCTGATGATGCTGGTCGATGTCCAGGCGGCGATCCCATCGATCGTGCTGGCGCTGGCGGTGATCGCCTTCCTTGGCAACGACCTGATCCTGTTCGTGCTGCTGGTGGGGCTGGATGGCTGGGAACGCTATGCCCGGCTGTCGCGCAATCTGGTGCGCGGTGCCAGCGGCGCCGGCTATGTCCGGGCGCTGAAAATGGCCGGTGCCGGGGCCGGTCGCATCCATGCCCGCCATGTGCTGCCCAATATCGCCGGCCCCCTGGTGGTGCAGGCGACGCTGAATTTTCCCGGCACCATCCTGCTGGAAACCGCGCTGTCATTCCTGGGGCTGGGCGTGCAGCCGCCTGAAACCTCGCTGGGCCAGATGCTGGGCGACGGCCGCGGCTTTCTGCTGAACGCGTGGTGGATCGCGGTCGTGCCGGGGGTGCTGATCCTGCTGACCACGATGTCGGTCTGCCTGCTGGGCGACCGTCTGCGCGACCGGCTGGACCCGATGACCGCCACCGGCCGCTGACGCGCCTATTCGCCGCGCATCCGCTGGTATTTCAGGATCGCCTGGGTCCGGCTCTCCACCCCCATCTGCCGGAAGATCCGCGACAGATGGCCTTTCACCGTATTCAGGTTCAGGCCCAGCACGTCGCCGATCTGCTGGTTGGAATGGCCGCGGGCCAGCAGGTCCATGATCTCGGCCTGCCGCTCGGTCAGCGCGCCGCCGGCCTCGCCCTCGTCATCCTCGCCGCCGGCGGAGGTTTGCGGGTTCGCGACCTGTGCCGGCGCGGATGACGGCCGCCCGGCATCGGCATCGCGGGCCAGAAGCTCATAGGGGAAATAGGTGCCGCCCACCTGGATCATCCGCAGAATGCCGATGATCACCTCGTCATGGGTGGATTTGGGGATATAGCCGCGCAAACCCGCCGCCAGCGCGGCGCGCAGATCGGATTTGCTCTCCGACATGGTGAAGGCCACCACCGGCGCCGGCTCCAGCCGGCGGCGAATACGGTCCAGCCGGTCCTGCCCCAGAAAATCGGGCAGATACAGATCGATCACCGCGAAATTGAACCGCGTCCCCTCGTCCAGCAACGCTTCAAGCGCCGCAATGCCGTTGGCCTCGACGATCTCGACCGGATCGAACACCTCCGCCAGCAGATGCCGCAGCCCCGCGCGCACCACGGAATGATCATCCACGATCAGGACACGATAGGCAGAGATGGGCTCTGACATGGTCGGCACGGCATCCTTAGGAATGGGTGTCGTGTCGAGGATAGCGTGGGGATGGGGTCGGGGGAATGGAAAGCAACGTCCATCGGCCCAGTGCAACCGGACATCGTCTCAGGTCACGATCCCATTGCGGCATTGATGTCAATGAGAGACCATACAAACACATCGGTCATATGGATGTCTGCGGCCCCTGGGGGATCGTCAAAGGGTCTTCAGAAACAACTCAAAATATTAAGACGCCGTTCCAGACCTGAAGCGGCTGAACAGTATGTAAATCGGCCATCCGGACAAGGAATCTCCCCCGCTGGTTGCCCAACGGGGGATAATCCTTCGCAGAAAACCTTACGGTAATTCTGTTACCGTGGCTTCCCTACCGATTTGCCAAGGACAGTTGGCCCGGCCGGGAAGAAAAAGTCAAGAGTGACATGGGAGGGGCAGCATGATTGATGAACAACTCACGTTTGGAATCGATCTTGGCATCGGTTCATGTGGGTGGGCGGTGCTGCGCCACCCTGCCCTCTTGGGCGAGGCCGGCAGGATCGAGGGGCTTGGAAGCTGGTGCTTCGACGTCCCTGAAACCGCTCAGGACCGTGTGCCGACCAATCAGGTCCGGCGAAGCAACCGGCTGTTGCGTCGGGTTATCCGGCGGCGGCGCAAGCGGATGATCGACATTCGGCGGCTGTTTCATGCCCACAAGCTTCTGCCTGCGGCCGATTGCGATGCCCTGAAGCAACCCGGCCTCGATCCCTGGCAACTCAGGGCCAAGGGACTGGACGCGCCCTTGCAACCGGCCGAACTCGCCGTGGCGCTTGCCCACATCGCCAAGCGGCGCGGCTTCAAATCCGCCGCCAAGCGCAAGGCTGCGAATGCGACCAGCGACGACACGAAGATGCTGGCCGCGCTGAACGCCACGCAGGAACGGCTGGCGCGCTATCGAACTGTCGGAGAGATGTTTGCCCGCGACCCGGATTTTGCGGCGCGTCGACGCAACCGCGACGGTCTGTTCGACCGCACGACCCGGCGCGAAGACCTGACCCATGAGGTGGGCCGGCTGTTCGCCGCGCAGCGCCGGCTGGGGCAGAATTTCGCCTCGGTCGATCTGGAAGAGGCGTTTACCGCCATCGCCTTCCGGCAGTTGCCGATGCAGGACAGTGAACAACTGGTCGGCACCTGCGTCTTCGAGCCGCAGGAGAAACGGACAGCCAGACTGGCGCCGTCCTTCGAGCGCTTTCGCCTGTTGACCCGACTGGTCAATCTGCGGGTCCGAACGGCAGGCGGCGAGCGGTCGCTGTCACCCGACGAACTGGCGCGCGCCACGGCCGATCTCGGCAAGACCGCCAAAATCACCGTTAAGAAGATCCGTGGCCTGATCGGCCTGACCGCCGATGAGTGTTTCACCACCATAAAGCCCGAAGACGAAGAGCGCGACATCGCGCTGCGGACCGGCGAGGCCACGGCCGGCACCTGGGCCTTGCGCAAAGCTCTGGGGGAAGCACTCTGGGCGGAGGCCTCTGCCCGTCCCGATCAGCTCGACGCGGTCGCGCATGCGCTGAGCTTCTTTGAAACCAACCAGACCATCGCGGCCAGACTGCGCGAGATCGGCCTTCATCCCGATGTACTCGACGCCCTGCTGACCGCGCTGGATGCGGCGGCGTTCGCCAGGTTCAAGGGCAGCGGGAACCTGTCGACCAAGGCGTGCCGCAAGCTGATTCCATATCTGGAACAGGGACATCGATATGACGAGGCCTGTCGATTTGCCGGATATGACCACGCCGCATCCGCCATGTCGGGGCGCGAACAGGTCACATCCAAAGCCCTGTTCAACCGGCTGGTGGAGGATGTCGGCCATAACATCGCCAACCCCGTCGCCCGCAAGGCCTTGACCGAAGGGCTCAAGCAACTGTGGGCGATGCGCAACCGCTGGGGGCTGCCGGGTTCGATCCACATCGAACTGACCCGCGATGTCGGCAACAGCATCGAGAAGCGCCGGGAGATAAAAAATCAGATCGAAAAGAACACGAAGCAGCGGGACAGAGAGCGCGACGAAGTGCGCGGTCACCTGGACATCACCGATGTCGACAGCGATACGCTGCTGCGCTATCGCCTGTGGAAGGAACAGGGCGGCAAATGTGTTTATACCGGCGAAAATATCGTTGTCTCCCAAGTTATCGCCACAGATAACAGCGTGCAGGTCGATCATATCCTGCCATGGTCTCGCTTCGGCGACGACAGCTTCAACAACAAGACCCTATGTCTTGCCAGCGCCAATCAGCGCAAGAAGGGCCAGACCCCTTATGAGTGGTTCACGCGAGACGCATCACCCGACGCGTGGGCGGTCTATACCCAGCGGGTCGAGACCAATCACAGCCTGCGCGGCTTCAAGAAGCGCAACTACCTGCTGAAGAATGCCGACGAGGTGGCGGAGAAATTCCGAAGCCGCAACCTCAATGACACGCGCTATGCGTCAAAGCTGCTCGCCGAGGCCGTAAAGCTGTTCTATCCGAAGGGCGAGCGGCAGGAAAAGGGTGGCAGACGCCGGGTTCTCACCCGCCCCGGTGCCTTGACGGCCGCACTCCGCCAAGCATGGGGCTTGGAAGCTCTGAAGAAGGTCGATGGGAAACGGGTCGAGGACGCTCGCCACCACGCCATCGACGCCCTGACCGTGGCCGCGGTTGGCGAGGCCGAAGTCCAGCGCCTGACCAAGTCGTTCCAGACCTGGGAACAGCAGGGGCTCGGCCGGCCCCTGCGCCATGTCGATCCGCCATGGCCCGGATTCCGCAGCCATGTGCTCACCGCCTATGACGGCATTCTCGTGGCCCGGCCCGAACGCCGACGTGCGCGGGGCGAAGCGCACATGGCAACGATCCGCCAGCTATTGGAGCGCGACGGAGAGACGACAACCACCGAGCGGGTCGCGGTTCTCGCCCTGGGGCTCGACAAGGGCCGGTTCGTGGAAGCCAAGGCGCTGAAGCAGTTGGAGAGGATCAAAGATCCCGAGCGCAACGCGAAAACCGCAGAGGCCATCCGGGCCTGGATTTCCGCCGGGCGCCCGATGGACAAGGACAGCCTGCCCCGCTCTCCGGCAGGTCATGTCATGACAAAGATCAGGCTGATGTCATCGACGAAGCCCGCCGTCATGGTTCGCCATGGAACGGCGGATCGGGGAAATTTCGTTCGGATTGATGTCTTTACCAAGACAAATGCAAAGGGTGCGGTCGAATATTACCTGGTCCCCATCTATCCCCATGAAATACACCTACCTTCTCCGCCACACTGCTACATCGAAAGAGGCGGAAAAGAAATTCCCCTCACAGATGATCACAAATTCAAGATGAGCATATTCAATCGATCATTTATCGAATGTGAGAAGCACAAAGATGGAATAATTACAAGAGGATACGTGACATCATTCGATCGGTCAGTCGCCGCAATCACAATTTCTGGCCATAATACTATGATACCGATTGAAAAGAAAACTGGCGTGAAAACCCTCAAGAGATTTTCCAAGTACAACGTGGATCGATTCGGCGCCCGCGCCGAGACAAAGAGCGAGGTTCGCGAATGGCATGGCGTGGCGTGCACATCTCCCAGCCCTCCCGACTGACGGTCCGGGACCGGCAACTCGTCGTGGCACAGGATGATGGCGAGGTCACGCTCGCCATCGAGGACATAGCGTGGCTGGTCCTCGACACGCCCCAGGTGAGCGTGACCGGCGCCCTGCTCTCCACTCTGGTCGAGAGCGGGGTCGCCATGATCGTGCCCGATGCCAGACATCATCCGGCCGGTGTTCTGCTGTCATTTCATCAGCATCATGCACAGGCGCATATCGCCCATCTCCAGACCGGCATCACTCAGCCCTTGAAGAAGCGCCTCTGGCAGGGATTGGTGGTCGCCAAGATACGCAATCAGGCGGCACTTCTGAACCAGCTTGGGCGCCCGCAGGCCAAAGCCGTCTTTGCCATGGCGGACCGGGTGGGCTCAGGCGACCCGGACAATATCGAGGCGCAGGCCGCGCGGGCCTATTGGTCGGCCCTGTTCAGCGACTTCACGCGGGCGGACGAGGCGGACCGGCGCAATGCGCTGCTGAATTATGGCTATGCGGTTGTGCGTGCCGGCCTTGCGCGGGCCTGCGTCGCCTCGGGCCTGCTTCCGGCATTCGGCATCCATCACGCCTCCAGATCGAACGCCTTCAATCTGGTGGATGATCTGATCGAGCCGTTCCGCCCGTTCGTGGATCGGGTGGCGCATGACCGGGCGATGGACCACCGGAGCGATGACCTGACCATCGACGATCGCCGCCATATGGCCGCGATCCTCCATCAGAATGCCGCGATCGGCCGGGACCGCATGTCGATACTCGCCGCCACGGAAATCGTCACCATGTCTATGGTACGCACCATGGAACATAACAGCGCCGCCCTTTTGCAGACACCGATCTGGCCAGGCGAGGACTGACGTCGCGCGATGAAAGCCGAGGATATCCGCTTCATGTGGCTCATGGTCTTCTTTGACCTTCCCGTCAGGACGAAGGAGCAACGTCGACGGGCCACCCGCTTCCGGAAGTCGTTGAAAGACGACGGCTTCCTGATGCTGCAATTTTCTGTGTACGCGCGGGTCTGCCGGGGCCAGGATGCAGTGGACAAACATATCGGGCGCGTCCGGTCGAACCTGCCGAGGGAAGGCAGCGTGCGAACGCTTCAGATAACGGACAAACAATATGCACGCATGCAACTCATGCTCGGCCTCGCGCCGAAAACCGAGCGCGTGGGATCAAATCAGATGGTCCTGCTGTGATTTCGGCGCGCCTGAACGCGCGGAAATCACAGCATTTCCAGTCGGTTATGACGAAGGTAACCTACCATGGGCAAATCGGTAGGGAAACCACGGCTGCCGCGATCGCGGCCTGCCCGGCCAGGACAACCTACCATGGGCAAATCGGTAGGGAAACCACGGCGTCAAGTTCGATGACGAGACCAAACACGCCAACCTACCATGGGCAAATCGGTAGGGAAACCACGGCCGCTGCATGTATCCACCCAGGCGCCCCCTCAACCTACCATGGGCAAATCGGTAGGGAAACCACGGCCATCGACCTGCACGGGTGCGTCGACGCGCCAACCTACCATGGGCAAATCGGTAGGGAAACCACGGCGCCGCGAGGACCGGAGAAGAACGGAGGCTGAACCTACCATGGGCAAATCGGTAGGGAAACCACGGCACGTAGTCAGGCAGGCGACCGGCATTGATGAACCTACCATGGGCAAATCGGTAGGGAAACCACGGCATCAGCGGCCAGGATCTGTTCGCGGGCCTTAACCTACCATGGGCAAATCGGTAGGGAAACCACGGCCCGTTGAAGCGGGCATCCAGTCCGATGCCGAACCTACCATGGGCAAATCGGTAGGGAAACCACGGCCACGGCCTATGTAGGGCCGGAAGCCCGGGTAACCTACCATGGGCAAATCGGTAGGGAAACCACGGCGCTTGTGCGCGCGCATGTAGATGTTGTGGTAACCTACCATGGGCAAATCGGTAGGGAAACCACGGCGCAGGTACCAGCGGATGTTGCCGCCGGAGAAACCTACCATGGGCAAATCGGTAGGGAAACCACGGCCCAGAAGGTATCGCCCATACTGCCGGGCTGCCTCCCCACCCGCCCTCACAAAAAGCTCTCCCTCCCCCGGTCGTCGCGGCAGACGGGCAGGAAGCGTGCCTGCGCCGCCGGGCCGTCATCGCCATAGCCGGGTGGCACCGGAATGCCCCTGGGATGAAAGCGATCGAGCGCGGTGTCGGAATTCCAGCCCAGCGGATTGGCACCGACGCAGATGCCATAATGGCCGTCACCCTCGCCGGGCAGCAGCCAGACCTCGACATACACCGGGAAATGGACGACACCGCTATAATACACATCGACGCCATTCTTCTCGATGAAATCGAAGAAGCAGAAGCCGGTGTTCGAATAGGACCATCCGCTCGTCGCTTCAAAATCCTTGAGGATGTTCAAGATCTTCATATCCACGTCGTGGCGTGAGGTGGCGACGCCGATGTCGCGGATATGCGACGCCATGGCCGACATGAAAGCATCGTCGCAGGTTCCGATCCGGTGGAGATCATCGGGCGGCGGCGTCTCGACCTGCTGACGCTCAGCACAGGCCGCGATTGCAGCGACAGCGACTGCCACGACCACACGGCTGATCGCCGCCCGCCAGCGGGGCCGGTTCGACAACGCCATCTTTCAACTCCGACATGCGCCACGCCATACGCGAAGATGGCGCGGAAAATCTTCCCTGTCCGGACATGGCCTCTGCGTCCGCGCGGATCAACGATCAAGCTGGCGCATGACGACCACGGCCGCGCCGCGCTATGCTGCGCCCCTTCCGCCTCTGCCCTGCCATCGGAGCCTGCATCGTCATGACCACGACCGACGCCACCACCCCCCGCCTGCCCGTCACCGCCATCATCGCGCCGGGATGGGATCTGCCGCGCTGGGCGGCGGCATTGCGGGCGGCGGCGCCGGGGATCGATCTGCGGCTGTGGCCGGATCTGGGCGATCGGGGCGAGATCGAAGCGGCGCTGTTGTGGAAGCAGCCGGAGGGCGCGCTTGAGGGCATGACCCGGCTGGGTTTTGCCCAGTCGCTGGGTGCCGGGGTCGAGCATCTGCTGGCGGATCCGGCGATCGGGCCGGATGTTGTGCTGGGGCGCGCGGTCGACCCTGAGATGACAGCCGAGATGGTGCGCTTCGTGGTTCATGCGGTGCTGGCGGTGTCGGTGGATGCCCTGGGCTATCGGGAACAGCAGGCGGCCGGACGCTGGGCGAAACGCGACGTTCCCGGCGGCGCGCTTGCCGTGGGCATGCTGGGGCTGGGCGAGTTGGGTGCCAGCGCCGCCCGCGCCCTGGCGGCACTGGGCTTCACCGTCACCGGCTGGTCGCGCAGCCCCAAGACGGTCGAGGGTATCGCCTGCCTGTCGGGTGCCGAGGGGCTGGACCGGGTGATCGCCACATCCGGCTGTCTGGTCAATCTGCTGCCGCTGACCGACGAGACCCGTGGCCTGATCGATGCCCGGCGTCTGGCGCGGATGCCGGCCGGCAGCCATCTGGTCAATGTCGCGCGCGGCGGTCATGTGGTCGAGAATGACCTTCTGGCCGCCCTCGACAACGGCCACCTTGCCTCCGCGACACTCGATGTCACCGCGACCGAGCCCTTGGCCCCCGGGCACCGGTTCTGGCACCACCCGAGGATCGTGCTCACACCCCATGTCGCCGCCGACAGCACGCCCGAGACGATGGCGCCGATCCTGGCCGACAGCCTGCGCCGCCATGCGGGCGGCCTGCCGCCGCGCGATCCCGTGCTGCGTGATCGCGGATACTGACCCAAGTTCAGTTGCTTGTCCGCCGGCACGGCCGCATCGGCGTCGTCGGCGGTTGCGGTGCGGCATTTTTTCGGCGGTTTTTAGCGCGCCGCCGTCATGGTATCGCGCTTGACCACCCCGGTTCGCAGCGCCAAACTTCTCGTCGCCCGGTCGGATGCAAACAAGGGGTTTGAACCCCGACACCGATGCCGGCGGAGGACGAGTGAATGAACCGGCGGGCGAGCGATCGCCCGGGTTCCGCCTGTGGTGGCCGTGAACCGGCGCTGTGGCGGTGCGACCAGAGCCAACCGCGCTGATTGAGCGGCGGACAGACTGATCGCGGTATCATCCAACGCTTCCCCGGCCCCGATGCCTCCGGCCCGTGCGTGATCCACGGCGGCCTGCCCGTGCGGCCGTCGTCTACCGACCGATGGGGAGGTTATACATGCCGGTCCAGATCAGCCTGACGGTGAACGGCGAGCGGGTGGAACGCCCGGTCGAGCCGCGGACCCTGCTGGTGCAGTTCATCCGCGACCATCTCGGACTCACCGGAACCCATGTCGGCTGCGACACCAGCCAGTGCGGTGCCTGCGTGGTCCATGTCGACGGCGCATCCGTGAAGTCGTGCACGCTGCTGGCGGTGCAGGCCGATGGCTGCGAGGTCACCACCATCGAAGGCATGGCACAGAACGGCACCCTGCATCCGATGCAGGCGGCGTTTCACGAGAATCACGGCCTTCAGTGCGGCTTCTGCACCCCCGGCATGGTGATGAGCGCCGTCGACCTGCTGAAGAACAACCCCGACCCGACCGAAGCGGAAATCCGCAAGCATCTGGAAGGCAATATCTGCCGCTGCACCGGATACCACAACATCGTGAAGGCGGTGCAGGCCGCCGCCGAAACGATGCGCGGCTGACCCGCTGCCCGGACGCGCCGCAACACGAGAACAGGCCCGGCGGCATGAACCGGCCGGGCGATGGGGAGGAGTTGAGGACATGACCGAGCAGTCGATGGGCAAGCCCGTGAGGCGCACCGAAGACCGGCGCTTCCTGACCGGCCGCGGCCGATATACCGACGATATTCAACTGGCCCGCCAGACCTATGCCTATATCATCCGCAGCCCCCATGCCCATGCCGACATCGCCGGCATCGATGCCTCGGCGGCGCTGGCACGGCCGGGGGTGATCGCCGTGTTCACCGGCAAGGACATGGCGGCCGACGGCGTCGGCGGCCTGCCCTGCGGCTGGGCGGTGCATTCCAAGGACGGCTCACCGATGAAGGAGCCGGCGCATCCGCCGCTGATCCCCGATCGGGTCCGCCATGTCGGCGACAATGTCGCGGTGGTGATCGCGACATCCAAGGAACTGGCCAAGGATGCCGCGGAAGACGTGGTCGTCGACTATGCCGAGCTGCCGGCCGTGGCCGATGCCCGCAAGGCACTCGCCGGCGGCGCGCCGGCGGTCTGGGACGATCAGGCACCGGGCAATCTGTGCTATGACTGGGAGCTGGGCGACAAGGCCGCGACCGACGCCGCCTTCGCCAATGCCCACCGGGTGGTAGAGCTGGAGCTGATCAACAACCGCCTGATCCCCAATGCCATGGAGCCGCGGGCGGCGATCGGCGATTACGAGCCGTCGAGCGGCAACTATACGCTCTATACCACCAGCCAGAATCCGCATGTCATCCGCCTGCTGATGGGCGCCTATGTGCTGCAGATCCCCGAACACAAGCTGCGGGTGGTGGCGCCGGATGTCGGCGGCGGTTTCGGGTCGAAGATCTATCATTATGCCGAAGAGGCCATCGTCACCTGGGCGGCGCGCAAGCTGGAACGCCCGGTCCGCTGGACGGCGGAGCGCACCGAAAGCTTCATGACCGATGCCCATGGCCGCGATCACTGGAGCCGCGCGCGGCTGGCCATGGATGCCGACGGCAATTTCCTGGGCCTGCATGTCGAGACGGTCGCCAATCTCGGCGCCTATCTTTCCACCTTCGCGCCCTCGATCCCGACCTATCTGTATGGCACGCTGCTGGCGGGGCTGTACAAGACGCCGGCGATCTATTGCGAGGTGAAGGCCGCATTCACCAACACCACGCCGGTGGATGCCTATCGTGGCGCCGGCCGGCCCGAAGCCTGCTATCTGCTGGAACGGCTGGTCGACAAGGCGGCCGCCGAGAGCGGTATCGACCGGATCGCGCTGCGCAAGCAGAACTTCATCACGCCCGACATGATGCCCTATCAGACCCCGGTGGCGGTGCAGTACGACAGCGGCAATTTCCACAAGAATCTCGACGACGCCATGGCGCTGATCGACTATGCCGGGCTGGATGCCCGCAAGGTCGAGGCGAAGGCGCGCGGCAAGATGGTCGGCCTGGGCGTGTCGACCTATATCGAGGCCTGCGGTCTGGCGCCATCGGCGCTGGCCGGCCAGCTCGGCGCCCGCGCGGGTCTGTATGAAGCGGCCGAGGTGCGGTTGCATCCGACCGGATCGGTCACCGTGTTCACCGGTGCCCACAGCCATGGCCAGGGCCACGAGACCACCTTCGCGCAGGTGGTGGCCGACAAGCTGGGCGTGCCGCTGTCACAGGTGGAAATCGTTCACGGCGACACCGACCGGGTGCCCTTCGGCATGGGCACCTATGGCTCGCGCTCGCTGCCGGTCGGCGGCTCGGCGCTGGTCAAGGCGATCGACAAGGTGGTCGACAAGAGCCGTAAGATCGCGGCCCATCTGATGGAAGCAGCCGAAGCCGATATCGAGTTCAAGGACGGCCGGTTCTCGGTCAAGGGCACCGACAAGGGGGTCACGATCGGCGAGGTGGCGCTAGCGGCCTATGTGCCGCACAACTATCCGCTCGACAAGCTGGAACCGGGGCTGGACGAGAGCGCCTATTACGATCCGATCAACTTCACCTATCCCAATGGCTGCCATCTGTGCGAGGTGGAAATCGACCCGGAAACCGGCGTGGTCGAGATCAAGCGCTTCGTGGCGGTCGACGATTTCGGCAATGTCGTCAATCCGATGATCGTCGAAGGTCAGGTCCATGGCGGAATCGGCCAGGGCATCGGTCAGGCCCTGCTGGAAGCGGCGGTCTATGATCAGGACAGCGGCCAGTTGATGACCGGCTCGTTCATGGATTACTGCATGCCGCGTGCCGACGATCTGCCCAACTTCACGGTCGCGCACAACGAAGTCCCCTGCACCACCAACCCGCTGGGGGTGAAGGGCTGCGGCGAGGCCGGCGCCATCGGCTCGCCGCCGGCGATCATCAATGCGGTGATCGACGCGCTCAGGCCGCTGGGCGTCACCGATATGGACATGCCCGCAACGCCGAACCGGGTGTGGACGACGATCAATGCGGCACGCATGCCCGCCGCGGCGGAATGATCGACATGCAGCGATCATGGACCTGCCTGTCTGGTCACGCCTGCCTGTCTGGTCACGCCTGTCTGTCTGATGACGATCGGGGAACGCTTTAAGATGTATGCTTTCGAATATCACCGCCCGGGCACGGTCGCCGACGCCGCGGCCGCTCTTGCCGGCAATGACGAAGCCAAGCTGGTTGCCGGGGGCATGACCCTGGTACCGACCATGAAACAGCGCCTGGCGGCGCCGTCGGACCTGGTCGACCTCAACGGCATCGCCGATCTGGCCGGCATCAGCCGCGACGGCGACCACCTGGTCATCGGCGCCATGACCCGTCATGCCGCCGTCGGCCGCTCCGACGAGGTCAAGGCCGCCATTCCGGCCCTGGCCCATCTGGCGGCGCATATCGGCGATGCCCAGGTCCGCAACCGCGGCACCATCGGCGGATCGCTGGCCAATAACGATCCGGCTGCGGATTATCCGGCGGCGGCGCTGGCCCTGGCTGCCGACATCGTCACCGACCAGCGGACCATCGCCGCCGACGACTATTTCGTCGGCATGTTCGAAACCGCGCTGGCCCCTGCAGAAATCGTCCAGGCGGTCCGCTTCCCGCTGGTCGACAAGGCCGGCTATGTGAAGTTCCCCAACCCGGCCTCGCGCTATGCGCTGGTGGGCGTGTTCGTGGCCCGACACATGGATGGATCGGTCCGGGTGGCGGTTACCGGTGCCGCCCCGTCGGTGTTCAGGATCGAGGCCATGGAAGCGGCGCTTGCCGCCGATTTCCGGCCCGAAGCGCTCGACGGCATCACCGTGCCGGCCGATGGCCTGAATGCCGACATGCATGCCAGTGCCGCCTATCGCGCGCATCTGGTGGGCGTGATCGCAAAGCGCGCGGTGGCCGCCGCCCTCGCCTGATCCGGCGACGGCCAGAACCACCCCCGGTAACGGCGGCCCCGACATGGCGGCGGCATGGTGGCGGATCCGCGCCATGCCGCCGCTTGCCGTTTGCCGGCCCGGTGCCCAGATTGACCGGGTGGGGCTATGTCCCTCGCCACTGCGGCCCGGCCCGCCACCGCTATCCCGTCGCCTGAGGAGCCTGTCTTGACGCAGTCAGAACCCGCCGCCATGCCCACCTCCGTCGCCGAGACCCTGGCTCTGCTCGATGCCGGCGATTATGTCGCCGACGAGGCGCTGGCCACGGTGCTGTTCCTGGCCATGCGGCTGGGCCGGCCACTGCTGCTGGAAGGGGAAGCCGGGGTCGGCAAGACCGAGATCGCCAAGGTGCTGGCCAAGGCGCTGGGCCGCCGGCTGATCCGCCTGCAATGCTATGAGGGGCTGGATCAGGCCCAGGCATTGTATGACTGGAACTATGCCCGCCAGATGCTGGAAATCCGTCTGGCCGAAGCCGCCGGCGAGGCCGACGGTGCCGGCGCCCGCGAACGCCTGAGCGCCGATCTGTTCTCGGAACGCTTCCTGCTGCGCCGGCCATTGCTCGACGCCATCACCCCCGATCCCGCCGGGCCGCCGGTGCTGCTGATCGATGAAATCGACCGGGCCGACGAGCCGTTCGAAGCCTTCCTGCTGGAGCTTCTGGCCGATTTCCAGGTCACCATCCCTGAAATCGGCACCATCCGTGCCGAAACGCCGCCGATCGTGATCGTGACCTCGAACCGCACCCGCGAAATCCACGATGCCCTGAAACGCCGCTGCCTGTATCGCTGGATCGATTTTCCGAACGAGGCGCGCGAGATCGCCATCGTCCGCCGCAAGACCCCCGCCGTGGCCGAGGCGATGGCCGCCCAGATCGTGGGCTTCGTGCAGCGGCTGCGGTCTGAAGACCTGTTCAAGGCGCCGGGCGTCGCCGAAACGCTCGATTGGGCCAATGCTCTGGTCCAGTTGGACGCCGTAGACCTCAACCCCGGGCTGATCGATGGCAGCATGGGCGTGCTGCTGAAATATCAGGATGACATCACCCGGATGACCGGCGCCGAGACCGCCCGTCTGCTGGCCGAGGCGCAGGCCGATATCCAGAAGCGGGCCAGCGCCGGCGCAAGGGCCGCGACCGCGTGACCGGCGACAGCATGACCGGCCGGCCTGCGAAAGACCAAGGCACAAGCGGCCGGCTGCCGGCCAATATCGCCCGCTTCGCGCGACTGCTCAGGCGTGCCGGCCTGACCATCGGCCCCGGCGACGTGCTGGTTGCGGCCGAGGCGATGGCCGCCGTCGACATGGCCTCGCGGCCGCAGGTTCACGCCGCGCTGAAGGCGACATTGGTCAAACGGCGCGAGCATCTGGCGCTGTTCGAACAGGCCTTCGACGTGTTCTGGCGCGACCCGCAATTGCGGGAACGGCTGCTGGCGCTGCTGCTGCCGCAGGTGGAGGCCGACCGGCCTCCCGATGGCCGCAAGCTGGCCCGGCGGCTGGCCGATGCCTTCACCGGCGATGCGCCACCACCCCCGCCACCATCCGGGCAGAAGGTGCGTGAGGAAACCCGCATCGATGCCAGCCTGACCTGGGATGCGACCGAACGGCTGAAGACCCGCGACTTCGAACAGATGAGCGCCGTGGAAGCCGCCGAGGCCCGGCGCGCCATCCGCCTGATCCGCGCCCGCCTGCCGGAACGGCCGACACGCCGGATGAAGCCGGCGCCCCATGGCCGGCGCATCGATCTGCGCCGCAGCCTGCAGGCCCAGATCCGCAGCGGCGGCGAGGCGGTGCGGCTGGCCCGCCGGGGGCCCCGGCGCGAACGGCCGCCGCTGGTGGCGATCGTCGATGTCTCGGGCTCGATGGACGCCTATGCCCGGATGATGCTGCATCTGCTGCACGCGATGATGCAGGATGCCGGGCAGCGGGTGAGCGTGTTCCTGTTCGGCACGCGGTTGAGCAATGTCACTCATGATCTGGCGCGCCGCGACCCCGACGAGGCCCTGGCGGCGGTCGGCGGTCGGGTGAAGGACTGGTCCGGCGGCACCCGGATCGGGCCTTGTCTCGCCGATTTCAACCGGCGCTTCGCCCGCAGGGTGCTGACCCGCAATGCCGTTGTGCTGCTGGTCACCGACGGGCTGGACCGGGCCGAAGACGACGTTCTGGGCCGCGCGGTCGAGCGCCTGTCGCGGCTGACGCCACGGCTGATCTGGCTGAACCCGCTGCTGCGGTTCGACGGGTTCCAGCCGGCCGCCCGTGGCGTGCGGGCGATTTTGCCCCATGTGCATGAATTCAGGGCGGTGCATAATCTGATCGGGATCGAGGCGCTGGCAACCGCATTGACCCGCCCTGCCGCCGCGGCCGATCCGAGGCTGGAGGCATGGCGCCGCCAGATCCGGGCCGAAACCCAGATCCGGTCTGAGACCCAGATCCGGTCTGAGACCCAGATCCGGTCTGAGACATTGGGGCCGGGCGCGTGACGCGCGCCACGGCGCGGGCTGGCGACGACGAGAAGGAGGCGATCATGACCGGACGTCCGGCTGCTGCAAACGATACCACCGCCATCACCGGCGACGACGTTCTGGCCGCGGCACTGGGCTGGCGCGATGCCGGCACCGGCGTGGCGCTGGCGACGGTGGTGTCCACCTGGGGCAGCGCGCCGCGCCTGCCCGGCGCCCAGATGGCTGTCACCGCCGATGGCCGCTTCGCGGGGTCGGTGTCGGGCGGCTGCGTCGAAGGTGCAGTGATCGAGGCGGCGCAGGCCTGCATCGGCGGCGCACCGCCGCGATTGATGGATTTCTCGATCGGCGACGATCAGGCCTGGGCCGTGGGCCTGGCCTGCGGTGGCCGGCTGGAAGTCTGGGTCGAACGGCTGGATTGACAGGAGCGCGGAAACCCATGGATGCAACCCTGATCCGCCGTATCGCCGCCGACCGTGCCGCACGCCGTGGCGTGGCACTGGTCAGCGCCCTCACCCCCGGCGGGCCGGCCGCGCTGATCGCCGACAACGGCGATGACGCCGGTGCCCCGCTGCCCGATGCCCTGCGCGATGCGGCGCTGGCCGCGATCCGCGACGATCGCGCGGCCACGGTCGAGGCCGACGGCACGCGCTGGTTCATCAACGTCTTCGCGCCCCGGCCACGGCTGATCGTGATCGGCGCCGTGCACATCGCCCAGGCGCTGGCGCCGATGGCGGCGGCGATCGGCTATGACATGGTGGTGGTGGACCCGCGCGGCGCGTTTCTGACGCCGGAGCGCTTCCCCGGCGTCACCGCCCATGTCGCCTGGCCCGAGGACGTGCTGGGCGAGATCGGCCTGGATGGCGCCTCGGCGATGCTGGCGCTGACCCATGATCCGAAGCTCGACGACCCGGCGCTGCAGATGGCGGTGACCTCGGATCTGTTCTATATCGGCGCCCTTGGCAGCAGCCGCACCCATGGCAAGCGGGTCGCGCGTCTGCGGGAGGCCGGTATCGATGCCGGCCGGATCGCCCGCATCCATGCGCCGATCGGCCTGGCCATCGGCGCGCGCACCGCGCCCGAGATCGCCTTGTCGATCCTGTCGGAAGTGGTCGCCGTGCGCCGCACCGGCTCGGCCGCCAGCCTGCGGCAGCGCCCGCCCAAGGGATAGCGCGGCCGCCATCCCGTCTGACGCTCCCGATCCTCCACCCTGTCCCTGCCATATGCGAAGTCGACCGACCCCATGGATTTCTCCGAACATCCGCTTGATCAGGCAGACGGCGTTCTGCTGGCCCATGCCATCGCCGTCGAGGGCCGCGTGCTCAAGAAGGGCCACCGGCTGGATGCGGAGACGATTGCCCTGATCCGGGATCAGGGGCGCACCCAGGTTCTGGGCGCGCGCCTGGGCCCCGACGACGTGCATGAGGACGAGGCCGCGGCCCAGGTGGCCGAGGCGCTGGCCGGGCCGAATGTACGCGTCGCCCGCGCCTTCACCGGCCGCGTCAACCTGTATGCGGCCACCCGCGGCCTGGTGCGGATCGACGAGGCCATGATCCGGGCGGTCAACCGGATCGACGAGGCGATCACGGTCGCGACCCTGGCCGACGACACCGCCTGCGAGGGCGGCGAGATGCTGGCGACGATCAAGATCATCCCCTTCGCGGCACCCCGCCCGGCGCTTGAGAAGGTGCTGGCATCGATCGCCCGCGCCGGACGGCCGGCGATCCGGATCGCGCCCTGGCGGGTGATCCATGCGGCGCTGATCATGACCGAACTGCCGCATCTGAAAGAGAA
This sequence comes from Tistrella arctica, assembly GCF_039630945.1. Lineage (NCBI taxonomy): Bacteria > Pseudomonadati > Pseudomonadota > Alphaproteobacteria > Geminicoccales > Geminicoccaceae > Tistrella > Tistrella arctica. Next base: position 271,872 of record NZ_JBBKTV010000008.1, read on the forward strand.
GATCTACGAGGAAACCGCGCGCGCCATCGGTGCCCGGTTGATGCGGCTGGGCGCGCGGGCACCGGTGATCGAACGCGTGCCCCACGACCGCACGCGTCTGGCCCGTGCCATGGCCGATCTGGCGCGGGAGCCGATGGATCTCATTGTCGTGGCCGGTGCCTCGGCGATCGTGGATCGGGCCGATGTGATCCCGGCGGCGCTGACCGATATCGGCGGCACGGTGGTGCGGCTGGGCATGCCGGTCGATCCTGGCAATCTGCTGATGCTGGGGCGTCTGGCCGGACGGGTGGTGATCGGCGCGCCGGGCTGTGCCCGCAGCCCCAAGATGAATGGATTCGACCGCGTTCTTGAGCGCGCGGCGGCCGGCGAGGCGATCGAGGCCCTCGACATCGCCGATTTCGGCGTCGGCGGGCTGCTGAAAGAGGTGGGTGAACGGCCGCTGCCACGGGCCGCCGCCTCCCCCGGTCCGCGCCGGCGGGGCCCGCGGGCGGTGCGCAATGTGGCGGGTGTCGTGCTGGCCGCCGGCCGTGGCACCCGGATGGGACCGCCCAACAAGCTGGTGCGCCAGATCATGGGCAAGCCGCTGATCGGCCATGTGCTGGATGCGGCGCTGGAAAGCCGGCTGCGGGCGCTGACCGTGGTTACCGGCCCCGAAACCGATGTCCGGCTGGCGATCGGCGGCCGGCCGGTGCCGGTGGTGGTGAACGAGGATCCCGCGGCCGGCATGTCGCTGTCGCTGTCGCTGGGGCTGGCCGACGTGCCGGAGGGCGCCGAAGCGGCCGTGGTGCTGCTGGCCGACATGCCCGGCATCAGCGCCCGGCACCTGGACCGGCTGATCGATGCCTATGACCCGGATGAGGGCCGGTTGATCTGCGTGCCGGTCTATAAGGGGCGGCGCGGCAATCCCGTCTTGTTCGACCGCCGGTTCTTCACCGAGATGATGTCCCAAACCGGCGATCGTGGCGCCCGCGAGGTGGTGCGCGCCCATGAGGATATGGTCGTCGAGGTGGAGATGCCCGATGCCGCGATCCTGGGCGATATCGACACGCCCGAGGCGCTCGCCGCCGCCGATGCCGCCGCACGCGCCCAGGGCCTGCCGCCGGCAAGCGGCGCCCCACTGCCGGCCGCCCCGACTGCCGCCGCCCCGTCGGTCGCCACCTCCCCCTCCCCCGCCGACCAAGGATGACCCGAGCCGTGACCGCCACCACCCCGACCGCCGCCCCCGTGACCGCCGCCTCCGTGACCAGTGTTGTCACTGACGCCGACGCCGCCGCCGCCCGCACCCGCGAACAGAGTGCCTTATGGGCCGCGAAGGCCGAGACCTGGGTGCGCTGGGCACGGCCGATGGAAGCCATGGCGACCCGCTTCAACGAGATTCTGCTCGACGCGGCCGGCGTGGCGCCCGGCCATCGGGTGCTGGATCTGGCGAGCGGCGCGGGTGAACCGGCGATGACGCTGGCCCGCAAGGTCGGCGGCGATGGCCTGGTGATCGCCACCGATCTGGTGCCGGCGATGCTGCCGGCCATCCGCGCCCGCGCCGGAGAGGCCGGGCTTGGCGATGTCGTGTCGGTCTGCGCCGCCGATATGGAGCGCCTGCCGCTGGCCGATGCCAGCGTCGATGCCGTGGTCAGCCGGTTCGGCATCATGTTCGCCCCGCAGACCGACGTGGTGATGGCCGGCATCCGCCGCGTGCTGCGTCCGGGCGGACGGGTGGCGCTGATGGTCTGGACCCGGCGCAGCGCCTCGACCATGGTCGACGTGCTGGGCAGTGCGGTCGATGCCGAGCTTGGTGGCGATGACGGCGATCACGCCGACGCCCTGACCCCGTTCCGTTTCGGCAGTTGCACGCGGCTGGCCGATGCGATGACCGATGCCGGATTGGGGGATATCCGTACCGACACCCACAACTTCGCGCCCCGCCCGCGCCTGTCCGATGATTTCTGGCGCCCGCAGCTTGAGATGAGCTGGGGCCATCGCCTGGACGCCGCACCGCAGGCCCGACCGCTGATCGAGGCCCGCATCCGCGCGGCCTTCGCGGCCCTGGCCGACGCCGAAGGCCGCGTGCCGCTGGCGGCGGAAGTGCGGGTGGTGTCGGCCGCCCTGCCGCGCCGCTGACCAGTCGTGGCCGTCGCCGATCGTCCGACGGCCCGGACCTGCCCCGCCCGATTCCACGCCGCGCGTTCATCTGCGCCGCCAGATCTGATGTGAAGTCTTGTTAATTGTGAGATAAGTCACACCACCTGGACCGGTGAGACGTGTCAGAGTCCGCTCCGGGTGTATCGGATCGATATGTCGGACCGATAGGGGATGGCCGCAAAGGCGGATGGTGGCATGGACGTGCGAACGCTGTGCCTTGGCGTGCTGACGCATGGCGAGGCGACCGGCTATGAGGTGAAGCAGTATTTCGAGAACGCCTTCGCGCATTTCCATGCGGCGGGCTTCGGCTCGATCTATCCGGCGCTTGCCACCCTGGCCGACGAGGGCCTGGTGACCGTGACCGGGGTCGAACGTGACGGTCGCCCCGACAAGAAGGTGTATCGCATCACCGCCGCTGGCGAAGCGGCATTCGTCGATGCGCTGGCCACAGCCCGGCCGCGACAGAAGGTGCGGTCGGAATTTCTGGTGCTGCTGTTCTTCGCACGGATGATGACCCTGGATCGGGTCGAGGACGTGCTGAAGATGAAGGCCGCCTTCTATCGACAGATGCTCGATACATTGAACCGGCACGAAGAGGCCGCCTGCGGCCCGATCGGTGCCGGCCCCCGCTTCACGCTCGACTTCGGCCGCGCCGTCTATGGCGCGGCGCTGGCCCATGTCGAGCGGGAAGGCCCCGCCCTGCTGGAAGCGCTGGCGCGCGAACGCGAACAGCCCCCCGATCCCCGGGCACCTGCCGAAACCGACCCTCCAACCGACGATGGCCCGACCGGGGCCTGCAGCCACAGCCGGGACCGATCATGAACCGCTCCATCCTGCTTGCCCTGATCCTCGCCGCCGCCCTTGGCGCCTGGATGTATACCGGCCGCATCGAATACGGCTTCGATGCCGATGCCGCATCGACCGCCGATGCGACAGCCGCGCCGGAGGCAGGTGGCGATGCCGGTGCCGATCCGGCCACATCGCCGCCGGCAGAGGCCGGACCGTTCACCGTGCGCACCGCGCGGCTGTCGCAGGCATCGCAGGTGCGTGACCTGGTGGTCAGCGGCCATACCGAGATGCGCAGGGTGGTCGACCTGTCGGCGGAAAGCGCCGGCCGGATCATCGACCTGCCGGTGGCGCAGGGCATGCGGGTGGCGGCTGGCGACGTGATCGCCCGTCTGGATCGCCGTGATCTGGAGGCCCGCGGCGCCCGTGCCAAGGCACTGGTCGATCAGCGCCGGGCGGAGTTGAAGGCGGCGACGGCGCTCAGCGCCAAGGGCTTTCAGACCGAGCTCCGGCTGGCCGAGGCCCGCGCCCAGTTCGAGGCGGCCCGCGCCGAACTTGCCGAGATCGAGCAGGATCTGGCCGACAGCACGCTGAATGCGCCCTTCGCGGGCTTTATCGATCGCCGCCATGTCGAGATCGGCGCCTATGTATCGCCCGGCAGCCAGATCGCCCGCCTGCTGGCGCCCGAGCCCTATCTGATCGTGGCCGAGATCGCCGAGCGTGACATCGGCTCGCTCACCCGCGGCCAGACCGCGCGCGCGCGGCTGGCCGACGGCACCGAGGTTTCCGGCACGCTCGCCCATATCAGCCGTCAGGCGGATCCCCAGACCCGGACCTTCCGCATCGAGATCGAGGTCGGCAATCCCGACGGCACCCTGCCCGGCGGTGTCACGGCCGAACTGGCGATACCGCTGGACAAGCGGCCGGCTGTCCTGCTCACCCCTGCCCTGCTGTCGCTGGACGGTCGCGGCCGGGTGGGCGTGAAGGTGGTGGATGACGACGATCGCGTGGTATTCGACGTGGTGTCGATTCTGTCGGCCAGCGACGAGGGGGTCTGGGTGACCGGGCTTGGCGAGGATGCCCGCGTGATCGTGGTCGGCCAGGGATATGTCGCCACCGGCGAGCGTGTGGCGCCGGTGGAGGTGACGCCGGCCGAGCTGCGCGGCCTGGTGCCGCTGCCCAGAGAGATCGAGGACGCGCTCGACGCCATGGAGATGTCGCGGGCGACCCCGGCGGCCGGCATGGGCGCGCGGTCGGGTGCGGAGGGCCGCTCGTGAGGGCGCTGATCAACGCCTGCCTCGCCCGCACCCGCACGGTGATGAGCCTGCTGGTGCTGCTGCTGATTTCCGGGGCGGTGGCCTATAACGACATCCCGAAGGAAAGCGACCCGGATGTCGCGATCCCGATCCTGTACATCACCATGAAGCATGACGGCATTTCGCCGGAGGATGCCGAACGGCTGCTGGTGCGGCCGATGGAACAGGAATTGCGGTCGATCGAGGGCCTGAAGGAAATGCGGGCGACGGCCGAGGAAGGCTTCGCCACCGTCGTTCTGGAATTCGAGGCCGGATTCGACGTGGAAAAAGCCAAACGCGATGTCCGTGAGCAGATGGATATCGCCAAGGTCGAACTGCCCAGCGAGACCGAGGAACCCGAACTGAACGAGGTCAATGTCGCGCTGTTCCCGATTCTGGTCGTCACCCTGTCGGGCGATGTCGATGAACGGCTGCTGATCCGGCTGGGGCGCGATCTGAAGGACAAGATCGCGGCTCTCCCCGGCGTGCTGGAGGTCGATGTCGCCGGTGATCGCGAGGATCTGGCCGAGATCGTGGTCGATCCGCGGGCGCTCGACAGCTATGGCATCTCGCAGGACGAACTGGTGCAACTGGTCGGCCGCAACAACCAGTTGGTGCCGGCCGGCGCGCTCGACAGCGATGCCGGACGCGTGTCGATCAAGGTGCCCGGTCTGATCCAGTCGGTCGACGACATCCTCGACATGCCGGTGAAGGCGGTGGACGGCCGGGTGGTGACCTTCCGTGACATCGCGGTCGGCCAGCGCGGCTTCAAGGATCCGGCATCCATTGCCCGCGTCGACGGCCGGCCGGCGATCGCGCTGGAGGTGACCAAGCGCATCGGCGTGAACATCATCGACACGATCGACGAAGTCCGGGCGCTGGCCGAGGCCGAAAGCGCGCTGTATCCCGACGGCGTCGAGGTTTCGTACAGCCAGGACAAGTCCGAGCAGATCAAGATCATGCTGTCGGATCTGTCGAGCAATGTCGCGAGCGCCATCATTCTGGTGATGATCGTGGTGCTGGCCGCCCTTGGCCTGCGCTCGGCAATCCTGGTCGGCATCGCCATTCCGGGATCGTTCCTCACCGGCATGCTGGTGCTGTCGTCAATGGGGTTGACCGTCAACATCGTCGTGCTGTTCGCCCTGATCCTGGCCGTGGGCATGCTGGTGGATGGCGCGATCGTGGTGACCGAATATGCCGACCGGCGGATGCTGGAAGGCGCGCATCGGGTCACCGCCTATCGCGAAGCCTCGAACCGCATGGCCTGGCCGATCATCTCGTCGACCGCAACCACGCTCGCGGCCTTCCTGCCGCTGCTGTTCTGGCCGGGCATCGTCGGCGAATTCATGAAATATCTGCCGATCACCCTGATCGTCACCCTGACCGCCTCGCTCGCCATGGCGCTGGTGTTCGTGCCGGTGACCGGCAGCATCATCGGCAAGCCTACCGCCGGCAGCAGCCGGGTCGCCGAGATGATGCAGGCGGCCGAGGAAGGCGATATCCGCTCGGTCGGCGGCATGGCCGGGCTGTATGTCCGCACTCTGGACAAGGCGGTGCGCTATCCGTGGATCGTGATCGCGATCGCGATCGCGACCGCGGTTCTGGTGTTCACGGCCTATGGCACCTTCGGCCGCGGCATCGAATTCTTCCCCACGGTCGAGCCTGACAACGCCCAGGTCCAGATCCGGGCGCGCGGCAATATGTCGATCCAGGAAAAGGACGCCCTGGTCCGCGAGGTGGAAGCCGAGGTTCTGGAACTGGACGGGTTCAAGACCGTCTATACCCGCACCGGCACGATCCGTGGCGAGGATTTCCCCGCCGATACCATCGGCATCATCACCCTGGAATTCGCCGACTGGCGGACCCGCCCACATGCCAGCGAGATCCTGCAGACCATCCGCGAACGCACCGCCGAACATCCGGGGCTGGTGGTCGAGGCCCGCGAAGAGGAATCAGGGCCCCCGGTCGGCAAGGCGATCCAGATCGAGCTGTCCAGCCGCACGCCCGAAGTCCTGCCCGCGGCGGTCGAGCATGTGCTGAAGGGGCTGAATGCCGTCGGAGGCCTGATCGACATCGCCGACAGCCGGCCGGTGCCGGGTATCGAATGGGAGATGGTGGTCGACCGTGCCCAGGCGAGCCGGTTCGGCGCCGATGTCATGGGCGTGGGCAATGCCGTGCGCTTCGTGACCCAGGGCGTGAATGTCGGCACCTACCGCCCCGACGATACCGATGACGAGGTCGAGATCCGGGTGCGCTTCCCCGAGGTCGACCGCACCGGCGACCGGCTGGACCAGTTGCGGGTACAGACCGCCATGGGCCAGACGCCGATCAGCAATTTCGTCATCCGCCGCGCCGCGCCCACCCAGGGCACCATCGAACGGGTGGATGCCCGCCGGGTGTTGACGGTGGACGCCGACGTGCCGGATGGCGTCCTGCCCGACAACAAGATGCGCGAGATCCGCGCCTGGATCGCCGCCAACCCGCTCGATCCGCAGGTGGAGATCGCCTATAAGGGCGAGGATGAGGAACAGCGCGCCGCGCAGGAATTCCTCAGCCGCGCCTTCGGCATCGCGTTGTTCCTGATCGCGATCATCCTGGTCACCCAGTTCAACAGCTTCTATCAGACGGCACTGGTGCTCTCGGCGGTGGTGTTCTCGTCGCTGGGCGTGCTGATCGGCATGATGGCGACGGCGCAGCCCTTTGGCATCGTGATGGGCGGCATCGGGCTGATTGCGCTGGCCGGCATCGTGGTCAACAACAATATCGTGCTGATCGATACCTATAACGAGATCCGCGCGCGCGGCGTGGGTGCTGTGGAAGCGGCGCTGCGCACCGGCGCTCAGCGCCTGCGGCCGGTGATGCTGACCACCGTCACCACCATGCTTGGGCTGGTGCCGATGATGCTGTCGGTCAATGTCGACATTCCCAACCGGGTGATCGCGGTCGGCGCGCCATCCACCCAGTGGTGGACGCAGTTGTCGACCGCGATCGTCTATGGCCTGGGCTTCGCCACCCTGCTGACCCTGATCCTGACCCCGGCCATGCTGGTGCTGGGCGACCGGGTCGGCGCCTGGGCGCGGCGGATCATCCGGCGCGAGCCGCGGCCCGCCGCATGACCCGCAAGCAGCCGGGCGCCCCGTCCGGCTGCCTCACCCGATGATGACCTCGCCGACCAGTTGTCGGAGCCGGTCGAGCTCGGCCAGATCGCGCGCGCCCATGTCGGTGACCAGCAGATCGATCCGATCGGGGATGCAATAGCTGACCCGGCTGCGCTGGCCGATCTTGGCGTGATCGGCCAGGATCACCACCCGATCGGCCCGATCGGCCATCGCGCGCGCGATCTCGGCCTCGTCATGATCGAAACTCGTGGCGCCATCCGTGCTGTCGATGCCGACCGGCGACAGCATGGCCATGTCGACGCGATAGCGCGCGATACCGGCGATGGCCGCGGCCCCAAGCGTGGCCGCGGCGCCGGGGGCGACCTGGCCGCCGATCTGGAACACGCGATGGCCGCGGTCCTCGCGCCCCGCGATCATGATGCGCGCCGCAACGTCGAAGGAGTTGGTGATGATGGTCAGGCCGTTGAGAGTGGCCAGTTCATCGGCCAGTGCCGAGACAGTGGTGCCGGCATCGATGAACAGCGTCTGACCGGCCCGCACGATCGATGCGGCCGCGCGGGCGATGCTCCGCTTCTGCGCCTGACGGATCAGCGCCCGCTCGCCCAGCGACGGTTCGGCGGGCGGATCGATCGAGACCACACCGCCATGCACCCGGCGCAGCGCGCCCCGGGCATCGAGTTCCAGAACATCGCGGCGCACCGTCTCACGCGACACCGCCAGATCCGCCGCGATGCGGTCGGTCGACATCCGGCCGAAGGTTGCGAGCATGGCCAGGATGCGCTGATGGCGTTCGTCCTGAAGCATGATGTCCCGGTCTTCCAGCAATCAACGAAATGGGGGGCTCGGCCCGTCCACGGACCGGCCCCTTGGAGCGCCAGTTGTTACCGCGCCGCCGGCATGGTCTGGCCGGTCGCCACGTTCAGCACGCTGCCATCTTCCAGGCTGATGCGATAGATCTCGCGGGTGACATTGCCGGCAAAGCCCAGTTCCACGATCGATACTGTGGTGAAGCGGGTGTCGATCGGCGCGGGGATGATCTGGTTGAAGGCGCTGGCGGTCTTGTCCATGGCCGCCTGCAAATCGGGCGTGAACCGGGCCATGCTGTAGACCAGGGTGGTGTGCGGATTGTGCGACCGGACTTCTTTGCCGTCCTTCATGACATTGACGCCACTGACGCCGACCGTTTTGACCAGGTCCTTGCCGGCGTCGCTCATCGCCGCATAGACCGGGCCGGTGACACGCGGCAGGGGGCCGTCGCGCAGAGGGGTCAGCGCCGCGGTGGCCGTGGTATCGAAGGCCATCATCGCCTCATAGCCGGCCCCCTCCTTCGCCACGCCCAGATCCAGCCACCAGGGCTGGCCGGCACCCTTGGCCGCCTCGGTGGTGTAGAACCGGGTCAGGGACACATCCAGCACCGGCGGCAGATCGGGCAGCGCCGCCAGCATGCGATCCGGCGTTGCCGGATCGGCATTATGGACATGAACCACGGTCACATGCGGAATGTTGGGCGTCACCGCCTCGGCAATCAGCCCTTCAGTCAGCAGCGCCTGTTTCAGCGGCCCTGCGATGGTGCGGGCAAGCTGCTCGTTCACCGCGGCCGGCAGGGTGTAGACCAGCCCGAAGGTCCGCTCATGGGCGCGGAAGCCCGTCTCCGACAAAGCGCTATTGTCGATCTGGTCGGCGGCAACCGCGGCGGCCGGGGCCATGAACAGGCTGCCGCCGATCAGCATGGCGGCAGCGATGGTGGCGGTGGCACCACCTGCGAGGCGCTTGAACATCTGTCCGATCCTTCATGCCCATCTGGGGATATCCAGGTCATGCGGCACCGCCGGGTGTGCAGGCCGCTGCCGGATCATGGGGACCGCCCTTTGCGGAAATATGGCGACAATATGTATTTTTGTGTTTTTTTGCATTTCTGTGGATATCGACCTGCAGGCGGCATACGCCGACCCTCATCGGAACTGCCGCATCGCCGCGACGAAGCGGGTTGCGGTGGTCAGCAGGCACAGGCTGCCGAAGATCCATGCCGCCCATGGAAACAGGCCCGGCCACAGGCAGATCACGATGAACAGGGCGATGGTCTCGGTACCCTCGGTCAGCCCGCCCAGATAGTGGATCGCCTTCAGGCCGGTCTGCGGCGCCGATGACAGGCCGCGCCGTGCCGCGATGGCGGCGAAGGCCAGAAAGCTGGATCCGGTGCCGACGAAGCTGAAAATCAGAAAGGCCGCCGGCAGAGCATTGGCGGCCGGGTCGGCCAGCGCGAAGCCGAAGGGCACGGCCGCGTAGAACAGAAAGTCACAGGCGATGTCCAGAAACCCGCCGCGATCGGTGCCGACAGCCGGGCCATCGGCCGTCGACGGCGGACCGGCGCGTGCCAGGGCGGCACGTGCCACAGCCCCGTCGAGCCCATCTGCAATCCGGTTAACCAGAATGCAACCAAGTGCGATCCAGAATGCGTGCAACGCCAGTGCCGGCACGGCGCCGAGCCCGATCCCGAACCCGGTCAGGGTCAGGGCATCGGCGGTGATGCCGGCGCTGGCCAGTCTGTGGCCGATCCGGTTCAGGGCCGGGTCGATCCGGCGACGGATGATGATGTCGAACATGGACCCGATGATGCGCGCGGCGGATACCCTGCCACAAGTCACGAGCCCGTGTTCAGGCGGCTCTTTGTCCGGCGGCCTTGCCCGATCGCCATACCTGACATTCCGTGGCGTTCGTGCCTATAGTCTTAATGAAGAGCCGGCGGGTCCAGTGGGACCGGGGCCGCAAGCCATGGATTGATCAACAATGACCGACCGTGCAGGCCATGAAGGGGTAGACATGACCGCAAGCGGCCAGACAGACGGCGCGCGCAGCGGCATCAGCCCCTATCAGGGGGAGACGGCTGCCCAGCGCCGTGAACGGATGATCCGGTTCATCTCGTCGCAGCCGCTGCCGATCATGCCGATGAGCGTGAGCATCGGGTCGGACGGCGAGTTCAAGCGCAATGACAGCCTCCAGCCGCTGCGCTTCACCTTTCGCTGGCGCAACATCGCCTATACCGGCACCTTGCGCAATGCGCCGGAAGGCGTGTTCCTCAGCCTGATCGCCGATCTGGGGGTGCTGCCCTATTCCGCCGAGGCGCCGGAACGCCGGCAGCGCTATCTGTCGCTGGTGGGCCGCAAATCCTGGTCGGGCCGCACCGGCATCGGCGTCGAGGTGACCAACCGCCAGCATATCGTGGTGGTGAACCAGGAACAGCTCATGTCACCGCCCTATACCGCCAATGCGATTGTGGGCGAAGTGGCCCGCCTTGCATTGACCGCGGCGCCGGTGGTGAACTGGCTGCACGCCGAAATCGCCCCCGACAAGGCCGAACCGGATGCCGCCGCCCCCGGCCGCAGTGCCGGGCCACGCCAGCGCAGCACCCGCGCCTTCACCGCCGACCGACGCCCGACCGACCGGATGTAACCGCCGATCGGGCATAACCAACGGCCGGGCATAGCTGTCGCGGAACCTGCCGGGCCCCGGCGGGTTGGTCTCGCCCCACCCCATAACGGGAGACGAGACATGACCGCGATCGATCAGGCCCGGGTTCTGATCCTGGCCACCGACGGCTATGAACGCGCCGAACTGGTTCAACCGCGCGACGATCTGCGCCGCCGCGGCGCCGAGGTGCGGGTCGCCGCCCCCGGATCCGGCCGCATCCGCAGTTGGGACAAGACCGACTGGGGCGACGAGGCCGATGTCGACCTGACGGTCGCCGATGTCACGATCGACGACTTCGATGCCCTGATCCTGCCCGGCGGTCAGATCAACCCCGACACGCTGCGTCAGGACCGGGATGCGGTGAAACTGGTGGCGGATTTCGTCGCCAGCGGCAAACCGGTGGCGGCAATCTGCCACGGCCCGTGGATGCTGGTCGAGGCCGGTGTCCTGCGCGGCCGGACCGTGACCTCCTATCCCTCCATCGCCACCGACGTCAGGAATGCCGGCGCCACCTGGATCGACGACGAGGTCGTGACCGATCAGGGCATCGTCACCTCGCGCAATCCGGGCGACCTGCCGGCCTTCATCGACAAGCTGGTCGAGGAGATCGGCGAAGGCCGCCATGCCCGTTGAGAGCATCTCGTTGCGCCGACGTGACTGGCGGCGTCAACGCGGCAGCATGCTTTGCGGGGTTTGATAGACCTCGGCGAAATAGCCGCGGAACAGCTTCATCGCCGGCGTCAGGTCCACCCCCTGGCGCCAGGCGAGGCCGACATTCATCGGCGGCACCTCTTCCGCCATCACCACGGTTTCGATGCGTTTACCCTCCAGCGACCACGGCCGATAGACCATGTCGGACAGGATCGAGATGCCCTGGCCATTGGCGACGGTCGAGCGCACCGCCTCGATCGACGAGGTGCGCAGGCGGATATTCGGCTGGTGAGACGAGCGGTTCCAGTATTTCAAGGCCGAATGTGCCGCTTCGTCAACCGTCAGCATGATATAGGGCTCGGCCGCGATATCGGCGAACCGGACCCGGCCGCCGCCGAGCAGCGGGTGGCCGGCGGGCAGCCACAGCCGCCGCTGGCTCGACATCAGGGTCTCGGTGACCAGTTCCGGATTGTTGACGTTCGACGTCAACACCACCGCCATATCGAAGCGGTTGGTCACCAGCCCGTCCTCGATCATCTCACGGCTGAGTTCATACAGTTGAATGCGCAGATTGGGATAGCGACGCTCCAGCCGCTCAAGGTGCTGCGGCAGGAAATAGCCCAGCACGGTATAGCTGGCGGCCACCGACAGCGTCCCCGATAATTCATCATCCGTCGTGCCGGGGTGCAGCGCCTCCTCGATGCTGGCCAGAATCCGATAGCCGGCGGCCAGAAACCGCCGCCCGGCATCGGTCAGTTCCATGCCATGGGCGGTGCGGTCGAACAGCCGGGTGCCGGTTTCCGCTTCCAGTTCCTTGATCGCCGAGGTGATGGCCGATTGCGAAATCGACAATTCCTTGGCGGCCCGCGATACCTGCCCCAGCGTGGCAGTGGCAACGAAGTACTTCACGTGGCGGAAGTTCAGCGACATCGGCCGGCGGCCTTCTGATTTTTCGATAGAGGTGGGGCATGTTTTCCAAAGAAACGGATAATTCGCCCTGTCACGATCCGATCATAAGATGATGAGCGAAGGATTTGGAAGGCTGAAGCGCAGCCGGTAACTTCTGATTTTTCGATAATATATCCTCAGAAAATAGAAATTGCGAAGATGACAGACTCTCCCGCACGATATGTGAAGAAACCGGCGCTCACGACCGCATGCCATCGCGGCGGTTCGCCAGAACGGGAGAGAGACGCTTGGCAAACAGACTGGTCGATCTCAATTGTGATCTGGGTGAAAGCTTCGGCCACTGGACCATCAGCGAAGCATCGGACGACGTCCTGCTCGACCTGATCAGTTCGGCCAATGTCGCCACCGGGTTTCATGCCGGCGATCCCAATCTGATGGACAGGGTGGTTCGTCTGGCCGCCGAACGCGGTGTGGCGCTGGGTGCCCATCCGGGCTTCCGCGACCTTCAGGGCTTCGGCCGCCGGGTGATCCAGGCCAAGCCCGACGAACTGGTCAACGACATCCTGTATCAGCTTGGCGCGCTGCGCGAATTCGCCCGCCGTCACGGCGTCCGGTTGCAGCATGTGAAACCCCATGGCGCGCTGTACATGGAGGTCGCCCGCGACGAAACCCTGTCGCAACTGCTGGTCGAGGCGCTGCTGAAATCGAGCCCCGAGACCTATCTCTACTGCATGGGCGCATCGGTTACCTATGACATCGCCCGCCATGCCGGGCTGCCGGTGATCCGCGAATTCTATGCCGATCGTGATTACGACCGGTCCGGCTCGATCGTCTTCGCCCGCCGCATGCGCGCGCTCGACCCCGACGAGGTTGCGCGCAAATGCGTCCGCGCCTGCCTGGAAGGCCGGGTTCGCACTGTCGATGGCGACGATATCGAGATCGCCTTCGACTCGATCTGCTTCCATTCCGACACGCCCGGCGCGCTGAAGATCGGCACCACCCTGCGCGCCGCGCTGATCGATGCCGGCATCCGCATCGCCAATGCCGCCGAAGTATCCGCCGCCCCCGCGACCTGATCGCACCAGCCCGCTGCCGCCTGCTCCACTCCCTCCTGCGCACCGCACCCCCGCGCCGACATCGAGTCACCGCCCCTGCCGACCTGACCCTCTCCAGAAGGACCATATCGATGGCCGAAATCCGCTCGCCGCTTCCCGGTACGTTCTATCGCCGGCCCGCGCCGGACCAGCCGCCCTTCAAGTCCGACGGTGACATGGTGACACCCGGTGAGGTCATCGGTCTGATCGAGGTGATGAAGTCGTTCATCGAGGTGAAGTCCGAGATCGGCGGCACCATCACCCGCTTTCTGGCCGAAAACGAAACCCCGGTGATGGCAGGCGCCGTCCTCGCCACCGTCGAAGGCTGAGGCCGATGGCGATCAAGCGGCTTTTCATCGCCAATCGCGGCGAGATCGCGGTCCGGATCGTGCGCGCCGCCAAGGCACTGGGCATCGAGACGGTCCAGGCCCATTCCGAGGCCGATGCCGACATGCTGGCGGTGCGGCTGGCCGATCAGGCGGCATGCATCGGGCCGGCGCCGGCCAAGGCCTCTTACCTGAATGCCGCGGCCATCATTGCCGCTGCCCGGGAAACCGGCTGCGATGCCATCCATCCGGGCTATGGCTTCCTTGCCGAGAATGCCACCTTCGCCGAGGCGGTCGACGCCGCCGGCCTCATCTTCGTAGGCCCCACGGCCGCGACCATCCGGATGATGGGCGACAAGGCCGCCGCCCGGGCAGCAGCCATTGCCGCCGGCGTGCCGGTGGTGCCGGGATCGGATGGCCGGCTTGCCGACACCGACGCCGCATTGGTCGCCGCCGAGGCGGTCGGCTATCCGGTGATGATCAAGGCTGCCGCCGGCGGTGGCGGGCGCGGTATCCGCATTGCCAATGATCCGGCCGAGTTGCGCAAGCTGGCGCCGCAGGCGGCATCCGAGGCCGAGGCCGCCTTCGGTGATGGCGGGCTGTATCTGGAACGGGTGATCATCAACGCCCGTCATATCGAGGTTCAGATCCTGGGCGATGGCAACCGCGCCGTGCATTGCTTCGAGCGCGAATGTTCGCTGCAGCGCCGCCGCCAGAAGGTGTGGGAGGAAGCGCCCGCCGCCTGTCTGGACGACGCCACCCGCGCGACACTATGCGCATCGGCCGTCGCCCTGGCCGAAAACGTCGGCTATCGCGGCGCCGGCACGCTGGAATATCTGTATGACGCGCCAAGCGGCCAGTTCTTCTTCATCGAGATGAACACCCGCATCCAGGTGGAGCATCCGGTGACCGAAATGGTGACCGGTGTCGATCTGGTGGCGGAAATGATCCGCATCGCCGGCGGCGAACCGCTGAGCCTGGCGCAGGACGACATCCGGATCAGCGGTCATGCGATCGAGGTGCGGATCAATGCCGAGGATCCGGCCAATAATTTCATGCCCTTCCCGGGCGTGGTCGGCCGGATGGAGATACCGGAGGCGCCCCATATCCGGTTCGACGGCATGATCTATGAAGGCTATCAGATCCCGCCCTTCTACGACTCGCTGCTGGCCAAGCTGATCGTGAGCGGGCCCGACCGGGTTCAGGCGATCGACAATCTGGCGGCCGCACTCGATGCGCTGGTGATCGAGGGGCTGAAGACCACCATCCCGCTGCACAAGGCGCTGGCCGCCGATCCCGTGATACGCGATGGCCAGGCCCATACCCAGTTCCTCGAAGCCTGGCTGGCCGCCGGCAGGCTTGCCGCCGCCCAGCCGCCCGCCGCCGCCAACCAGCCGCCCGCCGCCGCCCACTCGCCCGCCGCCAGCTAGGAGGACCGGATGAAGACGCGCTATTCCTTCGGAGGTGACGAGCACATTTTCGTCGAAATGGACGAGGAAATGTCGCTCGACGCCTTCTTCAAGGCCCTCACCATGAGCAAGGCGGTCCGCGCCGCCGAAATCGACGGTGTCACCGAGGTCTGCCCCGCCAATGCGAGCTTCCAGGTGAAGTTCGATCCCGACCGGATCAGCCCGGACGAGATGATGGCGCGGCTGAAGGCGTTCGAGGACGAAGCCGAGACCGCGACCAAACGGCTCGACACCCGGATCATCGAGATCCCGGTCTATTATCAGGATCCCTGGACCCACGAGACCCTGATGCGCTTCCGCGAGCGCCATCAGGATCCAAGCGGCACCGATCTGGATTATGCCGCCCGGATCAACGGTTTCGGCAGCGCCGCCGAGTTCATCACCGCCCATCATTCGGCGCCCTGGTTCGTGTCGATGGTCGGCTTCGTCGCCGGGCTGCCCTTCCTGTACCAGTTGGTCGACCGCGACCGGCAGTTGCAGGTGCCGAAATATCTGCGGCCGCGCACCGATACGCCCAAGCACACGGTCGGTTATGGCGGCTGCTTTTCGTGCATCTATTCGGTGCGGGGTGCCGGCGGCTATCAGATGTTCGGCATCACGCCGATGCCGATCTACGATCCGGAACAATCGGTGTCGTATCTGAAGGACTTCATGGTGTTCTTCCGCCCCGGCGACATCGTGAAGTGGAAGCCGATCGACCGCGCCGAATTCGACCGGATCACCGCCGAGGTCGCGGCCAACCGCTACAGCCCCCGCATCCGCGAGGTCTCGTTCGATCTCGACGATTTCAAAGCGGATATCGACGGCACCAATGCGCGGCTGATGGAGGCTCTCCATGGCGATTAAGGTTCTGAACCCCGGCCTTGCCACCACCGTGCAGGACCAGGGCCGCCCCGGCTATTTCCATCTGGGGATTCCGGTATCGGGGGCCATGGACAGCTATGCGCTGACCGCCGCCAACCTGCTGGTCGGCAATCCGGCGACCGCCGCCGGGCTGGAGGCGGTGTTCCTGGGGCCGCAACTGGAATTCCAGCGTGACGCGACGGTTGCGATCACCGGCGCCGATCTGCCGCCGAAGCTGGATGGCGAGCCCCGCCCCGGCTGGACCGCCTTCAAGGTGCGGGCCGGTCAGGTGCTGTCCTTCGACTATCTGAAATCCGGTGCCCGCGCCTATATCGCGGTGTCGGGCGGCATCGACACACCCCTGGCCCTTGGCAGCCGCTCGACCTATGCCCTCGGTGCCCTGGGCGGCATGCATGGCCGCGCGATCGCCGCCGGCGACCTGCTGCCGATGGGCGACGGCCCCGGTGCCGATGACGGCCGCAGCGTGGCGCCCACCCTGCGCCGCATGCCCGGCAATCCGGCCGAACTGCGCGTGCTGCCCGGCCTGTACTGGCGCCTGATCACCGAACAGGCCGGCCGCAACTTCTTCGACGACGAATGGAAGGTGGCGCCTGAAGCCGATCGCATCGGCTATCGCTTCCGCGGTGGCCGGCCGTTCAGTTTCGAGCCGCGCGAACAGCCCTTCGGCGCCGGCTCCGATCCGTCGAACATCGTCGATGGCTGCTATCAATATGGCTCGATCCAGGTGCCGGGCGGGTCCGAACCCATCGTGCTGCACCGCGATGCCGTGTCGGGCGGCGGCTATTTCACCCTGGGGGCGGTGATCTCGGCCGATATGGATCTGGTCGGGCAGTTGCAGCCGCACACCCCCACCCGCTTCGTGAAGGTCGACATGCAGACGGCGCTTGCCGCCCGCAAGGACCGGGCGGCGCAGATCGCCCGGCTCCACGACGCCCTGAGCTGACCGACGACCTGAGTTGACCCCCGCATACCTGCATCCGGACGTGGGAGAGCGTCCGGATGCAGCCCTCACCGCCAAGGCCTGAGCAGGAAAACCTGCCGAAATCAAGAACAAACACGCAACAACGTGAACGCACAAGACGACATCAGAGGCTTCATGTCATGAAAAAACTCGCGATCGCTCTCATGGCCGGCACGCTGTTTGCCGGTATCGCCCAGTCATCCGGGTCCGCCCGGGCCGCCGACTGGTTTCCCTATCCCGCGGCGGAAATCACGCCGGCCTTCGCGGCCGACGGCACGTCGACGGATGTCGATTACGTGCCGCTCGACAAGGCGTCCCAGCCCTGGAACATCTGCGTCTCGTTCCCGCATATGAAGGACGCCTACTGGCTGGGCGTCGATTACGGCGTGGCCGAGGAAGCCCGCCGGCTGGGCGTGAAGATGAATGTGGTCGAGGCCGGCGGCTATACCGAGCTTGCCAAACAGATCAGCCAGATCGAGGATTGCGTCGCCGCCGGCGCGCAGGCGGTGGTGATCGGTGCCATCTCGTTCGACGGCCTGAACAATCTGGTCGGTGAACTGGCCGCGAAGAACATCCCCGTGGTCGACGTGATCAATGGCATTTCCTCGCCCAAGCTGGCGGCGAAGTCGCTGGTGTCGTTCTACACCATGGGCAACGAGACCGGCCGATATCTGGCAGCCAAGCACCCCGCCGGATCGGACCCGGTGAAGGTGGGCTGGTTCCCCGGGCCGGCGGGCGCCGGCTGGGTGGAAGCGGCCCATAAAGGGTTCATGGAGGCCGTGAAGGGCTCGGCGGTCGAGGTGCTGGAGCCGCGTTATGGCGACACCGGCAAGGAAGCCCAGCTCCGGCTGGTTGAAGACGTGCTTCAGGCCACACCGGATGTCGCCTATATCGCCGGCACCGCCGTCACCGCCGAAGCGGCCCAGGGGCTGCTGCGCGAACGCGGCCTGACCGACAAGGTCGGCATCCTGGCGTTCTATATGACGCCGGGCGTGTATCAGGGCATCAAGCGCGGCTTCATTGAAGCGGCGCCGGCCGACAGCATGGTCATTCAGGGCCGGATCGCCATCGATCAGGCGGTGCGGGTCCTGGAAGGCAAGGACTACGTCAAGCATGTCGGCCCGAAGATCTTCGTCGTCGACCAGAAGATCATCGGCGATGTGGCGCGCGAGAGCATTCTGCCGCCCGAGAACTTCAGCCCGGTCTTCAGCGTGAACTGAGGCACGGCACCGGTTTCATGCCGGTGCCTCGCCGCCAGACCGGTATCAGGCCGCCGGGGTTCAAGCCCCCGGCCCGGCGGCCTGCCGGCCACGTCCCCCCGCCGGACATGTTCACACGCAGGCAAGCCCGAGGCCATGAGCCAGACACTGATCGAAACCCGCGCGCTGACCAGGCGCTATCCGGGTGTCGTGGCGCTGAATGCGGTCGATTTCGACCTGAAGCGCGGCGAAGTCCATGTGCTGTTCGGCGAGAATGGCGCCGGCAAATCCACCCTGATCTCGATGCTGGCGGGCGCATCGACACCCAGCGACGGCCAGATCCTGATGCATGGCCGGCAGGTTGCCTTCCAGTCCGTCGCCGACGCCCGCGCCGCCGGCATTTCAGCGGTGTTCCAGGAATTCTCGCTGGTGCCCACCCTGACGGTGGCCGAGAACCTGTTTCTGGGCAACGAGCCGCGCAAGGGACCGTTCGTCGATCGCGCCGCCATGCGGCGCGGCGCCGAGGCGCTGTTCGCGCGACTGGATTTCCGGATAGACCCGCGCCGCCGGGTGTCGGAGCTCAGCCGCGCCGAACAGCAGATGGTCGAGATCGCCAAGGCCCTGCATGGCGATGTCGCCATGCTGATCCTCGACGAGCCCACGGCATCGCTGACCGATCGCGAGGTCGATCACCTGTTCGCCGTGGTCGGCGCCATGAAGGCACAGGGTGTCGGCATCATCTATATCTCGCACCGCATTCAGGAATTCACCCGGATCGCCGACCGGATCACCGTGCTGCGCGATGGCGCGAAGATCGACACGGTCACCATGGCCGGTACCAACGAGGCGCGACTGGTTGAGATGATGGCCGGCCGCGCGATCACCGAAATCTACCCCGCCATCGCCCGTTCACCCGGGCCGCCGGTGCTGGCCATCCGTGATCTGGCGGCCTGGGGCGTGCATGGCGTGGACATCGACCTCCGCCCCGGTGAGGTTCTGGGCGTGGCCGGGCTGGTCGGTTCGGGCAAGTCGCGTGCCTTCAGGGCGATGATGGGCCTGCTGCCGGTCACGCGCGGCCGGGTCATCCGCCATCATCCGGCGCCTGATGCCGGTATCGGCGCGGCCCAGGATCTGACCGGCGCCAGCACCCGGCGGATGATGCAGGCCGGGGTTTATTACCTGCCGCCCGACCGCAAGACCGAGGGCCTGCAGATGGCCTTCACCGTCCGCGACAATCTGGTTCAGGGGATCATGCCGGGGATGCGCGGCCGCGGCGGCTTGCTGCCCTGGCGCCGTATCCGCGCCCGCACCGAAGAGGTGGCGACCCGTGTGGAGCTGCCCATGGCCTATCGCGGCCGGCTCGCCGCCCAGCTTTCGGGCGGCAATCAGCAGAAAACCCTGTTCGGGCGGGGGCTTGGCCAGGATTACGACATCTATGTCTTCGACGAGCCCACGGTCGGCGTCGACATGGCCGCCCGGGCCGCGATCTATCGGCTGATCCGCGATCTGGCCGAGGCCGGCAAGGCGGTGGTGGTGATTTCGTCGGACCTGCCCGAAGCCATGAACCTTGCCCACCGGCTGGTGGTGTTCTCGCGCGGGCGGATCGCGGCCGAACTCGACCGCGCGGACATCAACGAAGCGGCCGTCCTGGCCCATTTCTTCGCGGAAGACGCGGAAGAGGAGATCGGCGCATGACCGAGACGCCCGCAACCCAATCCGGCCCCTTGGCCACTGTCGCCCCGGGCCGCGCAACCATGATCGCGGCGGCCGCCCGCCGCCTGTTCATCCGGCTGGGGGTGCTGCCGTTCTTTCTGGCCGGGGCGCTGATCATCTTCTCGATCACCTCGGACCGGTTTCTGAGCGTCGACAACCTGGTCAATGTCGCCCGTCAGTCGGTCTATCTGCTGCTGGTGTCGCTGGGGCAGATGCTGGTGCTGATCACCGGCGGCTTCGATCTCTCGGTGGGGGCGGCGGTTGCCGTCACCTCGGTGGTCTCGGCGCTGGCCATGACCACCCTCGGCGCCATGTTTCCGGATGCCGTCTGGCTGGTGATCATCGGCGGCGCCCTGGCCGGCTTCTGCGCCGCCGCGCTGATCGGGCTCGGCAACGGCATCGGCGTCGCCTATTTCGGCGTCTCGCCATTCATCATGACGTTGGGGGTCAGTTCGGTCGCGGCCGGCATCTCGCTGTTCCTCACCGGCGGCGTGCCGGTGTCGGGGCTGCCCTTCGCCTTCGCCGATCTGTTCGGCTTCGGGCGCCTGTTCGGGGTGCCGGTGCCGGTGCTGGTCGCGATCGTGGCCGCTCTGGCCATGTGGGTGGTGATGACCCGCACCCGCATCGGCATGCATGTCTATGCGATCGGCGGCAACATGAAGGCAGCGCATCTCTCGGCCATCCACACCCGGCGCACGCTGATCTTCGCTTATGTGATCTGTGCGCTGATCGCCTCGCTGACCGGGTTGCTGCTGACCGCGCGGGTCGAGTCGGGCGAGGCCAATCTTGGCGGCACCATCGCGCTTGAAAGCATCGCCGCCTGCGTGATTGCCGGCGTGTCGCTGCGCGGCGGCATCGGCCGGGTCGAGAATGTGGTGCTCGGCGCCTTCTTCATCGTTCTGGTCCAGAACGGGATGAACCTGGCACAGGTCAGTTCGTATATGCAGATGGTGCTGCTGGGCCTGCTGCTGATCCTGGCCGTGGTCTTCGACCAGATCCGCTATCGGATGCTGATGGGGCGGGGCTGACCTCAGAGTACCGTGCAGCGCGTCACCGGCGCCCCGTCGATGCAGATGTCGACGCGGGCGCCGGGCGCTGTCGGATAGAGCGCCAGCACGGTTCCGGCCAGGATGATCTGCCCCGGCTGCGGCGCCAGACCGAAGCCTGCCAGATGCGCCCGCAGCCAGTCGAGCGAGGCCCGGGCGCCACCGCCGAGCGGCCAGGGCGCGCCCGCGCCGACCTCTTGCCCGTCGATGCGCACCGACAGAACCGGCATCGGCCCCGACACCCCCACACACAACCGCTGCCACGAGATGTCGGGCAGTACGATGCCGCCATTGAGACCATTATTGGCAACCAGTTCCGACAGGGTCTTCACCTGTCCCCGGAACACGAAATGGTGCAGTTCGATCACCGGGAATGCCGCCTCGATGGCACCATCCGCGCCGATCCTCAACGCCATCTCGCCTTCGATGGCAAGGTTGTCGAAGCGCCCCCCCTCGACCACCGCGCCATTGGGCAGGATCTCGCTGTCAAAGAGCCGGGCGCGGATAGGCCCCGCCATGCCGAACTGCGTCGTGGTACCGGGGCCGGTGCAGCCAAGCTTATAGCCGGCCACGCGATCCCCTGCCGCCACCCTCAACGCCGCGACGGCATCCTGAACGGCATAGGCGTCGTCGAGGCCGATGGAAAAATCCGGCGCGGCAAAACAGGTGCCGGGCGTGCCGGCGCGATAATCCGCCCACTGGCGAAGCGCCAGCGCCGCCCGTTGGCCGGTGGTCATGGCATGCATGGGGGTGGCTTCGGGATCGCTCATCGCCGTCATCTCCGTCATCTCCATCCGGCCGGGGACACATCGTGCCCTCAAAGGGCCGCATGATCCTTCACCGCAGCCTCCAGCGCGGGCTTCAACCCCTGAAACCGCGCATCGACCGCAGCCGGATCGCTGGTGTTCAGGGCGATCATCCTGGCGCGGGTGTCTCCGCCGCGCACCACGTCGAAGGCGTCGGTCTCGATCCCCTCGACAATGGCCTCGGCAACGTCCGATGCCGGCTCGCGTGAGAAGCCGAGATCGGGGCCGGCGCGGTTCGACGCCATCATCGGGGTATCGGTGCCGCCGGGATAGGCGGTCAGGACATGGACGCCCTCGCCCTTGAGTTCGCGACGCAGCGCCTCGCCGAACCGGCCGAGCCCTGCCTTCACCGCCGCATAGGTCGCATAGAACGGCACGCCGACCAAAGCGATGCCCGATGCGATGTCGACGATCATGGCATCGCCGCTCTGACGCAGCGCCGGCAGCGCCGCCCGTGTCAGCAGGATCGGCGCGGTCAGGTCGGTCGCGATCATCGCCAGGATATCCGCCTCGGTCATCGCCTCCAGCCGCCCGGCGCGCACGCCGCCCGCATTGTTGATCAGGACGTCAAGCCCGCCCAGCGCCTCCAACGTCCGGTCCAGCGTTTCGCGCCGCCCCTCAGGCGTCGATATATCGGCCGTAACCCCGGTCACCACCGCTCCATCACCGCGCAGTCCGTCGACCGCCGCCGCCAGCACGTCCGGCCGTCGGCCGGTGATCACAAGCCGGGCTCCGCGAGCCGCCAGTGCCCCGGCCAGGGCCAGTCCGATGCCGCTGGAACCGCCCGTGATCAGTACCCGCTTACCGTCGATCCGCATGGTCGTTCTCCGGATGTCATTGTGTTTTATATCGCTTGTTTTATAATGCACGTTCAAGAACGGTTGGCAAGACGTCGACCACGCCCGCATCTCCATTTGACGTAAGGTGGTCAGGCTTCCCGATGGCACGTCCGCGTGAATTTGACGAAAATTATGTTCTTATGGCCGCGGCTCGGTGTTTCTGGGCCCAAGGGTATGAGTTGACATCGATCCGCGATCTGGTCGAAAGCACCGGAATTACCAGTGCCAGCCTGTATAATGCTTTCGGCGATAAGCGCGGCATCTATGCCAGGGCGCTCGACCATTACGTCGACCGCAGTATTGCCGACCGCATCCGCCGCTGCCGAGAACTGCCGCCACGTGCCGCACTCGACGGCTTCTTCGACGACATCCTTACCCGGTCGCTGGCCGATCCAGACCACAAGGGGTGCATGCTGGTGAACGCCGCCCTTGAAGTGGCGCCCCATGATCCTGGATTCCGCCGCGTGGTGGCACAGGTCCTGATCCAGATCGAGACGTTCTTCACCGACTGCATCATCGCCGGTCAGGCCGATGGCAGCATCACCGGTGCCCTGCCTGCACGCGACCTTGCGGCGCAGTTGCTGGGCGCGCTGATCGGGGTGCGGACGCTGGCGCGCGTGCGTCCGGAACCGGAGCTTCTGAAAGCGATCGTGCGTTCGGCTCTGGCCCTGGTCGACCGTCCCTCGACGGCGGCCGCCTGACGGGTCTGCGGCCGCCGTCTGCCATGCCCGCGCTTCATGCAAGGCTATTGCCCCTTTCGCCAAACAGGCGTTCGGCTATCCTGCGGCTCTGCTTCGCCCCCGCCGGAAAGTGCCGCCCGATGTCAACCGCCTGCCCGCCTTCATCCTCCACCGACCTTGCAGCCGATACGGCCGGTGCGGTACCAACGGGCGGCGGTCTGCCCGGCTGGGCGGTCGCGGCATTGATCGCGGCCGTAGCCGGCATCGGCACCGAGGCCTTTGCCGTGGCGCCGCTGCTGATCGACATCGCGGCCGATTTCGCCATGGATGTCACCGATGCGGCGCTGGCAATCAGCGCCTATGGCCTGGCGGTGGCCGTATCGGCGCCGCTGTTCGGGTTGTTTGCCGGCCATCTGCCGAGGCGGCGGCTGATCGCGGGCGGCATGGTGCTGGCGGCCGTCGCGGGCGTCATCGCCGCGACCGCGCACAGCTTCGGCGTGCTGCTGGCGGCACGGGTGCTCTCCGGCTTCGCCTGTGGCGCCGTCCTGCCGACGATCTATGCCTATGTCGGCGATATGGTGCCGTTCGCCGCCCGCGGCCGGGTGATGGGCCGGGTGATGTTCGGCTGGGCGATCACCATGGTCACCGGCGTGCCGCTGGCCGGCATCGCGGGCGAGCATCTGGGCTGGCGGGGCACATTATTCCTGGCGGCCGGGCTGATCCTGGTCCTGGCGATGGCGGTGCTGCGGCTGCCGCAGCCGCCATCGGTGGCCAGCCGGATGGGCGGGGTTCAGCAGACGGCCGGTCACAGCGGCGCCGGATTTCTGGAACGACTGGCCCACGCCGTGACCCGGCCGGGGGTGGCGGCGCTGCTGGCCACCAACCTTGCCAACATGGTCTCGTTCTATGGCATCTATGCCTATGTCGGCACAGCACTGCGCATGGCTCAGGGTAGTGGCGCCGCCGCCGCCGGCGGCATCGTGCTGTGGTACGGGCTGGGGCTGGCGGGGTCGACGCTGAATGCCCGCCTGGTCGACCGGGTCGGCAAGGACCGGGTGCTGACATTGGCCCTGGCGGTGCTGGCAATCACCCTGGTGGCCCTGCCGCGCGTGATGGGCGTTCCGGTCGCCTTCCAGGCCGTGCTGATCCTGTGGGGGTTGGCTCAGGGACTGGTGGTGACCGCCGTCAACACACTGGCCACGGAACGCGCCGGCCTTGCGCGCGGGCTGGTGATGGCGCTGATGAGCGCCATCACCTATCTGGGCATCAGCATCGGCGCCGGCGCCATGGGGCTGGTGATGGCCGCGTGGGGTTTCGGCGCGGTGGGCATCGTCGCAGGCGTGATCAGCCTTGTGGGCGTGGTGGCGGCGCTGGTGTCAAGCCGGCGGGCCGGCGGCTGAGGCCCCGGCCCTGCCCGTCTCAGCTCTGCCCCTCGGGCAGCACGAAGACCTGCCCCGGATAGATCAGGTCGGGGTTGCGGATCTGGTCGCGATTGGCTTCGAAGATGGTGGTATAGCGCAGGCCCTGGCCATAGGTGGCACGGGCGATGCGCCACAGATAATCGCCGGGCTGGATGACGACATAGGTCTGGCCTTCCGGCAGCAGCATCGGCGATGCGGCGCGCGAGAACGGCGTTTCCAGCCGGGCCAGAACCGTGCCGTCGCCATCGATCAGATCCAGGCGCAGCATCGCCTTGCCCTCGGGGATCCGGCCCTCGGGGGTCACCACCCACAGGCCGCCACGATCCGGATCGGGCCGGGCGGTGGCGATCAGATCGTTGTCCAGATAGATCCGCACTTCTGAACCAGCCTTGGCCCGCCCGGACAGGCTGACCCGGCCTTCGGCGTCGTAGTCGATCACCTCCAGGCTGAGCGGGCCTTGCGACACCCCGGCGGCATCCGGGTCGCTGCGCTGAAGCAGCCGGCCCACACCATCGCCGTCACGCGGCACCAGCACAGCCAGGGGTTGTTCCTGTGTGGCCGGTGGCGCCGCCTCGCCCCGGTCGGCGACAGTGGCCGTGGCGGCCTCCGGCGCGTCATCGGGCACCACCAGCATCACGACGTCGTCGGATTTGACATGCGCCCCGCCCGGCAGGGTCGCGTCCAGGTCGAGTTCGCGGGTACCACGGTTCAGCGGCTTGTCGGGAAGGATCACCCATTCGCCGCGATCATCGGCCCGCGCCCTGCCGATTTCGGTGCCGCCATCGCGCAGCACCACATCCGATCCAGGCTCGGCCCGGCCCGCCACCACCGTGTCGCCGCGCGGATTGACCCGGACGATATCGAAGCTGGGTGCCGTGGGTGTGGGAACCGATCCCGTGGCCGGTGCCGCCACCGGCGCCACATCGGCATCGGGCGCCTTCACTAGCACGTCACGGCCGGCTGCATCCGCGGCGGGTGTCGCCGGCGCCGGCGCCGCCGTGGATGTGGTCGTCGCGGGCGCTGCGGGTGCGGCGGGCGTCGCGGGTTCCGAAGGTGCCACCACCTGAGCGGCTGGCGCTGTCTGGGCCGGCGTCGTCTGGCTGGTGGAGGCGGGGACAGCCGGCGCCGACGGCGCCGATGTCTCCTGCACAGAAGCGGGGGCCGACGGCGCCGGCATGTCGGCTGAAACCGGGGCCGCGTCGTCGCGTCCCCACAGCAGCCAGCCGGCCGCAATGGCAATGATCGCGGCCAGGACCGCGCTGATGGCAATTCTGCGTGACGTCACCGATGCCTCCCTTGCGGACCGGCGCCGCCCCGGCGTGGTCACGCGTTCCCCGTCCGCTCGGAACATTAAACGCCACGCGGTTCTGCTTCAATGTGCAACGGGGCCGGCGGCCGGCTTCTTTCTGGCCCGCAAGCGCTGACCGGCCGCCGCCCGCCGGCCTTGGGTGCCTCGGATCAGCCCGGCAGGCCGGCGCCCACCAGCATTGCGATCGCCACCGCGATCAGCACCGGCACCACCGCCACGGCGGCCAGGACCACCAGCCCTGCCAGCCGCGCCCAGTTACCGCCGAGCCTGCCGCCGATACGGGCGGTGATCCGCAGCACAGGGCCATCGGCGAACGGCACCAGCAGCAGGATCGCCAGACAGGCGGCGATCAACCCGCTTGGCCGCGACATCACCAGATGGGCCGCGATCAGGGCCAGGGCGCCGACAGCAGCGACCACCCCGGCCGCCCCGAAACCGGCACGGCCGGGCAGCAGCAGCCAGGGCAGGAAGCCCAGCCCCGCCGCCGCCAGCATGAAACCGGCCTGCGCGATCGATGCCGTGCCGCCATGCAGCGCCACGGCGCCGAGACCGGCGGCGCCAAGGATTACCAGCACCATGCGGCCGGCACCATCGCTGTCGGCACGCAGCGACAGCCGGGCGATCAGCACGCCAAGCCCCAGGCCCAGCCCGCCCAGCAGCAGCACCAGATCGACGGTTTCGTAACGCAGCAACCGGCCGCCCAGCATCCACAGCACGCCGCCGCCGACCACCAGCACACAGGCAAGGCCGGATGCGACCCGCGCGACCCGCCCGTTCAACAAACCGATCAGTGCCGCGGCGGCGGCGGCCGCCGTCAGCACATAGGGCAGCTTCTGGGTGCTGGATGGCGGCGGCAGCGCCGGCCGGCCCAGCATCAGCACCAGCCCGGCCAGCAGGCCCAGCGGCACCGCCACCACCGCCACCCGCCAGCCGGTGGTGCTGCCGGCCAGCCAGCGCAGCGCCGGCGGCAGCAGCAGGCCGATCATCAGCGGCCAGATCAGGGTGACCGCCATCGGATGCTCGATCAGGCTGGGGATGTCGGACACGGGGCAAGCGGCCTTTCGGATCGCGGACAATGGACGGATCATGGTGGCTGGCAGGCCCAAAGGTCGGCCGATGTCGGCCGCCGGTCAAGGTCCGCGACCGGTGACGCCATCCCCATGCGCCAATCCGCGACCCACCGGTTTGCAAGTGCGGCGCAGGGTGCTATGTTGCGCGCCGATCGCGACCGGCGTTCTGCCGCCCGCAGCCGTCCCGGCTGCGGTGCCGCCCCGGTCGCAACGGTGCCCTTTGGGTACCGGTATCGCCGAGGAGATCGTCCGCATGACCAAGATCAAGGTCGCCAATCCCGTCGTCGAACTGGACGGTGACGAGATGACCCGCATTATCTGGCGGTTCATCAAGGACAAGCTGATCCTGCCCTATCTCGATGTCGATCTGCTCTATTACGATCTGGGCGTCGAGCATCGCGACGCGACCGGTGACAAGGTCACGGTGGATGCCGCCGAGGCGATCGCCAAGCACGGCGTCGGCGTCAAATGCGCGACCATCACCCCCGACGAGGCCCGCGTCGAGGAATTCAATCTGAAGCAGATGTGGAAGTCGCCCAACGGCACGATCCGCAACATCCTGGGCGGCACCGTGTTCCGCGAGCCGATCATCTGCCAGAACGTGCCGCGCCTGGTGCCGGGCTGGACCCAGCCGATCGTGATCGGCCGCCATGCCTTCGGCGACCAGTATCGCGCCACCGACTTCAAGGTGCCCGGCAAGGGCCGCCTGACCATCCGCTTCGAGCCCGAGGGCGGCGGCGACGTTCAGGAATACGAAGTCTTCAAGTTCCCGGGTTCGGGCGTCGCCATGGCGATGTACAATCTTGACGACTCGATCCGCGGCTTTGCGCGCGCCTGCATGAATTATGGCCTGCAGCGCAATTACCCGGTGTATCTGTCCACCAAGAACACGATCCTGAAGGCCTATGACGGCCGCTTCAAGGATCTGTTCCAGGAAGTGTTCGAGGCCGAGTTCGCCGACCAGTTCAAGGCAGCCGGCATCACCTATGAGCATCGCCTGATCGACGACATGGTCGCCTCGGCCATGAAGTGGGAAGGCGGCTTCGTCTGGGCCTGCAAGAACTATGACGGCGACGTGCAGTCCGACACCGTGGCGCAGGGCTTCGGCTCGCTGGGGCTGATGACCTCGGTGCTGATGACGCCGGATGGCAAGACCGTCGAGGCCGAAGCCGCCCATGGCACCGTCACCCGTCATTTCCGCGAGCACCAGAAGGGTCGCGAGACCTCGACCAACCCGATCGCCTCGATCTTCGCCTGGACGCGCGGCCTGGGCTATCGCGGCAAGTTCGACGACAACCAGCCGCTGATCAACTTCGCCGAGACCCTGGAACGCGTCTGCGTCCAGACGGTGGAAGACGGCCACATGACCAAGGATCTGGCGATCCTGATCAGCAAGGAACAGCCCTGGCTCAACACCACGACGTTCCTCGACAAGATCGACGAGAACCTGAAGAAGGCCATGGCCTCCTGATCAGGCTCTGATCGCGCGGCGGGCACCGGCCCGACCAGACGACGCCCCGCAAGGTCCACGCCTTGCGGGGCGTCGTCGTTCGCCCTTACTGTTGTCGCCTTGATCCATCGCCCGCCGGAGACCAGCCCCCATCATGGCCGACCGCATCATGGCCGAACGGCGCATTCCCGTTCTGGTGATCACCGGCTTCCTCGGCGCCGGCAAGACCAGCCTGATCGCCGACATCTTCCGCCGCCGTCCGGATCTGGCGCCTGCCACCGCGCTGGTGGTGAACGAGTTCGGCGAGACCGGCATCGACCACGCCTTGCTGCGCGCGGCAAGCGAGCGTCAGGTGGCGATCGATGCCGGCTGCATCTGCTGCACCATGCGGTCGGATCTGACCGACGCGCTGATGCGCCTGCATCTGGATCATGCCCGGGGCGTCATCGACAGGCTGGACCGGGTGATCATCGAAACCACCGGTCTGGCCGATCCGGCGCCGATCATCCACACGCTGGCCGCCCACCCGCTGGTCGCCGCCCGTTTCGCGCTGTCGGGCATCATCGCCTGTATCGATGCCGAACATGGTGCCGGCCAGATCGACCGTCATGAAGAAGCCCTGCGACAAGTGGTCCTGGCCGACAGGATCGTGATCACCAAGACCGATCTGACTGACATAGCCGCCACCACTGCCCTTGTGGCCCGGATCGCGGCCCTGAATGCCGGCGCACGAATCATGGACCGGCGCGCCGCGCTGGATGCCATCGACAGGCTGATCAGCCCCCTGCCCTATGCGCCCGATGCCCATGGCGATACCGCCCGGGCCTGGCTTGCCGCCGAAGCCGCCGCCAACCGGATGGCCTGCGCGGACGGCAGTTGCGCGGTGCCGGGCCACCGGCATCACCACCACGATCATGAGCACGGTCATGATCAAGGGCACAGGCACGGGCACGGGCACGGGCACGACCACGACCACGGGCATCATCACGCCGCCGACGCCCGGATCGCCACCGCCATGCGGACCCTGCCCGCGGGCACGCCGCAGGATCGGATCGTCAGGGCGGCGGAGCATCTGGCGGCGGCGATGGGGTCGGGGCTGTTGCGACTGAAGGGCCTGCTGCCGGCCGAGGGCGAGCGCCCGCCGCTGGTGCTGCACGGCGTTCAGCACCGGCTCTATCCGCCGATGCCGCTCAACGCCGATGCCTCGCTGCCGGACAAGCCCACTTTGGTTGCCATCACCATCGACGCCGATCCGGCGGCGGCACTCGACCGTCTTGCCCGCGAGGCGCTGTCATGACCGGCAGACGGGTGATCTTCAGTTGGTTCGGCAGGAACCGGGCGCCGGATGGTCCGCCGCGCCCGCAGCCGCACGATCTGCATCTGCGCATCGCCGATGGCGACCCGGCGGCTTATCTCGCGGCATATCGGGCCGTGGGGGCGCCACATGGCTGGTCGCGACGTCTGGACCTGGCGCCTGAGGCCCTGCGCACGATTCTGGCCCGGCCGGGACGGCGGGTGATCCTGGCCGAGGATGGCAATGGCACGGTGCTTGGCTTCGTCGAACTCGATCTCGCCCATGGCACGCCCGAGGCACCGGCCGCCGAGATCGTGCATTTCGGCCTGGCCCCCGCCGCACAAGGCCGCGGCTGGGGCGCATTCCTGCTCGATCACGCCATCCGCCACGCCTTCGCTGCCGGCTGCGGCAGCGTCGTGCTGCACACCGACGACACCGACCACCCACGCGCCTTCGCGACCTATCTGAAGGCCGGCTTCCACCTGTTGCGGGTGACGACCGCCGAGCCGGACGACTGGAATTGAGGGCAATCCGCCAACGAACCGCGTCGGAACGACGTGGCGGCCGCGCCGGCCGCGCCTGTGATCAGAGCGTGAGCCGGCAGCCGGTCCGGATCCTCCTCACATCCACCTTGTCGACCGCATCGAGCAACGTGGTCAGATTGCGATAGCTGGCGTCGTCATCGAGAACGGCGATGTCGAACATCCACCGCCCGCTGACATAATCCTGGTGGATGGTGACCGGCTCCGCGGCTGGCGGGTTCGCGATCAGGTCGTCGGCAGCGCTGGCGCCGAGATCCGCTCGCCAGAGGCCGATCGAGGCCTTATGGTGGCTGATCGAGACGACCAGCCATACCAGCGGGTATGACCGGGTCTGGTCACGCACCCGCCATTTCAATTCCCCAGCCAGCGTCGCCAGATGACTGGTCCAGGCGGGATATGCGCCCGTAACCGGCTCAGGGCTGACCAATGCCAGCAATTCCGCCGGTAGCGCCGCGGATGGCCCCGTGAACGAGAAACGGCCGGGAGAGAGCTGTCCGGGCGTGGTGTACGGCAGTTGGGTCATCGCATGGGCCCAGCTATCGGCCTCCCAGCTCTCGGGGCCCGGGGCCCGGCTGGCATTGATCCACCCGGCCACCATGCCCGCCATCCCCGGCATAACCGAAAGCGCGCGTGTCATGCGCGGCGTCACCTCACCGGAGGTCAGCACCAGAAGGCCGCCAATGCCGGACGGTCCGATCTCCAGGGGCGTCAGCCCGCCATGCCTCAAGGCCATATAGCCGTCCTCCGTCCGCCGATACGCAGCACACCGCCGGTGATCGACCTGTTTCGCAACGGACCGTCCATCCATGGGCGATACGAACATGAAACATACATCCGAAGGCTGTGGCACCGACAGCCCTATCCCGCGCCCTCGTCCGGTGAACCGGGCGCCGGCAGAAAAAACGGGCGGCAGGTCCGATGCCTGCCGCCCGTTCGGACGCTTTCACAATCGCAACAGCCGGTCAGCCGGCGAGTGCGGCCGCCACGG
Organism: Tistrella arctica; assembly: GCF_039630945.1. Lineage (NCBI taxonomy): Bacteria > Pseudomonadati > Pseudomonadota > Alphaproteobacteria > Geminicoccales > Geminicoccaceae > Tistrella > Tistrella arctica. Next base: position 303,307 of record NZ_JBBKTV010000008.1, read on the forward strand.
CCTTCACGGCATCGGCGGCCTTGTCGGCCTCCGGGCCACCGGCCTGCGCCAGATCGGGGCGGCCGCCACCGCCCTTGCCGCCAATCGCCTCGGCGGCGGCGCGCACCAGATCGACGGCACTGAACCGGCCGGTCAGATCGTCGGTGACGCCGACCACGACACCGGCCTTGCCGTCGTGAACGCCGACAATCGCGACCACGCCCGAGCCGACCTGCTTCTTCAGCGCATCGGCGACGCCGCGCAGCTCCTTGGCCGGCACGCCATCAAGCACGCGGCCCGCGAAGCGCACGCCGCCGATCTCTTCGATCTGCGCCTCGCCGCCCCCCGATGCGCCACCGGTCGCGATCTCACGACGCAGCCTGGCAAGCTCGACATCCAGCTTCTTGCGCTCGTCGAGCAGGCTGGAAATCCGGTCGACCAGATCGCCCGGCGCCACTTTCAGGGTCGCGGAGGCTTCGGCCAGCCGGTCCTGCTGGATTTCCACAAAGGCCAGCGCCGCATCGCCGGCCACCGCCTCGATCCGACGAATGCCGGCGGCGACACCGCCCTCGGCCACGATCTTGAACAGCCCGATATCGCCGGTGCGGCTGACATGGGTGCCACCGCACAGCTCGACCGAATACGGCATGTTGCGGCCGTCGTCACCCAGGATCGCGCCCATATCGACGACCCGGACTTCGTCGCCATATTTCTCGCCGAACAGCGCCATCGCGCCCTGCGCGATCGCCTCGTCCGGGGTCATCAGCCGGGTACCGACCTCGGCATTGCTGCGGATCAGCCGATTGACGTCGGCCTCGATCGCCTTCAGATCCTCACGCCCGATCGGCGTCGGCTGCGAGAAATCGAACCGCAGCCGGTCGGGTGCCACCAGCGAGCCCTTCTGGGTGACATGGTCGCCCAGGCGACGACGCAGCGCCGCGTGCAGAAGATGGGTGGCCGAGTGATGGGCGCGCAGCGCGTCGCGATGCGCCACATCCACCGCAAGATGCACGGCCTCGCCCACAGCGATCCGGCCGGCCACGACATGGCCGATATGTACATGCAGATCGCCCAGCTTCTTCGCGGTCTCGGTGACCTCGATATCCAGCCCCTCAGGCGTGGTGATCCGGCCGGTATCGCCCATCTGGCCGCCGCTCTCACCATAGAACGGGGTCTGGTTGACGATCACCGACACCTTGGTGCCGGCCTCGGCGGCATCGACCTGTGCGCCATCGACCAGAATCGCCTTGACCACACCATCGGCGTCGGTCGCGCCATAGCCGAGGAACTCGGTGGCGCCGGCCGTGTCGCGGACGTCGAACCACACCCGGTCGGTCGCAGCCTCACCGGAGCCCGCCCATGATGCCCGCGCCCGGGTCCGTGCCTCGGCCAGCGCCGCATTGAACCCCTCGGTATCGACGCCGCGGCCGTCGGCGCGCAGCACGTCCTGGGTCAGATCGAGCGGGAAGCCATAGGTATCATAGAGCTTGAAGGCGACATCACCCGGCAGCCGCTCGGTCGCGCCAAGCGTCTGGGTGGTTTCCTCAAGCAGCCGCATGCCGCGATCGAGCGTCTGGCGGAAACGGGTCTCCTCCAGCTTCAGCGTCTCGGTGATCAGGGCCCGGGCACGGCGCAGTTCGTGATAATGATCGCCCATGGTCTCGATCAGCGCCGGAACCAGACGATACATCAGCGGCTCGGGCACACCCATCTTATGGGCATGACGCATCGCGCGGCGCATGATCCGGCGCAACACATAGCCGCGCCCTTCATTCGACGGCATCACGCCGTCGGCGATCAGGAAGCCGGCCGCGCGCAGATGATCGGCAATCACCCGATGCGACATCTTGTAGGGGCCGTCGGTATCGGTGCCGCTGGCCTGGGCCGAGGCGGTGATCAGCCGGCGGAAGATATCGATGTCATAATTGTCGTGATGGCCCTGAAGGATCGCGGCGATCCGCTCCAGCCCCATGCCGGTGTCGATCGACGGCCGCGGCAGGTCGAGCCGGTTGCCCGGCGACAGCTGCTCGAACTGCATGAACACCAGGTTCCAGATCTCGATGAACCGGTCGCCATCCTCGTCGGGGCTGCCGGGGGGGCCGCCGGGGATGCCCTCGCCATGATCGAAAAAGATCTCGGAGCACGGGCCGCACGGGCCGGTGTCGCCCATCGCCCAGAAATTATCGCTGGTGGGGATGCGGATGATCCGATCGTCACCAAGCCCGGCAATCTTACGCCACAGCGCCGCCGCATCGTCGTCGGTGTGATAGACCGTGACCAGCAGGCGGTCCTTGGGCAGCCCGAATTCGCGCGTCACCAGGTTCCAGGCCAGCTCGATCGCCTGTTCCTTGAAGTAATCGCCGAACGAGAAATTGCCCAGCATCTCGAAGAAAGTGTGGTGCCGCGCCGTATAGCCGACATTGTCCAGGTCGTTATGCTTGCCACCGGCACGAACACATTTCTGCGAGCTGGTCGCGCGATCATAGGGCCGCTTTTCAGCACCCGTGAAAACGTTCTTGAACTGGACCATGCCAGCATTGGTGAACAACAGCGTCGGGTCGTTCTGCGGCACCAGCGGGCTGGACGCGACGACCTCATGGCCGTTCTTCGCAAAGAAATCGAGGAAGGTCCGGCGGATCTCGGTCGCGCTGGTCATGGTCGAAACGCCATCCCGTGTTTGAACGCAAAGGGGGCCTGGGGCTCTGGAGTGCCCGGAACGCAGACAAGGGCGAGCGCTTCGCTCGGATGCCGTGCATGCAGGTCGTCCACCCGCATGCCCGACATCCGTTCGAAGGCTCAGCCCCGAAGGTCCAGCCGTTTTACCTGCGTGTACACCACTTGTCCACGGCTGCCGCACAGGCGCCAGCAGCGCCCGCCGGCCATTCTCCGATCACTCAGGCTCCGGCGCGAGCTTCAGAACCGTGCCGCCGACAAGCGACAGCGGTGCCTTATTGGCACCCAGGCCGTAAGCCTCCCGCACCCGGTTCTCGATATCACGGGCGATGTCGGGGTTGTCGCGCAGGAAGGTCTTGGCGTTCTCACGCCCCTGACCGATGCGCTGCTCGCCATAGGAATACCAGGAGCCCGCCTTTTCGACGATGCCCTGCTTCACACCCATATCGACCAGCTCGCCGCTCTTCGACACGCCCTCGCCATACATGATGTCGAATTCGACCTGCTTGAACGGCGGCGCCACCTTGTTCTTCACCACCTTCACGCGGGTCTGGCTGCCGACCACCTCGTCTTTCTCTTTCACCGCCCCGATGCGGCGGATGTCGAGGCGGACCGAGGCATAGAACTTCAGCGCGTTGCCGCCCGCCGTGGTTTCCGGGCTGCCATACATCACACCGATCTTCATGCGGATCTGGTTGATGAAGAACACCACACAGCGCGACCGGGAAATCGAACCGGTCAGCTTGCGCAGCGCCTGGCTCATCAGCCGGGCCTGAAGGCCGACATGGCTGTCGCCCATCTCGCCTTCCAGCTCGGCCTTCGGTGTCAGGGCCGCGACGCTGTCGATGACCAGAACGTCGATCGCGTTCGACCGCACCAGCGTATCGGCGATTTCAAGCGCCTGTTCGCCGGTATCGGGCTGGCTGATGATCAACTCGTCGATGTTGACGCCCAGCTTGCGGGCATAGGACGGGTCCAGCGCATGCTCCGCATCCACGAAGGCGCAGGTGCCGCCGCCGCGCTGCGCCTCGGCGATCGCGTGAAGGGCGAGCGTCGTCTTGCCTGAACTTTCAGGACCGTAAACCTCGACGACCCGGCCGCGCGGATAACCGCCGACGCCGAGTGCGATATCGAGTGCGAGCGATCCCGTGGGCACGACATCCACATCGACCAGCTCCTGCTGGCCGAGCTTCATGACCGAGCCCTTGCCGAACGCACGCTCGATCTGACCGAGCGCCGCTTCGAGTGCCTTCTGCTTGTCCATCTCGTCCTTGCCTATCAGGCGCAGTTCGGTTTGAACCATGGGCACCATGGCCACGCCTCTCTTGTTCCACAGGCGCTCAACCGATGCAAGCACCGCCGCTTGCCATCACTATGTACTCATTTTGTTCTGGTACGCAAGAGCCGCGTGCGGATAAACCGGTCTCTCGATCGCTGGCCGTGCTCTTGCCCCGCCGATCGCAATTTCCGGCTGTGACCTACCCCGCGAACCCGGCGGGTCGCGTCCCGGCCTGCCCCCCCGCGACACCCTCTCGTGACATCCGCCGTCCTGCTTCTGTCACAGCTTTGTCCGTGTCGCGACCACGGCGACCGAGAGCATCATCCGTAGCGAGGGGCGGGTCGCAGTCGGTTCAGTAGAGGATCGATCCGGTCGAGGGACCGCGGGCCGCCCCGCGGATTTGCATCGGACGACGGACGAAAACGGGACGGCGGACGGGAACAGGAGGGTCATGTGATGACCGACAGCAGCGCGAAACGGATGGACAGCCTGCTCGCCATGGCCTTGGCGATCGCCTGTGCCGGCGCGGTGGCAACCATCACCCCGGCACTGGCAGAAGATCCGATGGAGCGCCCCGGCCCTGTCGATGCTCAGACACTGGAAGCCGCGCCCGAAACCGACCCGGGGACCAATCAGCCGGTGCCGCTGCGCAACTCCCTGCCCGGCACGGCCGAGGAAAGAGTGCGCTTCGAACAGGCGGCCGGGTCCGAGATCCAGCGGTGGGACGCCGAGGTGTCGCTGCGGGTTCGGGAACTGCAGCTTGCGGATGACTACGGCTCGAATCGCGCCCGCACTGAATTGACCAAATCCTGGGACGACGTCACCCGGCGCTATCAGGAACTGCAGGCGGCACCAGACCGGCGGTTCGACGAGAAGAAAGAGGCCTTCCTCACCGCCTGGAGCAATTTTGAAGAGACCTGGCGGCGGACCCGCGCGACCTGACGCGCCGGCCCCTCGCCAGCCGACGCCGGAGCGGTTTCGCGCTGCGCATCCCGTCCCCTCCCCGCAGCCGATACGGCTCCGGCGTCACCCCATACAGCGCCCGCTTATCATCATGCCCGGCATTCAGCATCGGCAACTTGTCGCGGTTATTCGACGGCCTCGTCCATGGCATCGCGCACCGTCTGAACCAACTGCTTCAGATTGAACGGCTTTGGCAGGAAACGCACATTCGGGTCGTCGCCCAGACGGCGCCGGAAGGTGTCTTCGGCATAGCCCGAGATGAACACGATCGAGATGCCCGGCAGCCGCTCGCGGACCTTCTCGGCCAGGGTCGGCCCGTCCATGCCCGGCATGACCACATCCGTCACCATGACGTCGATACCGGCCTCGACCAGTTCATCCAGGCGAGCGGCCGCGGCATCGGCGCTTTCCGCCTCTTCGACGGTGAAGCCGCGCTGGCGCAGCGCCCGGGCCGCAAAGGCACGCACCGGCGCTTCATCCTCCACGAACAGCACACGCCCGCCGGTCTCGCCGATATCCGATCGGCGCGCCACCGGCGCCTCGGGCGCCAGATCGATCTCCAGACCGGTGGTCTCGACCTCGGTATGGCGCGGCAGCAGAATGCGGAACGCCGTGCCCCGGCCGGGCTCGCTGCGCACGAACAGGAAGCCACCGGTCTGCCGCACGATGCCATAGGCCGTGGCAAGCCCCAGCCCCGTGCCCTGCCCGGCCGCCTTGGTGGTGAAGAACGGCTCGAAAATCTTGGGCAGGATGTCGCGCGGGATACCCGATCCGGTGTCGCGCAGTTCGACCATCACATAATCGCCGGTCGGCACCCGCTCGCGCCCGCCCGCCATCATCCAGTCACGATCCATCGCCAGCGTGTCCTCGCTGGCGAAATTGCGGGTGGCGACCGAGAGCTGCCCGCCGCTCGGCATCGCATCGCGGGCATTGACCGCCAGATTGATGATCACCTGTTCAAGCTGGCCCTGATCGACCCGGACCGGCGCCAGATCGCGACCGTGATGCACGTCCAGCACGATCGCCTCGCCCAGAAGCCGGCGCAGCAGATGGGTCAGTTCGGCCAGAACGTCGGTGATGTCCAGCACACGCGGCTGCAATGTCTGCTGGCGCGAGAAGGCGAGCAACTGGCGCACGAGATTGGCGGCACGGTTGGCGTTCTGCTTGATCTGCATGACGTCGGCGAAGGATGCGTCACCAGGCGGATGCCGCATCAGCAACAGATCGCAGAAACCGATCATCGCCGTCAGCAGATTGTTGAAATCATGGGCGACGCCGCCCGCCAGTTGCCCCACCGCCTGCATCTTCTGCGACTGCGCGAACTGGACCTCAAGTTCCTTGCGCTCGGTGACGTCGATCACATGGACCAGCGCCGCCGTCATGCGTTCCTCATCGGCACGGCGCAGCAGCAGCGAGGCTACCCGGTCGGGCCGCTGGCGGAAAGAGACCTCGATCGGCACCCCCGGGCGCTCGGTGCCCCTGAACACCCCGTCCAGCGCCTCGGCCAGCGCGAACCGGCGGTCGGCCACGATCAGTTCGGCAAGGGTCTGGTCCGGCTCCAATGCCTCTTCGCCCGCCAGCCGGGCCAGGGCCGCGTTGCCGGCAATGATGCCGCCACGATCGTCGACCAGCGCGATGCCGATCGGTGCCAGATCGAACAGCCGGCGAAACCGGATCTCGTTGGTATCCTGCGGCATGATATCGAGGTCGAGCCGGCCGTCGGGCAATGCCTCGGCCAGGGCCGGCGGCCCGTCCTCCATCATCAGCCGGGGCATCACGCCCGGCTGATCGTCGGATGGCTCCCGTCCGGATGCCTCCGGCAATCTGGTGCCAGGCATCGCCGCGACGACCGCCGATGCCGGTACCCATGCGGCGGCGACGTCTCCCGCCGCCATCGCCAGCATGCAACTGCGCGCCAGCCGCGTGCCCGCCAGGATGATCAGCAACAGCCCCGCGGCGATGACCACGGCCGCGGGGACAACCGTCACCATGCCACCCAGCATACTTCCGGCACCGCCCGCAACCGCCGCGATGCCGGCGATTCCGAGAATGAGGTCGCGCATCAGTGCCGTCGCTGCCGCTTTCATGCTGTCGCTCGCCATGCCGGTCCCGACCCCGATCCGCTTCCGTCTGCCATCACGCCGCCATCCGTTCCGCATGGCGCCGGCCGCCACATCATGCCACGAAGACGCTCATCCGCGCACCCGTCGGCCTTTCGCCCGGAATACATAGCCGATCACTTCCGCCACCGCCTGATAATGCTCGATCGGAATTTCGCGATCGATCTGGGCGGTATCCCACAAGGCCCGTGCCAGCGGCGGATTTTCCACCACCGCCACGCCGCTCTCCAGCGCCAGATCACGGATGCGGAAGGCAACCGCGTCCACGCCCATGGCCACCACCACCGGCGCCGGCATTTTGGGCGGGTCGTATTTCAGGGCAACCGCAAAATGCGTGGGGTTGGTGATGACCACGTCCGCGGTCGGCACCGCCGCCATCATCCGCTTGCGGGCACGTTCCATGCGGATCTGCCGCAGCCGCGACTTGATGATCGGATCACCTTCGCTCTGTTTCATCTCGTCGCGAACCTCGCGCTGAGACATCTTCATCTTCTTCATGAATTCAAAGCGCTGGAAGGCATAATCGGCGGCGCCCACCACACTCATCACGCAGGCCGCCGCCATCACGATGACGAAGGCGTCATCGGCGATGCGCTCGATCAGGGTGATCGGCGCCTCGCGCGCCACCAGGTCCAGATCGTCCAGCCGCGGTCGCGCCACCAGCCAGGAGACGCCGGCGACGATCAGCAGCTTGATCAACCCTTTCAGGAATTCCACCAGGGCTTTGGCCGAGAACTGCCGCTTCAGCCCGCCGATCAGCGAAATCTTGCTGAGCGACGGTTTCAGCGATTCCGCCGACACCGTGCCGCCGCGCTGCGCCAGCCCCGAGACCAGGGCGGCAATCATGAACACCAGCACTGGCAGCATCAGCCAGAGCAGCATCTGCAGGGCCAGTTCGCGCAGCAGCCTGCCGATGCCGCCCGGGTCCATCGGCACCCTGTCGACACCGACGTAAAGTGTCTTCAGTCCAACGCCGATGTCGCGCACCACCGCCGGCAGAACCGCGGCGATGACGATGGTAATGGCCACCAGCATCAGCCAGTGATTGATTTCCTGACTATAGGTAACCTCGCCCTTCTTGCGAGCGTCTTCCAGTTTTTTCGGCGTTGGCTCTTCGGTTTTTTGGCTGTCGTCTTCGCTTTGCTCGCTCATTCACCCAACCTTACGGCACCATGCTGTCGAGCCGCATACCGAACCGGTCCAGCCACACCAGCATGGCAGCCGACAGGGTGATTGCAAGGATGCTCAGCCCGATCAGCATCTGAATAGGGATGGCGATGAAGAACACCTGAATGGTCGGCATCAGGCGCGCCAGAAGACCCAGTGCCACCTGGAACAATGTGCCCACCAGCAGCAGCGGTGCGGCGACCTGGGTGGCCAGCACGAAAGCCGCGTCCAGCAGGCGCCCCAGCAACTGGGCCGCATCGCCCAGCGGCAGGGCCTCGCCGACCGGAAACACCCGATAGCTCTGCGCCACCGCATCCAGCATCATCAGATGCATGCCGCTGGAAAACAGCAGCACCAGCGCCAGTGCCGACAGGAAATTGCCCGGCAGTGCCCCCTGAGCCTGCTGATTGGGGTCATACATCATCGCGGTGGCAAGGCCCGACTGCATGGCGATGACCACACCCGCGGTATGCAATGCCGACACCATGAAGCGCAGCATCGTGCCCAGCATCGCGCCGATCATGGTTTCAATCGCCACCAGCCGTACTATCTCGGCCGGCTGGTCCGGCGTGGCCGGGATCTCATTCTCGATCGTGGGCGCCAGCGCCACCGACAGCAGAATGGCCAGAACCAGCCGGATACGGGTCGAAACCGTCGCCTCGCCAATGCCGGGCATCAGGGTCAGCGCCGCCCCCAGCCGCAGGAAGACCAGCATTACCGAGAACAGCTCGATCTGCATCTCCGGCATCTGGCGTGCCTGGCTCCCGCTTCAGGTCGGTCATGCCGGCCCGCCAGCCGACGGGACGGCAGCATCAATCCCGGTTGATTATGGTGCGGCACCGATCGCTGGAATGCGCGCATACAGAACCGCCGTGTAATCGGCAAGGCCGGTCCACATAAACGGCAGGAAGATCACCAGCGCCACGACGATGGCGATGATCTTCGGCACGAAGGACAGGGTCATTTCCTGAATCTGGGTCAAAGCCTGGATCAGAGAAATCACCAGGCCAACCGTCAACGCCACCAGCATCACCGGTGCGCCGAGCTTGATCATGACCCAGAGCGCCTCGCGCCCGATGTCGATGGCCTCGTTGGGCGTCATGGGGCCTCGTTGGGCATCATGGGGGCGTCATCGCGCGTTCACCGTGTCCTCCGGGGCTCAGGCCGCCGTCAGATCGGCATCCGCATGATTTCCTGATAGGCGCCGATCACGCGGTCGCGGATCGCCACCACAGTCTGCAACGAAACCTCGGCGGCGGAAACCGACGTCACCACCTCATGCAGGCTGGCGGTGCCGGAAATCGCGCCCAGGCTCGCCCGCTCCGAAGCACGGCTGCTGTCGACAGTGCGGCCGACAACGTCCTGAACCATATCGGCAAAGCCGCCGGCCCCCGACGCCCCGGCGGTGTCACCACCAGCGGCGCCCGGAACCTTCAGCCCACGGGCGGCATTCGCATAGGCTGCTGCGGCAGAGGCGAACTTGGCATCCATTGGTCTGGTCCGTCCATGTTCAGGCAGGGCTGTCAAGCGGTCGCGGCCGTTCAGCGCAACAGATCGATGGCCTTCTGCAACATCATCCGCGTGGTCTCGATGACGCTCAGATTGGCTTCGTATCCGCGCTGGGCTTCACGCATGTCAACCATTTCGACCACCGGGTTGACGTTCGGCATCAACACATAGCCGTTCTCGTCCGCCGCCGGATGGCCCGGGTCGTATTCACGGCCGAAGGCGGACTGGTCGGTGCCGAAGCGGCTGATGCGCACGGTCGGCAGGCCCAGTTCGCGATCGAGTCCCTCGGCAAATGTCACCGTGCGGCGACGATACGGCTCGCCGCCGGCTTCGGTCGCCGTGCTGTCGGCATTGGCCAGATTCTCGGCCACCACCCGCAGGCGTTCCGATTGTACCTGCATTCCGGCGGAGGAGATCCGCATGGTCTTCATCAAATCCATCGCGTCGCCTCCCCGAACAGGTCATGGGTTTCGCAGATCATCCGTCGACGGCAAGTCACGGTCCTGCAATCAGGCACGGGCGTCGGCCATTCTGTCAGCCACCACCACCGCCACCACTCCCAAGGGCGGTGCGGATCATCTGGATATGCTTCTTGTACAGGCTCGTTGCAAGCTGGAACGATGCCGCGGTGTCGGCAATCTTCATCGCCTGGTCTTCGATGTTGATCTTGTTGCCGTCGATGCTGACCTCCACCGGCTTGCGGTCATCGACGGCACGGGCATCCGAGCCACCGCCGGCCGCCGCCATGTGATGGGCGTTGGTGGCGGTCATCTTCAGGGTGCCGGACATACCTGTCCCGCCACCGGCGGATTGCTCCGCCATTGCGCCGAAATCGACGGGCCGAAGATCCCGCGGCTTGTAGCCCGGCGTATTGGCGTTGGCAATGTTCTGCGCCAGCACCGCCTGCCGGTCCGTCAGCCATCCGAGCCGCTTTGTTACGGCGTCGAACAGTGGTATGCGCGTTATGTCCATCGTCGGGTCCGGCTTGATCGGATATCCTGCAAACGGTGCGGGCTTGCCCCGTCGCGGATCGTGCGGTCTTCAATCGGGTCTTCCACAGGGTGGTTCATCGCCAAGTGGTTGCCTGTGGAACGGCATCTTCGGCCCGGTAGGGACCTGTCAGGGCCAAGGTCCGTGGCGGAACGTGCCGCCACCATAATCCCGTGTCGTGACAGGCTGTGTCGTGACAGGTTTCTCTGTCGGGCCGCAGCAGGTGTACAGGCAGATGAGGATGCCCGTTGCGGACCGATGGATCAATAAGATACCCATCGGCCTTAAGAAAGCGTAAAGCGATCGACGGGCCGGATCAAGCATGGCAGGCGCGGCGGACGATCCGGCTGTGGGCGGATCACCAGAACCCGCTCTTCATCGTTCGCCACCGGACATATCGTTCAGCGCCTCATGATTGGAAAGGGCCATCGATGCTGTACCTGACCCGCAAGGTCGGTGAGGCCGTGATCATCAACGACGAGATCGAGGTGACCGTCGTTGAGGTGCGCGGCAAGACCGTGCGCCTGGGTCTGACCTTTCCGGCGGATGCCACCGTTCTGCGCCGCGAGGTCTATGACCGGGTTCAGGCCGAAAACCGGGCGGCTCTGGGGCTGGACGAGGCGGCCGTGGACGCGGAGCCCGACCAGCCGGCCTTCATCGCCCGCAGCCCGGACGCCCCGTAAAGCCGCCCCCGATACCGGCGATACCGGCGGCGGATCGGCCATGATCGTTGCGCGCCGGCGCGGAAGGGGCCATGATCAGAACAGTGACCATGGCGTCGAAGACTCCAGCCGTCGAGGCGATGCCGCGCTCCGGCCGGCCGACGCCTGGCCAGGCCGGGAGCCGGCGCCAGGCCGGGAGCGACAGGCTATGATCGACAGACCGACACGCCAGGTGGCGGTGGCCTTGAGCTTCGACCCCCAAGGCGACGCGGTGCCAACCGTGGTGGCCGCGGGTCATGGGGTTCTTGCCGAAAAGATCCTCGCCATGGCTTTCGCCGCGGGCATTCCGGTGCGGCGCGATGAAGATCTGGCGGCAGTACTCGACGCTCTGGAGCCCGAAAGCCCGATACCACCGGCCGCATTCGCCGCCGTGGCCGAAATCCTTGCTCATCTGTATCGGCTGAATGGCCGTCTGGGCGAGACCAACAGCACGGGCGGCCGCATGGCCGGCCAGGACGACTGACGGAGGACCGGGTCGATGACGCCCAATCAGGGCAGCCGACACCCCATGGACAACGGCGCCGGCCAGAGCGCTTCGGGCCATCGTGGCACGGACCGGAATGGCGCGGGCCATCATGGTACGAGTGATCATGGCACCGGCCCACAGCAGCAGGACGCCGACGGCTATCCGCGTGATCCCGCGGCGGCTCTGGATGCCATTGCCGCCGAGATCGCTGCCGCGCGGGCCATTCTTGCCCGCGGCGACGCCGTCGACCTTGCCAGCGTCGAGGCGCGGGTGAACCGCTTCTGCCAGAGCCTGAACGCCTTGCCGCCCGGCAGCGGCGACGGCATCCGCCCGCGGATGCTGGGACTGATCGATGCCCTGGCGGTGCTGGAAGGTGAGATGCGCGCGGTGTTCGCCGAGACCCGCAAAGAGATGGACGGGTTCACCGCCCGCCAACGCGCCACGGCCGCCTATGGGCGCCCGGACGGGCGCTGAGCGGCGCAGACATCCCTGACCATACCCGATTTCCCCGTCTTCCCTGTCATCTGCCGGACTGCTTGAATGACATCGATCGAGATTCTGCGCACTGTTCTGGGTCTGGCGCTGGTGGCCGGCCTGATCGGGCTGGTCGCTCTGGGCGTGCGGCGCTGGGGAGACCGGTCAGGCGCCCCCACCCGCGGTCGCGGCCGGCGCCTGACCGTGGTGGAAACCCGCCAGGTCGATCCCAAGCGCCGGCTGATCCTGGTGCGCCGCGATGATGTGGAACACCTGCTGCTGATCGGCGGCGACGCTGATCTGGTGGTCGAGCGGAACATACCCGTCACGGACGCGATGGCCGGCGCCGACACGCCTGCGCGCGTCATGCCGGGCGCGGGCTATGGCGCAACCGGCCCGGCCGGCCGACATGATCCGATCTATGACGACGACGAGGATGATGGCCCGGTGTTGCGGGTGGACCGCCGTGGCAGCGAACCGCGCCACGGCCTGCGGCCGCAGACCCGCCGGATTCCGCCGGAGCTGGACCGGTGACACCGGCCTTGCGGCATCCGCCGCGGCCGAAGCCGATCGAGGGTCGGCCCACCGGCATGACGACCTGCGCATGGCGTCTATCGGGTATTCTGGGCATCGCCCTGCTGGCGGTGACGGTGCCGGCCATTCCGGCCCTGGCTCAATCGGTCACGCTCGACATGGGCGCCGAGGATCCGGGCGGTTTCACCGGCCGGATCATTCAGCTGGTCACTCTGGTGACTGTGCTGTCCCTGGCGCCGGGGCTGCTGGTGGCTGTGACCTCGTTCACCCGGATCGTGGTGGTGCTTTCGCTGTTGCGCAGCGCGCTTGGCGTGCAGCAGACACCGCCCAACGCGGTGCTGATCGGGCTTGCCATCTTCCTCACCGGTTTCGTGATGACACCGACATTCGATCGGGCATGGACCGAAGGCGTGGCACCGCTGCTTGCCGAGGACATCTCCGAGGAAGAAGCGTTCACCCTGATTTCGACGCCATTTCGCGATTTCATGACCGCCCATGTGGGCGAACAGGAATTGACCGCCTTTGTCGAGATGGCAGCGCTGACGCCTGAACCGACCACTGTCGAAGACGTGCCGCTTCAGGTTCTGATTCCGGCTTTCATGGTCAGCGAGTTGCGGCGCGCGTTCGAAATCGGCTTTCTGGTCTTTCTTCCGTTTCTGATCATCGACATGCTGGTCGCATCGCTGTTGATGTCGATGGGCATGATGATGCTGCCGCCGGTGATGATCTCTCTCCCCTTCAAGCTGATCTTTTTCGTCCTCATCGATGGCTGGTCGATGATCTCAAGCAGCCTTGTGCGCAGTTTTGGTGGCTGACCAGCGACGTGATGGTCCCTATCTGCGCCATATCTGCCGTTCCCCCCCGAACAGGTTGCATACTTTCATCATTTCGATGTTATGCTGCATTGCGATATGTCTTCGGGGGAACGGCGACTATGGCTTGGATGCCCACATCCCGTATCCGCAATGTCCGACACGGCAGCGGCAGGGTTCCGCTCTGCGCTCTGTCGGCGATGACACTGGCCGCCTGTGTCGCGGACAGGCCACCTTCGGTGGTGGCAGCATCCGGCACCGCAACGGCGCCGACCACCATGCCGGTCGCATCGGCCGCGAAGCCCCCGCAGCATCCGGTCGCCATCGCCCTGTCCGATACGGCCAACCGCTTCGCCGATGGGGGTGTGCGCATGCGGCTGACCCCGCGTCCCGACGGCACCGGTCAGCTCTCGCTCGACATGTGGGCCGCCCCCAGATTGTTCGGCACCTATGCGCAGACCAATGTCGTGGTCCTGCTGGTTGGAGAAGACGGGCGGGTCACCGGAGAAAAGGCGCGGCGCTGCACCAAGATCCAGCGTGGCCTGACGGCCTCCGGCAGCTATGACTGCGCCATCGAGGCCAGCTTCAGTGTCAGCCAGATGATGCCGGCCGATCATGTTTTCGTCCTGAACCGGCTGTGTAGCTGGCAGGCTCTGAATGGCGAGGTCCGTCAGGCATCACCCTGCGCCGGCCAGGGAGACACGGTCGATCTGGTCCGACAGTTCATCAGCACCGACCTGCCAACCGTGCTTGGCAGCACCGCGCTCGCAAGCGGTGACGAGGTCGCCATCGGCAATAACTGGCGCGGCAGGTCGCTGCGATAAGCAGGCAGGCGGGCCGCGCCCTCAGCGATCCGCCACACCCACCTGCTGCCAGCGACGCTCCAGATCCGGATCGTTCAGGATGGCCAGCAGAGCGACACACAGATCGGCCTGATCGCCCGGCCGCCCCGTCGCCTCGGCCGCGTCCAGCAAGGCAATGGTCGCTTCGGCAAAGAATCGGAAATGGCCGGGATCCTGCTCCACCGCCCCTGAACCGGAGGTGGTCTCGAAAATCGCCGTCCGGCATCGTTCTGCGGACACCGACGTGAAGGCGCGGCACGACAACGGCCGCACGGCATACACCATGCAGGCATTGTCGGGCCCCAGCAAGGCACAGGGTTGCCGGACCTGCGACGGGTCCGCAGCGGCGTTCAGCGCCGCCACCGCCGCTTCCAATCGCCGCATCAGCGCCGCGCGTTGGCCGGCATCGACATGCTCGGTGATGTGGCGTGCGATCAGAAAGGCGGATTGCGGCGGCACATGCACCTGCAGGTGACAGCACATGGCACATCCCGTCCGGCACGCCATGGCGCGCTGTCGCGGAAACGCGCTGTGCAGGGCCTCTGCCGCGCGCCCGGCGACAAGATTGGCCACCGCCGCAGCAGCGGCCGGGTCTGCCGCAGTGATTGCGTGGGCGCGGACGGCGGCGCGAAGATCGGTGAACAATGCCTCGTAACGCGCAGCCATAGCACGGGTTTCCGCGCCGACGGCCTCAATCCGCCGGGCGCTCTCGTCGGCCGTCTGTTCGGCCGTCTCGCCGGGGCGCTCGTGCATCAGTCCCGCCTTGTCTGAAACATGCAGTACCCGCCAGTGTCGGTGCGGCATGCGGTCTGCGTCAACGCCCTTGATGGGCGCCAACCGGGCCTTGATTGCGAGGCCGAACTCAGGCATCCAGTGCCGCGATCGCCGCCAGCGGCGCCAGCAAGGCATGGCCGATCGCCGTGGACGCCGTCGCCTGAAGCCGCGCGCGCGGCAAAGGCGGCAGATCGAGTGCCGCCGGTGCCGTCGGCAGACCGTCATAGCGGCCGATGCCGGGGACCGCGCCGATGCCAAGCCCGGCGCTCAACGCCGCCATCAGCGAGCGGGCGTCGGTCGCCTCATGGGCCAGGCGCCACCGGCGGCCGGCGCGGCCCAAAGCCGCGACGGCGGCAGCACGAAACACGCAGGGCGCCCGAAACGCCACCACCGGCAAGGCACTGTCCGGATCGGCGACCAGCGCTGGCGCATCACCGCGCCACAGCACCGGCACCGACCCGGCCGGGCCGGTGCCCTGCCCGCGGGGGCCAGCGTCACCTGCACCGGCACCGGCCGCCCGGTCATCCACATCCTCGGTCATCAGCACGAAGGCCAGGTCCAACTGTCCGGCCGCAAGGTCGGCCGTGATCTGAGCGGTGGCACCGATGCGCAGGTCCAGGGCAAGCCCCGGCCGCAGGCGTCCGGCTTCGGCCACCAACCGGCCCAGAACCGCGTCGCTCGCATGCTGATGCATGCCAAGCCGGAGCACGGCAGCCACGGGCGCCGCGCCGGTCAGATCGGCCACCATACGATCATGCATGCCGATCAGCCGCCGCGCCTGACCGGCCAGCCGCTCCCCCGCCTCGGTCGGGCGCGGCGCCTGGATCCGGCCCGGGGCCGCGCGTTCGATCAACGTGCAGCCAAGCAGATCCTCCAGCCGGCGAATCTGCTGGCTGACCGCGGGTTGGGTCCGGCCGATCACCGCCGCGGCCCGTGCGAAACCGCCTTCGTCGAGCACCGCCAGAAAGCTGCGCAACAGCACGATGTCGACATCCGGCCGGGGCATCGGCGGCTCCTGAAAGCTATAAGTATTGGTGATAGGGTGGATCAGACCTTTCGATTTGGCAAGAACTTGGGTCGGGAACCACACTCCCAGGGTCAGCCACCGCCGCGCCACGACCGGGCGGCCCCCGGAGACCCCGCACCATGTCCATGTATTCCTCCCGTCCCGCACCAACACCTCCGCCCGCCTCCGCCCTCGCCCCCGGCCGGCAACTGATGCCGGGGGCATTCGTGCTGCTGTGGAGCACCGGCTATATCGGCGGCGCCATCGCCCTTGGCGGTATCGAGCCGCTGACCATGAGCGTGCTGCGCTTCACCATCGCCACCACGCTGATGGCGGCAATCGCCTGGGGCACCGGGGCGATCCGGCCTGTACGGCGCGGGCTGATCGTCCATGCGGCAATCACCGGCATGCTGATGCACGGTCTGCAATTCGGCGGGCTGTACAGCGGCATGGCGGCCGGCGTTTCCGCCGGGGCGGCGGCGTTGATCGTCGGTCTGATGCCGGTGGTGGTGACGGTGCTGGCCGGGCCGATGCTGAACGAATGGCCCAGGCCCCGGCATCTGGCGGGGCTGGGCCTGGGCATCGCCGGCGTGGCGCTGGTGGTGGGGCCACGGCTGACGGGCGGTGTCGGCGGCCCGGCCGTCGGTTATGGCCTGGTGGTGCTGGGCCTGCTGGGCCTCAGCCTGGGCACGGTGTGGCAGAAGCGGTTCTGTGCCGGGCTGGACCTCCGCCTCGCGGGGACCGTGCAGACCGCAGCCGGCGGTCTGGTGCTGGTGCCGGCGGCGCTGCTGCTGGAAACCGGCCATGTGGTGTGGAGCGGCGAGGTCACGGCCGCGGTGCTGTGGCTGGCGGTGGTGAACTCGATCGGCGCCATTGCCCTGCTGGGCCTGCTGATGCGCCAAGGCACCGCCGCGCGCGCCGCCGGCCTGTTCTTTCTGGTGCCATCCGCCACCGCCGTGATGGCCTGGATCGTGCTGGGTCAGCCGATCACGCCGCTGATGCTGGCGGGCATGGCGCTGTCTGCGGCCGGCGTCAGGCTGGGGCGGCGTTGACGCGGATCAGCCCATCCGGGGAATGGTGAACAGCGGGTCGGTGCTCAGGGTCAGCGGCTCGGTGATCAGATCGGCCAGGGCCAGCACCCATGCCCGGTCGAGAACCAGCCTGCCGCCCTGGTCGCGCAGAACACCGGCATCGGTCAGGGCCGCGATGGTGGCCGCGGGATCAATCCCGGCCCGAGGCGCCGCCCCGGCGGCACCGGCCGCCCCTGCATGGCGCAGAAGATCGAGCGCGCCGGGCAGGCCCAGCGCCGCAAATGCAGCCGACGCGTCACGCATCGCCATCCTCTCCTCCCTCTCAAGCCCTGCCTTCCGGTCAAGCCTCGCGCAGCGGATGACGGCCGCGAACCACCTCATAGAGCATGATGCCGGTCGACACCGCCAGATTCAGGCTGTCGGCCCGGCCCAGCATCGGGATCTTCACCGTCTGGTCGCAGGCCGCGACCATCTCGGGCGGCAGGCCCGATTGTTCATTGCCCATCATCACCAGCATAGGCGGGCGATAATCCACCGTCCGGTAATCGACCGCCGCGGTCAGGGCCGTGCCGACCACCCGGCCGGTCCAGCCCGGCCGCCAATCGAGAAAGCCGGCCTTCGTCGTCCGCACGATCCGGTTCACGAACAGCGATCCCATGGTGGCACGCACCGCCTCCACCGACCAGGGGTCACAGGTGTCACCCACCAGAATGACACCATCGCCGCCCACCGCGTCGAGCGTGCGGAGAACCGTCCCCAGATTGCCGGGATCCTTGATGCCCTCAAGCACCACCCACAGCGCGCCGGGCACGGGTGTCACCGCATCCAGGCCGTGATCACGCCGGTGGAAGGCACCGATCACAGTTTGCGGGTTGTCGCGCCGGGCGATCTTGATCATCACCTCGGGCGTCACCTCCAGCGCCCGGGCGCCGGTGCCGGCAATCAGCCGGGCCAGCCTGCGCCCCGGCGGCAGGTCGCGCAGCCGCTCGACGAAGACCAGTTCATCCAGGTGGAAGCCCAGTTCCACCCCTTCGATCACCGCCCGCAGCCCTTCCACCAGGAACAGGCCGCTCGCCTCGCGGTTCTTCTTCAGGTGCAGGCCGGCCAGCCGCTTCACCGCCGGGTTCGACAGGCTGCTCACCGGTTTCGCGTCGAAGCTGCCGGCGTTGTCCGGTGTATCGCACATGTCAGGTGTCTGGGGCATGTCGGGCGTCTTTGGCATGTCAGGCGTCCTTGGCATGAGCTGCGGATACCGCCGCCGCGGCCGGTTCGGCCGCCAGCGCCCGATCCGACATCCAGCGGGCGAACAGGGCGGTGGGCAGCACCCGGCCGGCCGACAATTCGGCAGTGGCGATCTCGCCACAACACACCCGCCCCCCCAGCGGCGCCATATGCTCGCCCATCACCCCGGCCAGGGCGGCCGAAGACAGGCGGGTGGCATAGGCGGTCAGGATCACGAACAGGGCGTCGGGCGCCGTCACCGCCGCGACATCGGCCAGGATCGGTGGCAGGTCGTCGAACAGTTTCCACACCTCGCCCTTGGGACCGCGACCGAATTTGGGCGGATCCAGCAGGATCGCGTCATAGCGGTTGCCGCGCCGCACCTCCCGGGCCAGAAATTTCCGCGCATCTTCCACCAGCCAGCGCACCGGCAGGTGGTCGAGGCCCGCCGCCGACTGGTTTTCGCGTGCCTGCATCACCGCCTTCTTCGAGGCATCGACATGCACCACCTCGGCACCCGCCGCCGCCGCGACCAGCGATGCCACACCGGTATAGCCGAACAGGTTCAGCAGCCGCGGCGGCGGCCCGCCCTCGGCCACCCGCGCCGTCAATCGCGGCAGCATCCAGCCCCATTGCGTCGCCTGTTCCGGAAAGAAGCCCAGATGCCGGAACGGCGTGAACCGGCCCAGGAAGCCGACCCCCTGAAAGCGCATCGGCCAGGTCTCGGGCATGTCGCGGCGGGCGAAATCCCAGCGGCCGCCATCGTCGTCGGATGCCTTGTCGGCATCGAACATCGCATCGGCACGGTCCCATTCGGCCGCGGTCAGTGCCGGCGACCACATCGCCTGCGGCTCGGGCCGGATCACGGTCATCCGGCCTGCACGTTCCAGCTTGCGACCATGGCCGCTGTCGAGCAGGGCATAATCGCCCCAGCCCTCGGTGATCATCAACTCGGGAACGGGCCAGATGGTCCGATGGCTGGGCGTGTTGGGCGGGGTGGTGGATCTGGTGGTCAAGGTACCGACAAGGCTCCGGAGGCGGCAAAGGGGTGGCTGCCGGATGGCGATCGATGCAGCGGCCGGCATCCTAGCCGAATGCACCGCCACCGCAAGGCCATGGCCGCACCGGCCACCCACGGGCCGGGGCGCACCGGTCAGTTGATCGTGCTCAGGCGCTGGGTCGCGACCTGCTGGCGATAGGCGGCCAGGAAGCTCTCATAGCTGCCGATCTGGCCCAGCGCCGACCTGAAATCGGCGCTTTCCGGCCGGGCAATCGGGTCGGTGACGAAGCGGAAGGCGCCGGCAACGGCGGTATTGGACATGCGCTCCCCCATCTGGCGGCGCAGATCACGGCGCAGCGCGTCGTTTCCGGCCAGCACCGCCGCGATCGCGGCCTTCAGGGTCTCACGTGCGGCCACGTCGTCGATGCGGGCCGTCGGATTGGCGATCAGCGGCTCGATGACCCGGCGATACGCTTCGGCGGCGGCGGCCCAGTTCTCCTGGGTCCAGGCGAATTCGGCGCGCAGCCGTCGTGCTTCGGCGCCATCATCGCCGTCTATCGCCGCGCGCGCGCCATCGAATTCACCCAGATCTGCCAGGGCACGCGCTTCAAGGCGCTGGCGCTGGTTGATAAGCGCCGAGGTCATCTCGGCGGTGACACTGTCCTGAAGAGCCTGACGAGCACCGGCCGGGTCGCCATCGAGCAGCCGGATCAGCGCCAGACGCGCACCGACCCGCGATCGATCGGCACCGCTCAGACGGAAGGCGACCTGATGGCGCAGCAGTTCGGACGCCTCATCCAGCAGATCCACGGCCGCCAGCTTGTCGGCCATGATCCGGATCATTTCGTCGCCACGCTCCCCCACCGGGGTCAGTTCGCGATAGTCGTAGAACAGCGCCAGGGCATCGAGCGGCGCCAGCTTCGATGATCCGCCCTCGACGAACAGCCACGCGAAGGTATCGCTCATGCGTCTGGCCAGTTCAGCCGATTGCGGCGCGTCAGGATAATAGGTCACCGCCTCTTTCCAGGCGCCGAGCGCGCCGTGATAGTTGCCGGCCTTCTCGCGCATCTCGCCCAGAATCTTGAGCATGTTCATCTCGATCTGGTCGCCACGCCAGTCGAAACGCAGCTTGTCGATCGCCGCCGCGCCATCGGCCGGCTTCATGCTGCCGGTCTCAACCGCCGTCTCGATCTGCGCCAGTCTCGCCAGCACCGAAACCTTGCGGTCGACACCGGCATCGGCGATCGCCCGCCAACGGTCGATCGCAATATCCGCATTGCCCTCCACCTTGTCGGCCAGCGCCGACAGATATTCGACCATCGCCGCCTGCTTGGGATCGAGGCTCATCTGCGTCAGGTTGTCGATCATCGCGCGCCCGGCTTCCAGGCGGCCACTCGCCAGGGTGGAATGGCCGATGCTGATCAGCATCTGCGCCCGCAGCGGTATTGGGAAATCGATCGGCACATTGACGCCGCCCGAAGCGAATTCGCCGACGATGTTGTGGCGTTCGCGGCCCGCGGCCACCGCGGCCCGCCACAGCGCATAGGCGGGATCCTGGTCGAAGCGCGCGTCATTGAACGCCGTCTCAGCCTGATCGTAATGGCCCTGCATATAGGCCGCGGCCCCGGTCAACGCCACGACGTCGACCCGGTCGGCGATCGCCGGTTCGCGAGAAACCGCGGTCTCCACCACGCCCATCGCCTCGGCCGCGAAGCCATTGGCCAGCAGAAACCGCGCCAGCGTCAGGCGCGGCCCGGTGCGCAAGGGCGGCGCCACCGACACCACCGCCTGCTGCAAAGCCTGCCGGGTTTCGGCGATCAGTTCGGGCGAGCGGACCCAGCGGGCGAAATCGAACGGATCACGGCCGCCGATGGCCATTTCGGTCAGCAGACGGGTCGCCTCGGTCTCGGCCGGTGCCGGTGCCGGCGATGCCAATGGCGATGGCGGCAGAGCCGCGGGCGCCAGCGCATCGGCGGAAATCGGCAGGCCGCCGCCGCCGCCGATTTCCACGCCGCCGCGACGACTGGCCACTGGCAGGGCATCGGGGCGGGGGCGGATCGCCACCCCTTGAGCGGTTTCCAGCAGGTCGAACGGCACGAACTGCCGGCCGGGAACAACGCCCCGCGACGAGCCACGGATCGGCACCACGATCATCCGGATACCGGATATGGGGTCGGTGGCATTGATGGCGGCGGCGCCGTCACTACCCTCGATGACCAGCCCGCCCGATGCGCCGCCGGTCACGATCAGCGGCTGGTCGGGCAATGGCGCATCTTCCAGCAGCCGGACGCGCCAGGTGTTCTCATCGCGCCGCACATGCGGCCGCAGGCCCGGTCGGGTGTCCAGCCGCAGCAGCAGCGACCGGTCGGGATTGTCGACCACCATCACCCGCTGGATCTGCCCGGCCGATCCGCCGGTCAGATCGGCGGTGGCGACATTGGCCGGCCGGTCGAAGGCGATCCAGGTGACATCGCCCCAATGGAACACCGCCGCCGCCGGCGCCGTGCCGGCCCAGGCGAAGTCGATCAGCACGCCGCGATCGGTGGGGCTGGTGGAGATGGTGACACCGGTGCTTTCGTCGCGGCCGCCATCGCCCGCCATCTGGCCAGGAACGGAGGGGCCAGGAACGGAGGGGCCAGAGTCAGGGGAACCGGATGCGGCTGGTGGTGCCGCCGGCGGCACCGGCGGTGGCAGGTCCAGCGGCTGGACGGGGCCCCCGGGCGTGGTCGCGATCTGAACGGATGGCGCCGGCTGGACAGGCAAGGGCTCAGGCGCCGCCTGCGCCGGCCGGCCCACCAACTGCGCCAGATCGGCGATCGGCGCCTGCCCGGCCGCCCGTGCGGCCGCATCGGCCGGTTCGTAGATGTCGATCACCACCCGGTTGCCGACATAGAAATGCCGGATGCGTGCATCCGCCTTTACAGTGAAACCGGCGGCGGTCCGATTATCCCCGGTCTCGACGGCGGCCGCAGCGACGTAACGGCCCAACCGCACCGGCACGTTGCTGACATCGATGGTCACCGGCTGGTCGAAGCGGATGGTCAGGGCATTGCCATCGACACTCACCTCATAGCCGACCCGGCCGGTCCAGTCGAAGACGATGCGGCCAAAGGTGGGGTGCAGCCCGGTCCGCACCCGGATATCCGGCAGGGACCGCACTGTCTGCACCGGCGGGGCTTCATCTCCCTGAAGCTGTCCGCCCTGGGCCTGTGGTGTCAATGTCTGCTGGGCCTCCGCCCGCGACATCAGGCCGAGCGACAGCAGGATGGTGGCGGAAAAGGCCATCACCAGCCAGACCGCGGATCTCCGCCGCACCTCTTGCCTGCCGCCTCCCTTCAGATCACTCACGATCCGAAGCCCTCCGCTTCCGGCTCATCGATCACCACGTCCACGCGGCGGCTTCTTGCGTAACGCTGGTCGCGCGGCAGCCGGATATCCACATCGTCGAACCGCGACGACCCGTGACCATAGGTTGCTATGGTCCTCGTGTAGCCGCTCTGGCGCAAGACCCGTGCGACAGTGGCGGCACGATCGATCGACAACTCCCAGTTCGACGGATAGCGGTCGGTCTCGATCCGCACCGGATCGGTATGGCCTTCCACCGTGATCCGATTGGCGAAAACCGACAGGCTCTCGCCCAGAAGGATCAGGCTGCGGCGCCCGGCCGGCAACAGCGCAGCACTGCCAGGCGCGAACAGGGTGTCGGCCGGCAGCGACAGCGTCACCCGCCCATTGGCGTGGACCAGCTCCAGGTCGTTGATCTTCTCAGGCGCCGGCAACTGAGCGAGCTTGGCGCCGATGATCCTGCGCAGATAATCCAGGTCGACGGCACGCGGGATCAGCACGCTCGGCATGTCGACGGACGCCGATGGCTGCGGGGCCGGCACTGACTGGGTCAGGTTCAAACGTGCGCCAAGCGAGTTGGCCACCTCGCGGAACCGGTCATCCTGCAGCGACGACATGGCGAACAGCATGACGAAGAAGGTCAGCAGCAGCGACACCAGATCGGCGAAGGTGTACATCCAGTCCGCTTTTGCCGGCGCGCCGTGGACCGGGGCGTCGGCATCGTCCTCAATCGGGTGGGCGTCGATCGGGCGGGCGGGCGTCGTGCGCTGCGGCTGCTTCATCGGCCGCGACCGGCATCAGTCGGGACCGTACCGATCTGCGGCGGGCTGCCCATGCGGAATTCGATCACCAGATCGTTGTCGGACTGGTCGCCGATGCCGGTTGCGATCAATCGCTCAGGCACGCCATGCGACACCACGGTCCGTGCCAGAACGCCGGCGCGCAGAACGCCCATCCGCTCCTCGCCATCGCTGGGCCCGCCACCAAGGCCTATGCTGAACACCACCTCGCGGACCTCGGTCCCGCGTGTCACCAGCAGATCGGACACCCGGTCGAGCAGGCCGGTCACCTGCGGCAGCACCCGGGGTTCCCCTTCATAGAACACGTCGGCCATCGGCACGCGCACCTGAAGCACGTTGCCGTTGTCGAAAGACTGCACCCGCGCATGGGGGATCGCCGCCTGAAGCAGTTCGAACAGGGCATTCTGGAACGCTTCGGAAATGCTGCCAGGACCATACAGGATGGCCAGCGATTCAATCCGGCCTTCCGACTGGGTTTCCGTCGCGAAGGTGGATTGAAGGCTGTCGACCGTTGCCTTCACCCGCTTGTCGCTGACATGGGAAATCACGTTCAGCATGATGAAGAACGACAACAGAATGAGGTAAAGCCCCAGATAAAGGGCGACGTTCGTGTCCGCATGCTTGCGCACCGGATGACGTCCCTCGTCCTGCATGTCGGGGCTCCCTCAGGCTGCTGTGGACGGATCCGGGCCGGCTGGCGGCCGGGTGGCCGCGCGCCGGCATGTCCGGGCAGTCTCAGTCGAACAGGGCTCAGTCGAACAGGGCGTCGATATCCTCCTGGCGGATCGCATCGTCGTTCGAGGCCGGCCCCTCAAGGGTCTGGTCGTCATCGACACGGGCCACGACATCCTTCCAGCTCTTGTGGGTCGGATCGTCGGACGCCTTGCCCGATGCCTGGTCGACATCGCCGAAGATCGAGATCATCGCGTCGATCTTGACCTCGATATACTTCAAGGTCTTGACCACCTTACCGATCCGCTGGCCGGTGACATCCTGAAAGTTGCACGCCTCGTAGATCCGGGTCACCTGATCGCGCATGCGGTCCGGTGCCTCGCCCTGCAGGCCGTCGAGCGACGCTTCAATGGTCTCGACCGCGTCGAGGATATTGCTGGTCGCGACCTCGGTGGCACCGATGATCGCGTCCAGCTCGTCGGTCGCCGACGGAATATGATCGGTGCGGATCTCATGCGGGCTGAGTTCGGCAATCTCGGCCTTCGCGCGCTGGATATAAGTAGCAAGCTCGTTGAGCTCGCCATAAAGCTGCAATTCCTGGGCGGTGATATCACCGTCCATAGTGCCAAGCAGCGCCTCGACCACCTCAGTCACCTCGGACAGGCGGACGTTGTCGCCCCGCTCGGCGCGCAACAGGTCGATACGCTGTTGCAGATCGGCACGCAGATTGCCTTTGACGTTCATCGCACGATGCTCCCGATGAGCCCGCGAAGGGCCGGCGGCGCCGGGATGCCAGCGGGGCGGTTCAAGCCGCACCCGGCACGATCCGGAGAGGTTGATACAGAAAACCGCGACGTCAGAAGGGACCGAGCACGCTCGTCAGCTTCATCTTCAAAGTCTCGGCGTTGAACGGCTTGACGATATAGTTGTTCACACCCGCCTCCTTCGCCGCCAGGACGTTCTCGG
Source organism: Tistrella arctica (assembly GCF_039630945.1). Lineage (NCBI taxonomy): Bacteria > Pseudomonadati > Pseudomonadota > Alphaproteobacteria > Geminicoccales > Geminicoccaceae > Tistrella > Tistrella arctica. The sequence goes on from NZ_JBBKTV010000008.1 coordinate 328,652, forward strand.
TCTTGCTTTCGGCGGTGATCATGATGAAGGGGGTGTCCTTCAACTTCACATCCTTGCGCACTTCCTTCAGAAGCTGAAGCCCGGTCATTGGCTCCATATTCCAGTCGGAAATCACCAGACCATACTTCTTCTCGCGCAGCTTGCGCAGCGCCATGCCACCATCCGTCGCCTCGTCAACATTGTTGAACTCAAGCTGCTTCAGCAGGTTACGGATGATCCGAAGCATCGTCTTGTAGTCGTCGACGATCAGGATCGGCATGTTGAGGTCGACACTCATAGGGGTCCCACTCCGTTGGTTCTTCAGTTGCCAGTTCCGGGATCGGCCGGGTTCGCGAGTGCCCCGTCCTCCGCTGCACCTTCGGCACCGGGCGGCAGCTTGCGCCGCTCGGCGAGTTGAGTCGTCACCGCCCGTGCCCTGACCGGGTCCATCTGCGCCAGGATCGGGGCGGTCCGCCGTTCCTTCATGCGCTCGACCACCTGCATCAGCACCGGCATGTCGAGCCCCTGGAAGATCCGGGCGGCATCTTCAGGTTCCATCACTTCATAGATTTTCACGAGACGCTGATACTCAGCTTCCTCGGCCGCGCCCACTTTGCCCAGCAGACTTTCGACCTCGGTCTGTATGCTGCGCAGTTGCGCGATCTTCTCGTCGATCCGGGTCTCCATCGCCGCCAGCAGACGTTCACGTTCATCAACCGAGGTCTCGCGGGTGTCAAGCTCCCGGCGACGCTCGGACAAGCGCTGCAGCACCGCCACCTCGCCACGTGTCAGTTTGCTGATATCGATCGGCTGGTCACGCTCATCCTGCGGCGGCATGTCCGGCGCCCGGAACTGGCCGCGCTCCAACGGCCGGTCGACCGGTGGCTGGGCGGCACTGGCCGCAGCCGGCTCGGCTCCCGCCGCCGCATCGGCCTCGGGCGTACCCGGCTTGGCATCGGGCGGTGTCGGCGCCACGGCCTGTGCCTCGGCCGGCGCGCCACCGACGTCAATGGTCAACGCCGGATCCTGAGCGTCGAACATGTCGACCACCCGCACCGACAGCATCAGTGCCGCCACGAAGATCGTGGCCGGCAGCAGCCGCAGCCCAAGCGGACCGGTCCTGCGGCGGACCGTCGAGACGCTGACCAGGGGGCGGACGGCAGCCGCGGCCTGCCGCGCTTGGCCCTGTGCGGCCTGCGGCGCCGGCTGTGCGGCAGCCGGCCGCTTGCGGCCACGCCTGACGATCGAAAATCCGGAGGCCATCAGTCACCCCCTTTCAGCATACGCAGGATCGCGGCCGTGGTTTCGGCGCGGCTGCGTGGTGCCCGTCCAGCCGGCGCCTCGGCGGCCGGTGGATGACGTTCGGCCTTCAATGGCTGGTCGTCATCCTCATCGTAATAATCGCCCGGCGCCGGCTGCTGGGTGCCGCGACCGCCGGATGCCGCACCGTCGGCGCCGTTCCGCCGGGCCGTCACCGGCGCCTGTGCCGGCATGGCCTGCTGCTGGCGCGCCACGGTCTCGGCCCGCGCGACACGAACGCTCGCTTCCAGTCGATCGGCCAGTTTGGTGCCATGATCGATCATGAACGCCAGGTCTTCACGCAACAGCTGCGCCTCGTTGAGGCGCGGCCCCATCTCTTCGGCGGCACCGCTGCTGGCCACCTTCAGGTCGGCGATGCCGGCCTCGGCACGCCGCGTCGCCTCGACGAAGCTGTCGATCAGCCGGGGCAGCTCGCTCTGTGCCGCGCGCAGGTCGCCCAGGCGGCGATGCAGCGCCACGCAATAGCCGATCGTGGCGCCCAGAAGCACCACCAGCGTCACATCAAGGATCAGGCCCAGGCTGAAGGTCATCGCGTCATCTTCGACTTGCGGACGCTGTCCTTGAGCTGGACGGCGATATTGTCCATCACCCGCCCCAGCCGGCCACGCGCCAGCGGCACGCTGCCACAGCGCATCAGCACATCGGACTGGGGACGTGCATTCAGCTTCAGCGTCGTGCCCACCTTGAACCGCATGACTTCGCCGAGGGTCAGGGTCTGTTCGTCGAGCAGAGCCTCGACAGTCACGTTCGTATACCACAGCTCCTGAGCCAGATGCGTCTCCCAGATCGTGTCACGGCCGAACTTCTCGCCCATGAACATCTGCAGCAGCAGTTCCCGGACCGGCTCCAGGGTCGCATAGGGCATCAGGATTTCCAGACGGCCGCCACGGTCGTCCATATCCACCCGGAAACGGGCGACGATCGCCGCATTGGCCGCACGCGCGATCGTGGCGAAGCGCGGATTGGTCTCAAGCCGTTCGAACTTCATGTTCACCGGGCTCAACGGGTCGAAGGCCGCCGACAGATCGTTCAGCACCACCCGGATCATCTGTTCGACCAGATTGCGCTCGATCGTGGTATAGGGCCGGCCTTCGATCCGCATGATGGTGGTGCCGCGACGCCCACCCAGCAGCACGTCGACGATCGAGTAGATCAGCGAGCTGTCGACTGTGACCAGCCCGTAATTGTCCCATTCCTCCGCCTTGAACACCGCGATCATCGCCGGCAGCGGAATCGAATTCAGATAGTCGCCGAAACGGATCGACGTCGTGCTGTCGAGCGACACCTCGACATTGTCCGAGGTGAAGTTACGCATCGAGGTGGTCATCTGCCGCTGCAGGCGGTCGAACACCACTTCCAGCATCGGCAGGCGTTCATACGACACCAGCGAGCTGTTGATGATCGCCCGGATGCCGGAGCGTTCCTCGTCGCCCTCGTCACCCTGGTCGAATCCCAGAAGGCTGTCGATCTCGTCCTGGCTGAGCGCACGTGTGCCCTCTTCGGCGAAGAGCGCATCGACATCGCCCTGCCCACCGCCTTCGTCGGCACCAGCCTCATCGGCCGCCATCATCGCTTCCCATTCGGCAGCGATGGCGTCGTCGTCGGGACTGCCGTCTTCGTCGTTCGGATCGGCCATGGACGCAACTCCTGTCAAACCCGGATGAGGTGCCGTCACCGGCGCCCCGTCCGGATTTACTGGACGAGCATTTCGCGGAACAACACGTCGTTGACCGCAACGGGCTGTGCCGCGACATTCACGCGGTCCAGCAATTCCTCCCGCAAGCGATAAATGCCGGCAGATCCGCTCAGATCCTCCACCCGCATCTCGCGCAGATAGACCTGGAAGCTGTCGACGATGCGCGGCATCACCTTCTCGATCAGGGCCACATCTTCCTGCTTCTGAAGCTCCAGCGATACCTTCAGCTTCAGAAAGCTGACCCGCTTGCCACCGGTGTTCAGATTTACCAACATTTCGGGCAGATCGAAATAGACCGCCGTCAGCGGGTCGCGGGCCTTTGCTGCGGCCGGTGCGGCCCCGCCGCCATGACCGCCGGCGCCGTGGCCGCCACCGGCGGCGGCCTCTCCCTCGGCATGCTCCTCGCCGCCACCGATCATGCCGGTCAGGAAAGCCGCAGCCCCGCCGCCGCCGATCAGCAGCAACGGCAGCACAATCAGAAGGATCAGCTTCATGCCGCCCTTCTTCTTGCCACCGTTTTCAGCGCCGTCCACGCCGAGTGCTTCGTCTGCCATGGTTTTCCGTTCCCGCTGTCTGCCAGTACATGTGATCTGCAGGCCTGCTCGTCCGGTGGACCCGTTCCGCGGGCTGCCTGCCTCCTCACCTTAAAGGACATCGTCCATTCAGATGAGGGCTGCAACCCCTGCCGTATCGGCCCGGTACCGGAACCTGCCGGGCGTGCAGATGTCATACCCGATCAGCCGTACCCTAATCGCAACACGGTTAACAAGCTCTTGCACTGCACCCAGGACCGGCAATTTTTTCCGATCCGGTGCCCGGCCGACCGCCCCGGCCCGGCCGGCATTGCCGGGCGGCCACGGCAACCGGCCCTGCGCCCAGCAAAATTTCGTTATTATTCAATGATATATCCTGTTGGCACGAGGTCTGCATAGAGGGAAGCGACCCGCCGCCAGTCGGCATGACACCGTGTTCGAGGCCTCATCCCCATGCAGAACACCAGCTATATCGCCCTGTCACGTCAGATGACGATGGCCCGCGAACTGGAGTTGGTGGCCAACAACATCGCCAATGCCGAAACCACCGCCTATCGCGGCGAGCGGATGATGTTCACCGACTTCCTGCACGACCCCGACAACGCCCCCCAGACCCATTTCGCCCGGGACGTCGCCGTGGTCCGCAATCTGGCGCAGGGCCGGCCGATCGAGACCGGGGCACCGCTCGACGTCATGATCGACGGCGACGGCTATTTCCAGGTCGAGACCCCGTTCGGTCCCCGCTACACCCGCAACGGCAAATTCACCACCGACGCGGACGGCCGGCTGATCACCACCACCGGCGATCCGGTGATGGCGGCGGGTGGCGGAACCATCGTGGTGCCGCTCAATCAGGGACCGATCCAGGTCGGCACCGATGGCACGGTCGCGACCGATGCGGGCCCCCTCGCCCAGATCGCGCTGATGCGCTTCGACAGCGATTTCCAGCTTCGCAAGACCCAGTCCGGACTGTATGCGACCGATGCCCAGCCCCAGGAGGTCGAGGAGCCGAAGCTGGTGCAGGGCATGGTTGAAGGATCGAACGTCCAGCCGGTGGTCGAGATGACCCGGATGATGTCTCTGCTGCGCGCGTTCGAATCGGCGCAGAAGGTCATCGACACCGAACATGAAAACCAGCGTCGCGCCGTCGAGCGCATTCTCCGCCAGGCATGAGCCGGCTCTAGACCAGCAGAGACAGAGAGGCCACCCGGATGAGATCGCTTAGCATTGCCGCCACTGGCATGGTTGCCCAGCAGACCAATGTCGACGTCATCGCGAACAATATCGCGAACATGAACACCGCCGGCTACAAGGTCCGCCGCCCCGAATTCCAGGATCTGCTCTATCAGAACCAGCGTCGTATCGGCTCGGCCTCGTCGGATGTCGGCACCATCGTGCCCTCGGGCGTTCAGATCGGGCTGGGCGTCCGCACCGCCTCGGTCTATCGCATCACCCTGCAGGGACCGCTGGAGGTGACCGACAACCCGCTTGATCTGGCGATCCAGGGCGACGGCTATTTCCGGGTGGCACTGCCCAATGGCGACGACGCCTATACCCGTGCCGGCACGTTCCAACTGTCGCCGCAGGGCACCATCGTCACCGCCGACGGCTTCACCGTTCAGCCCCAGATCGTCGTGCCGGCGGAAGCCACCGAGATTTCCATCAACCCCACCGGCGAAGTCCAGGTGAAGCTGGCCGGCCAGGTCGACCCGCAGAATGTGGGTCAGTTGGAACTGACCATCTTTCCGAACGAAGGCGGCATGGAAGCGCTGGGCAACAACCTGTTCGCACAGACCCCGTCTTCGGGCGAACCGGCAAACGCGGTGCCCGGCACCGCCGGTTACGGCACCTTGCTGCAGGGTTATGTCGAGCGCTCGAACGTCGATCCGGTGAAGGAAATCACCAACCTGATCACCGCCCAGCGCGCCTATGAGATGAATTCCAAGGTCATCACCGCCTCGGACGAGATGTACTCGACCGTCACCCAGCTTCGCTGATCGCCTGCCGCCACCCATCCCTGCGCCTGGCCATTCCTGAGCCGGCCATCCCTGAGCCCACCTGCCAGATCCTTCGTCATCCGGAGCCGCAAGCCCATGACCCGCCGTCCGATCCGCCTCACCCGTCATCTTCGCGCGGCCACGCTGGGCCTGCTGCTCGCCGGTGTTGCCGTGGTCCCTGCCATGGCCGGTGTCGTCCTGCGCGCATCGTCCGACGTCGGCGCCGCCCAGGTCACGCTCGGCGATCTGTTCAACGGCCTGCCCGCCGACACGGCGGCACTGATCGCCTTCCCGGCCCCGGCACCGGGCGAGACCATGACCATCAATGCCCGTCAGCTGGACGGCATGGCCCGCCGGGCAGAAATTGCCTGGCAGCCCTCGACCGGTGTCGAGGAGGTCGTGGTGTCGCGCCGTGGCGTGCGGGTGCCGCGTGAACAGATCGACGCCCTGATCATCGACGCGCTGGAACGCGCGCCGGGCACGGGCAACTCCACCAGCTTCCGCCTGGACTATACCGGCCGCGCCCCGGAAATCGTGGTGGCCGAGACGGTGATGCCGCGGCCGCGGGTGGTGGACTTCATCCACGACAGCCGCACCGAACGCTTTTCGGCCCGCATCGAGGTCGATCAGGGCGATGGGCTGGCACCGCTGGTGGTGGTCTGTGCCGGTCGTGCGACCGCTGTGGTCGACGTGCCGGTGCTGCGCGAGCGGCTGGCCAGCGGCAGCGTGATCGGGCCCAACGACATCGACCTGATCTCGGTCGAACGCCGCCGGCTCAACAACCAGCAGGTCACGGACCCCAACCAGCTGATCGGGCAGGCCCTGCGTCGCCCGGGCTATCCCGGCCGGCCGCTGATGGCACGCGATGTCGGCACGCCCGAGGTGATCCGCAAGGGTGCTATGGTAACGATGATCTTCCGGCGCGGCGGACTGGTTCTGACCGCGCAGGGCGAGGCCCTGGACTCGGCCGGTGACGGCGAGACGGTCCGGGTGCTGAATGCCCGCAGCCGCAACACGGTTTATGGCGTGGTCGCCCCCGACGGAACGGTGGAGGTCGGCGATGCCGGCCCCAGCATCGCCCGCAACTGACCAAAGCCCCGGAATCCGCCGCATTTGAGGACGCAACGACAATGACGGCTCGCCCCGCATCCAGCAGCACCCGGCCCGCTTCTTCCCCTTCGGCACCCCCGGCTCGGGCTGGCGCACGGCGCGCCCGCAAGGCGCTGGGCCATGCGGCCGTGATCGGCATGGCCATCAGCCTGGCCGCCTGCGGCGCCGGCGACCGGCTGGCCAATATCGGCAAGGCGCCCGACCTGTCGGCGATCAACAACCCGGTCGAGTCGCCCGATTACAAGCCGGTGTCGATGCCGATGCCGCCGGTGCGCTCGGAAACCCGCGCCCCGGCCTCGCTGTGGCGCGCAGGTGCCCGCGCTTTCTTCGACGATCAGCGTGCCAAGCAGGTTGGCGATATTCTGACCGTGAAGGTCACCATCAATGATCGCGCCCAGTTGAACAACCGCACCAACCGGTCGCGCCAGAACAGCGAGTCGATCGGGCTGGACGGCTTCTTCGGGCTGGAGAACCAGCTAGGCAAGGTGCTGGCCGAACCGATCGATCCGGGCAGCCTGGTCGATCTGGGCTCGGCCACCAGCAATGTCGGCCAGGGCGGCGTGCAGCGGACCGAGGCGGTGACCGTGTCGATCGCAGCCGTGGTGACCCAGATCCTGCCCAACGGCAATATGGTGATCAATGGCCGCCAGGAGATGCGGGTCAATTACGAGGTGCGCGAAATTCTGGTCGCGGGCGTGATCCGGCCCGAGGACATCGCCGGCGACAACAGCGTGCCGCATGACAAGATCGCCGAAGCCCGGATCGCCTATGGCGGCCGCGGCCAGATCACCGATTTCCAGCAGCCGCGCTATGGCAGCCAGGTGATGGACATCATCCTGCCGTTCTGACCCCACCCTTCCCGTTCTGGCCCCACCCTTCCCGTTCTGGCCCCACCCTTCCCGTTCTGGCCCCACCCTTCTCCGGCGGCCGGCACCGAAGCCGGCCACCGGGATACCGCAGACCGATCAATGCAGACGTCGCGGCGGCCCCGGCGGGCTACTGTCGGGGCCGTCCTCGTCGTCGAACAGGCGCTGTGTGGCACGGGGCGGCACGGTCGGTGTCGTGCGGCGCCGATCGCCCGTGCGGTCGAGCGCCGGCCCCGTCGCCGATCCCGTGCCATCCACGGCCGCCGCGACGGCTGCATCCGCCGGCACGACACCAGGCGTGCGCGCCGGCGGCTCGACATCGCCGTCCAGAGCCAGCACACGGTCCAAAGGCAGTGACACGCCCACCCGCGTGCCGATGCCGGGCCGGCTGTCGATATCCAGCCGGCCGCCATGCAGATCGGCGATCGCCCGGGCAAGCGGCAGGCCCAGACCGGTGCCCCCCCCGCGGCCATGGGCGCTGGCCAGTTGTTCGAATGGCAGCAGGGCCGTCGCGATCTGGTCCGGCTCCATGCCAATGCCGTCATCGACCACCTCGATCACCACCCCGCCTTCCGGCCGCCGGCGCACGCCGACAGTGACCACACCACCGGGGTCGCTGAACTTCACCGCGTTGGAGATCAGGTTCAGCACCAGTTGCCGCAGTTTCAGCCGGTCGGCGATCACCATCGGCGCCGGTTCGGGAATGTCGAGCACGATGCCGATATCGCGGTGTTCGGCCTGCGGCGTCACCAGCCGTGCCGCTTCGCGGGCGATCGCCCCCAGATCGGCATGGGCCTCGTCGAGTCGTGCCTTGCCTGCCTCGATCTTCGACAGGTCAAGAATGCTCCCGATCACGGCCAGAAGATGACGGCCAGCCGACTGGATATCGGTGAGATACAGCCGGTGCCGGTCATTGGGCAGGCCGCCCAGGCCGCCAAGCATGGCTTCGGCAAAGCCGATCACCGCGTTCAAAGGCGTGCGGAGTTCATGGCTCATATTGGCCAGGAAGATCGACTTGGCCTCGTTCGCAGCCTCGGCCTGCTCCTTCGCCCGGCGCAGGGTGTTGGCGGCGATCCGATCGGCGGTCGCATCCAGCAGAGCCGCCAGCAGCACACGCCGGCGGCCGTCGCTTTCCATCGCGCCCTCGACGCGCAGCCAGCGCGGCTCCTCGCCCAGTTGGCGGATCCGCAGATCCATCCGCAGCGGCTTGCCGGTCTCGACGGTGTGGGCGATCGCCCGGTCCAGCAGGGCCATATCCTCGGCCACCACATATTCGGCCATGGCTTCGAAGGGCAACGGCCCGGCGGTCGGCGGCCGGGCGAACAACCGATAGGTCTCGGCCGACCACCAGACCGCATTCGTCTGCGGATCCCACTCCACGATGCCGAGCCCGGCCACACGCTGGGCCGAGGCCAGGCTGCGTTCGCTGAGGCTGAGCCGCCGCATCATCACCGTATGCTCGGTAACGTCGTCGATCACCATGATCACCCGGCCACCGGTGCCGTCATCGGCCAGATTGGCGGTGATCCTGAGCCAGATGCTGATCCCGGCGCGGGTGATGAACCGCTGTTCGGTCGACATCACCCCGGCCGCGCCGCCGACCAGGGCACGGAACTCGTCGGTCCAGGTGGCCCTGCCCTCCGGGTGAACGAAATCCATGATCGACGCGTCGACGATGGCGCTGTTGTCGGTGCCGAGAATGCGCGCGAAGCGGCTGTTGGCCCGCTCGATCACGCCTTCCGTGGTCAGGTGCGCGATACCCACCGCCGCCAGATCGAAGGTCGATCGGAAGCCCCGCTCGCTGGCGCCCAGCCGATTGACCATGTCGACCAACTGATATTCGGTGTCGCGGCGGGCACCGACCTCGCGCTCAAGCTGGTCCAGGCTCTCCAGATTATCGGCGCGCAGGTTCTCCAGCAGCCGTGCCCGGCGCCGGGCACGGAACAGCAGGATCGCCACGACGGCGGTGAACCCCAGCCCCGCCAGAAGAACCGCGAGCGCCGGCATCTCGATGATCCAGCGTCCGGGCGCATCGGCACCGGCCGCCACCTTGATCTTGAACAGACGATCGCCGATCGCGAGGTTGCGGGTCCGCACCCAGGCTTGGGGATCGGCACCGGTCGGCATCTGGTCGATCATCCGAAGAACCTGGACCCCTGCCGCCGGCGCCGCAGATCCGATCGGGCGGGGATCGGCCGGTTCCGGAACCGGCCGCAGACTCAGCCGGTCGGAGGACGCCATCGTGATCCGCTGGCGCACATCCGCCACCAGCACGCCGGCATCGATCACGCCGATCACGATGTCGATGCCGTCGGGCCGGTTCTCGGCGCGCAAAGGCAGCGCGAAAACCAGACCGGTCACCGGCGCAGTCGGGTCCGCATGCCCCACCGGCTCCACGGCCAGCGCGCCTGAAAACAACGCCCGCTCGACCAGCATCGCCAGATATCCAGGGTCCGCCGGCAGGATCTCATCCGCGCCATCCGCATCACCCGAGGCGTTGACAAGACGCAGCCGCGTCGCGCCAAGGGCCACCTGATCAGGCAGCCGTAAGGGCCCGCCCGCCGCCTCCCCGGCGCCGTCGCTGTACCATGCCATCATCGACAGGGCGGGCGCGCGCCGGCGGAACGAGGTCACGAAGCGCTCGAATTCCCGATCCTCGACCCGGTTGGACGATGCGAACAGGGCCGCGAGATCGAGTGCGGCACCGATATGGCGATCGATGTCGATCGCCATTGCCGCCGCGGTCGCCGATGCCGCTTCCGAGAAAGCCTGGCGTTGCGACAATATCCGGTCATGGCGGGTGATCGACCACGCGCCGATCGACAGAACGATCCCGACAACCGCGATCACCCCGATCCACGCCCCCTCGCGGGAGCGTCGGACAAGGCGATCGGGTGCCAGCCCATCGTCTCGGACCCGCCCCTTCCGGACCTGTCCGTCCCGACGCCGTTCCTGACGTCGATCGGTGTTCGACAGATCGTCCGAGACACCGCTGGTTGTCGCGGTCTCCTTGCCCTCGGCCATGCGTGATCATCCATTGACCGCCAGATGAGGCAGGAAAACGGCCGGGCTCACGCCCAGCCGCTCCTGTCGTCATATGACTATGGCATCACGCCCGGCGACCGGCCAGTACCCGATCATCAAGCGGCAGGATCATGTCGTGATCAATCGTCGCGATAGCTTCTTTCGCGCCGTTCGTGACGTTCCTGGGCATCGATGCTGAGGGTCGCGATCGGCCGTGCGATCAACCGTTTCAGGCTGATCGGCTCGCTCGTTTCCTCGCAATAGCCATAGGATCCGTCTTCGATCCGCTTCAGCGCCGCGTCGATCTTGGATATCAGCTTACGCTGACGATCGCGTGTGCGCAGATGGATCGACCAGTCGGCCTCGGCGGAGGCACGATCTGTGATGTCTGGCTCCTGCAGGCTGTCTTCCTGCAGGTTGCGCAGTGTTTCCGAAGATTCCCGGAGGATATCTTCCCGCCACGCCATCAGGCGTCGACGGAAAAACTCCACCTGCCGATCATTCATGAACGGCTCTTCTTCGGACGGCAAATAGTCGGGCGGCAGCGTAACAGCCATCCTGGTCTCCCCTCAGAGAGGCCATCCACCCACAAGGCGCGCTGCGGGCAGACGGTCGCTCGCGCTCCGGTTGGCGGCCGGCCCGCGGGGGAACACGGCGGCCCGTCCGGTCGGGCCTGTAGTTACCCGATACGATCGAGTTTCGCAAGCTCCACGGCAGCACGAACGTCGATCTCTGCCAAAACCTCGGCGAGCTGCGGATCGGAGACCCGTCCACGCTCCGCGGCGACCAGATCGCGAAGCTGGCCCAGCGCCGCATGCGGCACCCGGCCATCCAGAAGACCAAGCTTGATCTCGTCCAATATATCAAGCATACGGCCGCCGCGCTCGGTTGCGGCACGCTCTTCCTGCTCGGCGCCGCCGGGCACCCCCTGCAGCGCCAGAAGCGCGTCCATTGCCGTCAGCGGGCCGGCTTTTGCCGGACCGGCGGCTGCGCGTGCGTCCCCGCCATCGTCGACCCGGCTCGCGAAATCATCCGAACTGGTCGTCCGACTGCTGCTCCGTCGGCTCTTGGATGCGGGCGCGCCCGTACCGACGCCTGTAACCTTCATTGCCTCGTCAGCCTCCAGTGGCAGAAGCGGCGTGCATGGATGCGGTGCCGGTGACGAAACCGGTCCGGCCCATCGCGGCCGCGGGCTGCATGTGCCGTTTATAACAACCCGCACCTGCATCTGTATATCGGCGCCTTCGGGCGAGGTTCCAAGGCCCCTCTTGGCGCCGGCCGCGTTCGTGCCGGTATTGCCGGCCATCCGACGGCCGCACCCGGCAGTTTCTGCCGCCCGCGCGGCAGCGCTTGCCGCGATGGCGTCGCGGCAGCGATCGGCCCGGGCAGGCGGGCCGACAAAAGCCTTGCGCTGCCATCGACTTGGCCTTGCTCCGCCATCAAGTTGGTTCGTGGCACGGTTCTGGCATAAAGGTTGAGCGAAGCCGCTGCCCCCGAACCGGAGCCGTATCGCCGATGGTCACGTCCCTCAACACCTTCTCCGCCCGCCCGCGTCGTGCTTCCGGCGCGATCCGCGTGGCATTCGCGGCGGCGGTGATGGCCGTCGCCGCCTGCCTGCTGCCGCACGGTCCGGCCGCCGCCCAGTCGCGGATCAAGGATATCGCCGATATCGAAGGCGTTCGCGACAACCTTCTGGTCGGATACGGCCTGGTCGTGGGGCTGAACGGCACCGGCGACAGCCTGAACAACGCGCCCTTCACCGAACAGAGCCTGGTTGCGATGCTGGAACGCCTGGGCGTCAACAGCCGCGGCAGCCGTCTGCGCACAGACAATGTCGCGGCCGTGATGGTTACCGCGAACCTGCCGCCCTTCTCGCGTCAGGGCAGCCGGGTCGACGTCCGGGTCTCGGCGATCGGCGATTCGGAATCGCTGCTGGGCGGCACCCTGCTGGTCACGCCGCTGCTCGGCGCCGATGGCGAGATCTACAGTGTCGCTCAGGGGCAGGTGGCGATCGGCGGATTTTCGGCCCAGGGCCAGGGCGCATCGATCACCCGGGGCGTGCCCACCGTCGGCCGGATCGCCAGCGGCGCGATCGTCGAGCGCGAGGTTCCGTTCGCCTTCGACAATCTGGACAGCGTCACCATCGCGCTGCGCAACCCCGACTTCACCACCGCCCAGCGCGTCTCGGGTGCGATCAATGCCTTCATGGGCGCCGAAATCTCGAAGGCGACCGACCCTGCCAGCGTGCGGGTGGCGGTGCCGGCCCAGTGGCGCGGCGATGTCGCCGGCCTGATGACCGAGATCGAGCAGCTTCGCGTTCAGCCCGATCAGGTCGCCAAGGTGGTGATCGACGAGAACAGCGGCATCATCGTGATGGGCGAGAATGTCCGCATCGATACCGTCGCCATCGCACAGGGCAACCTGACCATCCGGATCACCGAGACGCCGCAGGTGTCGCAGCCGGGACCGTTCTCGCAGGGCCAGACCGCGGTGGTGCCCCGCACGACCATCGAAATCGACGAGGACAAGGACCGCAAGCTCGCGGTGCTGCCCAAAGGCGTCAGCCTGCAGGAACTGGTCGATGGCCTGAACATGCTGGGCATCACGCCCCGGGACATGATCTCGATCCTGCAGGCCATCAAGGCCGCCGGCGCCCTTCAGGCCGAAATCGAAGTGATGTGAGGATATAAAGCCGATGTCGTCCATCCTCAGCACCAGCCTCGCCGCGCCGCGCCTGCCCTCCTCGGCCTCGACCGCCAGCAATCTCGATGCCGCCGGCAAGCCGGAACAGGGCCGGCTGCACAGCCTCGCCACCGCCCGCAGCTTCGACGTCGACACCGCACGCGAGAAGACCGAGGAACTGGAAGGCGTTTTCCTGTCACGTCTGGTGGCGACCATGCTCGACAGCGTGGAATTGATGCCGGGCATGAACCAGGGCGCCGGCGCCAAGGCGGCCGAAGACTTCCAGAAGTCGATGATGGCCGAAAAGGTCGGCGCCACCATGGCCCAGGCCGGCGGCATCGGGCTGTCGGCCGATGTTCTCGACCAGTTGATCCGCATCCAGTCCGCCCAGTCCTGATCCGATCGCGCCCGCCCACGCACCGGCACCGTCCTCCGAAAGGCCCGCCGCCATGACCGCTTCCGCTCAAGCCCATGCCACCGGCACCGATGCCGGCCCCGCCGCGGCCGTTCTGACCCAGGACCGGCCCCGCAATGCCGAGATCGACGGCCTGGTCGCCGATCTGGTCCGCGTGGTGGACGAGCTGACCGACGTTCTGGAGCGGGAAACCGCAGCACTCACGGTCAAGGACATCCCGACCATGCGCGCGCTTCAGGCCGACAAACAGCGCCTCAGCCGGGGCTATGAACAGCTGTATGCGCTGCTGGGCCGGCATGATCAGGCGCTGGTACGCGGCGCCACCGGCTTCGACCGCCTGGGCGCTCTCGCCCCCCGTTTCGCCGAGGCGGTGAAAGACAATCTGCGCCGCATCGGCGCCGCCCGGTCGCTGAACGAGCGGATCCTGGGTGCCGTGCGCAACGCCATCGTCCGCGCCCAGGCACCCGCCACAGTCTATGGCGCCAACGGCCGCACCTGTTCGGCCGGCCGCGCCGGGTCGGTCCGCGCCGGGTCGATCAGCGTCAACACCCAGGCCTGACCATTCTGCATCCCGCCCGTCAGTCCGACCTGATTCCAGAAGCCGCCGGAGCCGCCCGCCATGACGCTCTCACTCGACACAGCCTTCCGAAACGCGGTCAGCGGCCTGAACGCCGCTCAGGCCGGGCTGTCGGTGACGTCACAGAACGTGGCCAACGCCAACACCCCCGGCTATTCGCGCAAGATCGTCTCGCAGGAATCGGTCATCACCGGCAGCACCGGCAGCGGTGTGGCGGTCACCGACGTCACCCGGGCGGTCGATCAGTATCTGCGCAGCGAATTGCGCCGCGCCACCTCGGACGAATCCCGCGACAGCGCCCGGGCCAGTGTGCTCGACAGCGCCCAGCGCGTGTTCGGCAAGGTCGGCGGCAATAATTCGCTGGCAGCCGATATCGACGAATTCCTGACCCAGCTCGAAGCGGTCGCCAACGCGCCCGAAGCCGGCAGCGAACGCTACAATCTGATCACCGCCGCCAAGGGCCTGACCGAGCGGCTGAACGCCAATGTCGAGCAGGTGGGCCGCCTGCGGGCCAACACCGACAGCGATATCGGCAATTCGGTCACCACGATCAACAATGCGCTGCGCGAGATCTATGACCTGAACGTCCAGATCCAGCGTGGCAATGCCTTTGGCGAGCCGGTCTCCGAACTGGAAGATCGCCGCGACATGGCGCTGGGCCGCCTGTCCGAGCAGATGGATATCGAGGTCATGCCGTCTCAGAACGGCAAGATCTCGATCTACTCCGGCTCCGGTCAGACCCTGCTGGACGAAAGCCTGCGCCAGCTGACCTATACGCCCGCGGCACAGGCCTCGCTCGACACCGTGTTCGGCCCGATCAAGGTGGTTGCGGTCGACCCCAAGACGCTGGCCCAGCAGAACGACGGCGATGTTCTGGTATCGGGCGGCACCAGCAGCACGGTCACGTCCAACGTCCAGGGCGGCGAGCTTGCCGGGCTGCTTCAGGCCCGCGACAAGGATCTGGCGGCCCTGACCGGTCAACTGGACGCCGTGGCCGATGCGCTGGTGGAGCGGATGAACGCCGTCCACAACCAGGGCACCAGCTTTCCGCCGCCATCGACGCTGACCGGCAGCACCGACGTCACCGGCACCACGGCACTTGCGGCGACCGGCACCATGCGGATCGCCGCCGTGGCGAGCGACGGTACCCTGCTGGCGGCACCGCTGGACATCGATCTGTCGACCATCGCCACCGTCGGCGACCTGCGCGATGCGATCAACGCAAGCCCGCTTGGCGGCCACATGACCGCCGCCATCGTCGACGGCAAGTTCACCCTGACGACGACCGGCGCCGGAACCGGTATCGCCATGTCGGAAGGCACCAGCCAGGTCACCGGCAGCGATGGTGCCGTGCGCGGGCTGTCGCATCATCTGGGCCTGAACAACCTGTTCACCGGCGGCAGCGCCGCCACGGTCGCGGTCAAGGCCGACATCCTTGCCGACCCTCAGCGGGTCTCGACCGGCCTGTTGAAGTCGACGGCCGCCGCCGCGGGCGATGTCGCGATCACCGCCGGCGACAACCGCAACGGGATGGCGTTGGCCGAGGCGGTCAACACCGCAGCCGCGATGCCGGGCATCGGCTCGCTGTCGCCCGGAAGCTACAGCCTGGCGGAATACAGCCGCGAGATCATCACCAATATCGCCTCGGTCGCGGCCGAAGCATCGGCGCGGGCCGAGGACAGCGGGATCCTGAAAGACGATCTGGCGTTTCGCGATGCCTCGGTCGCCGGTGTCAGCGTCGACGAGGAGATGAGCGCGCTGATCCTGTATCAGAATGCCTACACCGCATCCGCCCGCGTGCTCACCACCGCCAAGCAGATGTTCGACGAGCTGCTGAACATGGTGGGCAACTGATGCTGACCATCCTTAAGCATCCCGCCTTCCGCGGATCTCCTGATTTCCGTCACCGCTGGTTCACGCTTCAGAACAGGTTCAGGCCATGATGCGCGTCACGACGTTCTCCCAACAGACCCGCAGCCTCGACTCGATGCTCGACATCCAGCGGCGGGTCTATGACACCAACACCCAGATCTCCAGCGGCAAGGTCGCACAGAACTTCGCCGGCATCGCCGGTGACGCCGAGCGCACGCTGGGTCTGCGGGCGGAAGCGACCCGCATCGACAACTATCTGGGCAACGTCACGAGCGTCGACCGCCGCCTGACCCTGGTCGACCAGAGCCTTGAGACGATGTCGGACGTGGCCAGCAGCCTGCGCACCACCCTGATGCAGGCGACCAGTGACGGTCTGAAAGACGCGGTGCCGTTGAAGGAGCAGGCCGAAGGCATGCTTCAGACCGTGATCAGCGCGCTGAACGTGTCCGAGGACGGACGCTTTCTGTTCAGCGGCTCGCGGACCGACACAGCCCCCGTGACCAATCCGGTGCCCGATCCGCTGACCTTCGGCGTCGCGGAAGACACCTATTATACTGGCGACGACATCGCCCTCTCCGCGCGGCTGGATGACGCGATGGAGATGACCTATGGCATGACCGCCGACCGCCAGGCCTTTCAGGATCTGATCGGATCGCTGAAGGCCGCCATCCACGCGGCCGACATCGGCTCCACCGCCACCGCCGAAAGCGCATTGACGATGGTCAACGACGCCATCGGCAAACTCGCCGATTATCGCGCCGAGGTCGGCGCCAATCAGGCCCGGCTGGACAAGACCATGGCGTCGCACGAAGACCGTCTGGTCGTTCAGAATGAAGCCATCGCGTCGATCGAGAACACCGACATCCCCTCGGCCGCCATCCGGATGGCGTCGGAACAGACCCTGCTCGACGCCTCATACATGATGGTGTCGCAGGTCAACCGGATGTCGCTCGCCGACTATCTGAAGTGATCCCGCCGACACCATCCAGCACCCGGCCGTCCCGATCCCCCTCATGCCGCGGCCGGCGCGCGAACCTGTACCGCCATGGCGGCCCCGCCGCCGGTCATCTGCATCGCCAGCCCCCAATCCCCAGACGGGGGCTGCTCAAGCGAAGGAAAGCATGTCATGCTGGCCACCGTCACCCCTGTTATCCGGATGTCACCCGACATGTCCGACCCCGTTGCCGATACCCCGACCGTTCTTGAAACCCGTTTCGGCCCGATCGCCATCGATCCCGCCCTGGCGATTGATGTCCCTCGCGGCCTGGTCGGCCTGGGCGGTCGTGGCCGCTTCGTGCTGGCCGAGGTCGCCGATGAGCGCATCGACCATCTGAAGATCCTGGTCTCGATCGATGACCCGCGGGTATCGATGCTGGTGCTGCCGGTGCCGGTGAAGACCGATGCCATCGACCCTGAGGATCTGGAAGATGCCCTCACCCATTTCGGCATCGCGCGCGACAACGCCGCCGTGCTGCTGGTGGTGGCCAGCCATCGCGTCGACGGCGGGGTGCTGCTGACCATCAACCGCCGCGCGCCCATCCTGGTGGATGTCGAGGCGCGCCGCGCCTGGCAGCATGTGCTGCACAACCCGAAATACCCGATCCGGCAGCCGCTGATCGCGGGCTGAGCCGTCGCCGGCACGCCGCAGGAGACACGCCGCACGATGACCCCAACGCAAGACGGGGACGCAACGCCGGACGAAACCGGTGCCGACGAGGGCGCGATCCGCGTCCAGCCGGTTCTCGACGATTTCGCCTGCATCGGCGCGGCCTGTTCCGACACCTGTTGTGCCGGCTGGTCGATGCAGGTGGACGATGCGACGCTGGCCCGCTGGCAGGGCGTGTTCACGGCGGCCGAACAGTCGGCGATGACCATGGTCGATGCCGATGCCGGGCGGGTGATGGCGCGTGCGCCATCGACCGGTGCCTGTGTGAAACTCGACCAGGGCTGGTGTGCCATCCACCGCAGCCATGGCCACGAGATGCTGTCGAAGGCCTGTGCTGCGTTTCCGCGACGTGTGACGACGGATATCGACGGCGTTCGGCGCAAGATCGCCCAGTTGGGCTGCCCTGAAGTGGTGCGGCTGGCCGTGGCGGCCGGATCCGGCGCCGGCCGGACCGGTGTGCGCGCCGGCGAGGACGGTATCACCGCCACCTTCTGCGCGTTGCTGCCCGGCCGGCCGGCATCCGACCGGATGCGGGCGGTGCTTGCCCTGGCCGGGTCGATTGCCCGGTTTCCGATGCCGGATCGGCCGGCCGCGGCCACGGCTCTGGGACGCGGCATTCACGACCGGTTGCCGGCGCCCGCCACCGATCCGCTCGATGAACCGCGGCTGCTGCTGACATTGGGTGCGGTTCTGCACGCCACCGGCGGCCACAGGCGACCGGCGCTGGATCAGGCCATGCAGCGGCTGGAAGCAGCGCTTGGGCTGACGCTGGATCGCGCGACCCTGGACCTGACCGGCCGGCCGGATGCCGACCCCGAGGCTCTGGCCCGGGCACGCGACACGGCGTGGGATGTTCACGCGGCCGGCACCGGGCTGGATGCGGCACTCTCGGCCTGGATCGATCATCAACTCGCCGCGTCGCCGCATTCACCGACGGCGGCGCCGTTGCCGACCACCACCCCGGAGGCTCTGCCCGGTCTGCGGCTGGCCATCGGCTTCGCGGTGGCGCGGCTGGTCGCGCGGATGGCTGCCCTCGGTGTGGCAGAGGGGCTGCAGACGTCCCATACGGCACGCGACCTTTTCATTGCCGACGCGGCCGTGTTTTCCCGTCTGCTCGACCATCTCAGCCGCCCGGCGCTGCTCGACGGCCTCGCCACCGAATGCGGCTGGACCACCGCCGCGCGGCTGCACGGGCTGGTGGGGCCGTCGCGGGCCGGCTGATCGCACACATAAGGCATGATGCAGAACGATCGGGCCATGTGCAGAAAGACTGTCTGCGCAAGCCTCTGATGCCCCACGCCATTAACCCTTCCTCATCTATTTGCCGGCACACTCGACCCGTCCTGATTGCATGCCGGACGACGTGGCGCACCGATATGCGACAGGCACCTGTCATGCAGCCAACAGGTGTTCATATTTCTATGGATTTTGCTGGTATTTTATCTTTTTGACGTCTTGAATTGTGGACCTGAACGGCGCGGTCGGCACTTGCCGGACCCTCGCCCTCTCATGGTCAGCACGGAATACGGATCTCATGATGGCACGAAGACTGGGGCGTCTGGCGCTCATCATCCTGTGGTGCGTGTCGGTTGTCGCCTTGCTGGCAGCGGCCGCGCAACCCGTGAGTCTGCCGGCGCAGATCGTGCTGATGGCCATGCTGCTGGTGGCGATGACGCTGCTGAAAGGCCGCCGGTCGCATGAGGATGGCAGCATACGCCGCACCATTCTGGTGATGATCGGGGCCTTTGTGGTCGCGCGCTATCTGGCGTGGCGGACCCTGTCGACCCTGCCGCCCACCGATGATCTGCTGGCCTTCATACCCGGCATCGTTCTGTATGGTGCCGAGATCTATGCCATCGTGATGTTCTTCGTGAACAATTTCGTGGTGATCGACCCCGTCACCCGTAAGAGCCCGCCCCTGCCCGAGGCGGCGGAAGACCTGCCCTCGATCGACGTCTTCGTGCCCAGTTATAACGAGGATGACGCGCTGATCGAAACCACGCTGATCGGCGCCAGGCGGATGTGGTATCCGGCCGAGCGGGTGACGGTCTACCTGCTGGACGATGGCGGCACGGATGCCAAGCGGCATTCGGCAGACCCGCAGGAAGCCATGCGCGCCCGTGAACGGCATGAGCGTCTTCAGGCGATGTGTTCACGCCTGGGCGTGCGTTATCTGACGCGTGAGAACAACGCTCATGCCAAGGCCGGCAATCTGAACGCGGCGCTGCGCCACAGTCAGGGGGACCTGATCGCCGTATTCGACGCCGATCATGTGCCGACCCGCGACTTCCTGATGGCGACGGCCGGGTTCTTCCTGAAGGATCCGAAGCTGTTTCTGGTGCAGACGCCGCATTTCTTTCTCAGTCCCGATCCGCTTGAACGCAATCTCGGCACCTTCGAGCGGATGCCGAGCGAGAACGAAATGTTCTATGGCATGATCCAGCGCGGCCTCGACCGCTGGAACGCCGCCTTCTTCTGCGGCTCGGCGGCATTGCTGCGGCGCGCCTGTCTTGAGGAAATCGGCGGCTTCAGCGGATCATCGGTCACCGAGGACGCCGAAACGGCGCTCGACCTGCATGCCCGCGGCTATAACAGCGTCTATTACGGCAAGCCGCTGATCGCCGGCCTTCAGCCGGAGAGCTTCGCGGCCTTCATCGGCCAGCGCTCCCGCTGGGCGCAGGGCATGACCCAGATCTTCATCATGAAGAACCCGCTGATCAAGCGGGGGCTGAAGCTGGGACAGCGGTTGAGCTATCTGGCCAGCAGCATGTTCTGGCTGTTCCCGTTCTCGCGTCTGATGTTCCTGATCGCGCCCCTGTTCTATCTGTATTTCGGTCTGGAGATCTATCGCGCCACGGCGGCCGAGTTCGTGGCCTACACCCTCACCTATCTGGCAGCATCGCTTGTGATCCAGAATGCGCTGAACGGGCGGTTCCGATGGCCGTTGATCTCGGAACTCTACGAACTCAGCCAATCCCTCCACACCTCGGTCGCGATTGTCACCACGATCGTCAACCCGCGCAAACCCACCTTCAAGGTGACAGCCAAGGGCGCAACCCTGGCCCATGATCACGTCTCGCCGCTTGCACGTCCGTTGCTGGTTGTCGTCGGCCTGTTGTTGCTGGGCGTGGCGGCAACGGTCTGGCGCTATGTGATGGAACCGTCGACCCGCGATGTCGTGCTGGTCGTGGGGTTCTGGAACCTGTTCAACATGCTTCTGGCACTTGCCGCTCTGGGCGTGGTGTGCGAGCACGCCCAGCACCGCAGCGCCCCACGCGCCGTCGTGCGCCGGCCCGCGCGCATCCGCATCGACGGCGTGATCTATGACGGCGCCCTGCTCGATGTCTCGCAAGGTGGCGCGCGCCTTGCCCTGCCGGCCAAGCTGGTGCCCGGCGGGCGCGTCTCGGGCCGGGTGGCCCATCTGCTGGTCGACGATCTGATCGCCCCCACCCATCCGAGCGCCGCCGAGGCGCGTGCCGTACCGGTCGAGATGCGGTATGGCCGGCCCGATGACGACGGCAATATCCAGATCGGCCTGCGATTCGCCGCCACGACCGAGACCGAGAAGGAAGCCGTCGTCGATCTGGTCTATGGTTCCAGCGCCCTCTGGTCCGAATTGTTGGCGCGACGGCACCGGCGCCCGGGCATTCTGCGCGGCCTGACCCATTTTCTCGGCCTCAGCCTGGGCTATGGCTTCAAATCGGCCGGGTTCCTGCTGGGCGGGGGTCGCAGGTCGCCGGCCCCCGCACCGGCCGCACCGGCGGGCACCGATGGTGCGGCCGGTGCGGCGGGCACGCCGCCCGACGGCCACTTCACCCCCCCACTCACCTGGAACAGCGACGGCCTTGCGCCGCGCCGCAGCTGACCGGGAGCGGACAGACCGATGCCCATCTCAAGCACGTCCACCCGGCACGACCAGCCCCGCACCCGGATCGGACAGGCCCGCGATCTGTGCGGGCGGGCCGGACGGTTGACCAGGCCACTGGTCCGCAGAACCGCGCATGCCGCTGTGGTGGGTGTGGCACTTGCCGGCGCCAGCGCCGTGTCGGGGCTGCCCGGGGCCGCCCAGGCTCAGTCGCAGGGGCCGGTCGACCTGAAGCTGTGGGGGCCCACACCGGCCGATGCCGGCGGCCGCAATCGCGGCGTCCTGACAGTACCGCAGCCGGCCCCCCAGCCCGCACCCGCGACCACCCCGCCGCGGCCGCAACCGGCACCGCCGCCCGCGCGGGAAGCCCCACGGCGCGAAGCGCCCGCAGCCCCACCCGCACCGCGCGTGACCGTGCCGCCCACAGAGGTGATTTCGGTTCCCCCCCTTGCGCCGGTGCCGGTCCCGGTTCCGACCACCATGCCCGAGGGTGGCGGCTATGCCCTGATCCCGATCGACGGCGCCACCAGGCGCGGCAT
Source organism: Tistrella arctica (assembly GCF_039630945.1). Taxonomy (NCBI): domain Bacteria; kingdom Pseudomonadati; phylum Pseudomonadota; class Alphaproteobacteria; order Geminicoccales; family Geminicoccaceae; genus Tistrella; species Tistrella arctica. Next base: position 350,793 of record NZ_JBBKTV010000008.1, read on the forward strand.
GGTGCTTGACGGCGAGTATGACATCGGACGCTTCAGGGTTCTGCTACCCGACTCGGTGGCTGTCGACCGGGCGATACTGCAGCTCGTCTATACCAACTCCATCGAAGATGCCGCCGAGGCGTCGGCGCTGGATGTCTGGGTGAACGGGCAGCCGGCGGCAAGACTGCCATTGGAAGCCCATCGCGGTCCTGTCACCGCCCGTATCGATCTGCCGGTCGACATGCTGACCGTCGGCCCGAACCGGATCGATGTCGTGGCACGCCAGCGCCACCGGCTGCTGTGTACCGTCCAGTCCACCTATGAACTCTGGGCACGGATCGATACCACCCGCTCTCGGCTGCTGCTCGATTTCGGCGGCACGCTGCCGCGACCGACCCTGGCCAGTGTCGACAGCCTGCTCACAGATCCGCGCATGGCCGATGAATCGGTGGCGGTGGTGGTGTCCGATGGCTTCAACGCGCGTGGCGCCTTGACCGCCGCCTCGCTGGCGGTTCAGGCGATCGCATTGCGCAGCGGGCCGGCCATGCCCGATATCGACCTGATCGACGCCACCGCCGAGCCTCGGCTTGCCAGCGCGCTCACCTCGCCCGCCAGCGACGTGATGCCGCAGGCGGCCACCGCCGCCGCCGGGACGGAACCGTCGGGCGATCGCCCGGTCCCGCTGCCGAGGCGGGTGGTCGTGGTCGGCGCGGCGCCGACCGCATCATTGTTGACCGGCGAAGACCAGGGTGACATCGCCGGCGGCGTGTTGCGGATGATAAGCTGGGCCGGATCGGACCGCACCGTGCTTCTGCTGACCGGCCGGGACATCGACGATGCAGCCCTCGCCGCCCGCCGCCTGGGCGATGCCAGCCGTCCGCTGCCCGGCATAGACCGTCTGGTCGCCGATCTCTATGACATCGAGACCCGCGCGCCGATGACCTGGATCCCGCAGATCGCCGGTGATGGCGCGCTGCCGCTGTCGCGGCTCGACTATCGCAGCCGGTCGTTCGACGGCATGCGGCAGCGCATCGACCTGCCCGTCGACCTGCCGGTCGATCTCTATGTCGGCGACAATGCGCGGGTCAGGGTATCGGTGGATGCGGCCTATGGGCCCGGCGTCGGCGATCGTGCCGAACTGGCAGCCCTCGTCAACGGCAGGTTCGCCGCCGCGCTGCGGTTTGAAAATCCGGGCGGCGCGCTGATCGAGGATGGCGAACTTCTGATCCCGATGTCGCTGTTCAAGCCCGGCCGCAACGTCATCTCGTTCGAAACCCGCCTGCCCGCCCCGCCGGCCTTCTGCGGTCCCGACGGCATCATGGCCGGACCCGGCGGCGGCACGCCGGCGGGGGGCGGCACGCCGCGCTTCACGCTGTTCGATACCACCACCCTCGATTTCCCGCGCTTCGCCCGGCTGGCCAATCTGCCGGATCTGGCCGTTACCGCCGGAACCGGTTTTCCCTATGACCGACCAGGCCGCCAACTGGCGCCGTTCGATGTCGTGGTGGCGATGGACCGGCCGGCGGAGGTGACGGCGGCGATGCTGGTGGTGGCACGGATGGCACGGGCGGCCGGCCAGCCGCTTCAGGCGAGCTTCCATGACAGCATGCCCCGCCTTCAGGGCCGTGACACCCTGATCGTGGCGCCCACCGCGCGGCTTGGCCTGGACCTGATCGCCGCAGCACCGGTCGGCCCCGACCAGATCGGCCGGCTGAACCGCGGACGTCTGCCCGAGGCCGCGCCGGACGAGGAGCCAGGGACCGCCGGCGAAGGTGCCGGTGCCGCCGCTGCCGGCCCGCAATTGCTGGCAGCGCCACCCCGGCGCGACGCGGCCGATACCGGCCCCGACCGCTGGTCCAATGACCTGCGCGAACAATGGCGCCGCCGATTGGGCGCCGAGAGCACGGCCGGTCAGGATGAAGGCGGCCCGCTGACCTGGGCCAGCGGAAGCTGGGGATGGCTGCGCACCCAGACCCGCTGGGTGCTGGACGAGGCCCTACCGGACAGCCGGCCGGCCGCAGCCCTGTTCACCGAGGACAAGCGCCCGCTGCTGGCGGTGGTGCAATATGCCAGCCCCCAAGGTGTCGGCACGACCTGGACGCTGGTGACCGCCGCCGACGATCGCCGACTGCTGGGGGGCACCCGACTGCTGGTGCGCGACGACGCCTGGAACGCGCTCAACGGATCGGTTGCGACACTGGCAAGCGACGGGCATACCGTCGACGCCGCCGATGGCGGACGCAGCTACACCGTTCTGACCAGCGATGTCGGGCCGCTTGGCGCCTTGTCGATCACCGCGAGCTGGTTCTCGCGCAATGTTCTGATCTGGACCGGCGTGATCGCAGTGCTGATCATCATAGCTGGCACCACGTCCTATCTGCTGGTCCGGACCTCGCCACGGAGACCGGTATGAGCGCGCAGAACCGCCTGATCAGCCTGGCCGTTGTCGGTGCGGTCGCCCTCGCCGTCTGGGCCACCACCAAGCCGGCAACCCGGCCAGGCGATGGTGGTGATGCAGGCCCCGTGCCCGCAGCCGCCGTGTCGACACCGCCTTCCCCGCATCCCGTGCACACCAAGGCCGTCGCGGCCCCCACCGCCGCCATATCTGCAGCGGCAGCGATATCCCATGGGTCCGCATCCGCCGGGATCATTCCGGCATCCGGCAGCTCGATGGTTGCAGCAGAGGCACCATCGCCGCCGCCCTCGGTTCAGGCCGGAATGCCGTCGTCTGAACGGCCGCCGGTGCCGGGCGGTGTCGACGCCGCCCGGCGCGCGACACTGGATGCCGGCACCGTCGCCCTGTGGGAAGACTGGCGCCGCCGCTTCCTCACCGTCGACGGGCGGGTGCTGGATACCGGCAATGGTGGCATCAGCCATTCCGAGGGCCAGGGTTACGGCATGCTGCTGGCGGCCCGGATCGGCGATCGCGCCAGCTTCGCGCGGATATGGTCGTGGACCTATACCACGCTGTTCGTGCGCGACGACGGCATGATGGCCTGGCGCTATGACCCGAAGGCCACGCCCCCGATCACCGATCGCAACAGCGCATCCGACGGCGATATCCTGGTCGCCTGGGCACTGGCCGAAGCCGGCCGTCGCTGGAGCGATGCCGATTATACCGATGCGGCGGCCAGCCTTGCCGCCGCCATACGCGAGACCGTGATCGTCGAACATGGCGGGCGGTTGATGGTGCTGCCAGGCCAGGAAGGCTTTCGCCGCGATGCCGGGCTGGTGGTGAACCCCGCCTATTGGGTGCTGCCGGCATTTCCGGTGCTGGCCACCGTCGACGCCGACGGCGCGGCGGTGTGGACCCGGCTTGCCGGCGAGACCCCGGCGGTGATGGCGGCGGTGCGCTTCGGCGATCCGTCCCTGCCGCCCGAATGGGTGGTGGCCGATGCCGATGGCGGCTTCGCGTTGCCACAGGATCCGGATTTCGCGGCAACCTTCGGCTATAACGCCGTCCGCGTGCCGCTGTATCTGGCCTGGGCCGGTGTGACCGATCCGGCATTGCCGATCTATGCCGAACTCGACCGGCTGTGGCCGGCCGGTGCCGTGCGGGGCATCGATCGCCCGCAGGTCGTGGCACTGCCCGAGGGTGTGGTCCGCGAGCGCGGCCGCGATGCCGGTTTCCGTGCCGTCGCCGGCCTGGTTGCCTGCATCGTCCACGATGCGCGGCTACCCGATGACGTTACCGCGGTCGACGATACCGCCTCCTACTACGCCGCCAGCCTGATGCTGATGGTGCGGATGGCCGCCGCCGAAAGGAAGCCCGCATGTCTCTGACCCGCACGCTCGCAAGCCGGGCCGGCGGACCGTTGATGGTCTCGGCCCTGGCTCTTCTGGCGACTATTCAGCCGGCCCATACCCAGTCTCAACCATCCGGCGGCGAAAGCCTGGCGCCTGGCGTGCGGGTTCAGATGGAGTCGAGCGCGCCCGCCGGTTCGAATGCGGTCGACGAGACGGCGCTGCGCTATTACGCCCGCATTCGCGATATGGAAAAGCTGGAAGCGGAGATCCGCCGTCTGAAGGCGCTTCACCCGGGCTGGAACACCCCCACCGACCTGTTCAGCCGCACGCCCGACAGTCCGGTGGATGAACGCCCGGTCTGGGATCTGATCGGCGACGGTAAATACGCCGAGGCGCGGGCCCGGGTGGCCGAACTTCGCGGCCGCTATCCGGGTTGGGCGCCGTCGCAATCGATGCTCGACACCTTGTCGATGGGGGAAGACCGCAGCCGGCTGATTTCGGCGAGCGACGCCAGACAGTGGCGGACCGTGGTCGAGATCGCCGATCGCTATCCCGCCCTGATCAGTTGCAGCAGCGTCGACAGCATGTGGCGGCTGGCCGATGCCCGCGCCGCCCTGGGCGAACCCGCGGGTGCCATGAGCCTGTACCGGACCATCATCGGCACCTGCAGCAGTGCGGCCGAGCGGCGGGCCACGATCCAGAAGGCCGCAGCCACCCTGTCGGGCGCCGATCTCGACGCGCTGATCGCATTGGAGCAGACCCGCCCCCACAGCGCCGCCGAAACCGCGGCGCTCAACCAGGTGCTGGCGGGGCTGCGCCGGGGCGAACTCGCCGCCGCGATGACGCCCGCCAGCCGCAGCGGCGGCAAACGCCCTGAAGTGACGGCCGGTACGCTGGCCGCGGTTCAGGCCGATGCCGAGACCCGCCGGGACAGTGAGGCGGCGCTGCTGATCGGCTGGTATCTGATGGGGCAGAACCGCGCCGGCGACGCCGATGGCTGGTTCCGCAAGGCACAAGGCTGGGGCGGCGGTCAGGCGGCGCTGCGCGGCCGCGTTCAGGCGCTGACCAGACAAGGCAAGGCGGCAGAAGCCGCACGGCTGGCCCGGTCCGAGGGACTTGGGGGCGACTATGTCGACAGCATGAGTGCGCTTCTGGGCCGGAACGACGACCCGCCGCGCGCGATGGTGGTCGATTTCGCCCGCTATGCCGAGGACAAGCGCAGCGCCCGCGCGGCCCAGGCGCTGGGCTGGTGGCACAGCCGGCGCGACGATCCGGCCACCGCCGCCGCGTGGTTCGACAATGCCCTGCAATGGGGCGGCGGCGACGAGGCGGTGGAAGGATTGGCGCTGGGCCTTCAGGCCAGTGGCCAGACCGCACGCTTTCAGGCGGTTGAGCAGCAGTATGCCGGCCGCTCCGCGCGGCTGACCAAATTCTTCACCAGCTTGCGTGGCGGCGGTGGCGGTGGTGGCGGACCCGCGACCGATGCCTATGCCCGCGGCGACAATACCGGCTGCCTGATGGTGCTGGACGGCCGCATGGTCGCCGATCCGCGCGGCAGTACCGCCATGGGTTATGCCGCCATGGGTTATGCCGCGGTGGTGCAGGCCGATGCCGGTCAGGCGCTGGCCGGGCGCATGCCGCCGGTTCTACCGCCAGCCAGTGTCCCTGCCGCCTATGGCGCCGGCTATGCCACCCCCACCGCCGCCTGGACGCCCGGCGCCGTGCCATCGGGTGAACCGGTCTATCGGGCGGGCCTGGCCGGGACTGGCGCGATGCCGAGCCCGGTGGCCGGGTATGGCCGCAACGCCACCTATGGCTATACGCCGGAAACCGTCGCCATGCAGGCGGCGGGCCGCCTGCCCGCGCCGCAGGCCCTGACAGCCGGCCAGACCGCCGGCAACAACTGGTCGATCACCCCGGGTGCCGCCACCATGACCGGAGGGGCCGGCATCGCGGCCACCGGATATGGCGCGGCGTTGCCGCAGCCCGTGCCGGCCACGCTGCCACCGGTGCCGGTCGAAGCGCCGGGAACCGCCATGCAACGCGCCTGGTGTCTGATGGGTCTGGGCCGGCCGGTCGAGGCGCAATATGCCTTCGCTCAGGCCCGCGCGGGCGGCGGCGAGCAGGCGGCGGATGCGGTTTATGGCGAGATTCTGGCCCTGATGCAGTCGGGCCTGACCACCGAAGCGGCACGGTTGATCGAAACCCAGCCGCTTTCGGCCGAACGCCGCACCGACATTGAAGCGGAGCTGCTGGCGGCACGCGCGCAGGACGCCTATGACGCCGAGGATTATGCCCTGGCGATGCGCCTGTTGGACAGCCGCCGCCAGATCGCACCCGAGCGCCGTGATCTGGCGCTGATGCGCGCATGGTCGTTGTATCACACCAGCAAGGGGTCGGCGGCGCGCGCCCTGTTCCAGCGGCTCGACAACGAGCTGAGCACCCCTGAATCGCGTGAGGGGCTTCGTGTTGTCACAATCTTCCGCTAAAGCACAGATGGCTTCCGCTAAAGCACAGATGGCTTCCGCTAAAGCACAGATGGCTTCCGCTAAAGCACAGATGGCTTCCGCTAAAACACCGATGGCCGCCGTGAGGAGTGGGACAATGGCCGATCCTGCAAAGCGCATGCGCGGCCGTGGCGCCATGCTGTCCATCGCAGCCGGCCTGATGCTGGGGGCCTGCGCGTCCGACCGCGACGGGCCCAGTCCGACGCCGATCATGGAGGCCGGCGGCTGGTCGCGGGTCAGCCCGCTTGAGGCGTTGAGCCGTCTGGCCGCGGCACCCGATCCGCTGCTGGTGGTTCAGATGGAGGCCAAGAACGGGTCGGAGCTGCATCAACGCTCGGTGCTGCCCAACCGGTCGGTCGAACCGGGGCAGAACCGGCTGGAGGTCGACCTGTGGCTCAGGCGGACCGACAGTCTGTGGGCGCTGGCCGATCTTCAGGTGGAGCCGCCCCGCCAGCGCTTCAGCCAGGAAACCGTAGAAGCCCTCCTGGCAAAGGAATTCCCCGACCTCGACGCCCGGATCTCGGCGGTGCCGCGCCGCAATGCCTATGGTCGCTATGGCTTTGCGGTGGCGCGACGGCCTCTCGGGGTCAGTTGCATCTTCACCTGGCAGCGCCTGCAGGACGAAACCGGCCTGCTGCCACGCCATATCGCCGGGTTCGATATCACTTTCCGCGCCTGCGACCCGGTGCTGGGGCCCGAAGACCTGCTGACCGGCTACGACACGCTGCAGATCAGGCCCGAGACCGGGGTTGTCGGGTACGGCTATCGCTGAGCGGGATATGCCCGGGCAGCCCTGATCAGCGTTGCCCGGGCATGCGGCGCGATCGGGGTTGGGCCGCGCGCGTCCGGCGCTTCTGACCGTCGGCCGCATCCGCATCCGGGGCCGGCGCCGGGGCCGGCGAGCCATCCAGCGGCACGGCATAGCCGAAGACCAGGCGGTTGGTCTCGTTCGCCATGCCCACCACCGCCAGCATTTCGCGGATCATCTCGGGCGTGGCGCCGGCCTTGGCCGCGGCACCGCCGTGGCTGGCCACGCAATAGGCGCAGCCATTGGTGGCGCTGACGGCGGTGAAGATCAGTTCCTTCACCATCGGATCCAGCGCGCCGGGCGCCATCACCTCTTTCAGACTGTCCCATGTCCGCTTCAAGGTGGGCGGATGGACCGCGATCACCTTCCAGAAATTGTTCAGCCGGTCGATGCGGCGGGTCTGCATGATATCGTCATAGACAGCGCGCACCTCTGGCGACGCGTCGGCGTATTCAATCATCTCGGGTCCGGCCATCTCGGCACTTCCGCTCCCTGCTGGCGGCGCGGCTCCCGGCCGGCCGGCATCCAATTCCAACCACATCACTCTACCCGCACCGACCGGCATGGCGCCATCGGTGCGCACCGGTCAGAGCGGCCAGACCGGCAGTTTCTGCCTGCCGCACGGGCGGAAACTGCCGGGTCGGAATCTCCGGATGACCGGGCACCGTTGCCGGTACATCAGTTTATCTAACTGTATTTATTGATTTTTATGACTTGGCACAGCCCATGCAAGATGGGTTTCCGATCAGATCGTGCCGCGTCGGCTGCATACCTTGCAAACGGCAGCAGAGGCGCGATGAAACGCTCCATTGCCACCGGAAGCGCAAGTATCGGAGAGACCAAGTCATGGCGCTGACGATTAATTCGAACTACGCCGCGAACGTCGCGCAACGCCATCTGCGCGACAGCGACAGCGACGCCACCCGCTCCCTCGCCAAGTTGTCGGCCGGTACCCGCGTGTTGTCGGGCCGCGACGATGCGGCCTCGCTTGCCATCGGCAAGCGGCTGGAAGCCGAAACCGCGGCTCTCCGGCAGGCGAGCGTGAACGCCGGTCAGGCCGGCTCGATGCTCCAGATCGCCGACGGCGCCCTGTCCAGCATCAGCGACATCCTCACCCGGATGAAGACCCTGGCCACCCAGTCGGCCTCGGATCAGGTGTCGGATGCCGAGCGCGTCTATCTGAACGACGAGTTCAGCCAGTTGCGGACGGAAATCGACCGGATCGCCGGTGACACCGATTTCAACGGTCAGAAGCTGATCAACGGCTCGCAGACCATCACGGCCGGCACCATCGGTACCGACATCGAATCGGCCGACGGCTTCGGCGCCATCACCTTCGACGCCAATGCGGCGAACGTGTCGAACGCCGATCAGTTCTCGATCGCCTACGACACCGCCACCAGCCGCTTCACGGTTACCAACACCACCACCGGCGTTGCCCAGACCTCGGAGCAGGTGACCGCGGCCCCGACCGCCGGCAGCACGCAGGATGTCCGCTTCGACGAGTTCGGCCTGACGCTGACCCTGACCAGCGACTTCGACCCGGCAACCGCGATTACAGCGAACAACACCTTCGACGCGACCATCGCCAACACCGCCTCGACGACCTTCACCTACAAGATCGGCACCGGCACCACCGCCAACGAAGACGATCTGGCCTTCACCATCGACAGCGCCGCGGTTGCATCGCTCGCAACCGGCCTCGCCGCCGCCAGCCTCGACACCCGCGCCAATGCCGAAACCGCGATCGACGAGGTCGCCAACGCGATCGACGAGATCAACGAACGGCGCGCCAATATCGGTGCCAACCAGAACCGTCTGGAGTTTGCCGCGGCCAATCTGGCCTCCAGCATCGAGAACACCGAAGCCGCCCGCTCGGAGCTGCTCGACCTCGACATCGCTGCCGAGATGACCTCGTTCACCTCCAAGCAGATCCTGCAGCAGGCCGGCGTGTCCATGCTGGCGCAGGCCAACCAGATGCCGCAGAACCTGCTGAAGCTGCTGGGCTGATCCGGCGGCGCCGCTGCCCCGGCGCCCCCCTCGTCACCAGCACGGCCCCATCGGGGCGGCCCGTCCTCATCCGCAGGACCGGCCGCCCCGAAGCCGTTTCAACGCGGCCTCCTCAGAACCGCATCGGCCCATGGTCGTGACGGCGCCAGCCGGCGACAATCGGGCACCCGGCAGAAATCGCCGACCTGCATCATCCATGGGGCAAAAATTGCCGGAAGACCCGCCTCGCGCCCGGCAGAAATTGCCGGGCGGCACCACGCAGACAGGTGATAAGACTCTGGAACGGCAGGCGCAATGCGCTCTTGCGTAACTGGCATCGCCGTTGCATACTCATTTTCAGGAACGACCAGGAAGGACGTTCCGCCGACAGGATGTCGGCATCAGCGGGCCGTATTGTCCGCGCCTCTGTTTCCAAGTAGGAGACCGTACCATGGCTATGACCATTGCCTCCAACTATTCCGCAAATGTCGCCTATCGTCACCTGAAGGAGAGCGATTCCGACGCGAGCCGCTCGCTCGCCAAGCTCTCTGCCGGTACCCGCGTGCTGTCGGGCCGTGACGATGCCGCTTCGCTTGCCATCGGCAAGCGGCTGGAATCCGAGACGGCCGCTCTGCGTCAGGCCAGCGTCAACGCCGGTCAGGCCGGTTCGATGCTCCAGATCGCCGACGGCGCCCTGTCGAGCGTCAGTGACATTCTGACCCGGATGAAGACCCTGGCCACCCAGTCGGCTTCGGATCAGGTGTCGGATGCCGAGCGCGTCTATCTGAACGACGAATTCACCCAGCTCCGGTCGGAAATCGACCGTATCGCCGGTGATACCGAGTTCAACGGCCAGAAGCTGATCAACGGTTCGCAGACCATCACGGCCGGCACCATCGGTACCGATATTGAAGCGGCTGATGGCTTCGGCGCGATCAAGTTCGACAACAACGCGGCGAACGTTTCGAACGCCGATCAGTTCTCGATCGCCTACGATACCGCCACCAGCCGGTTCACGGTCACCAACACCACCACCGGTGTTGCCCAGACCTCTGAGCAGGTGACCGCGGCGCCGACCGCCGGCAGCACCCAGGACGTCCGGTTCGACGAGTTCGGCCTGACCCTGACCCTGACCAGCGACTTCGACCCGGCGACGGCGATTGCGGCGAACAACACCTTCGACGCGACGGTTGCCAACAGCACCTCGACGACCCTGACCTTCAAGGTCGGCACGGGCACCACAGCCGCCGAAGACGATCTGGCCTTCACCCTTGATGCGGCCTCGGTCTCGGCTCTGTCGGCCGGCCTGGGTGCCGCGACGCTCGATACCCGCGCCAATGCCGAAACCGCGATCGACGCGGTCGCGACCGCCATCGACGAGGTCAACGATCGCCGCGCTGCGATCGGTGCCAACCAGAACCGGCTCGAATTCGCGTCGGCCAACCTGGCCTCCAGCATCGAGAACAGCGAAGCCGCCCGCTCGGAACTGCTGGACCTCGACATCGCTGCCGAGATGACCTCGTTCACCTCGAAGCAGATCCTGATGCAGGCTGGTGTGTCCATGCTGGCGCAGGCGAACCAGATGCCGCAGAACCTGCTGAAGCTGCTGTCCTGACCCAAGCCCAGCCGGCGTCGAACCATGGTTTCCATGGATCGGCGCCGGCGACGCCTGACCTTTTGGCACGATCGATATGATCGCACCTGACGGGCGGCGGGGCCAGTATGGGCACTGCCGTCCGCTTTTGCGGCTTCTGATCCGGACACGAGGCTTCATAACCCGCACCGGATCCTGTCCAAGCCGCATTATGCTTACCTGATCGTAAATCCGACCGGCTATCGGCAGACGACGATCGCCCCGGAGGATACGTGGGGCCCGTGTTGGGCAGCGCCGATGATGGAGGGGGCAATGGACATCGCATCGACGCGCGGCGCGTCCCTGGCCAGTTCGGTGGCAGACCGGACGTCTCCGGCCGTGCGCAGCACATTTGGCGATGGCGCTGCTTCCGGACGCGGATCGGCATCTTATCCGACCCGGACCAATACAATCGACCGCAACGATCCGTCTCTGGCGGATTTGGCCCAGCGTGATGCACGGGTCGCCGATGCATTGGCCGAGGCTCTTGCCCGGGAAGGATTCGGGCCCGAGACGATGGGAACACAGGTCAAACTGGCCATCGATATCGACACCAACACCGGCGATCTGGTCGGCCGGTTGATCGATCGGACCACGGGGGAGACGGTGGAGCAGTTGCCGCCGGAAAAGACTCTCAAGATGATTGCCGCCTTGCGTGAAATGGTCGGTGCCCTGGTGGACCGAACCTTGTAAACTGTCAGTGGCCATCTGGCCCGGTTTGTGAATGTGTGCATCAGGCGTGGGCCTTCTGGTCCCCTGATGACCCATCTTGCAGGCACGTTCGCCACCAGCGCGGCCGATACGACAGACAACCGATAAGGATCAGCCATCATGGTCAGTTCGTTGAGCAGCAATTTCGCGCTGACCACGGATTCGAACGGCCGGCTGACGGTCACCGGTCTGTCGGGCAGCGGCATCGATACCCAGAAGGCGGTCGAGGCCCTGGTCGCGGCCAAGCGCGTACCGATCGACCGGCTTGAGACCAAGATCGAGACCACCGACACCCAGATCGCGGCCCTGAAAGAATATCAGACGCTGATGCGGGATTTCCGTACGGCGGTCGATGGCCTGCGCGGCAAAGTGACCTTCGACAAGAGCGGCGACGCCTTCGACGCCAAGAACGTCTATCTCCAGACCTCGCGCGTCGACGGCAAGACGGCGTCGACGGCCACCAATCTGGTCGGCATCACCGCCACCAACAATGCCGAGGTTGGCGCACGTTCGGTCGAGATTCTGCGGGTTGCAACCCAGGCCAAAGTCGGTACCGGCGTCGCAAACTCGGCAACCGTCGATCTGGGCACGGCCTTTGGCGGTGCCGCCGGTTCGATTTCCGGCAGCTTCGACATCGTGAACGGCGATGGTGCAGCGACCACGATCACGGTTGCCGGCACCGACACGCTTCAGTCATTGCGTGACAAGATCAACAACGCCAACACCGGCAGCGCCAAGACCGGCGTCACCGCCAGCATCGTGTCCGTCACCACCGGCCAGAATTATCTGGTGCTGACCAACGACGCGACCGGCAAGGCAATCGAGCTCGACAACGAGACCGGCGGCGTTCTGTCCGGCCTTGGCATTTCCAGCGATGGCGGCAGCACCTTTTCAAACGTGCTGCAGGAACCGCAGACCGCGCGACTGGCGGTCGACGGGCTGAAGGATCCGTCGCGCTATGAAAGCCTGCGTTTCGCCAATGCCTCGGCATCCGTGAAGTCGCTGGTATCGACGGCGCCTGACAGCGGCAGTTTCACCCTGTCGACCGGGCTCGGCACGGTCGCGATCAATTTCAACAGCACCACCGACAGCCTCAACGACATTGCCGCCCGCATCAACGCCGATGCCGGCGCAATCGGCGTCGAGGCGACGATCATGGATGATGGCGGCGGCAAGCGCCTGGTGCTGCGCGACACCAATGGCGGCAAGCTGGGCGTGATCGACAATGACGGGTTGATGGCCTCGCTCGGCGTCGACAATGATCTGGTGGTGGAACGGTCGAGCAACACGATCTCCGACCTGTTCACCGGCATGACGCTCAACCTGTTCCAGGCCGAGGAAGGCACCAAGATCAATCTTCAGGTGGAACGCAACCTGAATGCGGTCAAGGATCAGGTCTACGACTTCCTCGACGCCTATAACGCGATGCGCCGGTTCTATAACGAACAGAACCTCACCGGCGCAGACGGCAGCAAATCTGAAGATGCCGGGCCGCTGTTCGGCAACAGCGCGCTGAAGGACATGAACACGATGCTGCGCGACACCGTCAACGGTGATGTCGCGGGGCTTGGCATCGACTTCTCGGCCCTGTCGGCCATCGGTATCACCATCGCACCGACAGCCACCCTGACCGATCCGCTGGACCGCGAAACCCTGGTCATCGACGAGTCGAAATTCGACGAGGTTCTGCTCAATAAGCCCGACGACGTCCGGAACCTGTTCAGCTTCCGCTTTTCCAGCGACAATCCGGATGTGACGCTGGTGAACTTCGGTGCCAACACCAGCTATAAGAACGGCGGCTACAACCTGGAAGTCACGGTCGCAGGCGGGGTGATCACCTCGGCGAAACTGGATGGCCAGGATGTCGAGGTCAACGGCACCACGCTGACCGTCACCAGCGGCAGCGCCGCCGGGTTGAAACTGTATTATCGCCCCGGTGATGACGGCACCACCACCAGCCAGCTCAATATCACTTCGGGCATCGCGTCGCAGATGTATTTCGCGGCGGACAAGGCACTGACCGCCAAAACCGGCACCATCGAGGCGCAGCTCGGCGTGTTCGAGAGCCGGAATTCTGCGGCAGAATTGCAGATCGACCGCATGGAATTGCGCCTGGACCTGTACAAGGACCGGATAACGGCAAAGTTCTTGCGTATGGAAGAAGCGCTCTCCCGGATGGAGTCCATCATGGAAGCGTTGAAGGCCCAGATCGATGCCCAGAGCAGCAATTCCGATAGCTGATCCGCGGCCGCTGCCAGACGAGGAAACAGCCGATGAACAACCCCTACGGCGCCTCCGCACAGACCTATCGCATCCAGTCGGTGATGACGGCGAGCCCCGCCCAGCGCGTGGCGATGCTCTATGACCGTGCCATCACCTGGCTGCTTGAGGCGAAAGCCGCCATTGAGCGCGGCGATGTGCGCGCCCGCCATACCGCGAATGATCGCGCCGGCGAGATCATCAATCACCTGCGTGCAACCCTGGATATGAATCGCGGCGCTGAAATTGCCGCGAATCTCGACCGTTTGTACCGTTTCATGCTGACCCGCATGATTCAGATCGATCTGCGCAACGATGCCAAGGCCGCCGATGACGTGATCGGATTGCTGCGGCCGCTGGCCGAAGCCTGGCACGCACTGGATGCGCAGATGGTCGCGGAGGCCGGCGCCGCCGGCCGGACGGCCGGTCAGCAGAGCTATGGCCAGGGCAATGCCACCGGTCAGAACCGGATCACCGCCACCGCCTGACAGACCTGACACCGCAGACCCCACGCACCGGCCGGCATATTTGTCCGGCCCGTGTCGTCTGCTGTAACCCGGAAAGATCTGCCGGCCGGCAGATTCTGCCGGGGCGATTATGCCTGCCGCTGCAATTCGGGGAACGGCGACCGGACCTTGGTCGTGATGTCACAGACGCGCGCCTTCGTTCGTCCTTGGGATAGAGACCCCACAGACGAATGACGGAGCCCGTGATCATGACCGACCTGCCACAGCCTCCCGCCGCCCGGGTGCTGATCGATATCCATGGCAGCAGCGCAACCAGCCGCGCCGTGGGCAAGCTGGTCCGTGCCGGCCGCGACCTGCACGACAACGCGATCCTGCCTGCTCCCCTTCCCCATCTGATCGATCTGCATGTGTCGCGGCTGAATGATTGCGGCTATTGCAAGCGGCTCCACGCCGCCGAAGCCACCGCCGCCGGCGCGCCACCGGCATTGATCGCCGCCATGGGCGATCCGTCGGCCGTGGCCCTGGTCGACGATGCCGCGTTAGTCGCGGCCCTGAACTGGGCCGAGGCGCTGACCCTGCCCCGCGACGAAGCCGCCCTCGATGAACCGCGCGCGCGGCTGGCCCGGCACTGGTCGCCCGATGCCCAGGCCGCCATAACCCTGCATGTGCCATCACCCTGCATGTGGCTTTGGCCAATGCCTGGAACCGGCTGGGCCGTGGCGGCCGGCAGGTCGTGGACGCAGGCTGATCCATCGTCATCCAGATGACGGCCAGCCCTGATCACTCCGTGGGCCGATGGACCGCCGTCACCGACACCACCACACAACGCTGGGCCGATGGCCATAGCGACGCCCACGGGCGCGGATCGTCAACGATCCGCGCCCGTCCGTCGATTCTGGTCCACAACCCGTCCTCCGACCCCGGAAACAACAGACTGATGCCGTCATTGACCATCAGATTGCCCAGGGAATTGAACATCGCGTTGCCGCTATAGTCCGGAAACACCAGTTCCGCCGGGCCCGGCATCGCCACCAGCGGATCGAAGCCGCCGTCGTCGCGCGGCGCACGACCGCGATAGGAACAATCGCACTGCCCGCGATCATCGGCCGTCGCCAGAATGAAGCAGGGCAACTGCGCCAGTGCCGCACCGCGCGCGCCATCGATCCCCATTCCGTCTTCCTCCATTCCGTCTCTCCGCTTGTGCACCCGCCCCCATAGAGAGAAGGCGGCGACATCCATCCGGTCTGCCGCCGCCCCTGCCCTCCTCTGGGTGCAAACCGGCGTGGATCAGCCAAGGCCGGCTTCGGTTTCCGCCAGCGCCATGCCGGCCAGAACCAGTTGTTCATCCCAGAACCGCACCCACAGATCGCAATAGGCCAGGCTGATCGCGCGGACATGGTCGTACTGGTCGGGGGTCAGAGACTGGGTCAGGATAAACCACAGATCATCCTCATGGTCGTCATCGGCCGCTTCGGCGGTCACGTCCTCGCTGACGCCGTGGACATAGTAATAGCCGTCATCGACCGGCAGCCCCAATGCACCGGTCGCGCGCCGCAAGGGAGGGCTGAACAGGATCACTTCCTCTTCGGCCACCGCCAGCAGGGCCGCGACATCGGTATAGCTGCCATAGCTCGCTTCCAGGAAATCCCGCACCTCGGTGGCGATCCCTGTCGGGCGGAAAGCGGCCCTGTCCTCGACCGTCACGCCGTAATCGTCGAGCACCGCTTCGAACAGCGGATAATGGGCGCAGGCGGGATTGCCGCGATAATGGCCCTCCGCATCCTTGCCGGGCCGGAAGCCGAACTCATCCAGGATGTTCAAGGTCAGCAGAAAGCGGCCGGCCATCTTCGACGCCGGCGCCAGACGCGGTTCAAGCTGCCGGCTCTGCATCTGGGCCGCCAGCAGGGCATCGGTGAAGATCTGGACGATGGCGTGGCGGTATTCCAGATGGATCCGGCGCATGTCCGCATGATCCAGCACACCCCGGTTCAGGATGTCGATCGCCGGATGCCGCGATACCGGATGGGCGGAAATCTCCTGCCGCAACTCGGCGACGAAGCGTGCATTCTCCGCCCATTGGTCGGCGGTCAGACTGGCCTTCATGGCCGCGATGGCCTGCTGGCGGGGATTGTTCAGGTCGGCTGACGCGAGGGATGTCATGACGTCGTCCTTCGATAACCGCAAGTTGTGATCAAGGGCAAGCATGGTGAGAATCCGGCCGGTCGCGGGACGCGGACAGGTGCCGGTTACAAGGGGTGCGGAAGCAGGCAGCGGTCAGAGCCCATGGGTCAGGCGAGAGCGGCTGACACGACGGCCCATTGGTCGGACAAAGGCCGGTTACACAGGTAAGGGCTGGTTACTCGGGTAAGGGCTGGGGCGCCACGATCCGGGCCGGGCAGTTGGCATAGGCCTGCACAACGGTGAGCTCGACCACGATTGCCGCCGCCGGCCATCCCACGGCATCGATATCAGATGCCAGACGGCCACTGCCATTGACGCGATATCGCGCCCGTCGGGCAAAATCGACAAAGAGCAGCCCGATACCGACGTCATCGGCAGCCCGACTATCCTGCAACCGTCGAGCTAGAACGTCCAGCCCTCCGGTTGTGTTTTCCGGTTCATCAATCGCAAAGATCAGTCGCCTTGCGTCCGGCGCCCGCACCAGCGGCGGCGGGTCGCGATCGGCCCCGCCGGTCCGCGCCATTACGGCGCAGACCGGCCGGCCGGCCGCATCGGTGGTGGCGACGAACACCAGGGGCCGGGCTTCGATGAAGCGTCGGACCCCCAGGCTCAGCCGGTCGGTGATCATATCCGCGATGGCGTCGGCCGCATCGGTCACCCCGAAGCGGCGATGGGCCGCGCGCTCGCCCTCATGGTAAGGCTGCCTTGCCATGAGACCGCCCGCCGATCAGAAGAAGCCGAGAGCATTGGCGCTGTAGCTGACCAGCAGGCATTTGGTCTGCTGATAATGCGACAGGGCCATCTTGTGATTCTCGCGGCCGATGCCCGACTGCTTGTAGCCGCCAAACGCCGCATGGGCCGGATACAGGTTGTAGCAATTGGTCCACACGCGACCGGCCTCGATCTCGCGTCCCATGCGATAGGCGCGGGTGCCGTCGCGGCTCCACACCCCGGCGCCCAGGCCATAGAAGGTGTCGTTGGCAAGTTCCAGCGCTTCGTCCTCGTCCTTGAAGGTCATCACCGAGGCGACCGGCCCGAAGATCTCCTCCTGAAAGATCCGCATCTTGTTGTTGCCGAGCAACATGGTCGGCTTGACGTAGAAACCGTTGGTCAGGTCGTCGCCCAACAGGCTCCGCTCGCCGCCGACCAGACATTCGGCACCTTCGTTGCGGCCGATGTCGATATAGGACAGGATCTTCTCCATCTGCGCCTGCGACACCTGGGCACCGACCATGGTGCGCGCATCCAGCGGATTGCCGGTGGTGATCGCCTCGACCCGCTTGATCGCCCGCTCGATGAAGCGGTCATAGATCGATTCCTGGATCAGCACCCGCGACGGGCAGGTGCAGACCTCACCCTGGTTGAGCGCGAACATCGCGAGCCCTTCCAACGCCTTGTCGAAAAAGGCGTCGTCGCGATCCATCACGTCGGCGAAGAAGATGTTCGGGCTCTTGCCGCCCAGTTCCACGGTCACCGGAATCAGGTTGTCGGCGGCGGTGCGGGCAACATGCTTGCCGGTGGGCGTGGAACCGGTGAAGGCGAGCTTGGCGATGCGCTTGCTGGATGCCAGTGCCTCGCCGGCCTCGCGGCCATAGCCGTTGACGATATTGATCACGCCTGCCGGAAACAGGTCGCCGACCAGTTCCATCAGCAGCAGGATCGATGCCGGGGTCTGCTCGGCCGGCTTCAGCACCACGCAATTGCCCGCCGCCAGCGCCGGCGCCAACTTCCAGGCCGCCATCAGCAGCGGAAAATTCCACGGGATGATCTGCCCGACCACACCCATCGGTTCATGAAAATGATAAGCGACGGTGTCGTCGTCGATTTCCGAGATGCCGCCTTCCTGCGCCCGGATGCAGCCGGCGAAATAGCGCAGATGATCGATGGCGAGCGGCAGATCGGCGGCCATGGTTTCGCGCACCGGCTTGCCGTTGTCGATGGAATCGGCCACCGCCAGCAGCAGCAGGTTCTGCTCCATCCGGTCGGCCATCTTCCACAGCAGATTGGCCCGGTCGGTCACCGAGGTCTTGCCCCAGCGGCGCCGCACGGCATGGGCGGCATCCAGCGCCAGCTCGATATCAGCGGCACCCGAACGCGGCACCCGGCAGAACGGCTTGCCGGTGATCGGCGAGATATTGTTGAAGTATTCCCCTGAAACCGGCGCGACCCATTGGCCACCGATATAATTCTCGTACTGCGTCTTATAGGGATAGTCGACGTCGAGGCCCATCGTCTTTGGCTGGATCATGTCCATGATTATCCTCCCCTAAGCATTTACAGCGCGATACGTGCTGCATTGCCTGAACAGCAAGGGGCATGCCAGAACGGAATGCCCGGAAGACGCAGATGGAATGATGAGGATTTCAGCCGGAAATCCGGGCGTGATCAGCGGCGGGCTCAACCACGCCGCGTTGCTGGTGTCGCGATGCGCGACAGTGGTCGGTGTCGCGGATGGCAGGATGGCTGTCGCATGACGCGACAGCCATGCGCTAGACATCCCCCTCCCGAAAAAACGAACGTGGCCCTACAGCTCCACCACCACGCGCGTGCCCACCCCGGGCGTGCTGGTGATATCGAAACTGCCGCCATGCGCCGTGACCAGAAGTTTGGTCAGCGGCAACCCCAGCCCGGTGCCACCGGAGCGGCGTTCCCGATCGCGCGACACCTGTTCGAAGGGCTGCATCGCACGCGCCAGTTCCACATCGGTCATGCCGCTGCCGTCATCCACGATCTCGATGCGCAGGCTGCGCCCGTCGCTTTCGGTACGGTCCAGAATCAGGCGAACAGTGCCATTGCGATCGCTGTAGCGAATGGCATTGGACAGAAGGTTGATCAGGATCTGCTTCACGCGGCGCGCATCCAGATGCGCCTGATCGGGTGCATCACGCATCACCAGCGATGCGGTAACACCAGCGGCACGTGCCATCGGAACCACCATCGACAGGGCTTCCAGCGCCAGCCGTCGAGGTTCGACATCGGCCCGCGCGATATCGATCCGCCCGGCCTGGATCCGCGACAGATCGAGAATGTCTTCGATCAGGGCCAGCAGATGGCGGCCGCTGGCCAGGATGTCGCGCGCGTAATCAGCATAGCGAGGCTGGCCCACAGGCCCCAGCATCTCGGTCGAGATCATTTCCGAGAAGCCGATCACCGCGTTCAACGGCGTGCGCAGCTCATGGCTCATATTGGCCAGGAAGCGGTCCTTGACCGCGTTGGCATCGGCCAAAGCCCGGTTGGCTTTCAACAATTCGGCCGTGCGCATCGCGACACGCGCCTCCAATTGCAGATTGGCCGCCTCCACCTGCAGGCGCAGGCGCCGTTCCGCCGCGCCTGCCCGCCTGATCCGTCGTAACATCGCAATGCCTGTGGGCAGGCCAATGCCGAAGGCCAGAAACGATGCCAGCGCCGCCAGATCGAAATCGGATTTCGCCGACTCGATCCGCTGATCGATCCGCGCCGTGATCGCCATTTGCGCGCGGATAATCTCGAACCGCGCCAATTCCGTCGACCGCAGCTTCTGATCATGCGTCAGAAGAGCGCGTGCCACCTCCATGCCCTGGCTGGTGCGCGCGGCGACCACCGCATCCATCGCGGTCAGCGCGCCCGATACCGATGCGATCACCACCTGACAGGTGTCCTCGGCATGGGGCATCTCTTCCCGGGCCAGAAGATCCAATTGCCCAAAAGCCGCCGGCGCGCTGCCCCGGACCAGGTGATACTCGTTCAGGTCGGTGGTCTTGCCGGTCAGCACATATTTGTTCTCGGCGATCTCCGCCTCTTGCAGAAGATGCAGAAGATTGTCGGTCTCCCGCAGCAGGGCGTCGCCGCTGACCAAGGCACGACTGGACGATAGCACGCCATAGCCCGCCCAGACATGCAGGGCGAGCATCATCGTGACCAGCACGATAATGCCGGTGAACCAAACCTCCACCCGGCGGCCGCCGGCCGTCGGGGTTTGAAGGCCAGGGGTGTCGTACACGCCCATCGCCATCTCGTCTCCCGTGACATAGTGGCTGCCCGTTGAGTCGCCACTGCAGACAGGAAACGCCATTAACCATGAAAAAAGCGTGTGGATGCCGCCGATTGACGCTCAGCGTTCGGTGAGTGCCATTTCGCGCAACTTGACGACGGGTTTCAGAAGATAATCCAGCACGGTGCGCCGCCCGGTCAGAATATCGACCTGTGCCACCATCCCCGGCAGGATGTCGAGCGGTCGGCCATCGGGGGCGGTCAGCGTGCCGTCGGTGGTGCGCACCCGCACGACATAGCTGCTCGACCCGTCTTCTTTGGAGATCGCATCGGCGCCGATGGTCTCGACCGTCGCATCCAGCATGCCATAGACCGAATAGTCATAGGCCGTCAGCTTCACCCGCGCCATCTGGCCGGGATGCAGAAAGGCGATATCCGCCGGCTTCACCTCGGCCTCGATCAGCAGCGCATCTTCGACCGGCACGATCTCCGCCAGCGGCTGGCCGGGGGTCGCGACACCGCCTTCGGTGGTGACCAGCACCCGGTTGATGATGCCCTTCACCGGCGAGCGCACCTCGGTCCGCCGTACCTTGTCGACCAGCGCCGGCAATTGATCGACCATCCGGTCGTGATCGAGCTTGGCGGTCGCCAGCTCCTCGATCGCGCGGGTCCGAAAGCGTTCCTGGGCGGTCTTGCGCTGCTGCTCGACCTCGTCGATCGCGGCCTCGGCGCGGGCGACCGCCAGCCGCCCGCCCTCGATCGCGCCCTCGGCCTCGGCCAGCCGCTGCCGGGCCCGGATCCGGTCGAGCCGCGGGGCCAGTCCGCGCGCGACCAGCGGCTCCAGCACACCCAGTTCCTCGGCGGCAAGTGCCTGCCGGCGCCCGGCATTGTCGAGCGCTGCCCGTGCCTCGTTCAGCGCCTCGCGCCGCTGGCGGGTCTGGGCATCGAGCATGGCCAGCGTCGAGGTCAGTTCCGCCGCCCGGGCCCCATGGATGCTGCGCTCGACCTCCACCACCTCGGGCAGAAGATCGGCGGCGAAGACCGGCGCCTCGAACCGCGCCTCGGCCGCCAGCCGCGCCAGCCGGGCGCGACCGGCCAGAAAATCGGTCCGGCGCTGGTCGTATTCGGCCCCGAACTGGGTGGCATCCAGCCGGATCAGCAGATCGCCCGGTTCCACATGGTCGCCGGCTTTGACCAGGATCTCCGAGACGATGCCGCCTTCCAGGTTCTGGGCCACCTGCACGCGTTTGGATGGCACCACCCGGCCATCACCACGGGTCACCTGATCCAGTTCGGCGATCGCCGCCCAGACGATCAGGGCAATCACCGCCAGACAGACCGTCAGGATGATGACGCCCGGCACCAGCGATCGGCGCTCTGGCGCCTCACCCGGAAACAGATCGGCGGTGGGGTCAGTCGAGATGGCCACGGGTCGCCTCCCTCTTCGGCATCTTCGCCGGTGTCGTCACCGGATCGGGCCGGTTGGCCGGCGCATCGGCCACCGGCCCCTGAAGCGCCGACAGCACCTCGGCCTTGGGACCATCGGCCACCACCCGGCCGTGATCCAGCACGATCACCCGGTCGACCAGTTCCAGCATCGACATGCGATGGGTGACCAGGATCAGCGTCCGGTCGCCCAGATGCGGCTTCAGGCGTTTGACGAACAGGGTTTCCGACCGGACATCCATCGATGCCGTCGGCTCGTCCATCACCAGCACCCGCGCCGGCGACACCAGCGCCCGGGCCAGGGCGATCGCCTGGCGCTGGCCGCCCGACAGCCCCTCGCCCCGCTCCCCCAGCATCACGTCATAGCCATCGGTCATGCCGCCGATGAAGTCATGCACGCCCGCGACCCCGGCCGCGGCCAGCATCCGTTCATCCGACGGCTCGTCGGCGCCCATCAGGATATTGTCGCGCACCGTGCCGCTGAACAGCGGCGCATCCTGAAGCACCGCCGTCACATGGCGGCTGAGTTCATCGGGATGCAACTGGCGCAGATCGACATCGTCGAGCAGCACCGTTCCGTCGCTCGGCGCATACAAGCCGGCCGCGAGCCTCACGATCGTGCTCTTGCCCGAACCGATGCGGCCCAGCACCGCCACCTTCTCGCCCGGCTGGACGATGAAACCGGCCTGGGTCAAGGCCGGCTGGCGGCCGCGCGGATAGGTGAACGACGCGCCCCGGAAGGTGACCCGTCCATCGATCCGCGGCCGGGTGAGATAGGTCCGGCCCGGCTCCACGGTCGCGGCCAGCGCCATCAGCCGGTCGATCGCGCGATAGGACTGGGCGGCATGGTTCAGCCGGGTCAGCAGGGTGGCGATCTGCGCCAGCGGCGCCAGTGCCCGGCCGCACAGGATGACGCTGGCGATCAGCGCGCCGATCGACACCGTGCCCTCACGCACCAGGAACACGCCAAGAAACACGATCGCAACCTGCGCCCCCTGCTGCACGAAGCTCGCCAGATTGATCGCAAGCTGGCTCCAGAACCGGCTTTTCGACTGGATCGCCGCCTGAAGTTCCACCGAGTCGCGCCAGCGCCGGGCCATCACCCGTTCGGCGCGGGCGCCCTTCACGCCCTCCAGCGCGCCCACGGTTTCCACCAGCACGCCATGCTTGGTCTGGGCCGCCTTGTGGCCTTCGCGCGCCGCACGCGCCAGCATCGGCTGCACCAGCAGGCCTGCCGCCACCACCAATGGCACCGCCAGCGCCGGCACCCAGACCAGCGGCCCGCCGACGATCAGGATCACGCCCAGAAACAGCGCCACGAAGGGCAGGTCGACAAACGCCGCCAGACTGGCCGAGGTGAGGAAATCCCTGAGCGATTCGAATTCGCGCACCGTGGCCGCAAAGGCGCCCGACGACCCCGCGCGATGCTCCAGCGGAATCCGCAGCACATGGCCGAAGACCCGGCGGCCGATGCGTTCATCCGCCGCCTGCCCGGCCACGTCGATCACATGGCCGCGCAGCATCTTCAGCAGAAAATCGAACACCAGCACCAGCACCATGCCCAGGGTCAGGGCAACCAGCGATTCGATCGCGTCATTGGGAATGACCCGGTCATAGATCGTCATGATGAACAGCGACGATCCCAACGCGAACAGGTTGATGACCGCCGCCGCCAGGGCGATCTGACCGAAGGCCCGCCATTCGCGGCGCACGCTGCCCCAGAACCAGTGTCCGGGGCGCTTCGACGGGTGCAGACGGTCCATCGGCGACCCGTCGATGTCATGACCGGTCATTCGGTTTCTCCCACCTTGCCGGCACCCATGGCATCGATGGGGCCGTCACCGTCCAGGACATGCAGGCGCAGGACACCACTGGCTTCCAGCAACCGCCAATGGGCACGTTCCGCCTCCACCCGGCCCGAAACCAGCCGGCTCGCGGCCAGGTGGTAGTCGCGCTCCACCTCGATCAGATCCAGCAGGTCGCGAACCCCGGCCTCGAACTCGCCGCGAAAGATGTCGCGGGCCCGTTCATTGGCGGCCAGCGCGCCGATCAGCGCGCCCAACTCGGCATCGCGGGCGGCACGGGCGGCAATCGCCGCCGTGACATCGCGGGTCAGGATCCGCCGCAACCGGGCCGTCTCGGCTTCCGCCGCCCGCATCGCGGCCCTGGCCTGGGCCTGACGGCCACCGCGCGCGCCGCCGTCATAAAGCGGCATGCTGACCACCATCCGACCGACCAGATCGCTTTCACGGCCGCCATCCAGCACGTCATAGCGCCGCCCCTGCACCTGCAGGCTCAATTCGGGCCAGTCGGTGGCCGCCGCGGCATCGGCATCGAAGCGGGCGGCACGTTCGCGGTCGCGGCGGGCGGCAAGCGCCGGGCTGGCGGTCTCGATCAAGGCCAGCGCATCATCGGTCACCGTCGGCGCATCCGGGCGCGGCGGCAGCGCCAGATCATCGCCCGGTGCTGCGCCATACAATTCGACATAGGCCTGCCGGGCCTGATCCAGCGACCGGGTGGCGGCGGCGCGGCTTGCGCGGGCATCGGCCAGCCGCGCCCTGATCCGCACCTCGTCGCCCTCCGTGCCGCCACCAAGGCTGCGGCGTTCGGCGATGCGCTCTTCCAGAGTGAGATAGGCCGCGGTTTCGGCCTCGGCCAGCGCCAGCCGGGTGCGCGCCTCCACGACATCCAGGTACACAAGCACCGCGTCGCGGATCAGCAGCGCCGCCTCGTCGACATCCTCGGCGCGGCTGGCCGACACGCGGGCACGCGCGCCGTCGATGCGGTCGAAGGTGGCGCCACCATCATAGATAAGCTGGCGCGCGGTCAGCACCGCGTCGCTGCGGTCGTCGGAACTGCGGATGCGGCTGTCCAGGGCATCGATGCCGTTATCGGCCAGCCGGCGGGAGGCATCGAAGCCCAGATCGATCGCCGGATATTGCGCGGCACGCGCTTCCGTGACCCGGCCTTCGGCGCCGCCGATCACCGCCCGCGCCGCATCGCGGCGCGGGTGATCGGCGGCAACCGCGATCAGCCGGTCACGGAACCGCGCCCATGCCACCGGCGCCGCATCGACCGCGACCGGCGGCGCCCGGAAGCCGTCGGGCAGTGGCAGGGGCGGCAGAACCGGCATGCCGGGCAGCATCGCGAGCGGCGGCATGGGGCCGGTCAACGGCAAAGCCTCCGTCGCCTCGACAGGCAGGACACGATCCGACGCGACGGCCGGGGCGGAAAGCAGCAGGGTCACGACACCGGCCGCCACCAGTCTGGCGGCGGCACTGCGGTTGATATGGATCGGAAACAGGGCCGGTTACTCCGGTCGGTCGGGCCGTGGGCGGGGGCCACGGGTTGCAAGTGGGTGTCCCCACAGGCGGCAAGGCCTGTGGGGAGGATCATGTGGCGATCGGGCGGCGGATGCGGCTCAGGCCGCCGCCACGCCCAAGGCATCGTCCAGGTCGTCGCGCCAGCCCGCCGGCCCATCCAGCACGAAGCTGTCGGCGCCCAGATCGTCGGCCACGACACCGGCCAGCGTCAGGCTGCCCGAGACGGCACCGCCGCCACTGCCGAGCAGGCCGTCCAGATCGATCACGGCATTGCCCTCGACCGTGATGGCGCGGCCCAGCACATCGGCGATGGTCAGCAAAGCACCATCGGCGCCCCGCAGATCGCCAAGATCGATCCGATCCCCCTCGGCGCCCGAGAAATCGGCGATGGTCACCGCAAGGTCGAGCGCGCCATCCGCCTCACGCGGGGCCAGAATGAACCGGTCGGCACCCGATCCACCGAACAGGTCGACCGCCTCGCCCGCCGCATGACCGGCGACGATCCGGTCGGCCCCCGACCCGCCCGACAGATGATCGGGGCCGGCCGTGCCGACGATCAGATCGTCACCGGCGCCCCCGAAGACGGTGTCCTCGCCGGCGCCGGGCAGGATGATGTCGGCACCGTCCAGCCCGTCGATCCGGTCGGCGCCATCGGTGCCGATCAGCAGGTCGTCGCCGGCACCGGCACGCCAGGCCGGCACGTCGACCAGCACCAGACCGTCGGCCCGATTGCCCAGCGCATCCTCGACCACATAAGTGAAGGCCGTGGTGCCGAAGAACGTCCGGTCGGGGGTGATGGTCAGGGCACCGGTGTCCGGGTCCAGCGTCACCGCGATCTCGCCCGCCATCGCGGCCGGCACCGCCACCGACACCAGGGTCAGCGTGCCGGCGCCGTCGGCCAGCGCCACATCGTCGGCCACAGGGTAGGTCGCGTCATCGGGTGTCAGCGTCAGGCTGTCGCCGCGCGCGACGCTGAAGACGTCGGCGGCCGCGATCAGCTTCGCATCCGCCGCCGCCACATCGGGCAGCACATCGGCCAGCCGGGTGATCAGCGCATCCAGATCGGCGCCGTAACGCGCCTCCAGACGATCGGCCGCGCCGTTATCTGCGGTGCCCGCCGCCAGAGCAGCGATTTCCTCGGGCAGCACCTGATCGGCGAGCAGTGCCGTCGCCCGCGCGGTCGACGACAGCGGATCGGCGGCCATCTCGGTGTCGAGA
Organism: Tistrella arctica; assembly: GCF_039630945.1. Lineage (NCBI taxonomy): Bacteria > Pseudomonadati > Pseudomonadota > Alphaproteobacteria > Geminicoccales > Geminicoccaceae > Tistrella > Tistrella arctica. Next base: position 377,030 of record NZ_JBBKTV010000008.1, read on the forward strand.
CGGGCGTTGATCGCGGCCAGCGCATCCGCCATCCGGCTGATATCGGCGGCAACCGCATCGGTGCCGGCCGCGGCGGTCAGCAAGCCATCGAGCGTCGCAAGGTCGGCAAGATCGATTGTCTCGCCGGTGGTAACCCGTTCGCCCAGCAGATCCAGCGCCCGATCGGCCGCGGCCATGTCGGTCACGCCGTCCTGAACCGCCTGCAGGGCCGCAAGGGTGGCATAGACCATATGGCCCTGGGCCAGAACGTCGCGCGCCAGGGCATCTTCGGCACCGCCAAGGGCCGCCAGCGGATCGAAGGTGGCGAGATCGGTGCCGGCGGGCAGGCCAAGTGCCGCCAGCACGGCCGAGGCATCGGCGGTCTCGACCAGCAGCGTGGTCAGGGGGGTCACCATCTCGGACCCCTCCGGCGCCATCAGCCGGCCGATCACGGCACCGGTGGTGGCATCGACGCCGCCCTCGGTGACGATCTGGCCGCTCTGGCCGTCGATGCGCACGCGGCCATCGGCATCGGAGACGGCACCGGCCTCGCCTTCGTCGCGTGTCCGGTCGCCATCGGCATCCAGGAAGGCACCGGCGCCCGCGACCTGATCCTTGACCAGACGCGCATCGGTCACCCGCGCCGGCAGCGGATCATTGTTGTCGGACGAGCAGGCGGCAAGCGCCAGCGCCGCGACCGCGACACCGCCGAAGCCGGCGCCGCGATCGGTCGTGAACCGCACCAGGCGGTTGCGCAGGCTGCGGCGCAGAGCGCTCGTCGAGGCCGCATCGGCAGCCTGCGCCGCGCGGGTGGCAGAAAAGAGGCCGGTTCCCGACAGGGTGGCGGCACCGGGGAGCCGAAGCCCCCCGGTGCCGTCATCCAGGCCGAGATCCGTGAAGGTCGGGATCTGGCTCATGGTCATCATCATCCGTCCCGATCAGGCGGCCGCCGCCGCGGCCATGTCGTCGTCGAAGCTGCCGTTCGAGAACACGAAGCTTCCAGCGCCCAGATCGTCGATCCCGATCGCGGCCAGGGTCAGCGAACCGGCAACCGCCTCACCACCCGTGGTGAACAGGCCGTCCAGATCGATGACCGCATCGCCGTCGGTGGCGGTGGCGCGGCCGATCACGTCATCCAGCACCAGCACCGCGCCATCGGCGCCGCGCAGCCCCGACAGGTCGAGCACATCGCCTTCGATCGTCGAGAAATCGGCGATCACCGCCGCGACATCGATGCCGGCATCGTCCGCCGCCATGAAGCCGAAGGTGTCGGCGCCCGAGCCGCCGAACATCACCACGTTTTCGCCCGCCGCATGGCCGGCCGCGATGGTGTCGTTGCCCGAGCCGCCCGACAGCGCGTCATTGCCGGCCGCGTCGTACAGCTCGTCGTCACCGGCGCCGCCCATCAGGGTGTCAGTGCCCTTGCCGCCGTCGATCCGGTCGTTGCCGGCACCGCCGTCGATGACGTCGTCGCCGGCGCCACCCCGGACGGTGTCGGCACGCGCACCGAAGGTGGCATCGTCATTGCCGGCCGACAGAACCAGCACGCCATCCTCGACCGTATAGGCCCGGTCGCCGAAGGCGATGACATCCGCCTGCACCCGGTTCTGAGCACCGGTTTCGGTGTCGGTGATCACATAGGCCGGCGCATCGGCATCGAAGGCTGTCTCACCCGCCGCCAGCAGCCGGTTGTAGAGGCTGATGTCGAAGGCGTTCATCTGCGTGATCGTGACCATGGCCGGGTCGAGATCCAGGCTGACCGTGTCGATACCGGCGCCGCCGATGGCGATGTCGGCGCCGCTGCCGGTGCTGATCATGTCGTCGCCGCCCACGCCGACGATGATGTCGTCGCCGCCGGCCCCGGACATATGGGCGTCGCCGCCCTCGACCGCCTTGAAGCTGTCATCGCCGGCGCCACCTTCCGCCGCACCCACGATCTCGACCGTGACGGTCGCGCTGTCGGTGCCGCCGGCCGCGTCGGTGGCGATCACCTCGAAGCTGTCGGTCGCAAGCTCGCCCGGATCGAGCGAGGCCAGCACCGCCGCATCGGCCTGATAGGTATAGCGGCCGGCCTCGTCGATCTCGACCGTGCCCTTGGTCGGCGCCTCGCCGGCCGAGAAGGTCAACGCATCGCCATCGCTCGACACCGCCAGCGGTGCGGTGATGTTGTAGAGCGTGGTGGTGCCGCTGACCTCGTTGGCGACGATCAGCTTGGCGATGCCGTCCGCCGCATCGCCGGCCGCGATATACAGCAGCCCCTCGGGGCTGACATCGCCTTCGGTCGCGATCAGGTCGAGGAAGGTGACGTTCTCAGGATCGGTGATGTCGAACACCATGGTGGCGCTCGACCGCTCCAGGCCGATGAAGGCGAGCGTGCTGGCACCGTAATGCCCCACCGTCACACCTTCGGGCTCGGGGCCCTTGTTGTCGGAGCGGCTGTCATCCCACAGCTCGGGGTAGCGGGCGGCGATGGTCTTCTCGATCGCGGCGCCGCTGTCGAAGATCATCCGGCCCTGATCGTCGAGGATCGAGAACGACCGGCCGCCATAGGCATAGAGCGCGTCGTAATCGCCGTCGCCATCGGTATCGCCGAGTTCCTTGGTGACCGTCAGCCGGCCCAGATCGTCATCGGCCTGAAGCGCCTCGGCATCCGGAAAGGCGGTCGGGTCGAGGGTCAGATCCTTGACCCGCTCTTCCTCGGCATAATCGGCCCATTCGCGGGCGTCGCCCTCATTGGCGATCACCAGATAGGTCTTGCCGTCCTGGCCCGCATAAGACGCGATGGTGTCGGGCATATACATGCCGAAGACCGGATGATTGGCGATATTGATGCCGTCATCACGATCCGAGGCGTCGAACTCGTTGCCCGCGAGCGAATGGTCCTTGTAGCCGAGCGGCACGATCTCGGTCACCACCGGGGCATCGCCCGACAGATCGATGATCGCGATCGCGTTGTTCTCCTGCAGCGTCGCATAGGCGGTCTGGCCGTCGGCGCTGATCGCGATGTATTCGGGCTCGATGTCCTGCGCGACCGTCGACCCAGGGCCGAAGATCCGCACGCCGTCGGCCTTCAGAGCATCAGCCTGATCGTTGAACTGGGTGAAGCCGGCGGTCTGCACCGTGCCGGTCGCCAGATCGATGACACTGATCGAGCCTTCCGGATCGCCCTGGGTGTAATCCTCGGGCTCGCCCTCATTGGCCACCAGAATGCGGGTGCCGTCGGGGGTGAAGGTCACCATGTCGGGCAGGCTGCCGACGGTGTAGCGGCCGATTTCGGCGCCGTCGGTGTCGAACACCATCACCGTGCCGGGCTGGGTCTTGTCCTCGGCGCCGATCGCGACCGCGACCATGCCGTTCTTGACCGAAACGGAGTTGGCGCCGCCGAAATCCGAGGTGTCGAGGCCGCCCAGCACCACGCCGGTGCGCGCATCCATGATATCGACACCATTGGGGCCGACGATGAACACCCGGTTGGTGGCCTTGTCATAGGCCACGATTTCCGAGGCGCCGGCGGTGGTGTCGGTGTTGGTGGTGGTCCACACCGACTGTGCGATCACCGAGCCGCTCGCAGTGTCGTCACCGCTGACGGTGATCGCGCGATCGCCGGCCACCGGGCGGCTGTCGATGTCGCTCTGCACTGCCAGATCGACGATGCGGGTGTCGGCATCGGCATCGGTCTCGGCGGCATCGAAGGCGGTGCCGCCAGTGTCGGTATCATGGTTGTCGAGCAGATATTCGGCCAGGGCGTCCTGTTCGCTGCCCGGTGCCGCGAAATCGGCATCGCCGGCGGCGACATTGTCGCCATCCAGCGCCACGACATTGGCGAAGTCGGGATCGGCGGCAGCGAATTCGGCGAAGGGATAGCCGTCGCCACCTTCCTGCATGAAGCCCAGGGTGACGACCCGGATCGGCCGGGCGGCATCGCCCTGCACCTCGCCGCCGGCCACGATGGTGTCGACCACCTCGCCCGCCGCATTGACGATCTGGAGCGTCTCGACCCGGTCACCGGCGGCGCGGTCGGGGTTGAACGCGACGGTCATGCCGCCGATCTGCGCGAACTGGCCGGGAGTGGCCCCGGGGCCGCTTGCGGCCACCGCGTGTTCCATCACCGCCTTCAACTGTTCCGCCGTGACCGTCTGCATCGACAGCGTGTTGTTGAACCGCAGCGCGTTCTCGATATCGAGCTGCGAGACGTCGCCCTCGTCCTTGCCGGCAACCGGATTGGCCTGCGGCGGCAGCGCCGAGACGACACCGGTCGCATCGTCGACCACGACCTCGCCGATCCCGGCCCGGATGCCGCCGCCATTCTTGATCGAGACCATCACCGTCTCGTCGACCGACTGCGCGGTCGCCAGATTGGCGTCGGCGGAAAGATTGCCCAGATTGGTTTCCTGGGTCCGGACATCGGCGCGATCGCCATCCAGGTACACCGTGGTCTGCCCGAAGATGTTGCCATCCTTTTCGACCACCACCGTCTGCACCGCGTCGACCAGATCATCGACCAGATCGCCCTTGGTGCCCTCGGCGAAGGCCGCGTCGATATCGCCATCCCAGGCGGCCGCGACATTGTCGGTCGTGGTCGCGACCGGGCCGTTATCCGGATTGGCGACGCTGTCGGCGATCACACGGCCCTGATCGTCGAACTCGACGACCAGCCGGCCCAGATAGGAATACTCGCCATCGGTCGACACGATCACGGCGGTGTCGCCATCGGCATTGGTGGTGACGATCGGATAGCCGGCAACCGCCGTGTCACCCGGATTGAGGACATCGCCGTCATTGGCAAGAATGGTGTCGGAACCGCCGGCGATGACCACGTCGACGCCATGGAGCAGCTTGACCAGTTCCTGTTCCAGCGCGATCTGCTGCAGATGGCTGACCAGGACCACCTTGTCGACGCCGCCGGCGATGATCTCGTCGATCACCGGCTGCAGCACGCCGGCCAGGGCCTGCATGTCGTTCGAGGCACTGCCCAGCACCTCGACACCGCCGGGCGACGAGATCGTGGCCAGGATCGGGGTGGTGGCACCGACCACGCCGATGGTCTCGGTGAGGCCGGTCTCAGGGTCGGTGACGTCGATCAGCGTCGCCGGCGCGATCTTGGGCGTGGTGGTCGAGCCGGCCGACTGGTCCGGGCCGGTCGCGAAGGCATCGGCGTTCAGGATGTCGCCGGTATACAGGCCCGACAGGCTGCTATCGCCCGAAAAGTCGAGATTGGCCGACAGATAGGGAAACTGCGCGCCGACCCAGTTGTCATCGGCGGTGCCGTCCGCCGCGCCGAAGCCCGGCTGCAATAGGCCGGCAATGGTGCCGGTGCCAAGGTCGAACTCATGATTGCCCAGCGCCGAGGCGTCGAAACCGATCACGTTCATGATCGAGATGTCGACACGCCCGCCACCCACGGCCAGCGCGGCATAGGCCGCATCGCCGGTCAGGTCGTAGAGATCGTTATAGACGTCGTTGAACACGCCGGTCGATGCGAAGGACGGATCCGACGCCGCGTTGAAGAATGGACCCGACAGGTAATTGTCACCCGCCGACAACGTGATCGAATAGCCGTAGTCGTCTTCATAGGCATCGATCAGCGCCGCGAAATTGGCGGCACGGCCAATGGCGTCGACACCGCCTTCAAGGTCCGAGGCGTGCAGGATCTGAAGCTGCATGGTCCATTATCTCCGGCTGTCGGGACTGCGTCTGACGCAGGGTTGCGCATCACGCCGCGACCATCCGCGCCTGATGCTGCGGGATCACCATGCCGGAGGTCGGTTTCAGAAATGGGTCGACTTCGTTAAATCAGTGCCGAGGCGCGAACCTTTGTGCCGGCCCTGATGAGTGCCGAGCCGATATGTGGCTGCCCATCCTGGCAGAGCCTCGCCAGGCGGATGAAAATGCCGCTACCTACTCATGCATGCATGCGAAGTCATCTACTATTCGGAGAAATATTTCACAATGAATATGCAATGGGTTGACTAAACATCCTCACGCGATCAAAACTTACAGTCCTATATATCAAAAAGAGTGGCCCCCACGACCGAGGCCACCTGCCCTGTGCCAACTTCACCGGAACGTTGAGGAGGAGACGAAGATGACCGACCGCGTCACCACCATCGAGACCACCGACGACCGTGTCGCCGACGAGGTCTCGCCCCAGATCGACACGACGCCGTCCAGCCCCGCCGACACGGCGACGGGCAGCACGGCCGGTGGCATCGATGCCGGCAAGGTCGACGCCGGCGACGGCGATGTCGACGGGTTGGAGGATTTCGACCTCGACGACGTCGAAATCATCGAAAGCAAGGTTTTCGCCTGACCGGCCGCGCGGTCCGCGCGACGCTGCCCCCGCTGCACCGCTGCGCATCCACGGCCCGATCAGTCCCCGCACGAGAGACCGCCGACCGGCCATAAGGGCCACTAATCCGGCGTGCGCCATCCGTGACGGAGCCTTCCCGGCCCACGCATGCGGCGTATACCTGCGTCGCTCCGTTCCCGCCCACGACCGGCTATCCCGATGACCGGCGCTCAGACGCCGGTCCCCGAACGAGCCAGAATCCGCAAAGGCCCCCGCAGACAGGCCCGGCGGATTTCGAGGGGATGGACATGCCTGATACCATGATGACCACCCGCGCCAGTTGTTCGGCTTCGGCCGGCTTTGGCGCGAAGGCGCGGCTGAATGTGGGCCTCGTCGCCTATAACTGGGAAGCGGATACCTCGCTCGCCCTGTGGAATCTCGTGACCTACGCCCGACGCACGCCTGCCATCGCCGACCGGGTGACCTTCGTCGAGCATTGCGCGGCCACGCCCAAATCCCTGATGGATGAAGAGGCGCAACTGTTTTTCCTGCTGAAATGGCAGGAAACGCACCAGTTCGACGTGATCGGATTCTCCTGTTACATCTGGAACATCAAATTCGTTCTGCGCGCGGCCAAGGCGATGAAAGAGCTGTGGCCCGAGACCGTCATCATCTTCGGCGGCCAGCAGATCCGCGGCTCGTATATCCCGTTCGTGTTCGACCGCGAGCGCTGTGCCGATATCTGCGTCGGCAACGAAGCCGAAGTCACCTTCCGTGACATGCTGCTCAACTTCCTCGATGGCACGCCGAAGCTGTCGGCGGTGGGCGGCATCTCGTATATGAAGGTCGCCGGCGATGCCGACCGCTTCCACATCTTCGACGGCTTCGGCCGCGTGCCGGCCGACCGGCTCTATCACGAGACGGCAGACGCCACGCTGATCGAGGACATCAACGACATCCCCTCGCCCTATCTCGGCGCCATCGACCTGCCGATGGGCGGCGCCTTCCTGTATGAAGCCTCGCGTGGCTGCCCGTATCGCTGTTCGTTCTGCATCTGGGGCGAAAGCAAGGGCGTGCGCGAATACGAGATGGAGCGGGTCGAGGCCGAGCTGCACAACATCCTGGCGCATCATCCGTCGCACATCATGTTCTGCGACGGCACCTTCAACATGCGCAAGGACCGGGCGGCGCGGATCCTGGAAATCCTGGTCGAACATCTCCGCGATGGCCGGGTGCAGCCCTTCAGCCTGCTTCTGGAACTGAAGCTGGAGATCATCGACGACAATCTGGCGCGGGTGATGGACGAACTGGTCCAGTTGAACCCGCTGGTGACCTTCGAATTCGGCCTGCAGAGCGCCAGCCAGGAAGCCGCGAAGCTGATGCGCCGGCCCTTTGCCGAAGACCGCTTCCGCAAGGCCTGGAACCGCCTGTCCGACCAATTGAAATCCTCGGCGATCATCGACTGCATCTATGGCCTGCCCGGCGATGGCATCGAGCAGTTCATGCAGACCGTGGACTTCTGCTATTCGCTGTCGCCGCATCGCATCCAGGCCTTCCGGCTGTCGATCCTGCCGGGGTCGGAATTCGAGCGGCAGGCGGAAGAGCACGAAATCCGCTACATGCGCGAGCCCAACCACATGGTCTACGAGACCAAGTGGCTGAACCTGGATCAGATGGCCTGGGTCGAAACCTTCGGCTTCGCCGTCGCCGACCTCTATCACTTCCACGGCACCACGATCAAATGCCTGCTGACCATGAAGGACCAGTTGGGCCTGACCGGGTTCAGCGGTCTGATCAAGAGCTTCGTGGACTGGGCGGGCCGCGAACGGATCCTGGGCAGCATCTATGCCGGCAACCGGCCGGAAGGTCGCTGGCGCGCGATCGATCTGTCGAAGCTGTTCGAGCGATATGTCGTCAATCACCTGCTGGCCGATGCCGGCATGGCCGATCCGGCGATCGTCGAACGCCTGCACGACCTGTTCCGCTATGAGGTCACCATGGGTCGTGTGGCCGTGGGCGGTATCGCCGAAAGCCCGCTGCCGGCCCTGTCCGCGGGTGGTGGTGCGGCCGATCTGGCGATCCGGGTGGAGCTGATGCACAGCCGCTTCAACATTCCGGCTTTCCTGATCGCCGCGCGTGGCCAGTCGGATATCGAGATCATGGACATGGACATCGCCGACAGCCATGTCGCCTTCACCCAGAAGGCCGGCCACCAGGGCGTGCTGGTGCCGATCTCGTACCGGATCAGCGGCCGCATGGCCTCGCTGATCGAGGCGGCCCGGCGCGATACCGCGGCAGGCGCCGGGCTGGCGCCGATCCTGTCGAAGCTGGTCAAGATCGGCATCGTCGCCGAAGCCGGCAGCGCCTGACGGGACGCCCAGTTGCACCGGGTAGAAATCCGGGGTACCGGGCAGAAATCCGGCGGCGGAGCAGCGCTGCCGCCGGATTCATGTTCCGCCCCCTGAAAAATCAACCTATGATTATGCGACCCCACATTTCCGGAGCGCCCCCCGGTGCCGATGCTGGACGTGCCCTCGCTTGAATTCGTCTGGCCGGTCGTGCTGTTCGCGACCGTCGCCCTGCTCTCTCCCGGACCGAACACGGTCCTGCTCACCACGTCTGGCGCCAGTTTCGGCTTCAGGCGCAGCCTGCCGGCGATGGCCGGTATCTGCTTCGGTGCGCCGTTGCTGATCCTGGCGGTCGGGCTGGGCCTGGGCACGATTCTGGAGACCATCCCCCAGACCCGGATCGCGATCGAGATCCTCGGGATCGCCTATATGCTCTGGCTGGCCTGGAAGATCGCCAGCGCCGAGCCGCGCGGGCTGGATCAATCGGTCGGTCAGGCCGAGGGCACACCCGTCGGGCTGATCCAGGCGGCCCTGCTGCAATGGGTGAACCCGAAGGTCTGGACCATGGCCGTGGCGACCATGGGCGCCTATGGGGCGGCGGCCAACAATCCGACGATCCAGGCGGTGATCATCGCCCTGGTGTTTTTCGTGGTCTGCGTGCCGGCGGCGGTGATCTGGACCGGGTTCGGCGTCGCCGTGCGCCGGCTGCTCGCCACCCGCCGCGCGGTCAGGATCTTCAACTGGGTGATGGCGGTGCTGCTGGTGGCGTCTCTGATCCCCATCGTCCTGGGCTGACTTAATCCCGGGCTGGCCGCCCGTCACGCTCCGCGCTGACTGATCATAAGGACCATCCGCCATGGACAAGCCCGCACCGGTCGGCGTCGGCCTTCAGTACAACCCTGAAATTCTCGACTGGTTTCCGTTCGAGAGCCAGCCGGTCGATCTGTTCGAAGTGCTGCTGGACGCGATCATGGGGCCATTGGACAGCCCGTGGATTTTCCGTCCCGGACAGGAACGCCGCACCCGGGCGCTCGGCGACCGGACGCCGCTTCTGGCCCATTCCAATTACGGCTGCGAATTCGGCTTCGGTCCGCTGGAAGACAGCCCGGCCGTACGCCGGCATGTGGCGCTGGCGCAGGCGATCAACAGTCCCTGGGTGGCCGACCACTGCTTCTATGGCGATGCCTCCTGGCTCGATATCTGGTCGAGCCCGGTGCAGTTCTCACGCCCCGAGATCATCCGTGTGGCCGATCGTGCCCGCCGGCTTCAGGATCTCTATGGCATGCCGCTCGCCCACGAGAACGCGGCCTATTACATGCCGACGCCGGGCGGGCAGATGCGCGAGGCCGAATTCATGGCGCGCATGGTGGAACGGGCCGGCACCTGGCTGCATCTGGACCTGCACAACGTCTATACCAATTCGGTCAATCTGACGGGCTATGACGCCCGCGATTATCTGGACACGATCCCGCTGGACCGGGTGCTGTGCATCCACCTAGCGGGCGGTTCCTGGTATGACGGGCTGTATCACGACTGGCATGACAGCACCGTGCCCGAACCGGTGTGGGAGATGCTGGACGTGGTGCTGGCCCGCACGCTGCCCTCGGCCGTGATCCTGGAATTCCAGGGCCGCGCCCATCATCCCCAGACCCGCGAGCTGGGCGGTGCCGAGGACGAGGCGATGATCCGCGGCGACCTGATCCGCGCCAAGACCGCCTGGGACGCGGCCGCGGCCCGCCACGGCATGGCCGTGGCCGGACGGGCGGCCGCGCGGGAGACGGTGTGATGTCCATGACGCCAACGATGACGACAGATCCGCAATCCGCCGCCATGGCACTGCCGGCCCGGCTGGTCTATGGCGTCTGGCGGCGCATCCTGCGTGAAGCACCGCTGGCCGAGGCCATGTTCGACGACGCGGTCGATGATGCGGCGCTGGAACGGCGCTTCGCGCTGTCGGCACCGGAATGCGCGGCGGTACGGGCCTATGCCGCCACGCCCAAGCCGACCCGGATGTTCATCCTGAACTATCGCTTCCGAATGGTCGGTTCGGTGCAGAACGCGCTTGAATCGGCGGCCCCGCTCACCTATCGCGCCATCAAGGGGGCCGGCCTCGACCTCAAGGCGCTGGCCACGGAATTTCTCGACAGCGACGGGTGGCGCGATGACGGACCGTTCGTGGTTGGCTATTGCGCGCGGGTGCTCGATTTTCTGGCCGAGGCCCCGGCCACGGCACACCCGGCCGGCCTGCGCGACCTGATCGCGCTCGACCGCGCCACCGCGGGCCTGATCCGGTCGCTGGCCGACCGGCCGCAAGCGGCGACGCCGGACGATGGACGGCTGCACGTCACCGGCCGCGCGGTGGCGGTGGAAACGGCCCATGACCTGTCGCCTTGGCTGCGCAGTACGGCACGGATCGGCCAGGATGATCTGCCGGCGAAGCCGTCGGCCTATCTCTCATCCATGTCCGATCTGGCGGCGTCGCCCAAGCTGAGTGGGCTGCCGCTGCGGGCGGCACGGATCCTGGCGGCATTGAACGCCGGAGCAGTCGACCGGCAGGGTCTGCGGCAGCGTCTGGCCGATGTGGGAGAGCTGGCCGAGACGCCCCAGGACACGGCACTGATTGCCCGGCTGGCCGAACGCGGCGCCATTGTCGGGCCCCTCGCATGACCATCGCGACGCCGCCGCCTGCCCGACGCCCGGGCCACGACGCCGACGCACCGGCGTCTTCGACAAGGATCGAGTGGTTCCCGCTGGGCTGGATGCGCGGCGCGGGCTTCGGTTTCCACCGGTTGACCGCCGCCTGCCTGCCCGATGACGTGCTGTCGGTGATCGACGACGACACCGTTCCGGCCGCCGAACGGCAGGCCGTCTTCGCCGGCGCCGCGGCCAGCGGTCGCAGGCGTCTGGTCGCCGGCCTGACCGATCCGCTGGCCGCCGAAGCCCTGTTCCTGTCCAACCGCGATGCGCCGGCGCGGATCACCGAGCTTGCCGCTGAAAACCTGGACCAGCCGCGCAAACGCGCCCGTCAGAAATTGCGGCTGGCCTGGAGTTATCTTCAGCGTTTCGCTGCCAAGAACGATACCGCCAGCTTTTTCGGCCCGGTGGCCTGGGGCGTGCTCGATCCGGATGCCCCGCGGGCCCTTGCCCTGACCGGCACGCCCGACCGTCTGATCGGCGCCCGCCACACGGTCATCGAACACTGGGTCGCGGAAGCGCTGGCCCAGGCGGTTGCAGCCGACCCGGCTCTTCAGAACGATCTGCCTCTAGCGCTCAACCCCGGCTGCACGGTGCTGGCGGGCAATCGGCTGCATCTGCCGGTCGACCGGCAGGTGGCGTTGCCGCCGCTGCATGCGGCGATCCTCTCGGCCGTGGCAGCCGGCGGCGATAGCGGGCTTCATCCCCACGACATCCATGACCGGCTGCGGCCGCAGGGGCACGATCCCGGCCGCGTCACCGCCGCCATGGCCGTGCTGGCAGCAAGACGGGTGCTGCTGCCGGCGATCCGGCCGGCCCCGGGCGGCCCGGCGCCGCTTGCCCATCTCGATGGCTGTCTGGCCGCGATCGGAACGCCGGCCGCGGCAGGCTGGCGGGTGCGGATCCGCGATCTTGCGGCCGCGCGGGACGATTTCGCCGCCGGCGATCTGCCGGCGCGGATGATGGCACTCGACCGCATGCATGCGCTGCTGACCGAGATGGGCGCCGACCGGGCGCGGCAGCGCGGACAGATGTATGTCGGTCGCCAGCCGGTCTATGAAGACTGCGCGCGTGGAGCGGGGGTTGTGCTGGGTGGGCCGCTGCTTGCTGCCGCCACCACCGATCTGGCACCGGTGCTGGCGCTGTACCGGGCGGTCGCCACCGCCGCGGCGGCGCTGATCGCAGCCCGCCAGTCACAGGTCTTCGACCGGCTGTCGGCTGACGACGGCAATCCCGACACCAATGGCAGTGGCATCGATCTGGTGCGATTCCTGGCCACGGCCCCCGCGCCCGGCCTTGCCGATGAAGTCGTGGCCGTTCTGGAACCGGCGCTGCGTGCGGCCTGGGATGCCTTGGCGGGCGAACGGATGACCGATCCCGCCAGCCACGACGAAATCAGTCTGCGGCCGGATGATCCGGACCGGATTGCCACGGCGGTATCGATGGCGATCGCCGGTCTGCTGCCCGCCGATCTGCCTGTGCCGGCGACGCTGGGGCTCGACATCGCCTCTCCGGATCTGATGATCGCTGCCGCCAGCATCGCCGCCATCAATCGCGGCGATTACCGGCTGGTGATCGGCGAGGTTCATCCGGCAGTGCTGACCGCGGCCCAGCCGGTGGCGATGCCGTTCTGTCCCGATCCGTCGCGGGTGGTGCGCACGGCCGCCAACTGGGCGATGGCGACCGCGCGCGCCGATACCACGGCCCGGCTGGGTCTGGCCGATGACGGGCAGCATTATCAGCGATCGCATATCGATTGGCCGGACGACCCGGCCTTCGTGGACATCGCCCTGCCGGGAGATCTTGCATGCGGCATGCGTAAGCGTGTTCGTGCAGCGGATTGTCGCGTGATGCGTGACAGCGATGGCCGGTTGGTCGTGCGCACCAGATGCGGGCTGGTCGACGATCTGGGCACGGTCACCCAGACCGCCCTGCACCGGGCGATGTTCGCCCTGGCGGCGGCGGTCATCGGCCGGCATCTCCGCCCGCGCCTGGTACTGGGCCGGCTGATCGTGAAGCGGCGCAGCTGGCGGGTGGCGATCGGCGATCCACGCCCCGGCGGCAAGCCCGCCGAAGATGCCGCGGCCTTCCGCGCGATGCGGGCCTGGGCCCGCGATCTGGGGCTGCCGCCGGCGATCTTTGCCAAGGCACCGGGTGAGCCGAAGCCGGTGTGCATTCTGCTGGATGCGCCGCAGGGCGCCGAGATGCTGGCGCGGTTGCTGGAGCGGCCGGAGCCGATCGACCTGTCGGAAATGCGGCCGGCGCCGGATGAATTATGGCTGGATGCCGGGCAGGAAGGCGCGGTCACCGCGGAGTTCCGCCTGTCGACCCGGATCACCACCCACGCCGATGCCCGCCCCTCAACCTTGGCCGCCGGTGTTCATCCATGACCGCAATGCCTGTATCCGCACCCGATATCGACACCACGGCAACGGCGTCACGTGTGGCCCGCGGCCGGTTCCCCGATCGTTTCGAGCATATCGAGATCACCGAGCCGGCGCGTGGCCGCCGCATCGAGATCACCGATCCCGAGGGCGAGGGCCATTGGGTGCTGGGGCCGGCGGAATTCGCTGTGGCCCGGGTGTTCGACGGGCAATCGACGCTCGATGACCTGGCTGCGCGGCTTGCCGCATCGGGCGTGCGGGCGGATGCCGCCAAACTGGCCCGGTTCGAGGACCGACTGCTGGCGCTGGGCGTGCTGGAGGCCGACGGCCAGACGTCCCGCAGCCGCGACCCCTTCACCGGGTTTCACTTCAGTGTGCTCCACCATCTGGTGATCCAGCGGCTGGGCACGGTGCGGCCCGAACCGGTGCTCGACCGGCTGCTGGCCTGGCCGTTGGTGCTGCGGCTGGCGCTGCTGGCTCTTGCCAGCGCCGCTGCCCTGGCAGTGCCGGTGCTGCTGGTGGCGATGGGCGGCCGCTTTCTGGATGTCACCCTCGCCACCCTGACCGGCTGGACCCTGCCCGCCCTGTACCTCACCACCCTTGCCAGCGGCTTCCTGCATGAAGGTGGGCATGCCCTGGCCTGCCGGGCCATGGGCGTGCGGGTGCGTGAGACCGGGTTTGCGATCTATTTCCTGATGCCCTTCGCCTGGACCCGGCCCGATCGCCGCGACTGGGAGGCATTGCCCATGGGGCACCGGATGGTCGCGATCCTGGCCGGCCCGTTCGCGAGCCAGGCCCTGGCCGGTATCGGACTGGGTTTGATGATGGTCGCGGCCCAGGGCAGCACGGCGTCGACGATCGGTGTGGTGCTGGCCGTGGCCGGTCTGTTCGGCGCCATTGTCACGCTGTTGCCATTCCTGAACGGCGACGGCTATCTGCTTTTGGTCGAGGTGTTCCGCCTGCCCAATCTGCGCCGCCGGTCGTTCGAGCATCTGCGCCGGGTGGCCGGCTTGAAGCGCGGCGGTGCCGGGCCATCACCGGCTCAGACCACAGCCATGGCGGCCGGTGGCCGCGGCGCGCTGTATCTGTTCGTCGCCATCGGCACGATCATCGGCTGGGGCGCGCTGTGGATCGGGATGGCATGGTGGCTGTCCGACATGGTCGCCGGCCTGATCTGATCGCGTCCACCGGTGCCCATCCATTGACTCCATCCATTGGCCCCATCCATTGGCCTATGCCCATTGGCCCCCGCCCACCAGACGGAGACAAGCCATGTCCGATTATGGCACCCGCGACCATTGGGACGAGGTGCATGATGCGGTGGCCGATACCGATCATCAAACTGCGATCGCGGCCAATGCCGTGGTCGGACATATGGTCGCCCTGGTCAATGCCACATTGAACGCACGAACCGCTGCAACCTCGCCCGGCGCGCGCCGTGCCGTGCTGCTGGATATCGGCGCCGGGCACGGCGGGCTGGCCCGGGCACTGGCGGGGCCCGACCGGCTGGTCGTCGCCAGCGACATCGCGGCAGCGCCCCTGGCCGCCGCCGCGCGGCGCCATGGCGATATCGGCGACGGGGCGTCGCCGCGTGGGCTGGCGGCGGATGTTCTGCATCCGGCCCTGAAGCCGGGCAGCGTCGATGTCGCGACCTGCCTGCGCGGGTTGTGGACCCTGCCCGATCCGTCGGCCGCACTGGCGGCCACAGCCGGGCTGCTGAAGCCCGACGGGCGGTTGCTGGTTCAATTGTGGGCCGAGGCGGCGCGCTGCCGGTTGATCGGCACCGGCGCCGCCCTGCTTGGCAAGGCGCTGCCATCCCTCACCCGGCCGGCCGGCGTGCCCAGCCCGTTCGACATCACCCCGGCCGTGCTGGCGGAGATGGCGACGCCGGCCGGGTTGGCGCTCGACCGGGTCGAGACCGGCGAGACCGCGGTCCGGGTGACCGATGCCGCGTCTTATTGGCGTGAATTCGATGCCGTCGCGGAAACCGCGGCGGCGGCCCGCAAACAGGCGCCAGCCGCCCTGCGCGCGCGGATCGATGCAGCACTGCCGGGGGTGCTTGGCCGGGTGCTGAGCCGCGACCCGACACTGCCACCGGATCAGGATGGCTGGCTGGCACCGATCGCGTGGTCGCTCTGCGTGCTGGCGCCGATACGGGCAGGCTGACCGTCGGACCCGGCCGGTGGCGGCAGTTGTCGCAGCATGTCGTCGATCTGAGCCAGCACCGCCTGCTTCAGCGCGACAAGCGCCGCAAGGGCCGCCGTGAACTCCTGCCGGCCGCGGGCGATCTGCGCCAGGGCCTGATCCAGAGCCTCGCCCGCACCGGGCTCACCGGCCAGTTGCCGCTCTGTGGCACGGGCATGGTCCCGCTCCGCATCGCCACGGGCGTGGTCGATCATTCCGATGGCCGCATCCAGTTTGCTGAACCGGGCCATCAACTCACCCAGCCGCTGACGCCGCTGACCGTCTGCAACGGCGGTCTGCGTCATCATCAGCGACAGCGCATCGCCGAGCGTCTGGCGTGCCGATGTATGGCTGCAACTGAGCCGCTGCGCCCGCAGCGGCATCGGGCATAACGGGCGGCGCTGGAACGCCGCGGCGGTGCCTGCCGTATCAGCCCTGACCGGCGTCACGCCATCGGCCGCATACACCACCTGTTCGTGAACCATCCCGCAATCGACCGCCCTGGCCGCCTGCAGACGATCCCGCAACATGGCCAGCCGCTCGGCCGGGGCGGGTTGCGGCGGAATGGCCCTGGCCATAGCCGCCGCGTGGTCACCATCGGCCGTGTCGCGACCAATCGTCTGCTCACCCGACATCGTCACCCCATACCAGCCGCACACCGGATCATCATGACATCCTGTCAGAACCGGATGGCTGCGGGAAGGCGTGCCACGCGCAGGCTGGATCAGGCCGGCGCCGCCGATGCCCGCAAGCGCGCCACCGGCTTCTCGCGGATCAGGATGTGCAACAAGGCGGACAGCAGGCCCAGCCCGACCGACAGCCACCAGACCGGATCATAGGAACCGACGCTGTCGAAAATCCGCCCGGCCAGCCACGATCCCAGGAAACCACCCAGTTGATGGCCCATGAACACCAGCCCGAACAATGTCGACATGAACACCGGGCCGAACATATGCGCCACCAAGCCGCTGGTCAGCGGTACGGTGCCAAGCCAGGTCAGCCCCAGAAGGAACGACATGCCGATGACCAGCGCCGGTGTCAGCGGCAGCATCAGAAAGCCCACGAACACCAGCGCGCGGATGGTGTAGAGCAGGGCCAGGGCCTCTTTCCGCTGGATCACCGTGCCGAGCTTGGCGAAGCCATAGGTGCCGAAGATGTTGCCGAGCCCGATGGCGGTGAGCGCCGCGGTCGCCACCCAGGGCGCCAGCCCCTTGTCGGCGGCATAGGCCGGCAGATGCACCGCAATGAAGGCAAGATGGAAGCCGCAGACGAAGAAACCGGCATTCAGCAGCCAGAAGCCCGGCGTGGTGAAGGCCTCGCGCACGGCTTCGCCCACCGTCTGCTTGCTGGTGATCGGGTCGCCGGCCTTGGCGGCCCCCCTCAGGCCCATGGCCAGCGGCACCATCAGGGCCGAGGTCACGCCCAGGATCAGCAGGCTCCACCACCAGCCGGCGACATCGGTGATGCCATGGGCATAAGGCAGCGCCACGAACTGTCCGATCGACGAGCCGAGGCTCGCCAGCGCCAGCGCCGACGCCCGGTGTTTCTCAGAAGCGGCCCGGCCGACGGCACCCAGTATAACGGTGAACCCGGCACCGCTGAGGCCGATGCCGATCAGGATGCCGGCCCCCGCCAGATCGAGCGCCGAGCCCGACAAGGCCAGCCAGATCACGCCGACCGCATAGAACAGTCCGCCGGCCAGCCCGACCTTCATCGGGCCGTGCTTGTCGGCGATGATGCCGGCAAAGGGGGCGAAGATGCCCCACATCAGGTTCATCAGCCCCATGGACAGGGCGTAATATTCGCGGCCGGTGCCGATGGCCTCGCTCACGGGGGTCAGGTACAGGCCCAGGCTTTGCCGGACGCCCATCGACAGGGCCAGAATACACCCGGCCGAGATCACGATCAGGACCAGGGACCGGGGCATCCTGCCCGCCGCCCGACCACTTGCCACACCGCCCGCGGTGCCGCGCGCCATGCTCATGGCGTCGTCTCCTCCACATGGCCCGCAGATGTCGGCGCAGAAATACCTCCGCCGCCGACCCGTTGCGGGCTCTGGCTCGTTATCGTTCCAGGCGGCATGGCCTTGGGGAAGCGCGGTGCGCGCGCTCCATCGAGCCTTGTTCTTGTTGTCTGGCGCTCAGTATTGCGCGTCGCCGCACGCGCTTCAATGGTGGAATATCATCCCATGATCATATCGCCACGGGTGAGTTGCAATCCGGCGGCGCGGCATCCGTCAGGTTGCACCCCCGCATACCAGCGCCACCGGACGCATGTGATCAGGCAAACAGTGTTTCGTCTTCGGAGCCCAGCGACTCGATGGCGAAATCCCCGCCATTGCGGGTGATGATGGTCACCGATGCCGGGCGCGGGCGGAATTCCAGCACCCGGTCACTGCCCCGGGCGTGGCCGACCATGACGTTGATCGGCACGAAATGCGAGACCACCACCACCAGTCCGGTCAGTTGACGGGCAGCAGCCACAACATCGCCTGCCCAGCGCTGTTGCGCCGCCGGCATGTCCCCCCAACCCCGCCCCAGCCAGTCGGTGATGTCGGCCGCGCGCGAGACCACCGGCTGGCCGTCGGTCCATGGCACCTCGGCGAAGGCCGGGGCCAGCACCGCCCGGCAGCCGATGGCGGCGCCGATGATCGCGGCGGTTTCCTGCGTGCGGGCCAGCGGGCTTGCCAGCAGATGCGGGCTTATCCCGGCCAGTGCTACCGCAAGCTGCGACGCGGTCGCCGCCGCTTCGTCCCGGCCCCGGGTGGTCAGGCCCGGATCACGCAGATCTTCAGTCATGCGCATCGCGCTGCCATGACGGATGAACAACAGGCGGGCGTCGCCACTCTTGATCGGTGAGGCTGGCGCAGTCGGTGAAGCAGGCATGGGCAACGGCTTTCGGAAAGACATGGGGGGAGGACCAGGTGCCGTCGGTCGCGGCATCCGGTTTCAGAGCCTGCCCGCGGATGCATGACGGTTGCAACCCCGCAAACGCCCCGCCACCGCCACCTGAACCGGCCATGTGCCGGAAGATGCCGGCCGTGCCCTTGCCGAAAGACCCACCTGTTCAATCACAAGGTGACGTGACAGACTTGAGATGTCACCTCACCCTGCCCGCCTGCCACAGGAGCCCCGCGCCATGGTCCATCCCCCGCCGGCCGGTCGGTCCAGCACCCTGCGCCGCGCCACCACGGCCGTGGCCGTCAGCCCCGGCAACCCGACCGCGAAACCGGTCAGCCGCCGCGCCATGCTGCGCGGCCTGGGCCTTGTGGCCATGGCACTGGCTCTGCCGGGCATGACCCTCATCGGCCGGGTGGCCATGGCACAAACCGCCGGTCCGGCCCCGACGGCCGAGGGCCTGTGGCGGACGATCGACGACGAGACCGGCAAGCCCCGATCGCTGGTCCGGATCAGCGAGACCGATGGCCGCTATCACGGCCGGATCGAGCGCCTGTTCCGCGAGCCGGGCGAAGATCCCGACCCGGTCTGCGCCACCTGCACCGACAGCCGCGCCGGGCAGAAGCTGGTGGGGTTGGAGATCATGTCCGGCCTGCTGCGCGATGGCCTGACCTATGAGGGCGGTGAGATTCTGGACCCCGCCAATGGTGAGATCTATGACCTGCGCATGACGCTCGCACCCGATGGCCGGACGCTGGAAGTGCGCGGCTTTGTGGGCCTGTCGCTGTTCGGACGCAGCCAGATCTGGTTGCGTGAGGGCTGATCAGCTCCCGATCAGCGGAAACAGCCGATCGGTCATCACCCGGTCATACTCGGCCAGACTGTCGGCCAGTCCGGCCAGCGCCAGATAGAGCGCCCGCCAGGACGGCGATGCGTCGGCGGGCGGTCTGAAACCACCGGTCATCGCGCCGATATCGTCCAACTGGCCGGCGGCGACCCCCTGATCGATCCGCAGACGCGCCACCATCTCGGCCACGACCGGGCTGCCGCCGATGCGGATCAACGGAAACAGGATGCCGGCCTCGGTTCTGATCCTGGCCGTCAGCAGATCCTGAAGCCGCATCAACGCCTCGATCAGCCGCGCCGGATGAGACGGGTGATCGTGGCAGAGGGCATACACCGTCTCGGCCAGCCCGACGATGGCCGGAAGCCGGTCGATCGGGATCGGATGATAGCGGCTCTCGATCATCGAAAGCAGGCCGTCAATCTCCGACATTGTCACCTCGACCTGGCCTGATCCGAATTTTCCGATAATATTTTCTACATAATGTGCGCCATGGTTTCCAACCAGCGCAACACCAATACGGCCGTCACCAGAGATGCCGGGGCCCCGCCTGTGCCGCTGGACGGTCACCCGCCCGCGCCGGTGCCGCCGAGATCGCGATAGCCGCCGCCGAAATAGATCAGGGGGTCGCCGGCACGCTGGCGATAACGCCGCACCGCGCCGATCAGGATGACGTGATCGCCGCCATCATGCACGGTATCGAGCGCGCATTCGAACTGCGCCAGACAGCCCGGCAGCAACGGCGCGCCACCAAGACCATCCTCTACCGG
Organism: Tistrella arctica; assembly: GCF_039630945.1. Classification (NCBI taxonomy): domain Bacteria; kingdom Pseudomonadati; phylum Pseudomonadota; class Alphaproteobacteria; order Geminicoccales; family Geminicoccaceae; genus Tistrella; species Tistrella arctica. The sequence goes on from NZ_JBBKTV010000008.1 coordinate 397,419, forward strand.
AAGGCCGGAGAAGCGGTCGGCGGTGGGGTCGGCGAACACATCCGACAGCGGGCGTTGGGACACGTCCAGAACATTGATCGCGAAATGGCCGCAGGTGGTGAACATCGCCAGGCTTGGCGATGTCTTCTCAAGGCACCACAACACCAGCGGTGGCGCCAGAGAGACGGAGGTGAAGGAATTGACCGTCAATCCCGCCGGCCGGCCGGTGGCGTCGCGGCAGGTGACGACGGTAACGCCGGTGGCAAACCGGCCCAGCGCCTGGCGATAGGCGCGGCCATCCTCTCCGGCCGGCGCAGCGGCACCAGTCGAACCGGCATCAGCCCAACCGGCATCCGCCCGGAGGCCGGTGGTCGATCGGCCGTGTTCGTTGCCATCCATGGCCATCCCCCGCTGCGGCTGGTCTGGAACCAAGCGTGTCCCTGGCCCATGGATATGCGATCAGCACGCCCCAAGTCAAATGGCGGCAGAAGGCCACGGCCGCCGATCCCCTGTCGCGGGCACAGCGGATGCTCCGGTGGCCGGGGCCGCACAGACGAGAACGCCCGGCGCAGGATGAACCTGCACCGGGCGTCTCGGTCAGACCACCCTCCCCCCCGGTGGTGGCCCGACAAGCTGCCAGAACCTGTGTTGTGAAACGTTTACTTGTTTATCGGAAAATTGCAAGCCATCAGGCTGGCCGGGCAGGGCCCCGAACTCGGGTTAACGCGGTTTACGGCTTGCTCGTGCCGTGATTCTCTGAATCACCCTGATTTGGAGGACTGCTATGCCGCTGACTGGCCCGGCCCGTGGAGAGACGTCGCG
>NZ_JBBKTV010000009.1:0-286946 GCF_039630945.1 Tistrella arctica
ACGCGACGTCTCTCCACGGGCCGGGCCAGTCAGCGGCATAGCAGTCCTCCAAATCAGGGTGATTCAGAGAATCACGGCACGAGCAAGCCGTAAACCGCGTTAACCCGAGTTCGGGGCCCTGATCGGGTGCCAAGGCGCATTGATCGCCGCCGCCACCCCGGCTAGGCTCTGGGCCGACGCTGTGGTGGCAGCCCCACTCCACCGGATACCACGCCACCGGATACCCCCGCCTGCGAGGCGCCCTGCAAGCAAGGATCGTCGTCCGTGCACTATATCAGCACCCGTGGCCGCGCGCCGCGGCTCGATTTCAGTGAGGTTCTGCTCGACGGCCTGGGCCGCGATGGCGGCCTGTACCTGCCTGAGACCTGGCCGCAGATCGATGCCGACACCCTGCGGCGCTGGCGCGGTCTGAGCTATGCCGATCTCGCCAAGCGGATCATGCGGCTGTTCGTGGGCACCACGATCGCGCCGGCCGATCTGGACCGGATGATCGACGACACCTATCGCGGTTTCGATCATCGCGCGGTGGCGCCGCTGAAGCAGCTCGGGCCCGATGAATGGGTGATGGAGCTGTTTCATGGCCCGACGCTCGCCTTCAAGGATTTCGCCCTGCAATTGCTGGGCCGGCTGTTCGATCATGTGCTCGACCGCAGCGATCGCCGCGGCGTGATTCTGGGCGCCACCTCGGGCGATACCGGGTCGGCTGCGATCGAGGCCTGCCGCGATCGGGCGCGGCTGGATGTGTTCATCCTGCATCCGCTGGGCCGGACGTCCGAGGTTCAGCGCCGGCAGATGACCACGGTGCTGTCGCCCAACATCCACAACATCGCCATCCAGGGCACGTTCGACGATGCCCAGGACATGGTGAAGGCGGCCTTCGGCGACGAAGGCTTCCGCGACACCGTGGGGCTGACCGCGATCAACTCGATCAACTGGGCGCGGATCGCGGCTCAGGTGGTGTATTATTTTCACGCCGGGCTGGCGCTGGGGGCACCCGACCGGCCGATCGCCTTCTCGGTGCCGACCGGCAATTTCGGCGATGTCTATGCCGGCTATATCGCCGCCCGCATGGGCCTGCCGGTGGCGAAGCTGATCGTCGCCACCAACGAGAACGACATCCTGGCGCGGTTCTTCCGCGATGGCGATTATTCCAGCGCCGGGGTGCGGCCGACGCTCAGCCCGTCGATGGACATCCAGGTGGCGAGCAATTTCGAACGGCTGCTGTTCGATCTGAAGGGCCGCGACGGCGAGGCGACGGCGGCGGCGATCGCCACCTTCCGCGCCACCGGCCGGCTGCCGGTGACGCCGGCCGAGGTGGCCGAGGCGCAGGCGCTGTTCGATGCCGGCGCCGCCGACGACACCCGCACACTCAGCACCATCCGCACCGTGTTCGGCGAAACCGGCGAGATCCTGGACCCGCACACGGCGGTTGGCGTCGCGGTCGGTCGCGACCGCAAGCCCGCCGGCGTGCCGGTGGTGGTGCTGTCGACCGCCCATCCGGCCAAATTCCCCGATGCGGTGGAACGCGCGATCGGCCGCCGGCCGGCGCTGCCCGAACGCATGGCAGACCTGATGGAGCGGCCGGAGCGTTTCGAGACGCTGGAGGCTGACGTTTCGGGCCTGAAGTCCCATATCATGTCGCACCGCCGGAATGTCTGACGACCGGCGGCATCTTTGATCCCAGCGATCACCACAGGAGCACCAGACCCCATCATGAGCCTCGACGGTTCCAGCATTCGCGTCACCACCCTGCCCAACGGCATGCGTGTCGCCACCGACAGCATGTCCCATGTCGAGACGGTGACCGTGGGGGTGTGGGTGCATGCCGGAACCCGGCACGAGCCCGCCGAGATCAACGGCGTCTCGCATCTGCTGGAGCATATGGCCTTCAAAGGCACCGACCGGCGCACCGCCCAGGGCCTGGCCGAAGAGGTCGAGGCGGTGGGCGGCTATATGAACGCCTATACCTCACGCGAGCAGACGGTCTATTACCTGAAGCTGATGGCCGACGATCTGGCGCTGGGCGTCGATGTGCTGGCCGATATCCTGCAGCATTCGGTGTTCGACCCCGACGAGCTGGAACGCGAGCGCTCGGTGGTGGTGCAGGAGATCCTGTCGGCCGACGACATGCCCGAGGATGTGGTGTTCGATCATTTTCAGGCCGCCGCCTATCCCGATCAGGGGCTGGGCCGGCCGATCCTGGGGCCGGTGGAGATCGTCCGCACCATGCCGCGTCAGGCGATCGCCGGCTATATGCGCCGGCAATATGCCGCCGACCGCATGGTTCTGGCGGCGGCCGGCAAGGTCGATCACGATCGGCTGGTCGATCTGGCGACCCGGTTCTTCAATGCCCTGCCGCAGTCGGAACCGCGGCTGACCGATCCGGCTTCCTATGTCGGCGGCGACCACCGGCGGCGCAAGGATCATCTGGGGCAGGTGCATCTGACCCTGGGCTTCCCCGGTATCGGCTATAATCATGCCGATTATCATGCATCCCAGATGCTGGCGACCCTGCTTGGCGGGGGCATGTCGTCGCGGCTGTTCCAGGAGGTCCGCGAGAAGCGGGGCCTGTGCTACAACGTCTATGCCTTCGCGAGCCCGTTTGAGGATCACGGCCTGTTCGGCATCTATGTCGCGGCGGCCGAGGACGAGATCGGCGAGGCCATGCCGGTGATCGTGGACGAAACCCTGTCGGTGGCCGAGCGGGTGGGCGACGAGGAACTGCGCCGGTCGTTCGCCCAGTTGAAGGCCGGATTGCTGATGGGGCTTGAGAGCACCACCGCGCGGGCCGAGCGTCTGGCCCAGTCGCTGATCATCTATGGCCGGGCCCAGTCGGTGCGCTCGGCGGTGGCGGAGCTTGAGGCGGTGACCCCGGCGCAGGTCTCGGCGCTGGCGGCGCGGCTGCTGGGTGCCGGCGCGCCGACCCTGGCGGCGCTGGGGCCGATCGCGCGGGTGCAGGATTATCAGGATCTGCTGCGGCGGTTCAGCTGATCGGCGGCAGACGACCAGGCGGTGGAAGGCCAGGCGGTGGAAGGCCAGGCGGGAGATGACCCAAGAGATGACCTCCGACACGGATATCAGCGGAGAGATCGCCCAGGTGATCGACGCCGAGGGGCTGGTCTGCCCCTGGCCGGTGCTGCGGTTGAAAAAGGCGTTGAATGCGCTGGAGGTCGGTGCGGTGGTCGAGATCGTCGCCACCGATCCCGCCTCCTATATCGACATTCCGGGCTTTTGCGACACCGGCGGTCATGATCTGCTGTTGCAGCGTCGCGATGGCAACCGGTTTATCTATCGTGTCCGCAAGGGCGCGCATGCCTGATCGACCAGCCGGTGGGCGACAGGGGACCAGTGGAGGCGGATCCGCCTGAGATGTGGCCTTTTCCATCGATGGATGGCGGCGACCGGCCGCGGATCGTGACCCCGCGCGTGATCATGCGCCCGGCGCGCCTGGCCGATTACCAGGCCTGGGCGGATGTGCGCGGCGCGTCACGGGATTTTCTGGAGCGGTGGGAGCCCTCGTGGGGCAACGATCCGCTCAGCCGCAGCAGCTATCGCCGCCGTGTCGGCCATTACCGGATGATCGCCCGGCGCGGGGTGGGGCTGGCCTTCCACATCTTCGCCCGCGATCGCGATGTCGCCCCGGCCCAGAACGGGCTGATCGGCGGGCTGACGCTCAACAACATCCGCTATGGCGTGGTCCAGTCGTGCAATGTCGGCTATTGGCTGGCCGAACCGCATGCCCGCCAGGGCTATATGACCGAGGCGCTGGGCGGTGCCGCCGATTTCGTGTTCACCACGCTGGGCCTGCACCGGCTCGAAGCCGCCTGCCTGCCGGAAAACCATCGCAGCATCGGCCTGCTTGAGAAGCTGGGCTTCGAGGCGGAAGGTCATGCCCGCGAATATCTGCTGATCAACGGCCGCTGGACCGACCACCGCCTGTTCGGCCTGATCGCCACCGACTGGCGCCGCAACCGCCCGGTGCCGGTGGCGACGATCGACGCGGGCTGACCTCGCCTATCGGCCGGCGTGTCTGCTACCCTTGCGCTCAACCATCCGGCGATCACGGTCCGGATCGATGACGATGAAGGGAGCCTGCCGATGACCCCCGACGATCGATGTGACGACGGCCCCGGGGCCGCCCGCTCAGACCGCAGGCCGGTCATCGTCTATCCGCGCGACGCCTTGCCCCGCCCGGATATGGCGGCGCTTCAGGCTGCACGCACAGGTATGGTCAAGATCGATGAGGTGATCGTGCCGCCGCGCGATGGCCGGGCTTTCCGGGCGCCCCGCGGCCATGTCTTCCGCATCGTCAGCATCGATGGCCCGCAGGTCGGCGACCTCAATCTGTGGAACGCTCATGACCTGTCCGAGCGCTTCTTCAGCGGCAAGACCCGGGCGCTGCACGCAACGCATGTCACCACCGGTGACCGGCTGTGGAGTTCGCTGCCCTCGCTCCGGCCGATGGCGACGATCAGTCACGACACGCTTGGCTGGTATGGCTGGGACGAGGATGGCGGCGGCATCCACGACGTGATCGGCACCCGCTGCGATCCCTATACCAACCGCCTGCTGTCCGGCGGCGACTATCACCACTGCTGCCATTCGAACCTGTGCCGGGCCTTGTCGGCGGCAACCGGCATGACGCCGCGCGCGGCGGAGCCCTATGTTCACGACGTGCTGAACGTGTTTATGTGCACCGGCTTCACCCGCGACAGCCATCAGTATTTCATGAAGGCCAGCCCGGTCCGGCCGGGGGATTTTCTGGAACTGTTCGCCGAAATCGACCTGCTGGCGGCGCTGTCCGCCTGCCCGGGCGGCGATTGCAGCGCCACCCATTCCAGCGATGCGGCACCGTGTTTCCCGCTGAAGGTCGAGATCTTCCGCCCCGCGCCGGGCGCGCTGGACGCCTGGCCCTGGCCTGAACCCAACGGCTATTCCGGGCTCTGACGGCGGATTTCACGTCAGATCGCCCCACGCCTTTTTGATACCGCCTTTACGCCCGCCCGCCACCATCGCCATCGCGGCTTTACGGGCGGTTGCGGGATGCTGCTCGTCATCCGGGGGATGGCTGCCGCCGTTCCCCGCCGATGAACCGGAGTGGCGGAGATGATGGATATTCTGATGCTGGGGCTGGGAACCGCGCTGTTCGGGCTGGCGGCCCTGACCGCGCTTGGGCTGGCGCGGTTATGACCGCCGCCAGCATGGGCGCCGGTCTGGCCATGGCCGGTCTGGCCATGGCCGATCTGGTCGGGCTGGTGCTGGGCGGGGCGGTCGTGGCGGCGCTTGCGGTGTATCTGGTGGTGGTTCTGGTCCATCCCGACCGCTGACCCGAGCGCCCGGCGGCGCCCGCAGAGGCGCCGGAGATGAGGTTTTTCATCCATGACATCGATCGATCTGGCACGGATCGCGATCTATCTGGCGATCGTGACCGGGCTTGCCGTGCTTCTGGGCCGGTGGCTGGTGGTGGCGGCGGGGCCGCAGGCTGCGGCCGCGCGGATACCGCTGATCGGCGCGGCCGAGGCCGGCATTCTCAGGCTGGCCGGCGTGGGCCCGGGGCGCGAGGCCGGCTGGCTCGGCTATGCGCTGGCGGTGATCGCCTTCAATTATGCGGGCTTCCTGCTGCTGTACGGGGTGCTCAGGCTGCAGCATCTGCTGCCCTGGAACCCGCTCGACATCGGGCCGATGGCGCCGGCGGTGGCGTTCAACACCGCGATCAGCTTCGTGACCAACACCAACTGGCAGGCCTATTCCGGCGAGGCGGAGCTGACCGGCTTCGCCCAGGCGGTGGGGCTCGGCACCCAGAACTTCCTGTCGGCGGCAACCGGTATCGCGGTGATGGTGGCGCTGGCCCGGGGCTTTGCCCGCGCCGAGGCCACTACGCTTGGCGACTTCACCACCGACCTCACCCGCATCACCCTGCGGCTGCTGCTGCCGCTGGCGGTGATCGTGACGGTGTTGCTGGTGCTTCAGGGGGTTCCGCAGGTGATGCAGGGGGTGCTGCACAGCATCGGCCTGGATGGCGGCGCCCAGACCATCCCGCTCGGGCCGGTCGCCTCGCAGGTGGCGATCAAGCAGCTCGGCACCAATGGTGGTGGCTTCTATGGCGTCAATTCCGCCCATCCGCTGGAAAACCCGACCATCTGGTCGAACCTGATCGAGATGGTGGCGATCCTGGCGCTGCCGGCGGCGATGCCGCTGGCCTTCGGCCGGCTGATCGGCGATCCCCGCCAGGGGCGGGCGCTGTTTCTGGCGATGCTGATCCCGTTCATGGTGATGGTGGGGCTGATCGTCTGGGCGGAGCTTGCCGGCAACCCCATCCATCAGGCGCTCGGCGTCGACCGGGCCATGGGCAACATGGAAGGCAAGGAGGTCCGCTTCGGCGCGGTCGACAGCGGCATCTGGGCCGCCGCCACCACGGCGGCGTCGAACGGCTCGGTCAATGCCATGCATGACAGCTTCACCCCGCTCGGCGGCATGGTGGCCATGCTCGGCATGCTGCTGGGCGAGGTGATCTTCGGCGGTGTCGGCAGCGGCTTGTACGGGCTGATCCTGTTCGCGGTGATCGCCGTCTTCGCGGCCGGGCTGATGGTGGGCCGCACGCCCGAATATCTGGGCAAGAAGATCGAGGCCCGCGAGATGACCCTGGCCATGCTGGCGCTGATCGGGCTGGCGGTGGCGATGCTGGTGCCGGCCGCGCTGACCGCGGTGCTGCCGGTGGCCGCGGCTGCCGTGCAGGAGACCGGGCCGCATGGTCTGTCCGAGATCCTCTATGCCTATGGCTCGGCCGCCGGCAATAACGGCTCGGCGTTCGCGGGCTTCGGGGCTGCCCAGACCTTCCATGCCATCGCCATCGGCGTGTCGATGATGATCGGCCGCTATCTGCCGGTGCTGGTGGTGCTGGCGATTGCCGGCAGCCTGGCCGCCAAGAAGCGGCTGCCCGCCACCGCCGGCACTCTGCCGACCCATGGGCCGCTGTTCATCGGCCTGCTGATCGCGGTTGTGCTGATCATCGGCGGGCTCACCTATTTCCCGGCGCTGGCGCTGGGTCCGGTTGCCGAGCATCTGGCGATGCTCGCCGGGCGATTGTCGTAACGGAAAGATGGGCCGATGAGGACGTCCGAGGATATCCGCCTGACCGACCCGGCGCTGCTGGGCCGTGCCGTGGCGCTGGCCTTCGCCAAATTCCACCCCCGCAGCCTTGCGACCAATCCGGTGATGCTGACCACCGCTGCCGTGTCGGTGGTGGCGACCATTCTGGCCGCGATCGAGATCGGGCACGGCGGGCCGCACGGGCCGGTGATGGGCCAGATCTGCCTGTGGCTGTGGGCGACGGTGCTGTTCGGCAACATCGCCGAAGCCCTGGCCGAAGGCCGCGGCCGGGCGCGCGCCGACAGCCTGCGCGCCACCCAGTCCGAAACCCGTGCACGCCTGCTCACCGGACCGGCGGTGCCGCCGTCGGGCCGCACCCATGACTGGCGCGAGGTCTCGTCACGTGACCTTGGCGTGGATGATCTGGTGCTGGTGCGGGTGGGCGATCTGGTGCCCGCCGATGGCGAGGTCGTGGCCGGCATCGCCTCGATCGACGAGAGCGCGATCACCGGGGAAAGCGCGCCGGTGATCCGCGAAAGCGGCGGCGACCGGTCGGCGGTCACCGGTGGCACCCGGGTGGTGTCGGATCAGATCGTGATGCGGGTGACCCGGCAGCCGGGCGACAGCTTCCTTGACCGGATGATCGGTCTGGTCGAGGGCGCACGGCGGCGCAAGACCCCGAACGAGATCGCGCTGACCATTCTGCTGGTGTCGCTGACCCTGATCTTCCTGCTGGTGGTGGTGGCGCTGGAAGCCTTTGCCAGTTGGTCGGGCACGCTGATCCCGGTCGGCTTTCTGATCGCCCTGCTGGTGACGCTGATCCCGACCACGATCAGCGCCCTGCTGTCGGCGATCGGCATTGCCGGCATGGACCGGCTGGTGCGCGCCGGCGTCATCGCCCGCTCGGGCCGCGCCGTGGAAGCGGCGGGCGATGTCGACGTGCTGCTGCTGGACAAGACCGGCACCATCACCTTCGGCAACCGCATGGCCGACGCCTTCCTGCCGGCGCCGGGCGTGTCGGAGGGGGCGCTGGCCGAGGCGGCGGCCCTGGCCAGCCTGGGCGACGAGACCCCGGAAGGCCGCTCGATCCTGGATCTGGCGACGCGCCGCTTCGGCTTCGCGGCCGATCGCGATGGCGAGGGGCGCGCCCTGGGCGTGTCGCGCATGGTGCCGTTCTCGGCCCAGACCCGCATATCGGGCGTCGATCTGGCCGATGGCCGGGTGATCCGCAAAGGTGCTGCCGATGCGATCCTGCGTCATGTGCCGGGCGGTGCGCCGGCGGCGTTGGCCCAGGCGGTGGATCAGGTGGCGCGCGGCGGCGGCACGCCGCTGGTGGTGACCGATGGTGACCGGCCGCTGGGGGTGATCCACCTGAAGGACATCATCAAGCCGGGCATCCGTGATCGCTTTGCCGAACTGCGCCGTATGGGCATCCGCACGGTGATGGTGACCGGCGACAACCCGCTGACAGCGGCCGCCATCGCCGCCGAGGCCGGCGTGGATGACGTGCTGGCCGAGGCCACGCCCGAACGCAAGCTGGAGCTGATCCGCGCCGAGCAGGCCGAAGGCCGGATGGTCGCCATGTGCGGCGACGGCACCAACGACGCACCGGCGCTGGCCCAGGCCGATGTCGGCGTGGCGATGAACGAGGGCACGGCCGCCGCCAAGGAGGCCGCCAATCTGATCGACCTCGACAGCGACCCCACCAAGCTGATCGAGGTGGTGATGGTGGGCAAGCAGTTGCTGGTCAGCCGTGGCGCGCTCACCACGTTTTCGATCGCCAATGACGTGGCCAAATATTTCGCCATCGTGCCGGCGCTGTTTGCCGGCGTCTATCCGGCGCTGGGGGCGCTCGACATCATGGATCTGGCAAGCCCTGAAAGCGCGATCCTGTCGGCGGTGATCTTCAATGCCCTGGTGATCCTGGCGCTGGTGCCGCTGGCGCTGCGCGGGGTGGCGGCGCGCGCCGCATCGGCGGCGGCGCTGCTGCGGCGCAATCTGCTGATTTATGGCCTGGGCGGGCTGGTGGCGCCGTTCATCGGCATCAAGCTGATCGATCTTGCCATAACCGGCCTCGGGCTGGTCTGAGGGACAAGGACATGAAGACCATGATCCGTAGCATCCGCCGCGCGGCGGTGCCGCTGCTGGTGTTCTCGGGGCTGCTGGGCCTCGCCTATCCGCTGGCGATGACCGGGATTGCTGCCGTGGTGGCACCCGATGCCGCCGGAGGCAGCCCGGTTATCGACGATCAGGGCCGGGTGATCGGCGCGGCGCTGGTCGGGCAGCGCTTTACCGGGCCGGGCTATATCCATGGCCGGCCATCGGCCACCAACTATGGCGCGCTGCCTGGTGGCGCCTCCAATCTCGGGCCGACCTCGGCCGTGCTGGCCGACGACGTCGCGGCGCGGGTGCGGGCGCTGCGTCAGGATGGGGCGCTGCGGCAGGATGGTGGTGCTGCACCGGCCGCAGGGCTGCCCGCCGATCTGGTCACCGCATCGGGCTCGGGGCTCGATCCCGACATCTCGCCCGCGGCGGCGCGGATGCAGGTGGCGCGGGTGGCCGCCGCTCGCGGGCTGGAACCGGCCGTGGTCGCCCGGCTGGTCGATGCTCATGTGACGCCGCCGGTCCTGGGCGTGCTGGGCGAGGCGCGGGTGAACGTTCTGGCCCTGAACATGGCGCTGGACGCGGCATCGCCAGCCGAGGCACGCTCGGCGCCATGAGCCACGATCCCGAGGCCGCCCGCCCGGCCCCCGATGCCTTGATCGATGAAGCCGGCCGCGCACGTCGCGGCCGGCTGAAGGTGTTTCTGGGCGCCGCCCCGGGCGTCGGCAAGACCTATGCGATGCTGGAAGAGGCGCAGCGTCGCCGGGTGGAGGGCGTGGACGTGGTGGTGGCGGTGGTCGAGGGTCATGGCCGGGCCGAGACCGAGGCGCTGGTGCGCGGGCTGGAGGTGGTGCCGCGACGGATGATCAGCCATCGCGGCCGGCCGTTCGCCGAAATGGATCTGGATGCGGTGCTGGCGCGACGCCCGGCCCTGGCGCTGGTCGACGAATTCGCCCACACCAACATCCCCGGATCGCGCCACGAGAAGCGCTATCAGGATGTCCGCGAACTGATCGATGCCGGCATCGACGTGCTGACCACCCTGAATATCCAGCATCTGGACAGCCTGAACGACATCGTCCAGCGCATCACCCGCATCCGGGTGCGCGAGACCCTGCCCGATGACGTGCTGGCCATGGCCGACGAGATCGAGCTGATCGACCTGCCGCCCGACGACCTGATCCGGCGGCTGCGCGACGGCAAGGTCTATCTGGGCGATCAGGCGCGCCGGGCGGTGGCGCATTTCTTCAGCCGGGGCAACCTCACCGCCCTGCGTGAACTGGCGCTGCGCGCGGCGGCCGAGCGGGTCGATGACGAGATGATCCGCTATATGCGCGCCCATGCCGTGCCGGGGCCATGGCCGGCGCGCGAGCGGTTGATGGTCTGCGTGGGCCCGGGGGCCGAGGCCGAGAGCGTGGTGCGTGCCGCCCGCCGCATGGCCGACCGCTCACGCATGCCGTGGATCGCGGTCCATGTGGAAACCAGCCACGCCCATGGCGAGGATACCGACGACACCGCGCGCGACCGCGCCAACCGGGCGCTGCGCCTGGCCGAGCGGCTGGGCGCCGAGGTGGCGGTGCTGCCGCGCCCGGCCCACAGCCGGCGGATGGTCGACGATCTGCTGGCGCTGGCGCGCGACCGCAATGTCTCGCGCATTCTGGTCGGGCGGGCGGCGGGCCGGTCGGGGATCGGCCGGCGGGTCCGGCAATGGTTGCACGGCGGCGGGCTGGGCGCGGCCCTGCTGCGGCGGGCCGCCGGGTTCGATCTGACGGTGATCGCGGCCGGCCCCGGCCCGGAGGACGGCGATGACCGTGACGACCGGCTGCAGGCAACGGCCGCACCCGCCAGTTTCGGACCGCAGGAACTGGGGCTGGTGGGCATGGCGGTCGGCGGCGCGGTGGCGGTGGCGGCGCTGGTCGACACCGTGCTGCCCTTGCCCAATCTGTCGCTGGTGTTTCTGATCGCGGTGCTGGTGGTGGCGATCCGGGGCGGGTTGTGGCCGTCGATCGCGGCCAGCATCGCCAGTTTCGTGGCCTATAACTTCTTCTTCACCGCCCCTTATCACACGCTGGCGATGTCGCGTACCGAGGACATCCTGACCATCGTGTTCTTCCTGATCGCCGCCACCCTGACCGGCAATCTGGCCGGGCGGCTGCGCGAGCGGGTGCAGGCCGAGGGGCAGGCCGCGCGGCGGGTGGGCAATCTGTACGACTTCGCCCGCAAGGCCGCCGGTGCGGCCAATATCGACGATGTCGCCTGGGCGGTGGTGTCGCATGTCGCCCGCACCCTGCAATGCGATGCGGTGCTGCTGCTGCCCGACACGGAGGCCGAGGGCGGCTTGCGTATCGGCGCCGGCTTTCCGCCCGAAGACCGGTTGACCCCCGCCAACCGCGCCGCCGCCGAATGGGCCTGGCGCCATGGCCGGCCGGCCGGCTGGTCGTCGGACACATTGCCGGCGTCCGACTGGCTGTTCGTGCCGATGCAGGCGGCCCGCGGGCCCGTGGGGCTGGTGGGGGTGTCGTTCAGCGGTGGCCAGCGGCCACGATCGTTGCGCCCCGATCAGCGCCAGTTGCTGGAGGCGGTGGTGGATCAGGCGGCGCTGGCGGTGGACCGCACCAATCTGGCGGCGGATATCGAGGCCGAGAAGCTGAAGGGCGAAACCGACGCCCTGCGCGCGGCGCTGCTGTCGTCGATCAGCCACGATCTGCGCACGCCGCTGGTATCGATCATCGGTGCCGCATCCAGCCTGAAGACGCTGGGCGAGGCCCTGACCCCGGCCGAGCGTGGCGACCTGGCCGATACCGTGCATGATGAGGCCCGCCGCCTGGATGCCTATGTCCAGAACCTGCTCGACATGACGCGGCTGGGCCATGGCGCGCTGGAACCGCGCCGCGACTGGGTGGATCTGGCCGATCTGGTCGGTCGGGTGCGCCAGCGGCTGCGTCGGCTGCCCGATGCGCGGCGGCTGGAGGTCCGGATCGATCCCGATCTGCCGCTGCTGCATGTCGACGGCGCGCTGATCGAACAGGTGCTGGTCAATCTGGTCGACAATGCGATCAAATATGGCGGGCCGGACGGGGCGATCACGATCCGGGCCGCGCTTGTTGCCGATGCTGGCGGGCCGTCGGGCGGGATCAGGCAGGGCGAGACACGGCCGATCGAAATCCGGGTCGAGGATGATGGGCCGGGCATTCCGCCGGCCGATCGCGAGGCGGTGTTCGACATGTTCCACCGGGTGCGGGCGGGCGATGCCCAGCCGGCCGGAACCGGGCTGGGGCTGGCGATCTGCCGTGGCTTTGTCGAGGCGCATGGCGGCCGGATCACCGCCGGCCCCGCGACCGCCGATGGCCAGGGGACCGCGATCACCATCCGCCTGCCGGCGCCGGCGCCGCCCGCGCCGCCGCCGCCTGACGAGGGCGAGGGCGAGGGCGGCGATCACCCCGATGGCGCCGATCCGGAGACGACCACATGACCGGCCCCCGTATTCTGGTCGTCGACGACGAGCCGCAGATCCGGCGGTTCCTGACCATCGCGCTGGGCGCCGGTGGCTTCACGGTGATCGAGGCCGCGACCGCGCAAGCGGCGATCGAGGCGGCGGCCCTGCAATCGCCGGCGCTGGTGGTACTGGATCTGGGCCTGCCCGATGCCGACGGGTTGAGCGTGATCACCGCGATCCGCGACTGGTCGACGGTGCCGATCCTGGTGCTGTCGGTGCGTGCCGACGAGGCCGAGAAGGTGGCGGCGCTGGATCGTGGCGCCGATGATTACGTCACCAAGCCGTTCGGCATCGCCGAGTTGACCGCCCGTATCCGGGCCGCCCTGCGCGCGCGCGGCCAGTCCGGGACACAGCGGGTCGGCGACGGCCCGCAGGCCGAAGCCGACCCGCTGATCCGGATCGGCCGGATCACCATCGACCAGCCGGCCCATCTGGTGATGCTGGATGGCCAGCCGGTGAAGCTCAGCCGCCGCGAATACGACCTGCTGTGCACGCTGGCGCGCAATCGCGGCCGGATGATGACCCATGGCCAGTTGTTGCGCGCGGTGTGGGGGCCGGCGCATGAGGCCGATACCCATTACCTCAGGATCTATGTCGGTCATCTGCGCCAGAAGCTGGGCGACGACCCCTCGGACCCACGGCTGATCATCAACGAACCCGGCGTCGGCTACCGGCTGGATGGGGGTTGATACCATCAACCCCCTCTGGCCGTTGCGGCTGCCGTTTCAGGCGCTCACAGGCCCTTCGCGCGGCCGATATCTTCAAGCGCCGCCAGCCAGTGATGGTAATAGGTGGCGCCGGTATCGGGGTCGCCGCCAAGCTGGGCAGTGACGATGCGGGCCGAAATGGTCGCGGCCCATTCGCTCCAGGTGAACAAACCTGCCTGATTCAGCGCCACGGCCAGCGCGAAGGCCTGTGCTTCCCAGGGTTCGCGGAACACCGGGCCGTCGGCATCGGCGGGCTGGCCCATCAGGATCGGCCGGTGGGCGGCGGGGGGTTGATGCTCCGGGCCGGTCAGCGTGGCCGGGGGCGGGCAGGGGGCGGTATGGGCGGCATTGTCGGGGGTGCCGGTTTCAGTTGGAAGAGCGGCGCCGGCGGGCACCACGGTGATCGGGCGCGGCATCGTCCGGCCGGACGGGCCGGGGGTGGTGGTGCTGGTCATGCGGCCGGCTCCAGATGATCATCCCAGAGATCGGCATGGACGCAATCCCTGGGATGCGCTGTTTCTCCCCACAGGTCGCGGGCCGCGAAGCGCACGGCATAGCAGGCCTGGGGCTGCTCGCCAGCACCCGAGGCGCCGGTGTCGGGGAAGACGAAGCCGCCATGCAGCCGGACGATTTCTCCGACCCGGCCACGGACATAGCGCGGTGCCCGGGTATGGGCCGGGGTGTTGATGTCGCGCACCCGCACCCGGTCGCCGATGGTGAAGCGGGGCGGGCGGGCATCGGCGCGTCGCGCCGAGGCACCGCGCGCCAGAATCGCGGCGGCGGCATCAGGTCCGGGGGCCGGCTTCAGGTCGGCGGGCAGCGCCGGCGCTGCCGGATCCGGCTGCCCCGTTTCAAGTTCAGCGCTGGTTGCCAGGCCATGGCGGCGCATCAGTGTTTCCAGCCCGCGGGTCCAGATCTCGTAATAGCTGCTGGTCAGATAGACCGGCGGCGGCAGGCTTTCGCGGGCATGGCGGGCCTCGTCGATCGACCAGCGGCCCAGGAAGCCCACCGCCAGCGTCACCGCCAGCGCCCGGGCTTCCCAGGCCGCGTGAAACATCGGCTCGTCGGCCTCGATCCCGATCGGGCCGAAGCCCATCATGCCGCCCAGATCCTGTGCACCGTTCATGGGATCAACCCTCCGCCATGGCCGGCGCGCCGGCCTGTGGCGCGATCCGCGACACCCCGATCATCGCATCGCGGGTGACGATGCCAGCCAGTCGATCCTCGGTCCAGCCATCGGTGCCGGCGGGGCGTTCCGGCAGCACCAGATAGCGCAGCTCCGCCGTGCTGTCCCAGACCCGGACCTCGACGTCGTCGCCGAGCGTGCAGCCGAATTCGGCCAGCACCCCGCGCGGGTCCAGAACGGCGCGCGAGCGATAGGGCGCCGATTTGTACCAGACCGGCGGCAGCCCCAGCACCGTCCACGGATAGCAGGAGCACAGCGTGCACACGACCATGTTGTGCACCTGGGCCGTGTTCTCCAGCGCCACCATATCCTCGCCCTGGCGGCCGGTATAGCCAAGCTCGGCGATGGCGGCGGTGGCATCGGCCAGCAGCCGCGCCTTATAGGCCGGGTCGGTCCAGGCGCGGGCGACGACGCGGGCGCCGTTGCGCGGCCCGACCCTGGTCTCGTAGGTATCGATGATCAGATCCAGCGTCGCCGGATCGACCAGCCCCTTGGCCACCGCCAGCGCCTCGATCGCCTTCACCCGCGCCGCCATCGGCGAGGGCGGCGCAGTGTGGGCGTCTCCATGCGCATGGCTGTGGTCGTGGCCATGGTCGTGATGGTGATCATCATGGTCATGATCATGACCGGTCATCGGGCACCTCTCTGGCGGCGGCTGCAACGGTTGGATCAATCGACGGTAGGCCGCTCCGGTATGCGGTGCAAGTCGCCGCTCGCGATCATCGGCGGCGGCCGGGTGACGAGGCCGCTGTCGACCTCGGCCATCGCGGTGCCAAGCCAGGCGGCAACCCGGTCGATATCCGGCCGGTCGGCCGCCGTCTCACCCCGGATCAGCCAATAGGCGTCGGGCCAGGGCACGGCGGTGGCGAACAGCCGCGCCAGCCGGCCGGCGGCGATGTCGGCGGCGACCAGCCGGGTGGGGGCAAGCGCCACGCCGTGGCCGGCGATGGCGGCGCCGAGCAGGTGGTCGTGATCGCCCAGAACCGGTCCGCGCGGCGACGTGGCGCGGGCGATGCCGGCGCTGCGGAACCAGCTTGCCCAGGCATCTTCCGGGCCGCGCAGCAGCCGATAGCGGGTCAAGGCCTCAGGCGCCGCAGGCCGGCCCACCCGGGCCAGATAGACCGGGGCGGCCACCGGCACCAGCATGTCGCCGGCCAGCCGGTCGACCCCGTCGACCCCGCGTGGCCGGGCGCCGATCCGCACGATCAGGTCGGGCGGCACGGCATCGCTGTCGGGGCCGCCGGCGCCTTCCATCATCAGATGCGGCTCGATCCCCGGCACCGCGGCTTCCAGTTCGTCCAGGCGGGGCAGCAGCCAGCGGGTGGCGAAAACCGCGGGCACCGCGATCCGCACCGGTTCCGACGGCACGCCCTCCAGCTCGCCCAGACCCCGGGCCAGCAGGTCGAACATCTCACGCGATGTCGCGAACAGCCGCCGGCCATGCTCGGTCAGCACCACCTTGCGGTGCAGCCGGCGGAACAGCCGCACCCCCAGCCGGTCTTCCAGATCCCGGATGCGGTGGCTGATCGCGCCGTCGGTGAGGTGAAGCTCCTCGGCGGCGCGGGCGAAACTCTGATGGCGGGCGGCGGCCTCGAAGGCGTGAAGGGCACCCAGGGGCGGCAGGCGACGACGTGACATGACCAGGACACTCCGGTTTCTGGCGTCGACCGGCGGGCATCGGCGGGGCCGGGATGCGGTGCGGCAAGGCGGATGATATCAGCCGGTCCGGCGGAAACGCCAAGGATCGGCCGATCGGTCCGCCGCGCACCATCCGTGGCCGGTCCCCTATGTCCGGTGAAGCGGCGGCCAAAGGCCGTTCAACGGATGCAGGAACCAGCGGCCCGCGGCGGATGCCGGGTCGATGGCGGTCTGTGATGACGGTCGGAGGTGGGGCGCTGAACCGGCCCCGCCGATCAGGCGGCGGGGGGGACGGCTGCGGCGACGGACATCGGCGGCGGGACGGCGCCGGCCGTGGCGGTCGGGGTGGCGGCGCGGTGTCGGTGCATCGCGGCACCACCCTGGCGCTTGTCACCTTTGCCGCTGCGACCGTCGAGGTCGGCCTGGCGGCGCGAAATCGAGCCACCGTCGGCGTGGTCGGCCTGCCAGCCGCCAAACCAGTTCTGATTGAACCGGTCGTCGGTCTGCCAATTGCGATAGCGGCCCTGATGGCGGGCGGCCTGCACGGTCGTCACGGTCACGACGGCCAGGGTGGTGCCGGCGGCGATGCGGGTCGCGGCGGTCACGGTGGCAGTGGTGGTGCGAGCGGTCGAGGCGGCGGCGATCAGGGCGGACATATCGGCGATCTCCGGTATCGGCACGGCGGGCGGGACGAAGCGTCCGGTCCGGCGTGCAACTGGATGCGGGGTGAGTGTGTGCGAAAATGTCGCGGCTTGCCAACCCCCTATCGTGTCGGCGGCGGCCGAACTATCGGCCCTGACAGCATTTTTTTCAGCCAGTGTGTCGTCATGCGGTTGTGCCGCCCGGGGCCTCGCCACCTGATGGCGCGGCGCTGTCCGGACGGGCGCTGTCCGGACGGCCGGCCGTGGGGTGGGCCGCGATCAGCGCCGCCGCCATCCGCTCGGCCTTGTCGATCACCAGCATGGCGGCCACCGGCGGACAACTGCGCACGGCGGCTGTGCGCCACATGGCCAGCCAGCGATCGAAATGGGCGGCCGTCAGCTCGGGCATCTCGGCATGCGTGCGCATGGGGTTACCCTTATAGCTGCCATCATGCAGCAGAACCGACCGCCAGAAGGCGGCGACCCGCGCGATATGCGCCGGCCACTCCGCCTCGTCGACCCGCCCGAACACCGGACCGAGCAGTGGATCCTCGCGCGCCGCGTCGTAGAAATGCCTGACCAGGCGATCGATTGTCGGTGCGTCGACCGGCTGGTGCGCGGGGTGGTGCCGTGCGCGGCCGGGTGGGAATGTATGTTGCGTCATCATAACGTTCCGAAGTGGACACTGTTGTCATGTGCCGGATGATTGTTCTATCGTCATGGTAGTGGGCGACGACAGGGAATGCGCTTGCCATGAGCCGCCGGTCAGATACTGAACCAACAGCATCGGCGACCCGGCGGCCACGCAGGCATGGCGGCCGCTGGAGCTATATGCTGCCGTTGGGGCTGTTCGTTGCCGTGATGCTGATGACCCTGGCCGGTCTGGACGATCCGGTCGGGCTGAAGGCGGCGAGCGGGCAGCGGTCGCAGGATCTGGTGTTGCGGATCGCGCGCCCCTTCATGACGGTGCCTCGGCCGGACGGGACGGGTTCCCGGATCATCGGCCAGAAGGACGTGGTTGTCATCGCCGTCGATGCCGATGCCGATGGCGTGCGGTTGACCGCCGATGGCTGGCCGACATCCTGGCCGCTGACCTATGACGAATGGACGGCGTTGCTGACCGGGCTGGCCGGCCTGCGGCCGCGCGCGATCTTCATCGATGCCTATTTCACCGTCGACATGGAAGCGCGCTTCGCCCGTCTGCCGCATGGCCGGGTCAGCACGGCGATGCGGCGCTTCGCCGATACGGCGGCGCGGCTGTGCCCGCCGGTATCGGCCGGCGAAACCGTCTATCCAATTCCGGTCTCGGTCGGCTGTCCGGTGGTCGGCGAACGGGCCGAGCAGGCGCTGCCCTCGGCCGCGATCGTCGATCTGTTCCGGGGCGCCGATGTCATCGGCCCCACCGGCGTCTCGACCATCACCGGGCCGGGCACCGGGCCGGGCACCGGGCCGGGCCGGATCGGCGTTCCGGCGGTGCCGATCAGCTTTCCCGATGGTCCCGGCCTGCCGTTGCGGCGCAGTGCCGCCGGCGCCGCAACGGCCGCCGGCCGTTGCTGGGGGCCGCCGGCGGAACCGCTGCTGGACCGTCCCTGCGGCCGGCCGGTCCAGAATACGGGGCACAGCATCTGGGACCGTGCGCCCGTGGGCCTGCATGATCTGGGGCCGGCCGCCTGGGCCTATGTCCATCATCGCTGCGGCGCGTTGACGCTCGCCTCATCACGCGCCGATTGCCGGCGGCAGGTGGTCGGGGCCATGGGCTGGGACGATCCCGACCGGACGGCGCCGATCCAGGTGACCTGGCCGCTGTATATGGACCAGAGCGCCACTCTTCAGGCCATGGGCACACGGTCGGACCCGGCATCGGGCGCCTGCGTCGCGGTGCCATCGTTGATCCTGCCGGTTGATCACCGGCTGATGCGGCGCTATGGCGCCCATCCCGGCCCGAGTGCGGCATCAGCGGTGGCACAGGCATTGGGGCGAACTGTGGTTCTGCTTCCAGGCCGCGATACCCGCGCCTATGCCGCCCTCGCGCGGCGTGGCGCCCGCCATGGGCGGGGCGTGCCGATGGAGGTCCGCGACGCGATCGCCATCGCGGCGGATGCGGTGACACCCGACTGGGTGTCGCCACGGAAGCCGGCGGCGCATCGGCATCGGACGCCGGTGCAGCCGGCCTGGCCGATGACATGGATCGACAAGGCCGTCGCGGGCTATCGGGCGGTCGATACGCTGTTCACGCCGGCCGGCCGGATGGCGGGCAAGCCGCGGATTCCGCCGCGGATGGTCGAGCCGTCCGATCCCGCCCGGCAATTGCTCTGCCCGGGCATTCCCGGCATCCGGCTGGGCGATCTGGTGGCGTTCACAGCCTTCGGCGGCGCCACGCCCGACGTGACCGGCGACCTCCGGCGGATGATCGAGGACCGGGTGGTGATGATCGGTCGGGCCACGGCCTCGGCCGATCTGCATGCGGTCGACGACAAGGTGGCATTGCCGGGGGTGTATGTCCACGCCGCCGCCCTGCGCGGCCTGATCGAGGATGGCGCACGCTATCTGCGGGTGCTGAAGCCGGAATGGCGCTGGCCGGCCACGGCCACCGATGTCTGCGCCATCCCGGGCCGCGGCTATGAGGTGCTGCTGGGCTGCCTGTCGCTGTATTTCGGCTTCCGGATCTATCGTGGCCGCCGGGCGGACGACACGCTGGCGATGCGGATAGTGAAGCATAGCCTGGCCTGGGTGGTCATGGCCGGGCTGGTTGCCCTGTCGGTCTGGCTGCTGATGGCGGTCTGCCGCGAAGCACCGCTCAACTGGATCGGCGTCGTCTCGGTCAGCGGACTGACCGCCGGCTATTTCATCCGCCGGGAATGGCACCAGCTCACCAGAACCGATCCGGAGGACGCGTGACCCGGTCGGATGTCAGGAGAGGTACCGGAACGATCGGGCTCTGAACACGATCGAGATCTGAAACAGGGAGGGGAGGCCCGTGATGATCAAGTCAGTCACTCTTGCAGCCACGATCGTGGCCGCGCTGCTGCCGCAGATGCCGGCGATGGCAAGCCGGCAATGCGCCGATCCGATGCGGATCACCGACGTGCTGGCACCGACCACGACGGTGCGCGTCGCCGGCGCCACCGACAGCGAACGCATCACCCGCGAGGATCTGCTGGCCGCGGCGATCGATCTGTTCATCATCAAGGTGGATGACGATTATGTCACCGTCTCCCCCGACGGGCGGAATTACCTGGAGATCCCGCGCGCCGACGTTCAGTTGTCGCAGAACGTCCGGCAGATCGATGCCAGCGCGCCGCAGCGGTCGACCGGCAGCCAGGGGCTGGGCCTGTGCAATACTGGCGGTGCGAAATGACTGCGCCGCGCACTGTCTGCCGGGTCGCCGCCATGGCTGCGGTCTGCTGGCTCATGACCGGGTGCATCCCGAAGCCGCTGGAGGATGTCGTCTCTGACGCCAGGTCGTTTCTGACCGGTGAGCCGTCGCTCGCCCGTTTCGACGGCCGTTATATCGACAGCGACGAGGTCACCGCACTGATGCCACGGGCGACTGCGGCCCAACCGCTCGATTTCGCCTATGCGCCGACCCCCGACCAGATTTCCTATACCTCGCTCTATGGCCCGGGCCAGCGCAGCCGGCGCGTGCAGGGCACGCTGGATGTCGAGGCGGCGACCAGTTTTCCCGAAGTGCAGACCTATCTTCAGGACCGGGTCGATCTGCTGTTGCAGGGCTGGCCCGCGGCGCATCGGCCTGTGGTCGAGGTGGTGTTGAGTGCCAGCACCAACAGCGAGCCCTCGGCCATGCCCGGCCGGCGGCTGGTGGTGCCGATGGGGTTGCTGCTCGATCAGGCGCGTGCCAGGGATCCCATCGTCACCGCCATGCTGGCGCATGAACTGGGCCATATCCTGCTGTCGCATAATGATGGCGATTCGAATCGCGACCGCACCGTCGCCAGCCTGACGACGCTTGGTGACATGGCGGCCTTCGTCGGCGGTGGCAGGGCCGAGGCCGTGGCGGGATCGATGGTGGGCCAGCGGCAGCCATCCGCGCGCGATGGACGATCTGTCGAGGCGGATGAAAAGCGCCTGCGGCGGCCGTCGGGCATTTATCGCCAGTATGTCGATCGGGTGATCGGCAGCACCTGGAATCAGGCCGAGGAATTGCAGGCCGATCTGCTGGCGCAGGATCTTCTGGCGGCCTTGCCGCCAGGGGGGCCGCATGCCGGCGACATGGTGACCATGCTCTCAGGCCTCGCGGTTGAAAAGCAGGATCTGGAAGCGGCCGCCGCCGATGCCGCATCTGCCCAGATCCGCCAGAGCGGCACCGAGATGGCAGAGGCAGGGGCGGTCGACAAGGGGTCGGTGACCGACATGTTCGGCGATGTCGCCATGTCGGTCGGCAAGTCGGTGTTCCTGCTCTTCACCGACGATCATCCGTCGATCGAGGCGCGCAGGGCGCTGGCTGCGGACTATGCACAGCGGCTGGCATCCCTGCGGGGGGACGCGGCCGCATCGGGTGGCGCGCGGGCCCTGCTGACAAAGAAGACCGAGGATGAACGGCCCGATCCGCTGGCCCGGCTTCTGGCGCGCCGGGATATCCAGCGCGAAATGACACTCTACACCCGCGCCTTCGGGTTGATGCCCAGCCTGTCGGGCGCGTCGGATGCGGATGCCGACGTCGATTATCGGGGCTTCCTGAAGGCTCTGGGGCGGATCGACCGGGTGCGCGATCCGTTCCTGCTCACCATCGCCGGCCAGGCTCATGTCGCCACCGGCAACAGGCGCGCGGCGCGTCAGGCCTATGAACGGGCGGTGGCGTTGCCCCAGGCGGGGTTGATGCCGTTCGAATCCCTGGCCCGCCTCGATCTGATCGAGCGCCGGCCCCAGGCGGCGCTGGACCGGATCGCCGAAGGCGAGGCCCGGGCCAAATATCCGCCCCGGCTGCTGCCCTTGCGGATCGCGGCCCTGCGCGATGCCGAGCAGCCCTTCGACGAGCCCCTGCAGCGCTGCATGCGTGTCTATCTGCCGGATATCCGCTTCAGTTGCCGGGCGGCGGCGGGTGAAAATGTGTCGGAAGAGGATCTGAAGACGGAGCCGACGGTCGCTGGCGACATCATAAACAGCCTGTCCGCGGGCCGGCAGACCGGTTCCAATTGACAGCCGGTGCGGGGGGTGCCATTCCGCGCGGCGCGGCACGGAAACACTTGCCGTGTGCGGTGCCGCGCCCTCATCCTGTGGGCGGCCCGGCGGTTGCATCGCGATATGGCGCCGGACGGGCCGGCTTTCTGCCACAACGGAGCAGTCCATGGCGCCTGACGATACCCCGCCTCGTGATCCCGCAGCACCACGCCACCCGTCCCGGCGGGGCCTGCTGCGCATCGGCCTGGGCGGGGTGGCGGCGGCAACGACCCTGCTTGCCGGCTGCCAGCCGCGCTTCCGGCCGGGCCCGGTGGCGGTGATGCCGCCGGCGCCTGAGCCGGTGCCCGAGGTGGCGGCGGCGCCGGAGGTGGTCGCGGGGCCGTATTTCGCCGATCGGGCGGTGCTGTTCAAGCTGGAGCGCACGCTGGTCTTCTATGGCGGCGAACACGAGGTGGCGCGCTATTCGGTGGCGATCGGCCGTGGCGGTGCCGGGCCCAAGCGCCGCGAGGGCGATGCGCTGACCCCTGAGGGCCGGTATCACATGATGCCGCCGGGCCGGCCGTCGGGTGATGGCTTCCGCTGGTTCATTCCGATCGATTATCCCAATGCCGAGGATCGCGAGCGTGCCCGGCAGTCGGGGCAGCAGGTGCCGCTTGGCGGCGCCATCGGTCTGCACGGCACCGGCGATACGCCCTGGACATCGATCCATGCCCGCGGCGACCGTAGCTGGACCCTGGGCTGTCTGGCGGTGACCAATCAGGAGATCGACGAGATCCGCGAGATGATTTCCTATAACGGCCGCATGCCGTTCCCGATCGAGATGCGCGGCTGACCGGGCGGATGGCGATGATGACGGCCGAGCCCGAACAGCCGTGGCGGCGGGTGGGGCGGCGGGCGGGGCGGGGCGCCGCCGCGACCCTGGCGTCGGCGCTGCTGCTGTCGGCCTGTGCCGGTGGCATGCCGGGCGCCGATGCGCCGCGCGCGGCCCCGCTGGCCTGCGCGCCCCAGCCGCCGGCCGGCGCCATGGTGCCGGCGATGGTGGTGGCGGCCGAGGCCGAATGGCGGGCCTTCGGTCAGCCGGTGGTCGATTTCCGCGGCGGCGCGCCGTCGCTGAACCCGGCCGGGCTGGACGAGACCGACAGCCGGGTGCGTGCCCGACTGCAGCTTTACTGGCGCGCGGCGTCCGATGATCACGGCCTGAAGATGGGCGCCTCCGACGTGCCCGAACTGTCGCCCTGGTCGGCGGCGTTCATTTCCTATGTCGCCTGTGCGGCCGGGGTGTCGCCGGCCGATCTGCCGCCGGCCTCGCGGCATCTGGATTATGTCGACCATGTCATCTTCCGGGCGATCCGCACGCCCGACGACCCGACCGCCCGCTTCGTGCCGGCCGAACCCATGGCCACCGCCCTGCGGCCGGGCGATCTGCTGTGTGCCGATCGCGGCCGCAGCGATGGCGCGCCCGAGCTCGACCGTTGGGAGGACCGGGCCGCCGAGGTGATCGCCGCCCGCCAGAGCGGCTGGGACACCCGGCCGCGCGGCATGCATTGCGATCTGGTGGTGCGGGTGGGGCCGGGCACCATTGCCGCCATCGGCGGCAATGTCCGCGACCGGGTGGCGATGAGCCTGTTTCCCGCCGACCCGCTGGGCCGCCCGGTGCCGGTAACCGGCACGCCGCACTGGTTCGTGACCCTGGCCGCCATCGACCGGTGATGGCCGGAGCGGATTTCATGGAACCGTCACCAGCCTGTCCTTGAATCATTCGTCATTTCGGATATTATCGAAATATGGAAGCCGTTACCGCCACCCGGATGTTTCAGGCGCTCGCCAACGAGACCCGCCTCGCCGTGTTCCGCCTGCTGATGCGCGCGGAGCCCGACGGGCTGGCCGCGGGTGCGATCGCGGTCTGTCTGGGGGTCGTGCCCTCGACGCTCTCAACTCATCTGAAAGAGCTTGAGCGGGCAGGGCTGGTGACCGTCGAACGCCAGGGCCGGCAGTTGATCTATCGGGCCGAAACCGGCGGAGCGCGGGCATTGATCGGTTTCCTGATCGCCGATTGCTGCGGCGGCCATCCCGATGTCTGCGTGGATCTGCAGATGGGGGCCGCCTGCGGCCCGCTCGCGGCACCAGCCGCACCCCGTCTGCCGATCGAGGCTCAGATGACCGACACCCCCCAGCCTGCCGCCGCCCAGCCCGCCGCGACCCTGGATCGCGGCCGTGTTTATAACGTGCTGTTCCTGTGCACCGGCAATGCCGTGCGCAGCATCATGGCCGAAGCGCTGTTGAACCATCTGGGTCGCGGCCGCTTCCGCGCCTTCAGCGCCGGCAGCAACCCCGCCGGCCAGCCCGACCCGCTGGCGCTGACCCTGCTGGAGCGGTCGCGCATCCCGATCGAGGGCCTGCGCTCGAAGAACTGGGACGAATACCAGGTCGAGGGCGCGCCCAAATTCGATTTCGTGTTCACGGTCTGCGACCATGCCCGCGAGACCTGCCCGGTCTGGCCCGGCCAGCCGATGACGGCACATTGGGGCGTGCCAGACCCGGCCGAGGCATCCGGCACCCCGGCCGAGCGGGTGCTGGCGGTGGCCGAGGCCTTCCGCATGCTCAACACCCGCATCGGCATCTTCGCCAATCTGTCGATCACGGCGCTGGACCGGCTGGCCCTGCAGAAGAGCATCGACGATATCGGCCGCACGGCGGCCGCCTGAGGTCAGCCGCCTGCAACCAGCCACCCGAAACCGACGGAGACCAGCCCCATGACCCGCGTTGCGATCAACGGCTTCGGCCGCATCGGCCGTCGGGTCGCCCGCGGCCTGCTGGGCGGCGATCACGGGCCGGCGCGTGCCGCCAGCCTCGATCTGGTGATGATCAACGATCCGCACTGCCCGGCCGCGACCGCCGCCCATCTGCTGGAATTCGACAGTGTCCATGGTCGGATGCGGGCCGATATCGGCGCGGCCGCGACCAGCATGACCGTCAATGGCAGCCGGATCGCGATCACCGATGCGGCAACGCCCGAGGCCTGCGACTGGGCGGCGGCGGGGGTCGATCTGGTCATCGAGGCATCGGGCCGGTTCAAGGACCGGGCGAGCCTCGACGGCCATATCGCCGCCGGCGCCCACGCGGTGCTGGTGGCGGCGCCGGTCAAGGCCGGGGCGCTCAATCTGGTGGTGGGGGTGAATGATCATCTGCTCGCCGACTGGATGGCACAGGGGCCGGCGCCGGTGGTGACGGCGGCGTCCTGCACCACCAATTGCCTGGCGCCGGTGGTCAAGGTGCTGCACGAGGCGATCGGCATCCGCCATGGCAGCATCACCACCGTCCACGACGTCACCAATACCCAGACCCTGATCGATGCGCCGCACAAGGATCTGCGCCGCGCGCGTTCGGCGCTCACCTCGCTGATCCCGACCAGCACCGGGTCTGCCACCGCGATCGGCCTGATTTTCCCCGATCTTCAGGGCCGGCTGGACGGCATCGCCGTGCGGGTGCCGCTGCTCAACGCCTCGCTCACCGATGCGGTGTTCGAGATGACGCGCGAGACCTCGGTGGCCGAGGTGAATGATCTGTTCGCCGCCGCCGCCGCAGGCCCGCTCGCCGGCATTCTGGGCTTCGAGATGCGGCCGCTGGTGTCGGTGGATTATCGCGGCGATACCCGCTCGGCGATCGTCGACGGGCTGTCGACCCGGGTCATCGCCGGCACCCAGGTGAAGATCTATGCCTGGTATGACAACGAGATGGGCTATGCGACCCGGATGATCGATCTGGCGGCGCGGATGGCCGGGCATATGCAGGTGTCGGCCACATGACCGCCGCCGCGCGCGCGGGTGTCCGGGCCTATGCCGCCGTCACCGGCGCCTATTGGGGCTTCACGCTGACCGATGGCGCGTTGCGCATGCTGGTGCTGCTGCATTTCAATGCGCTCGGCTACAGCCCGATCGAACTCGCTCTTCTGTTCGTGCTCTACGAAGCCTGTGGCGTGGTCACCAATCTGGTCGGCGGCTGGGTCGCCACGCGGTTCGGCCTGCGCGCCACGCTGTGGTCGGGGCTGGCGCTGCAGATCGGCGCGCTGCTGATGCTGGCGGCGCTCGATCCGGCCTGGGGGCGCGAGACCGGGGTGATCTGGGCGGTGCTGGCGCAAGGCCTGGCCGGCATCGCCAAGGATCTGACCAAGATGAGCGCCAAAAGCGCGATCAAGGCCGTGGTTCCTGATGATGGCGCATCCGGTGGCGGGCGGCTGTTCCGCTGGGTGGCGCTGCTCACCGGGTCGAAGAACGCGTTGAAGGGCGTGGGCTTCTTCCTGGGCGGCGCCTTGCTGGGCGGGCTGGGTTTTCAGGGCGGGCTGATCGCGATGGCGGCGGGCCTGGGCGTGGTGCTGGTGGCGGCCCTCGTCACCGTGCCCGCGGGGCTGGGCGGGCGGGCGCGCAAGGCGCCGTTCCGTGGCATCTTCGCCCGCAACCCGGCGGTCAACCTGCTGTCGGCGGCCCGGCTGTTCCTGTTCGGCGCCCGCGATGTCTGGTTCGTGGTCGGGCTGCCGGTGTTCCTGCATGACGGGCTGGGCTGGAGCTTCGCGCGCACCGGCGGCTTCATGGCGGTCTGGACCATCGGCTATGGCATCGTTCAGGCGTCGGCGCCGGCGCTGGTTCGTCGGCGCGGGGCGCCGGTCGCAGGCGATCCGGCTGCCGGTGATCCGGCTGCCGGTGATCCTGTGGCCCGCGATGCCGCACGGATCTGGGCGGCGGTGCTTGCCGTGATTCCGGCGGCGATGGCGGCGGCACTCGCCGGCGATCCGGCGCCGGATATGGCGGCCTGGATCGTGGTTGGCGGGCTGCTGGCCTTCGGCGTGGTGTTCGCGATCAATTCGGCCGTGCATTCCTATCTCATCCTGGCCTATGCCGAAGGTGACCGGATCGCGCTGAATGTCGGTTTCTATTACATGGCCAATGCCATGGGCCGGCTGGTCGGCACGCTGGCCTCGGGGCTGCTGTTCGCGGCCGGTGGTCTGGCCTTGTGTCTGGCCGGGTCTGCCGTGATGGTCGCCTTGTCGTTTCTGATCGCCCTGGCGCTGCCGGTGCCGCCCGCCGCCGATCCCACCGCACCGCTTCAGGATCTGCCCGAATGACCGACCCTATGCCCGCCATCCCGACGTCGCCGATCAGCCGGTTCGAACGCCATCTGACCCTGTGGGTGGCGCTGGCCATCGTGGCCGGGATCGCGTTCGGTGCCGCCCTTCCGGGTGTGGCCGGCGCGCTGGCCGCGGCCGAGATCGCGCGGATCAACCTGCCGGTCGCGGTGCTGGTCTGGGCGATGATCTTTCCGATGATGCTGGGCATCGCGCCGCGCGCGGTGCTGGATGCCGGCCGACGGCCCGCCGGGCTGGTGCTGACCCTGGTGGTCAACTGGCTGATCAAGCCCTTCACCATGGCGGCGCTGGGTATCCTGTTCTTTGAGCATGTGTTCGCGGATCTGGTCGATCCGCAGGATGCGCGGGCCTATATCGCCGGCATGATCCTGCTGGGGGTGGCACCGTGCACGGCGATGGTCTTCGTCTGGTCGCGGCTGGTGGATGGCGACGGCGCCTTCACTCTGGCGCAGGTGGGTGTCAACGATCTGGTGATGATCCTGGTCTTCGCGCCGCTGGCGGCCCTGCTGCTGGGGGTGGCCGAGGTGTTCGTGCCCTGGGACACGCTGCTGCTGTCGGTGCTGCTGTTCGTGGTGATCCCGTTCTCGGCCGCCATGCTGGTGCGGGCACGAATGCTGCGGTCAGACGGTGGCGGGCAAGGGGCGCTCGACGATCTGTCGCACCGGCTGAAGCCCTGGGGCGCGGGCGCGCTGATCCTGACCGTGGCCCTGCTGTTCGCCTTTCAGGGCCAGCGGGTGCTGGACCGGCCCCTGGGTGTGGTGCTGGTGGCCGTGCCGCTGCTGGTGCAGTCTTATGGCATCTTCGCCCTGGCCTATCTGGCCGCGCGGATGATGAAGCTGCCCTTCGCGGTGGCGGCGCCGGCGGCGCTGATCGGCACCTCGAACTTCTTCGAGCTGGCGGTGGCGGTGGCGATCGGCCTGTTCGGAATCGACAGCGGCGCCGTGCTCGCAACCGTCGTCGGCGTGCTGGTCGAGGTGCCGGTGATGCTGTCGCTGGTGGCATTCGCCCGCCGCACCCGGCACTGGTTTCCGGCCGCGACGGCCTGATCCCCGCTCTGATCCCCGCTCTGATCCCCGGCGCCCGCCGCCAGGACTGGCCGCGACCACGGGGTTTGCGGTATACCGATGGGACACCCCCGGCTTCATCATATCGGATCGGCTGTCCCCATGCGTCGCACCACCCGTTTTCGCGCCTTGGTCGAGGCGCCCGAGATTCTGGAAATGCCCGGTGTCCAGGATGCGCTGACCGCACGGATCGCGGCCGAAGCCGGTTTCGAGGCCATCACCTGCGGTGGCTATGCCTCGACCGCAGCCCTGATCGGCGAGCCCGACACCTCGCAATTGTCGATGCGCGAACTCGCCGATCACTATGCCCGGATCTGCGATGCGGTGGACGTGCCGGTGTTCGCCGATGCCGATACCGGCTTCGGCAATGTCACCAATGTCCGCCGGGCGGTGCGCGCCTATGAACAGGCGGGCGTCGCCGGGCTGTTCATCGAGGATCAGGTGTTTCCCAAGCGCTGCGGCCATATGGCGGGCAAGGCGGTGGTGCCGGTCCAGGACATGGTCGCCAAGCTTCAGGCGGCGCTGGATGCGCGGCGCGACGGCGATCTGGTGATCATGGCCCGCACCGATGCGCTGGCGACCGAGGGGCTGAATGCGGCCATCGATCGCGCCTGTCTCTATCGCGAACTGGGCGCCGACATGGTGTTCGTCGAGGCGCCGGAGACGGTGGAGCAGATGCGCCGGATCTGCGCCGCGGTGAAGGCGCCGCTGCTGGCCAACAACATCGAGGGCGGCATGACCCCCATGCTGACCGCGGCCGAGCTGCACGAGATCGGCTATGCCGTGGTCACCCATCCGGTGGCGCTGACCTATGCGGTGGCACGCGCCGCGCGCGACCTGTTCGCCGCCCTGCGCCGCGACGGCATCACCACCGGCTTCGCCGACCGGATGCTCGATTTCAAGGGCTTCAACGACCTGGTCGGTCTGCCCGATGTCAGGGCGCGGGAACAGGCCTATCTGGATCAGGCCGCCCGCGTCATGGCATCACGGCCGGCGGTGTGATGGTGACCGGCCGGCCCATATCGCCTCGTTCAATGCCAGGACACCTGTTATCAGGACACCTGTGCGAACAGGTCCGGCACTGACGGGTCGCCTGCGCGGTCGCGAACCGGATGGGCGCCCAGGCCGATCAGCCGGAAGGCGGTGCCGTGGCCACTGGCACCGCCATGGCGCAGTTCCAGCGCCAGCAGATCGCTTGCCGCATCGATCAGCGGGGCGGCCTGATCGCTGGCTGCCCGCAGCCGTCGGCTGCGGGTGAGGGTGGTGAAATCGGCGGTCTTCAGCTTCAGCACCACACCCTCGGCGACCAGCCCGCCCTTGGCCAGCCTTGCTGCCACCCGCTCGGCCAGCGGCGGCAGCAAGGCGGTCAGCCGGCCGGCATCGCGCTCGTCGCGGGCCAGGGTGGTTTCGGCCGACACGCTCTTGGTCGGCCGCCAGGGCGTCACCCGGCGCGGGTCCAGCCCGGCGGCAAAGCCTGCGATCTGTGCGCCGATGCGGCCATAGCGCCGCGCCAGCGCCTGCGGCCCCAGGCTCTGCAACTGGCCGATGCGGGTGATGCCGTCGGTGGCGAGCCTGCGGGTGAAGGCCGGGCCCACACCCCACAGCATCCGCACCGGCTTGTCGGCCAGGAAGGCCGCGGCCTCGGCCGCGCCGATCACGGCGAAGCCGCGCGGCTTGTCGAGTTCCGAGGCCAGCTTGGCCAGGAATTTGTTGGGGCCCAGCCCCACAGACACCGTCACCCCCACCTCGCGCTCCACCCGTCGGGCCAGCGCCGCCAGCCGTTGCGCGGGGCTGGCGCCGCCTTCGGCGACGGTGGCGGCGGCGATGCCGAGGTCCAGATAGGCCTCGTCGATCGACAGTGGCTCGACCAGCGGGGTCAGCGCGCGCATCAGCCGGCGGATTTTCATGCCGGCCTCGTGATACCGGGCCATGTCGGGCTTCAGCACCACGGCATCCGGGCACAGCTCCAGCGCCTTGAACATCGGCATCGCCGAGCGCACGCCCTTCATCCGCGCCAGATAGCAGCAGGTCGCGACCACGCCGCGATGACCGCCGCCGACGATCAGCGGCTTGTCGATCAGCTCCGGCCGGTCGCGCTTTTCAACCGAGGCATAGAAGGCGTCGCAATCGACATGCGCGATCGCCAGCCGGTGCAGCTCGGGATGGGCGATCACCCGCGCCGAGCCGCATGCCGGGCAGCGCTGTGCCGCTGCGGAGGCCGGGCAACCCTGCGCAGACCCGGGCGGCGGATCGGTGTTGCCGCACGATCGGCACAGCCAGCCATCCACGGCCGCCGGCATGGCGTCGTCACCGGGCGGGCTGCTGTCGTGGCTCATGGCGCGACGTCCGGACCAGAGAGAGAGCCCGCGCCGGGTGGCTGGCGGGACAGACGAGTGTTCCCCTCATGTTCTCACCGACCGGCCCGGTTGTCCAGCGGGTTGCGCGGGCCTCAGCGCGCCACGTCCCACAGCCGCGCCGCGCCGCGCACGCCGCTGTCGTCGCCATGGCGGGCGACGACCACGGGGGTGCGGACCCGGTCCGAGAACAGCCACGGGCCGATCAGGGGTGTGGGATCGCGGGTCATCGCATCCATCAGTTCCGGCACCTGCGACAGCCCGCCGCCGATCACGATCGCGTCCGGGTCCAGAAGATTGATGACCATCGCCAAGGCCCGGCCCAGGCGATGGCGCCAGCGTATGATCGCCGCGATCGCCATCTCGTCGCCCCGGCGCGCATCCGCGATCACCGCCTCGGCGCTGCGGCAGGCCAGGGCCGAGCTCTCGTCCTGTCCACGCAGGCGCGCGGCATCGCCGGCCAGCCCCGGGCCGGAGAGCAGGGTTTCGATGCAGCCGCTGCGACCACAGTAACAGGCGGGGCCGGGCAGTTCCGGAACACGGTCGGCATCGGGTGGCGGCGCT
This sequence comes from Tistrella arctica, assembly GCF_039630945.1. Lineage (NCBI taxonomy): Bacteria > Pseudomonadati > Pseudomonadota > Alphaproteobacteria > Geminicoccales > Geminicoccaceae > Tistrella > Tistrella arctica. Next base: position 31,122 of record NZ_JBBKTV010000009.1, read on the forward strand.
GCGCCGGCGGTGCGGCTCCAGGGCTGCGCCCAGGGCATCGGGACATGGCCCCATTCACCGGCGATCGCGTCGGCGCCATGATGGACCCGCCCCTGAATGGCGATGCCGCCGCCGACCCCGGTGCCCAGGATCACCGCGAACACCACCCCGGCGCCGGCGGCCGCGCCGTCGCTGGCTTCAGACACGGCCAGGCAGTTGGCGTCGTTCGCCAGGCGCACCGCCCGACCCGATGCCGCCGCCAGGTCGCGATCCAGCGGCCTGTCGTTCAACCACAGCGAATTGGCATTCTTCACCAGCCCGGTCTTGGGGCTGATCGCGCCCGGAATGCCGATGCCGATCGGCAGCATGCCAGTTGGTGCGATACCGGCCGGCGTAATGCCGGCCGTCTGTTCCAGCCGCGCCGCCAGATCGCCGATCGCCGCCAGGGTGCCGGCGTAATCGTCACGGGGGGTGGGAACGCGCATGTGTGCCAATGTGCGGCCGCTCTGGCGGTCGATGGCGATGCCGGCGATCTTGGTGCCGCCGAGGTCGATGCCCAGCAGCACCGGCGCCGGTGCCGCCGGGCGGGCAGTTGTCGGGTGGCTGTCATCCGGTCGTGCCGGGGCCGAAGGCCGGGGGGCGGCGGTGGTCATGTCGGCTGCGGGCCTCGCCTTGTTCGCATGATACAAATGGACGATCGACCACGCATGATGTTGCACCGCCTGACGGTTCGCCACAAAATGATTGCTGCGGTCATCGGAACCGGGCATCGTGCGCCGGTACGAGGCGAGCCGCCGGTCGCGGACCGTTCGACGTGAGGTCGAACCGTCGCAGCGACCGATGTAGCCTCTAGAAGGCGCGGGGCGGAAGAAGCCATGCCGAAGACGGTTCTGATCGTCGAAGACAACGACTTGAACATGAAGCTGTTCAACGACCTCCTTGAGGCGAACGGCTACGTGACTTTGCAGACCCGTGACGGCATGGAGGCGCTGAAGATCGCGCGGGAACAGCATCCAGATCTGATCCTGATGGATATTCAGCTACCTGAGGTTTCGGGACTGGATGTCACGAAGTGGATCAAGGCGGATGATGAGCTGCGGACTATTCCGATTATTGCCGTAACGGCCTTCGCGATGAAGGGCGACGAGGAGAAGATCCTGGATGCCGGCTGTGAGGGCTATATCTCGAAGCCGATTTCTGTGACGCCTTTCCTCGAGACAGTGCGCAAGTTTCTGGATTGAGGGGCTATGCCCGGTCGCGTTCTCGTCGTCGATGATCTCTTGCCCAACCTTAAGCTGTTCGAAGCGAAGCTTACGGCAGAGTATTACGACGTCGATCTGGCCCAGAACGGCGAGGCAGCGCTGCTGCGTGCCCAGGTCCATCCGCCGGATATCGTGCTGCTCGACATCATGATGCCGGGCATGGATGGCTACGAGGTCTGCCGCCGGCTGAAAAGTGATCCCGACACCGCCCATATTCCGGTGGTGATGGTGACGGCGCTGAGCGACAGCGTGGAACGGGTCCGGGCGCTGGAGGCCGGGGCCGACGACTTCCTGACCAAACCGATCAACGATGCCGCGCTGTTCGCGCGCGTGCGGTCGCTGACCCGGCTGAAGATGATCCTCGACGAATTGCGTCTGCGCGAACAGACCATCTCGGATTTCGGCGTCGGTGCCGCAGCACCCTTGCCGCTGGATGAAAGCGCCGATGGCGCCCGTGTGCTGGTGGTCGACGACAGCGAGATCGAGCGCGATTTCCTGGCCGACCGGTTGAAGAAGACGCACAGTGTCAGTGCCGTCGGCACCGCTCTGGAAGCGCTGGATCTGGCGCGCACCGAGGGTTTCGACCTGATCGTGGTCAATATGCTGATCGAGACCTTCGATCCGCTGCGCCTGTGCAGCCAGATGCGCGCGATCGACGAGACCCGCCAGACCCCGATCCTGGTGATCGTGGGGCATGACGACATCGAGCGCATGGCCAAGGCGCTGGACCTGGGCGTGAACGACTATCTGATGATGCCGCTGGACGTGAACGAGCTGGTGGCGCGTGTGCGCACCCAGGTGCGGCGCAAGCGCTATCAGGACCGGTTGCGGCAGAATTATCAGCGCTCGATCGCGCTGGCCGCCACCGACGGGCTGACCGGCCTGTATAACCGCCGCTATCTGTCGGCCCATCTGCAGCGCATGTTCGTGCGTGCCGGCCATGACGGGCGGCCGCTGGCGGTGCTGATGCTGGACATCGACCACTTCAAGCAGTTGAACGACACCTATGGCCACGACGCCGGCGACCGGGTGCTGCAGGCGATGGCCGACCGGATGACCCGCCATGTCCGCGGTGTCGATCTGGTCGCCCGCTATGGCGGCGAGGAATTCGTGATGGTGCTGCCCGACAGCGATCAGCGTTCCGCCCACGAAGTGGCGGAGCGGGTGCGTTCGGTGATCTCCGGCCAGCCGATCGTGATCGACGACGAGGGCCATCAGGTCACCGTCACCGCCAGCATCGGCGGCAGTCAACTGCGACCCAGCGATCAGGATCCCGACGACATGCTGCGTCGCGCCGACCAGGCATTGTACCGCGCCAAGGCCGCCGGCCGCGACTGCTTCATTTTCGATCGGCCGGAATAGCCACCTGATCGGGGTTGGCCACCTGATCGGGGTTGTCCGCCCGCGAGATGAGGTTGACCGCCTGCGAGCTTGGCACCAACGAAAAAGGCCGCGCGCCCTATTGGGGCTTGCGGCCTTTTTCATGTTCCGACTGCCTGTTCAGGCAATCCCGTTGACGCGGCCCCAGGTGGCGCCGTTTGGGGCGCCGGGGCGGCACGGGATCACTTGATCTTGGCTTCCTTGAACATCACGTGCTTGCGGAGCTTCGGGTCGTACTTCCGCAGCTGGAGCTTTTCGGTGGTCGTGCGCGGGTTCTTCTTGGTCACGTAGAAGAAGCCGGTCCCCTCGGAGCTGACCAGCTTGATCTGCACGGTGGCGGGCTTGGCCATCGCTCAATCCTCGTATCGCTATCCGGTGTGCCCCGGAGGCCTGCGACCGAAGCCGCCTGCGCTCCACCGCTCCCCGTGAAGGGGCGGGCGACCGGCTGGCGGCCGGATCGCGCGGGTGTACGTTGCAGCGCCGTGTCGTCGGCGCCAGACATAGAGACGAGCACCATATGCATGGGCGCGGGCTTGTCAAGCGGAGTCGGAAGTCGCACCCGTCCGAGGGGCTGTCATGCGCCGCTGTCACAGGGGGTGCGGTGGATCGGCGCCGCAGGTGATGGTATGTGCCCTGGTATGTGCCCAAGGAGGGGAGGGCGCTGTGGGGCGGCGCTGTGGCGAAGCAGGAGAGGATGCCGTGACGGTCAGACAGGCTGAGGTCGATAGCGCGGGCTTCCGGCGCGGGCTGGGGCGGGGTTCCCCCCTGGTCGACCTGTTCGCCCTGTGGCGCGGCTGGGGCGCCGCCACGGGCGGCCTGCCGGCGCCACGCGCGGTGGACCCGGTGGCGATGCGCCGGCATCTTGGCCGGGTGATGCTGCTGGACGTGACCGGCCCCGACCGCTGGCTTGTCAGAGTGGCGGGCGAGGGGTTGCGCGAGATGTTCGACGCCGACCTGACCGGCCATGTCCTGCCCGACAGCCTGCCGCCGGAGCTGCGGGCGCGGGCGCTGGCCACCTATGGCCCGGTGACGGCCGAGGCGGTGTGCTGGCTGGCGATTGCCTGTTACCGGCGCCCGGGGCCCCGCAGGCGGGTCTTCTATCGCCGGATGGTGCTGCCGCTGGGTCATCTGGAGGCACCGGTCCCTGAGGCCGCCAGGGGGGCGGCGGCACGGCCGGTGGTGACCCGGCTGCTCGTCGGGTTCGACTGGCGCGTGCTGCCGCCACTGTCGTTGCCGCTGTGGGAATTGCTGGACGAGAGCGACACCCCGAAGGTCCGCCGCGATCTGGTGTTGCGGCGGCCGACCGGCGCCGCGGCCGGCTGATCAGGTGCCGCGGCCGGCCGGCCTGTCGCCTGGGCCGTCGGGGCCTTACCGGTCGACGAAGGCCTTCTCGATCACATACTCGCCCGGCGTGCTGCTGTTGCCTTCCTTGAAGCCGCGCGCTTCGGCCATCTTCTGCAGATCGGCCAGCATTTCCGGGCTGCCGCAGATCATGATCCGGTCATGGGCGGGGTCGAAGGGCGTGGTGCCGATATCGGTGAACAGCTTGCCGCTGTCGATCAGGTCGGTGATCCGGCCCTGATTGCGGAACGGTTCACGCGTCACCGTCGGGTAATAGATCAACTGGTTGCGGACCGCCTCGCCATAGAACTCGTGGTCGGGCATCTCTTTGGTGATGTGGTCGTAATAGGCAAGCTCGGCCACTTCCCGGCAGGTATGGGTCAGCACCACCGTCTCGAACCGGTCATAGACGTCGGGGTCGCGGATCAGGCTCATGAACGGCGCCAGGCCCGTGCCGGTCGACAGCATGTACAGCGTGCGGCCCGGCTTCAGATTGTCCTTCACCAGCGTGCCGACCGGCTTGGCACCCACCAGCATCGGGTCACCGCGCTTGATGTGCTGAAGCCGCGAGGTCAGCGGCCCGTTCTGAACCTTGATGCTGAGGAATTCCAGCGTGTCCTCGTAATTCGGGCTGGCGACGCTGTAGGCGCGGAGCAGCGGCTTGCCGTTCACCTCCAGCCCGATCATCGTGAACTGGCCATTCTCGAAGCGGAACGCCGGGTCGCGGGTCGTCGTGAAGCTGAACAGCCGGTCGGTCCAGTGGTGGACGTCGATCACGCGCTCGGTACGGATGTTGCTCATCGCTCAAGCTTCCAGGTCTGGACGTGGGAAGATACCCCGCGCTGCGCGAGGGTTGTTGATATAATTCGCGCGGCACGTTCATCCCGCGTCTTCGATTAGTAGTGCGTCCGATATTGCGAAGCAATATCAAGCTGTGGAAAACCGACGGGGGGCCCCGTCGGGCCGGCGGTCATGGCCCTGTTGCCGGACGGGCGGGGCGCGGAGTCCACCAGCCGAAACCGGCGCTGGCCAGGCCCATCAAGGCAATCGCCGCGGCCATCGGCCAGGCACTGCCATCATCCAGCGCGCCCACCAGCGCGGCTGAAATCGCGCCGGTGCCGAATTGCAGCAGGCCCAGCAGGGCGGCGGCGCTGCCGGCGCGGGCACCGAAGGGCGACATGGCGACCGCGGTGGCATTGGGCATGATCAGGCCGTTGACGGCGATGCACAGAAACAGCGGCACCATCAGCATGGCCAGTCCGGTTGCCGTGCCCACCGGCGCGATGCCTGTGGCCACGATCGCCGCCAGCGACACGCCGGCCACGGCCTGGGTGGTACAGGCCATGCGCATGATGGCGGCGGGGCTGCGGCCGCGCACAAACCGGGCGTTCAACTGCGATGCCAGGATCAGGCCGGCGGCATTGGTGCCGAACAGCCAGCCATAGGCGCCGGGGCCGACCCCGTACAGGTCGATGAACACGAAGGGCGATCCGGCGATATAGGCGAACATCGCCCCCATCGCCGCGCCACCGGCCAGCGCCGGGGCGATGAAGCGGCGATCCAGCGCGAACCGCAGATAGGTCAGGCCGATTTCAGCCACGCCCTGACGGCGGCGGCGGTCGGCCGGCAGGCTTTCCGGCAGCGCCAGGGCCACCACCACCAGCGCCAGAACGCCGGCGCCGGTCAGCACCCAGAAGATCGACCGCCAGCCCGCCAGCACCAGCAACTGTCCGCCGATCAGCGGCGCCAGGATGGGGGCCGCCCCCATCACCAGCATCAGTCGCGCCAGCATGATCGCCGAGCCGCGTTCGTCGAACAGGTCGCGGATCACCGCGCGTGACATCACCATGCCGGCACAGCCGCCCAGCGCCTGAACCAGCCGCCACATCACCAGCGCATCGACATCGGCCGCCAGCGCGCAGCCGATGCTGCCGACGGTATACAGAACGACGCCGGCCAGAAGCGGCAGCCGCCGGCCCAGACGGTCGGCCAGCGGCCCATAGATCAACTGGCCGCCGGCCAGCCCGGCAAAGAACAGCGCCAGCGTCGCCTGCACCGCCGACGGATCGGCCGCAAGGTCGCTGGCAATCGCCGGGAAGGCCGGCAGATACATGTCGATCGACAGCGGTCCGAACGCCGCGAGCAGCCCCAGGATCAGCGCCAGTCGCAGCATCGGCGGAGCGGCGGGCCGGGCGGTGGGGCGGGCCGTGTCGGTGGGGCGGCTATGGTCGGTCATCTCTGTGCCCGCGGGCCTTCCGGTCAGTTGCCGCGGGCCTGATCGGCGCTGGCGGCGGCGGCGGTGGCCATCAGGCCCAGATCGCTGCCGATGGTTGCAAAGCGATAGCCCAGGCCGCGCATGGCGCGGGCCATCGCCGGGTCGGTGCAATGAATGCCGGCAGGGATGCCGGCGCCCTTGGCGCGGGTGACGATGGTCGTGATCGCCTCGGCCAGCGCCGGGGCGGTATCGGGCCGGCCGCCGGTGAAGCCCAGCCCCAGGCCCAGCCCCAGATCGTTGGGGCCGACGAAGATCGCATCCAGCCCCGGTGTCGCCAGAATCGCGTCCAGCGCATCCAGCCCGGCGCGGGTCTCGATCATCGCGATCGCCAGCACCTGGTCGTCGATCGCCTGCAGATAGCCGCGGCCATAGACCGGCCCGGCGCGCACCGGGCCGAAGCTGCGGCCGCCATGGGGCGGAAACCGGCAGGCGGCGGTCAAAATCGCGGCACCGGCGGCATCGTCGATCAGCGGCGCGATCACGCCCAGGGCGCCATGATCCAGCGCCCTCATGGCATCTTCCGGCCGGTTGGCCGGCACCCGCACGATCGGTGCCGTGCCATGACGGCCGATCTCGGCGAGCAGTCTCAGGCAGGTGGCGTCGTCGATCACACCATGCTGGCGGTCGATGGCCAGGAAGTCATAGCCCGCCGCATCCATCATCGCCGCCGATGTGGCACTGTCGGACATCAGGAAGGTGCCGACGGCGAAGCCATCCGCTTCCGCAATGATCCGTCGCAGCCTGTTGTCGATCATCACCGTCCTCCTCGTCTGGGTGCGCCACCGGATCGCCGGAGCGGTGCTCTTCCGCTTCCACCTGCGCGGCCGCCACCACCACCACGGCCACCACCATGGCCGTCGCCGCGGGCATCGCGTGCCCGCGCCCGCTCGGCCGCGACCTCGCGGGCCAGCGCCTTCAGCCGCTTCACCTGGCCGGGTGTCGGCGGCTTGCCGGGGCGGCCGCCCTCGATGATCTCGAACAGCAGGCCGCCGGCCACGATATCCGCCTCGCGCAGCCGGATCTCCACCCGGTCACCCAGGGCGAAGCGCAGGCCGGAGCGTTCACCGATCAGGGCCTGCTCGCTGGGGTCGAGGATGAAATACTCCCGGCCCAGGGTGGAAATCGGCACGAAGCCGTCGGCGCCGGTCTCGTCCATCTCGATGAACAGGCCAACCCCGTGCACACCGGTGATCCGCCCGCCGAAGCTGGCGCCGACCTTGTCGGCCAGGAACACCACCAGCAGCCGGTTGGTGACCTCGCGCTCGGCCAGATCGGCGCGGCGCTCGGTGATCGACAGATGCTCGCCCAGCGCGTGCAGGCCATCGGCGGCGGCGCCGTCGAGCCCGTCATCGCCCAGGTTCAGCGCCCGGATCAGCGAGCGATGGACGATCAGATCGGCATAGCGCCGGATCGGCGACGTGAAATGGGCATAGCGTTCCAGCGACAGTCCGAAATGGCCGATATTGTCGGGGCTGTAGGTCGCCTGCGACTGGCTGCGCAGAACCGTGGTGTTCACCTGATGCTCCAGCGGCGTGTTCGCCACCTTCTTCAGCACCCGGTTGAAATCGCGCGGCTCGACATGAACCGAATTGGTGAAGGGCAGGTCGAGCGAGGCCAGATAATCGCGCAGCACCGATACCTTGTCGGCCGGCGGCTGGTCATGGACCCGGAACAGACATGGCCGGGTGCGGCGGATCAGCGTGTCCGCCGCCGCCACATTGGCCAGGATCATGAATTCCTCGATCAGCTTATGGGCGTCGAAGCGCAGCCGGGTGCGGATATCGGTCACCCGCCCGGTCTCGTCCATGACAACCCGCCGCTCGGGCATGTCGATTTCCAGCGCGCCGCGCTTGCGGCGGGCGCCCTCCAGCACCTGGAAGGCATCGTAGAGCGGCGTGATCACCGGGGCCATCAGCGGCTGGATATCGCCGTCCGGGTTGCCGTCGCGGGCGGCCTGGACGCGGTTATAGGTCAGCCGGGCGGCCGACCGCATCAGCCCGCGCACGAAGCGGTGTTCGATCAACTGGCCATCGGCATCGATGCGCATCATCGCGGCCAGGCAGTGCCGGTCCTCGTTCGGGCGCAGCGAGCACAGGCCGTTCGACAAGGCCTCGGGCAGCATCGGCACCACCCGGTCGGGGAAATAGACCGAGTTGCCACGTTCTTCCGCCGACCGGTCCAGCGCGCTGCCGGCGGTGACGTAATGGGCCACATCGGCGATCGCGACCCGGATGATATGGCCGCCGGGATTGGCCGGATCGGGGTCGGGCTCGGCATGAACCGCGTCGTCGAAGTCGCGCGCATCCTCGCCATCGATGGTGACGAAGGGAATGGCGCGCAGATCCTCGCGGCCACCCGACAGGGTCGGGGGCTTGGCGGCCTCGGCCTCGCGGATCGCCGCCGGCGGGAAATGATCGGGGATGCCATGGGTCTCGATCGCCAGATCGATGATCGCGGCGCCGGTCTGTTCCAGCCCCAGCCGCTTCACCACCCGGGCGCGCGGCAGGCCCAGCCTGCGGCCGGGCAGGGTTTCCGCCACCACGAACTCGCCGTCGACGGCGCCGCCAAGTTCGGCTTCCTCGATCGCGTAATCGGTCTTGGCGCGGCGATCGGCCGGGATCAGGCGGAAGCCGTAATCGATCTCGCGGATGGCGCCGGTGATGCGCCGGCTGCGGGTTTCCAGCCGCCGGATCACCCGGGCCTCATAGACGCCGGCCTCACCGCGCGTCAGCCGGACCAGCAGGCGGTCGCCAAAGCCGGGAGCGGCCTCGTCGCGCGGCTTCAGCCCGGCTTCGCGCAGCACCACGATCGGCGGCGGGGCGCCCCGGACGTCATCATCCCACACCGCCGGGCGGGCCTCGGCCTCGCCGGTCTCGTCGTCGATCGAGGTGATATCCACCACCAGCACCGACGGCAGGGTGCCGGGCTCGGCCACCTGGCGGGGGCCCGCGCGCTTCAGCGTGCCGTCATCCTTCAGCTCACGCAGGATCCGCTTCAACCCGATCCGGGCGCCGCCGGTGATGTTGAAGGCGCGGGCGATCTCGCGCTTGCCGACCGGGCGGTCGCTTTCGGCGATGAAGGCCAGGATCTGTTCGCGGCTGGGCAGGCGATCGGTATCGTCGTCGGATGATGAAGTCAAGTCGGCGGGTCGCTTTCGGCGGACGGAGCTTGGCCACGGGCAGAGAGCCTGCGCGGACGAAACGGTCTGGCGGCACGGTACGCCCGTGCCGCCGGCCCGGCAAGTCGTTGCCACGCAAAGCTGCCCTGTTCAAGCGCCCGGACGGCTCAGCGGTTCCGCCGCCATCCGGGTGCATCCGGTGCAGGATGCGGGCGCCCCCTTCGGTTCAGCCCGCCACGGTCTTGCCGGCGGCGGGCTTGCGGCCGCCGGTCCGGGGGGCTGCCTTGGGCCTGGTCGCGGCGGTCTTCGCCGGAACCGCGCCGTCGAAGGGCACCTCGTCGTCGCCGGCCATCGCCTTCGCGGCTTTTTTCGCCGCGGCAGCCGGTTTGCTGGTGCCAGCCTTCGTGGCCCCGGCCGTCGTCGCCCCGGTCTTCGTCGTCCTCTTGGCCGCCGTCTTCGTGACCTTTGCGGCAACCGCGGTGCCGGCCGTATCGGCCCCGTCGGCCTTGTTTGCCGCTGCCTTCGCCGGCGCCTTCTTTGCCGCCGTCGACTTCTTTGCGCTGGCCGTTCTGGCCGGTGCCTTGCGGGTCTTGCCGGTGGCGGCGGCGCGGGCATCGACCAGGGCGATGGCTTCGTCCAGGGTCAGCGCCTCGGGTTCCGTGGCCTTGGGCAGTGTGGCGTTGACCGCGCCATGCTTCACATAAGGGCCATAGCGGCCCTTGTAGAGCGCGATCTCGCCGCCCTGCGGATGCTCGCCCAGCACGCGCAAGGGGGTGATGCCGCCGCCGCGGCCCTTGGGCGCTTCGGCCAGCAGGGCGACGGCGCGGTTGATGCCGATGGTCAGTACATCGTCGTCGCCGGTCAGCGATTTATAGGCGCCGTTATGGCGCAGATAGGGCCCGAACCGGCCGATGCCGGCGGTGATCATCTCGCCGGTCTCAGGATGGGTGCCGATATCGCGCGGCAGCGCCAGCAGGCCGACGGCGATATCCAGGGTCACCGCCTCGGCCGTCAATCCCTTGGGCAGCGAGGCCCGTTTGGGCTTTTCGCCGCCGCCGCCTTCGCCCAACTGGACGTAGATCCCGTATGGTCCTTTGCGCAGCGTGACCGGCAGGCCGGTTGCCGGATCGTCGCCCAGATGCTTCGGCCCCACATCCAGCCCGGTCGCGCCGGCTTCCGAGGCGCCGTCGCCGGTGCCGGCGGCGCCGCCGACCGGCCGGGTGAACTTGCAGTCGGGATAGTTCGAGCAGGCGACGAACGAGCCGAACTTGCCAAGCCGCAGCGACAGCCGGCCATTGGCGCAGGCCGGGCAGGCGCGCGGATCGCTGCCGTCTTCGCGATCCGGGAAGACATGGCGTTCCAGCCGGGTTTCAACCGCGGTCAGCACATCGGCGATCTTGAGGTCGCTGGTGCCGTCGATCGCCATGTGGAAGGCCTGCCAGAAGGCGCGCAGCACCGACTTCCAGTCGACATCGCCGTCCGCCACCCGGTCGAGTTCGCTTTCCAGTCGGGCGGTGAAATCATATTCGACATAGCGGTCGAAGAAGCTGACCAGGAACGCGGTGACCAGCCAGCCACGGTCTTCAGGCACGAAGCGCTTCTTGTCGAGCACCACGTAATCGCGGTCCTGAAGCACCGAAATGATCGAGGCATAGGTCGACGGCCGGCCGATGCCCAGTTCTTCCAGCTTCTTGACCAGCGTCGCCTCGGTATAGCGTGGCGGCGGCTCGGTGAAATGCTGATCGGGCTTGATCGGTCCGCGATCCAGCGGCTCGGCGCGCTCGAACGAGGGCAGGCGCTTTTCCTCGTCCTCTTCCTCGTCGTCGCGACCTTCCTGATACAGGGTCAGAAAGCCGTCGAAGGCGATGACGCTGCCCGTCGCGCGGAACATGGCCGCCCTGGTGCTGTCGACCACCTCGATCGCCACCTGATCCAGCAGGGCCTGGGCCATCTGGCTGGCGACGGTGCGCTTCCAGATCAGCTCATACAGCCGGAACTGGTCGTCGTCGAGATGGCTGCGGACTTCCTTGGGCCGACGGAAGACATCGGTCGGGCGCACCGCCTCATGGGCTTCCTGGGCGTTCTTGGCCTTGTTCGCGAAGCTGCGTGGCCGGTCGGGCAGATAGCGGGTGCCGTGAACCTGATCGACCAGATCCCGGATCGCCGCCACCGCCTCGTTCGACAGGTTGACGCTGTCGGTTCGCATATAGGTGATCAGGCCGACGGTCTCGCGGCCAAGGGCGATGCCCTCATACAGCTTCTGCGCCACCTGCATGGTCTTCTTGGCGGAAAAGCCCAGCTTGCGGCTGGCTTCCTGCTGAAGCGTCGAGGTGGTGAAGGGGGGGGCCGGGTTGCGGCGGCCCTGTTTGCGTTCGACATCCGACACCCGCCAGCCCGACAGGCTCTCGATCCGCCCGACCACATCCATGGCGGCGGTTTCAGACCCCAGCGCGAATTTGTCGAGCTTCTCACCGTCAAGGGCGGTCAGCCGGGCCATCAGCCGGCGTTCGCCGGCGGCGAATTCGGCGTCGATGGTCCAGTATTCGCGGGTGCGGAATGCCTCGATCTCGGCTTCACGCTCGCAGATCAGCCTGAGCGCCACCGACTGCACGCGGCCAGCCGAGCGTGAGCCCGGCAGCTTGCGCCACAGCACCGGCGACAGATTGAACCCGACCAGATAATCCAGCGCCCGCCGGGCCTGCTGGGCATTGACCAGGTTCATGTCGATATCGCGCGGGTTGGCGATCGCCTTCTGGACCGCGGTCTTGGTGATCTCGTGGAACACCACCCGCTTGACCGGCACGCCCTTCAGCGCGCCGCGTTTTTCAAGGGCGTTGTGGACATGCCAACTGATCGCCTCACCCTCGCGATCCGGGTCGGTCGCAAGGAACAGTTGATCGGCGCCCTTCAGGGCACTGACAATGGCTTTCAGATGCTGTTCGGACTTTGGATCGACCTCATAGGTCATCGCAAAGTCTTCATCGGGCCTGACAGATCCGTCCTTCGCCGGCAGATCGCTGACGTGACCGTAGCTGGCGAGGACTCGGAAGTCGTCTCCCAGATACTTATTGATCGTCTTGGCTTTCGCAGGCGATTCGACGACGACGACCTTCATGGGCTGCCTTGCTGGTCTCCGCGCTTGTACAGACCCGCCGGCTCCCGGTCAGGGGATCGGTCAGGCTTCTCTCGTCCGCGCCGCGGCCGGGGCGCGGGGATCAGCCCATGCTCAGCGACACCATTCTTCCGGGCAGGCGAATGAGCCGCCCGGCAAGTTCCAGTTCCAACAAAATCGTGAGAATGGTGGCCGCCGTCAAGCCGCTCGCATGGACGAGGTCGTCGACGCCCATCGGATCGGCGGCGATCAGCGGCGGAATCAGGCCTCGCGCGGCGTCGAGTTCGGCGTCGTCCGGCCCGGATTGCAGCACCTGATCGCGCAGCGCCGGATGGGGCAGGGCCAGGGGATGCGGCTCGCCCAGAGGCTTGTCGAGCAGCGGGCGGATCGCCTCCAGCACGTCGGCGGCGTCGCGCACCAGGGTGGCGCCATCGCGGATCAGCCGGTTGCAGCCCTCCGACCGGCTGTCGGCGGGCGATCCCGGCACGGCCAGCACCTCGCGGCCATAATCGCCGGCAAGCCGGGCGGTGATCAGCGAGCCCGATCGCGGCGCCGCCTCGATCACCACGGTGGCCAGCGTGCTGCCGGCGACGATGCGGTTGCGGCGCGGGAAATGCCGGGCGACCGGCTCCACGCCCGGCGGCTGTTCGGCCAACAGCAGGCCCTCGGTGGCGATGCGTGCCTGAAGGGCCGCGTGTTCGGGCGGATAGACCACATCGATGCCGCCGGCGACCACGCCCATGGTGCCGGCGCCGCTGGTGCCGGCGCCGAGCGCGCCGTCATGGGCGGCGGCGTCGATGCCGCGGGCAAGCCCTGAGACCACCACGATGCCGGCGGCGGCGAGGTCGGCGGCCATCCGCCCCGCCAGCCGGCAGGACGGCAGAGCGGCGGTGCGCGCGCCGACCAGGGCCACGGCCGGGGCCGCCGCCACGGTGTCGTGACCACGGATCTGCACCAGTGGCGGCGGGTCCGGTATCTCGGCAAGGCGCGGCGGATAGCCGGGTTCGCCCATGGCCACAAGCCGGGCGCCGGCGGCGGTGATCCGGCGCAGCTCGGCCTCGGCCTTGGCGCGCGATGGCGGTGTCAGCGGCCGGGCGCGGCCGCCGCGTCGTGCCAGTTCCGGCACAGCCTCCAACGCCCGCGCGGCGGTGCCATAGCGGGTGAGAAGCTCGAAGAAGGTGATCGGGCCGACCTGTTCCGTGCGGATGAGCCTGAGCCAGTCGAGCCGCTCCGCCCGGGTCAGCACACTGCTGCGCGACGTGGACATGGGCCAGAGCATGCCGGCTTTTCCCATTATACGTCAATGATCCATATATTATCGAAATTAATCTCCTAATGGTTGAAATTAGATGGCCGAAAGGCGGGCAAGAGTCCGACGTCGTTCTGCTCTGGATGGATCTGTGTCATCTATGCCATGACGGGATCTGACGGACATGGATGGAGACGCTGCGCAGATGGTCACAGATGGTTGGCGCCACCCGACTGGCACACCGTGGTGCGCGTTTTGGCGCCGGACCATTGACGACCCGGTACGGCCGGGCCGGCGCCGATGACGGGCGCCGTGGCATGACGCGGCATCCACGCGCCGCCGATGCCATGCGGGCCGCGATCCGGCCCGACCGGCTGGAGCGGCCGGTGTTCGCGGTGTTCGAGGCGGCGGTGGCGATCGATCCGCAAGCAGTGGCGGTTTTTGGCGGAACCACGGCCGGCGAGGCGGTGACCCGCTATGGCGAGCTGCATCTTATGGCATGCAGTATCGCAGCGGCGGTCGATGCTGCCTCGCCATTGGGCGTGCCGGTGGCAGTGGCTTTGCCCGCCTCTGCCGGATGTCTGGCGGCGCTGCTGGCGGCGCTTGCGGCGGGGCGACCGTGCGTGCCGCTGGATCCGTCCTTCCCGGCCGACCGCAACCGCATGATCATGGACCATGCCGGGGTCGGGCTGCTGGTGACCGATCGGGCCAGTAGCGACCGGTCGCCGGCGCTGGCAGCCCTGGCGCTGGCGGCGGGGGCCGCGGTCATCCTGATCGACGATCGGCCAAGGTTGCCGCCATCGGACTGGCACCCCACCGGCCGCGCCGACGATATCGCCTGGGTGATCTATACCTCCGGCTCGACCGGCAGCCCCAAAGGCGTCTGTCAGACCCAGCGCGGTCTGCTGCACGATATCTTCCAGTATCTCGACGTCACCGGCATCGGCCCCGGCGACCGGCTGACTCAGCTCTATTCGCCCAGCGTCGGCGGTGCGCTGCGCGATATGTATGGCGCGGTGCTGTCAGGGGCGGCGCTGGTGCCGGTCGATCTGCGGGCCGAAGGCATCGCCGGCGCCGCCCGCCGCTTTCAGGCGGCGCGCCCGACCGTGTTTCACGCCATGCCGACGGTGTTGCGGGCGCTGACCGACAGTGGTGCCGGACCGGCGGCGCTGGGCGGCGCGCGGCTGGCCTATCTTGCCGGCGAGCGGATCTTCGCCGACGATCTGGCCCGGGTTTTCGCATCGGCACCCGATGATCTGCTGATCTATGTCGGCATCGGCTCCACCGAGAATGCCACGATCTATCGCCATTGGCTGATCGACCGCACCACGGCGGCGGGGTTGGATGGCGGGTTGGTGCCGGTCGGCTGGCCGGTGGCCGACCGCCGTATGCGGCTGATCGATGCCGCCGGCCAGCCGGTTGCCGATGGCGAGGTGGGCGAGATCGAGGTTGAAAGCGCCTTCATGGCCGCAGGCTATTGGCGCGATCCGGCCCTGACCACGGCCACCTTCCAGACCGGCGGCGATGTGGCGCCGGGGGCCCGCCGGCTGCGTACTGGCGATCTGGGGCGGCTGCGGCCCGATGGCCTGCTCGATTTCATCGGCCGTGCCGATCGCCAGGTGAAGATCCGCGGCTATCGGGTGGAACCGGCCGAGGTCGAGGCGGTGTTGCGGGCTCTGCCGGGGGTGGGCGACGCGGCGGTGCTGCCCGATCAGGCGGCCGGCCCGGCCTCGGGCGCCGTCGCCGGGCTGGCGGCGGTGCTGGTGCCGGCGCGTGGAACCGTGCTGGACCTGATGGCCCTGCGCCGCCGGCTGGCGGCCACTCAGCCGCCACATCTGCTGCCGCGCCGGCTGCTGGTGGCGGCCGATCTGCCCAGGCTGGCCAATTTCAAGCTGGATGGCGCCGCGCTGTCGGCCTGGATCGCCGCCTTGCCGGAGGTCGCGCCCGAACCGGACACCGCCGCGGTCGAGCCGCCGGCACGCGCTGTGCCGGATGATCTGGATGCGGCGATCGACGCGGCCTGGGCGGAGATCCTGGGCAGCGACGCACCGCTGTCGGGCGTCAGCCTGCGCGATCTGGGCGGCGACAGCCTGGATCTGCTGAGGCTTGCGGCCAGGATCGAGAGCCTGACCGGTCTGGCGCCGCCCCTGGACCTGCTGGGCGGCGACGTGACGCCCCAGAGGCTGCGCGTGGGCATGCGGTCGGGTGCGGTGCGCAAGGTACCGGATGGCGATGATGGCGGCCGGACCAGATTGCTGTTCATGCTGTCGGGGGCGCCCGGCGCCAGCGAGGGCCTGTTCGCGCTGGCCGGTCACCTTCAGGCCGGCTATCGGGTCCAGATCGTGCCGCTGCCCGATCTGGACCATGAACTGCGCAGCCGGCGGGAGATCGGCGATCTGGCGCGTGAGGCGACGGAGCTGATCATGACGCGGCTTGCCGATGCGGCGGCGGATGCGGGCGAGACGCCAGACGGGCGCCCGCCCGGTCTCGCGCTGTTTGGTCTGTCCTTCGGCGGGCGGATCGCCGCCACGGTTGCGGCAGAGCTTGCGGCGCGGGGCCGGCCGGCCGAGCTTGTGGTGATCGGCGACATTCCGGCCCGATATCGCGATGCCGCGGCGATCATGGCGGCCGGGGGCACCGGCCGCCGCCCCGGCGGCGCCGGTGCATGGCTGCGTCGTGGTCTTGGGGACGGTTTCGGTCGCGCCGTGTTCCATCTGGCGCATCGCAAGGATCGGCGGTTGCTGCGCTGTCTGGTGGGCGCGGCGCGAATGGTGGCGCCGGGGCGGGCGATGCGCGGCCTTGTGGAACGACGCGCCGCCAGCAGCCTGCGCCGCTCGATGGTTCCGGGCTGGCAGCCACCGACCTTGTCATGCCCGGTGCTTCTGATCGTCACCGACGGCACCCGTCACAATCTTGCGGCGCTGGGCGAGGATCTTGGCTGGCGGCGGAGCATGTCGCGGTTGTCGGTGGTGCGGGTGCCGGGCGATCATGTCACCATCGCCGCCGACATCGCCGGTCTGTCGCGCATCGCGGAGGCGATGGATACAGCCTGGCCTCAGGGATAGGCTGTTGCTGCCGAACGCCGGTCAGCGGCCCGGCTTGTCCGATTTCCGGCCGATGCGTGGCTCGGTGCCATCGAGCAGCCGGCGGATATTGCCGCGATGGCGGATGAACACCAGCACCGCGACGAACAGCGCCACCCCGGCCATGGCCGGACCGGGCGTCGCCAGTCCGGGGCGGGCCAGCAGCAGGCAGGCGATCGGTGCCGCCGCGAAGGCCGCCAGCGCCGCCAGTGACGAAAAGCGGGTGACCAGCGCCAGCAGCAGCCAGGCGGCGCAGGCGATCAGGCCGATCTGCCAGTTCAGCGCCAGCAGCACGCCGAGCCCGGTGGCCACACCCTTGCCGCCCTTGAAGCCCAGCCACACCGGGAACAGGTGCCCCAGAACCGAGGCGCCGGCGGCGGCGATGGCGGCGCCGGGGCCCAGCAGCGCGCCGGCGATCAGGGTGGCCGCCGCCCCCTTGCCGCTGTCGAGGATCAGGGTCGCCAGCGCCAGCGGCTTGTTGCCGGTGCGCAGAACGTTGGTGGCGCCGATATTGCCCGAGCCGATCTGACGGACATCACCCAGCCCCGCCATTCGGGTCAGCACCAGACCGAAGGGCACCGAGCCCAGAAGATAACCGCCGATCACCGCGATGATCAGCGGCCAGAGGGCTGTGCTGTCGGCCATGGGGGCGGCTCCTGGATGCGGGGCGTCAGGGTCGTGTCATCAAGGCAGATCAGGTCAGTTGAAACACCGTCCGGCCACGCACCACCGTGCGCAGAGCCCGGCCACGCAGGGTGCGGCCATCGAAGGGCGTGTTCTTCGACTTGGAATGCAGCAGGGCCGCATTCAACACCCATTCATGTTCGGTCGAGAACACCACCAGATCGGCGGGGGCGCCCTTGGCCAGACGGCCGGCCCGACTGCCCAGCAGTTCGGCCGGCTTCAGCGTCATCGCCGCCACAGCATCCAGCAGCGAGATATGGCCGTCCCGCACCAGTTCCAGGGTCAGCGGCAGCATGGTTTCCAGCCCGACCACGCCATTGGCCGCATGGGCGAAGGGCACCCGCTTGCTGTCCTGGTCGTGCGGCGCGTGGTCGGTGGCGATGGCATCGATGGTGCCGTCGGCCAGACCCTCGATCATCGCATCCACGTCGCGGGCGGCGCGCAGCGGCGGCGCCATCTTGGCGAAGGTGCGATAGTCGCCGATCGCCCGGTCATCCAGGGTGAAGTGATGGGGGGTGACCTCGGCTGTCACCGGCAGGCCCCGGCGCTTGGCCTGCCGCACCGCCTCCACCGCCTCGGCGGTGGAAATATGGGCGACATGATAGCGGGCCTTGCCGCCGGTCAGCTCCACCAGCCGGATATCGCGATCGACGATGACGGTTTCGGCGGCGTTGGGGATGCCGGGCAGGCCCAGCCGGGTGGCGGTCTCACCCTCGTTCATGCAGCCGCAGCCGGCCAGACGATGATCCTCGGCATGCTGCGCCACCATCAGCCCGAAACCGCCGGCGTAAGACAGCGCCCGGCGCATCACCTGGGTATCCCAGACCGGCAGGCCGTCATCGCTGAAATACGCGGCGCCGGCCTCGGCCAGCAGCCCCATCTCCACCAGCCGTTCACCCTTCAGCCCCTTGGTGATCGCCGCCACCGGCAACACGTTGACGATGCCGGTTTCCCGCGCGCGGCGATAGATGAAGTCGACCAGCGCTATATCGTCGATCACCGGCGCCGTATTGGCCATGCAGGCGATGGTGGTGACACCGCCGGCGGCGGCGGCGCGGCTGCCGGTGTGGATGGTTTCCTTGTGCTCATGGCCCGGCTCGCGCAGATGAACATGCATGTCCATCAGGCCGGGGGCCAGCACCAGCCCGGTGCAGTCGACCACCGTGATGCCCTCGGGCACGCCGTCATTGAACAGCGACGGCCCCAGATCGACGATGCTGTCACCTTCGGTCAGCAGGCTGCCGATCCGGTCCAGCCCGGTCGCCGGATCGATCAGCCGGGCATTGACATAGGCGACCCGCCCGGGAAGCGGGCTCTGATCGGGGGTCGCTTCGGCGAAGACGGGCGTGGACATGACGGGGTTCCCTCCGGGGGACGGCAGAAGACGGTGCGGCGACGACGTGCGATGGAACCGGGCGGTCAGGCCGGCAGATTGCGGCAGAGCACCTCAAGGCATGCCTGCCTGACGGCGACGCCCAGTTCCACCTGATCCAGAATGACGCTGCGGTCGATATCGTCGGCCAGCACGCTGTCGATCTCGACGCCACGGTTCATCGGGCCGGGATGCATCACCAGCGCGTCGGGCGCCGCCACCGCCAGCTTTTCATACGACAGGCCATAGAAATGGAAATACTCGCGGATCGACGGGATATAGGCGCCCTGCATCCGTTCAAGCTGCAGGCGCAGCATCATCACGATGTCGACGCCTGCCAGGCCCTCGTCCATCCGGTTGAACACCTGCACGCCCATCCGGTCGATGGCGGTCGGCACCAGGGTCGGCGGCGCGATCAGCCGCACCTCGGCCCCCATGGCGTTCAGCAGATGGATGTTCGACCGCGCCACCCGGCTGTGCAGGATATCGCCGCAGATCGCGACCTTCAGCCCCGAAATCCGGCCGCGCCGGCGGCGGATGGTCAGGGCATCCAGCAGCGCCTGGGTGGGGTGTTCGTGATTGCCGTCGCCGGCATTGATCACCCCGGCGTGGACCTTCTCGGCCAGCAGTTTCACGGCGCCGCTGTCGCCATGGCGCACCACCAGGATGTCGGGATGCATGGCGTTCAGCGTCTGGGCGGTGTCGATCAGGGTCTCGCCCTTCTTCACGCTCGATGTCGCGACCGACATGTTGATCGCATCGGCGCCAAGGCGCTTGGCGGCCAGTTCGAACGAGGTCCGGGTGCGGGTCGAATTCTCGAAGAACAGATTGATGACCGTCCGGCCCTGAAGGGTCGACCGCTTCTTCTGGGCCTGACGGTTCAGGTCGACATAGCCATCGGCGACATCGAGCAGATAGCCGATCTCGCGGGCATCCAGCCCCTCGATGCCAAGCAGGTGGCGGTGTGCGTAACCGGTGTCCATCTGGAATTCCTCGAACGCGCGCGCGAACGCGGGCGCGGAAACCTCTTCCGCACCTCGGCGGCGGACTATACGGGACCGGGCGCCAGGGGTTCAAGCCCGGGGCGTCAGGTCAGACGAAGCGGCGCCCGCGGTCGCGTCGGAGTCTGTCAGACGAAACGGCGTCCGCGGTCGCGTCGCCAGGCGATCAGCGCCACCCAGCCGAACACCACGCCCCAGCCCAGCAGCCATGCCCAGTGGATCAGTGGCAGCGGCCCGTCGGCGATGGCGTTCCAGGCCAGTTCGGCATAATGGCGGGTGGGGGTCAGCAGTGAGATCTGGTTGACGATATCGGGCAGCATCGATGGCGGCAGCCACAGCCCGCCCAGGAAGGCGAGCGGGAAATAGACCAGATGCGCGATCGGCACGCTGGCCCGGGCCGAGACGCTGAGCCCGATGGCCAGCCCCAGCAGGGCGAAGGGGATGCCGCCCAGAATCAGCACCACCAGCAGCTTGATCGCGGCGGTGAGGGTGAGTGTGGCGCCGTTGATGGCGATGGCCAGCACGATCACCGGCGCCACCGCCGCCATCGAGAAGGCGAGCGCCGTCACCACCTGTGCGGCGATCCGCGGGCCCCCGCCGGCGGGCAGGGTGCGCAGATAGGCGAACCAGGGCTTCTCGCGCGACTGGGCGACGCCCACGCCGAACTGGAAGAAGGCGACACCCAGCACCCCGAACAGCCCCCAGGCGGCGGCGAGCCGCCCGGCCTCGGCGGGGTTCGAGGCGTTGGTGGCGCCAAAGAACAGATAGAGCAGCGACGGCATGGCGATGGTCGACATGGCGAAGGATGTCGACCGGCCGAGTTCCCGCAGTGTCGCGCGCAGATGGGCCGCGAACAGCCGCCCGAAGCCCGGCGCCGCGCTGTCGCCGGCCGAAAGGCCGGCTGTGGCGGCGGTCTGGATGGTGGTGGTCTCGCTGCCGCTCATCACACGCTCTCCCCACGGCCGCTGCGCACGATCGACATCAGCGCCTCTTCCAGTGTCGCCGCCCTGACATCCAGATCGGCGAAGGGCGCGCCGCTCATCACCAGGGCGCGGACGGTGTCGTCGGCGCGCGCCGTGACCAGCACGATCTCGGTGCCGGAGCGTTCCACCCGCTCGATGCCCAGCGCCTTGGCGTCGAGCGGCGGCAGATGAGCGGCCGTGAACCGCACGCGCCTGAGGCTCACCCGGCCGCGGATATCGGCGAGCGAGCCTTCCGCGACCACCCGGCCCTGATCGATCACCGCGATCCGGCGGGCCAGCGCCTCGGCCTCTTCCAGATAATGGGTGGTCAGCAGCACCGTGCCGCCGCCGGCCACATAGCCGTCGACGGCCGCCCACAGCATGCGCCGCGCCTCGACATCCAGCCCGGTGGTGGGCTCGTCCAGAAACACGGCCTCGGGCCTGCCGGCGAAGGCCAGCGCCACCGCCAGCCGGCGCTTCTGGCCGCCCGACAGTCCGCCGGTCTGGCGGCCGGCCAGCGTGCCCAGCCCGAAGCGGTCGAGCAGTTCCGCTTTGGGCAGCGGGTTCGGATAATGGGCCGAGACCAGGTCGATGACCTCGCCCACCCTCAGCGTCTCGGGAAAGCCGGTATCCTGGGGCGTGGCGCCGACCATGCGCCGTGCGGCCGGATCGTCGGGGCTGCGGCCGAACAGGCGCACCTGACCGGAATCGGCCTTGCGCAGGCCCAGCAGCAGCGACACCGCGGTGCTCTTGCCGGCGCCATTGGGGCCCAGCAGTGCCAGAACCTCGCCGCGCGCCAGGGTCAGGTCGATATTGTCCAGCGCGGTCATCGCGCCATAGCGCTTGGTGACGCCGGTCAGGCTGGCGGCAAGATCGGTATCCGCGATCCGCGGGCCGGCGGAACTGGTGTCGGCGCGGACGGAAGGCTGGCTCGGCCTCGGCTGGCTCACGGGGCTTGTGTCCTCAGGCGGGCTGTCGACCGGCGTTCACACACGGCAGCAAGACGCCGGTCCGTGGGTCACCGGTCTGTTGTGATTGGCGGTAACGCCTTGGCGGTCCAGCGTCAAGCCGAAACCGGCGATCAAGGCAGAACCAGGGTCAGCAGCAGCGGCATGGTGATCAGGGCCGCGAGCGTGCTGGCGGTGATGATGGCGGCGGCGAGCGGCGCGTCACCCCCCAACTGGCGCGCCAGAATATAGGCCGATGTCGCGGTCGGACATGCGGCAAAGAGTACCGTCACCAGCCGGGTGGTGTCGTCGACCCCGAAGGGCCACAGGATCAGCAGGGCCAGCAGCGGCATCACGAACAGCTTGATGGTGCAGGCGATCATCATGCCGCCGGCGGCCCTGCCCAGGCCGGCGCCACGGCCGACTTTGAGGTTCAGCCCGGCGCCCACCGCCAGCAGGGCGAGTGGCAGCGAGCCTGCCGCCAGAATGTCGAGCGTCTCGCCCAGTACCGGCGGTACCCCAAGCCCCGACACGCCCAGCGGAATGCCGATGGCGCAGGCGATGATCAGCGGATTGGTCAGCACCAGCCGTAACAGCGGCGGCTTCGGCGCCGCATCCTCGCCATCCGGCGGCAGCGCGCAGGCGGCGACGCAGATCACGCTCAACAGGTTCAGCAACGGCACCATCGCCGCCACCGCCAGTCCGGCCAGCGCCATGCCCTCGCGGCCAGCCAGCGCGCCGGTGGCGGCGAAGGCGACATAGGTATTATAGCGCAGCGAGCCCTGAAAGATCGAGCTGAAGGCCGGCCCGTCGCCCGGCATCAGCCGCCGGGCCAGCACCAGCAGCCCGGCCATCAGCAGGATGCCGCCGGTCAGTGCCGCCGCCATCGGCAGGGCGCTGGCGGCCGGGAAGCTGCCACGGGCGGTGCTGGTGACCAGCAGGGCCGGAAACAGCACCATATAGGTCAACCGGTCGAGCAGCGCCCAGAAGGCGTCGCCCGGCAGGCCCGCACGCTTCAGCCCCGCACCCACCAAGATGACGGCGAATGTCGGCAGCAGGGCGAGGAATATGTCGGTCATCTGTGGCCCGGCGATGCGGTGGGGGCGGCAGCCGAACCAAGCATGGTCCGCCGCCGGCGGTCATGCAACCGCGCAATCGCCCATCCCTGAACAGTCGGGCCCTGAACAGCGGGACGGCGCGCCGGATGATTGCCGGAAAGTTGCGCTGTGATCGACCTTCGATGCAGACTGGGCCATCACGGAACTGCGCGGCGGCGGGCGTCTCTCTTCCAGGCCCGGTCATGGCTGCCTGTTTGCGGCCGATGCCATGGTCACCCGCGCTGCCCCCGCGCCGGATCGACGAGGCGATGATGGACGATCTGACCACCTTTCTGGGCGATGTCTCGGGCATCGTCTGGGGACCTGTGATGCTGGTGCTGCTGCTTGGCACCGGCGTCTATCTGATGCTGGGCCTGCGGTTTCTGCCGCTCCGGCGCATCGGCACCGGCTTCGCGCTCGCCTTCGGGCGCGGCCCCGCCAAAACCGCCGATACGGGCGAGATCAGCCCGTTCCAGGCCCTGGCGACCGCTTTGTCCGCCACCATCGGCACCGGCAATATCGCCGGCGTCGCCACCGCGATCGCGCTGGGCGGTCCGGGAGCGGTGTTCTGGATGTGGATCACGGCCCTGTTCGGCATGGCCACCAAGTTTTCGGAAGCCGTGCTGGCGGTGAAATACCGCGAGACCGATGCGAGCGGCGCCCATGTCGGCGGGCCGATGTATTACATCCGCAACGGCCTGGGCCCGAAATGGGCGTGGCTGGGCCTGTTGTTCGCGCTGTTCGGCATGATCGCCGGCTTCGGCATCGGCAACACCGTTCAGGCCAATTCCATCGCGACCGCCCTCGATCACAGTTTCGGCCTGCCGGTCTGGATCAGCGGGCTGGTGATGATGGTGCTGGTGTTCCTGGTGATCATCGGCGGCGTGCGCCGGATCGGCCGGGTTGCCGGCGGTCTGGTGCCGGCGATGGCGGCGATCTATATCCTCGGCGCGCTGGCGGTGATCCTGGTCCAGATCGACAAGGTGCCGGACGCCTTCGCCACCATCTTCGACGCGGCCTTCAGCGGCACGGCGGCGACCGGCGGCTTCGCCGGCGCCACGGTCGCGGCGGCGATCCGCTTCGGTGTGGCGCGCGGCATCTTCTCGAACGAGGCCGGGCTTGGCAGCGCGCCGATCGCCCATGCCGCCGCCCGCACCAACGATCCGGTCCGCCAGGGGCTGATCGCGATGCTGGGCACCTTCATCGACACCATCATCGTCTGCACCATGACGGCGCTGGTGATCGTGATGTCGGGCTTGTGGACCGAGGGCACCAGCGGCGCGCCGCTCAGCTCGGCCGCCTTCGAGGTGGGCCTGCCGGGCTTCGGCGGCTGGGTGGTGACGATCGGGCTGGTGCTGTTCGCCTTCACCACCATTCTGGGCTGGAGCTATTACGGTGAGCGCTGCGCCCAGTTCCTGTTCGGCCCCCGGGTGATCCTGCCCTACCGGTTGTTGTGGGTGGTGGCGATCTTCGCCGGCGCCGTCGCCGATCTGGGGCTGGTGTGGATCGTGGCCGATATTCTGAACGCGCTGATGGCGGTGCCCAATCTGATCGCGCTGCTGGCGCTTTCCGGCACCGTCTTCTCCACGGTGAAGGCCTGGAAGGGCAGATAGGCTGCCGATCGGAGCATGGCTGATGGCGGCTCAGCCGGCCGCCATCAGCCGTTTCAGCCCGTCTTCCACCGGTACTCTGGCGGTAAAGCCGAAGGCGGCTTCCGCGCGCGCCGTGGTGCCCAGGCTCTCGCGGATGTCGCCGGGCCGGGCGGGCCCATGTTCAACCGCCTGTGTGCTGCCGGCCAGCCGGTTGATGGCGCGGGCAAGATCCAGGATGCTGGTCGGCCGGCCGGTCGCGATATTGGCGACGGCCGCACCGGCGCGGCCGGTGGCCATCGCCCGCAGCAGAGCCGCCACCGCGTCGTCGACATGCACGAAATCGCGGATCTGGCCGCCATCGCCGTTCACGGTCAGGGCCAGCCCCGCTTGCGCGCGGCCGATGAACCGGGCGATCACGCCGGCATAGGGCGATCGCGGATCCTGGCGGGGGCCATAGACATTGAAGAAACGCAGGCCCACGGCATCCAGGCCGTGAACCTCGGCACCTGCCGCCGCATGCAGTTCGCAACCCAGCTTGTCGGCGCCATAGGGCGAGAGCGGCCGGGTGGGCTGGTCTTCATCCACCGGCAGGGTGGTGGCCCGGCCATAGACCGCGGCCGATGACGCATACACCACCCGCGCATGGGCCTGGGCCGCGGCCTCGAACACCGTGACCGTGCCGCCCAGATTGACCCGATGCACGCCGGCCCAATCGGCATTCGCCCGCTCGACCGAGGCGATCGCCGCCAGATGATAGCAGCCGGTGACCCCGGCCATGGCGGTGGCCACCGCCGCCGCATCGGTCACGCTGCCACGGATGAGCTCCACCCCGGCCGGCAGGTTGGCGGCATCGCCGCTCGACAGGTCATCCAGCACCCGAACCTGCTGGCCGCCGGCGAGCAGCGCTTCCGCCAGATGCGATCCGATGAAGCCGGCACCGCCGGTGATCAGCCACACCGCCATCAGTCCCGCCCCACGCCATTCTTATCCGTCCCGTCCTTGCCGGCGCGGGTCTTGAACCGTGCCCGCAACTCGGCCGCCCGGCCCGGCTTCGCCACCTGCCGGCCGCGGGCAATGGCCAGCGCATCGGCGGCGACGTCGTCGGTGATCACCGATCCGGTCGCGATATAGGCGCCGTCGCCGATCGTCACCGGTGCCACCAGACAACTGTCGGAGCCGATGAAGGCATCGCTGCCGATCACCGTCCGCCACTTGCCGAATCCGTCGTAATTGCAGGTGATGGTGCCGGCGCCGATATTGCTGCGGGCGCCGATCATGGCATCCCCCACATAGGACAGGTGGTTGACCTTCGCACCGGGACCGATCTCGGCCTGTTTGATTTCAACGAAATTGCCGATATGGGCGCCTTCGGCCAGAACCGCGCCCGGCCGCAGCCGCGCGAACGGGCCGATGGTGGCGCCATCGGCGATGCGGGCACCCTCGATATGGCTGAAGCCGCGGATGATCACGCCGTCGCCGATGCGCACGCCCGGCCCGATGATCACATGGGGTTCGATCAGCACGTCGCGGCCGATCACGGTATCGGCCGACAGGAACACGGTGTCCGGGGCGACCAGAGTGGCACCGTTCTCCATGGCCGCCAGCCGCAGCCGGGCCTGAAACGCCGCCTCGGCCATGGCAAGTTCGGCGCGCGCATTCACGCCCAGCACCTCGTCGGCCGAGGCTGCTTCCATCACCACCGCATCCAGCCCATGGGCGCGCGCGATCGCCACCGCGTCGGTCAGATAGTATTCACCCTTGGCGTTGGCATTGCCGATCCGGTCCAGGATCGACAGCGCGCGGGCGGCATCAAGGCACATCACGCCGGAATTGCACAACCCGATCGCCCGTTCCTCGGCGCTCGCTTCCTTGAACTCCACGATCGCCACCAGCCGGCCCTGTTCATCCAGCTTCAGCCGGCCATAGGCGCCCGGATCGGCGGGCCGAAAGCCCAACACTGCCACGGCGGCGCCACTGTCGCGCCGTGCCGCGACCAGCCCGGCCAGGGTTTCGGGGCGGATCAGCGGCGTGTCGCCATACAGGATCACCACGTCGCCGCCGGTGACGGCCTCGTCATCGGCCAGCAGCGCCCGTGCCGCCAGCACCGCATGGGCGGTGCCGAGTTGTTCGGCCTGGGTGTGGATCGACACATCCGGCGCCGCGCGCGCCAGAACCGCCGCCACTGCTTCACCCCCGGCGCCCACCACCACGCCGATCCGGTCCGGCGACAGGCTGCGGGCGCCATCGATGGCATGCAGCACCATCGGCCGGCCGGCGACCGCGTGCAGCACTTTCGGCAGGTCCGATCGCATGCGGGTGCCTTTGCCGGCGGCGAGCACGATGCAGACGGTGCGGGTCATGAGACGGATCACTCCGGTTGAGGGGCGGCGCCTTCGGGCCAGCCATTCGATCTGCGGCGACCATAGCCCGGGCAGGGGTAATCGCGCCAGAGGGGCTTGGGAGGATGGCGGCGGCGCGTCATGTCGCAGCCCGTCGTCTGGCAAGCGCGCGCGCCGCCAGAGCGGCAATCGCCACCGAATAGGCCGACCAACTGGCCGTGAAGGCGATGGCGAGACCCGTTGCCCCGGCGATGGCCGTCATCGGGATCGCCAGCATCAGGAATCCCAGTCCCAGACAACCATTGGCCAGGGTATAGGCACGCAGGCGATGCAGATTGAGCAGCAGCGGTTGCGCCCAGAACAGGCTGATGGCGATGGCCGGCGCCGGCAGCAGCACCGCCAGCAGTGATGCGGTGGCTGCCGCGTCGGCACCGAAGATGGCGATGATGACCGGCCGGGCGCCGAGCGGCACGGTCAGCAGATAGATGGCAAGCGCTGCAAGGCCCAGAGCCAGGCTTGCGCGCCTCAATTCGCGGTACAGCCGCGCGGTCGTTCCGGCGGCGATCCTGCCGGCGATATCTTTGAACGTGATGTTGGTCAACGCGCTGCCGAAGCTCCAGACGATCTGCATCAGGCTGCGGGCCAGCCGATAGGCCCCCACTTCGCTGTCGCTGCGCAGGGCGCCCAGGATCAGCAGATCCGCGCTGCGGGTGGCGGCATTGACGACATTGGCGAACCAGCCTGCGGCCGAGAAGCGGATGAAGGCAAGGGCACGGTTGCGATCGATCCGCCACGCGCCTTGCCCGCCAGCCAGAAGCCGCGACAGATGGGTCAGTTTCAGGGCCGACAATATCGTCGCGGCAGCGACCGCATTGATGGCCAGGGCCGTGATGCTGAGCCAGCCGGCGGCACTGATGATGCCGAGCCCCGCCAGTTGCAGAATGAGTGGCGCAGGATTGGCTGCCGCGATCAGACGATAGCGATCCTGATCGCGGCAGGCGGCGAACCAGGCGGATTCGGGAAAATCCGCGATCAGGCTGGCGGCATAGATCATCAGCGGTGTCACCAGCGCCGGTCCCTGGACCATGCTGTGCGAGATCAGCGGTGACAATAGAATAAGCCCGCCGGCCGCGATCAGCCGTGATGCGAGTTCGATCGCGGTTGCCAGCATGTAATAGCTGCGCGCCCGCGCCCGTTCACGCTCGACAAACACGGCCAGCGCATCGCTGACCCGGAACCGGCACAACGTGACGGCCGTGATCCCCGCCGCCACGACCAGCCCCCAGCGCCCGAACCCGTCCAACCCCAGCAGCCGGGTCAGCAGCACGCTCTGCACGAAGGCAATGACCGCCGCCACCATCGTTCCGCTGAACAATGTGCCGCCTTGCCGCAACAGCAGGGGCAGGCCGGTTCGAAGCCTGGGGCCGGTTCGAAGCCCGGGACCGGTTCGAAGAGGAGGTGGGCGGTCACCGGCCATGGGCAACGGCGCGGAGCAGCATGATCCACCATGCGGCCGCAAACATGGCCTGGGTGGCCGCATAAATGCCGGCGATGACCAGGGGATCTGCGATGTCGAGCACGAAAGGGATGGTGCCGGCCGTGGCGCACAGCGCCAGCAGCAGAAGATTGCGCCGCCGGAAACGGGCTTCGGCGACCACCCAGAACGACGCCCAGCCGGCCAGAACCTGAGCGGCGGCCTGCCCCAGAATCAGAACCGTCAGCGGCGCGGCCGCGGCACGGAAATCGGCCCCGAAGGCCAGATCCAGAAACCAGGGGGCCAGTTGCAGGGTCAGCACCACCGACAGGGCCGATGCCGCCAGCATCGGCAGCATCAGCCGGCGCATCAGCCGCATCAGCCCCCGGATGTCACCCGCATAGAACCGCTGAAGCCAGTCGGGGCGGGCGGCTTTCCACACCGGCTCGAACAGGTCACCGCCCAGACGGGCCAGCAGCTTGGCGACCCGGTACACGGCAACCACTGCCGGCGAGCCGATCAGCGACAGAACGATGACGTCGACGTTCTGATAAAGCGCGTTCAATCCGGCGCCGATGAAGGCATGGGTATGGGCCTGACCGGAAGCCGCCAGTCCGGTCGGGGTATCACTTGCCGCCGTCACGAAATCGGCCGGTGTCCGGGCGGCGACCCCTTGGGCTGCATAGCGGGTCAGCAGCAGGTTTCGCAGCACCAGCGGCGCGGCATAGCCGATCAGCGCGCCCTCGACCCCGGCAATGACGGCACCGGCAATCATCGTGGCTGTCCCGACCACCGCGCCTGAGATCTCGGCCCGGGCGAGGGCGCGGAAATCCGCCGCCAGCAGGCAGACACCATTGGCAATGCCATAGCCGAACAGGGCCGGGACCGACAAGCCGGCGAGCACGATGGCGACGGCCGTCCGCATGTCTGCAATGGCGGCATACACCGCCGCCACGGCCAGGACCACCCCGAAGGCACCGCCGATCCAAAGCGCTTCGGTGCGGCGCATGCCGCGCACCAGGGCGGCATAGGACCAGTCCTCCGGATCGATGGTGGCGATCCGCGCCGGCAGGCGGTTCATGGCCACCTCCATCGACCGGGCGGTCGAGGCGGTTTCGATCACGGCGCAGACCGCAAGGGCGGTCGCATAGATGCCAAAGCCCTCAACCCCAAGCAGCCGTACCAGGGCCAGTTGGGCCACCAGCTTCAGCACCTGGACCACGCCTGTCGATCCCGCGACCAGACCCAGACGGTGAATGAAGCGTCGATCAGCAATGAGGGGCACGGCCGACTGGGGCTCCTGTCAGGCGATCCGGCGACGCGTGCTTGGCGCGGCACGATGCATAAGGTAGACCATCATCCGGGGTGAGGCCATGGCATCCGGGGTGAGGCCATGGCCGTGGGTATAACGACATCGCATGCCGGCGACAACGACGACCGGCGCCGTTTGTGCTCATGTTTCACGAGAAGGTGCCGACGATGCGCGTGGTTCATCTGATCACCACTCTGGAGCGTGGCGGCGCGGAAGCGCAACTGGTCATGCTGCTGCGTCATCAGGTGCACGACCAGGGCATGGAGGTTCATGTCCGCACGCTTTATGGCGGCATGGCGCTTGCCCCGGCGCTGATGGCTGCGGGGGCTGCATCGGTCGAGCGTCTGTCGGGTGACCGGCTGTCGCCGGTGGCGGCACTGCGCAGCCTGACCCGCGATCTGAAGCGGCTGCGGCCAGGGGTGCTGCACACGCATCTGATGAAATCGAACCTGCTTGGCGGGCTTGCCGGCCGCATGGTCAGCGTGCCGGCGATCGTGGCCCACAAGCATAACGACGAGGAACATATGCGCCGGCGTCCGCTGGCGCTCGTGCATGATCTGTTGTCGCGGATGACCGACGATGCGGTGATCTATGTCTCGCATCATGTTGAAGGCTTCTTCCGGGAGCGCGGGCCGCTGCCGCATCCCAACGGCCACGTCATCCACAACGGTATCGACCCCGGCAGCTATCGCAGGCGGCGGGACATGCGCGCCGAACTGGGCCTTGGACCGGATGTTCTGCTGTTCGGCAGCGTCGGCCGGATCGCGCCGCAGAAGGGGATGGATCTGCTGATCCGGGCCTTCGAGACCGTGGCCGACACGCATTCCGATGCGCATCTGATGATCGTCGGCGGCCCCGGGCTCGATCCCGGCCATGTGGCGCTGGTCGAGGAACTGGCGCATGGCAGCCGCCATGCCGCACGCATCCACCTGACCGGGCAGACCGACACGCCGATGGATGCTTTCGACGCGATCGACGTCTTCGTCCTTGCCTCGCGCTGGGAAGGTTTTGGTCTGGTGCTGGTCGAGGCGATGATGGCAGGCTGTCGCATCATCGCAACCCGGGTGTCGGCGATTTCGGAAGTGGTGCGCGATGGTATTGACGGGCATCTGGTTGCACCCGAAGATCCGGCGGCGCTGGCCGCGTCGATGATCGATCGGGCCGTGGCCGGCCGGCGCCCCCATCATCCCAATACCGACCGGGTCTCGACCTTTTCGGTCGATCGGATGTCGACGCGCATCCGCGCCCTTTACGACAGCCTTCTGGAGCCCAACCCCCGATGACCGGTGTGCAGTTCGACCGCCCTTTGCGCATTCTTCAGGTCACCGAGGCGGCGCTGGGGGGCGCCGGGCGCAATGTCATCGATCTGTGCGACGGCATGGCGGCACGTGGCCATCATGTGACGCTGGTCTGGTCGGCCGATCGGGCCGACGGGCCGTTCCTGGCCGGCCTGCGCGATCTGGGCGGCCGGGTCGAGGCGATCGAGCTGACCATGCGTCGCAATCCGCGGCCGGGGGATTACGGCGATCTGATGGCGCTGCGCCGGATCATTGCCGCGCGCGCGCCGCTGGATGTGCTGCATGCCCATTGCAGCAAGGCGGGGCTGCTGGCGCGACTTGCGCGGCTGCGCCAGACTGTGAGGTCGGTGGTCTATACCCCCCATGGGCTGGTGACGCTCAACCCCGATCGCGGCCGGCTGGGCCGGATGGTCTATGGGGTGATCGAGCGCGCGGCGGCGCCGCTGGCCGACAAGATCATCGCGGTCTCGGAAGATGAACGGGTGCACGCCCGCGAGGCGCTGGGCATCGACCGCAGGCGCCTGGAGCGGGTGGCCAATGGCATCGCACCGCTGGAGCCGGTGGGCCGCAGCCAGACGCGCCAGGAACTGGGGTTGCCGCAGGACGCGCTGGTGGTGGGCTTCGTGGGCCGGCTGGTGTTCGAAAAGGCGCCGGAACGGCTGCCGGCGCTGGCGGCCGCGGTGCGCGAGATGGGCCATGACCCGGTCTGGGCGATCATCGGCGACGGCCCCTTCGGCGATGCGACCAAGGCGGAGGCGCGGCGTCTGGGGCTGGACCGGATGCTGTGGCTGGGCGTGCAGGATGGCGCCCGCGCCATGGCCGGTTTCGACATTCTGGCGATGCCCAGCCGCAAGGAGGGCCTGCCCTATACGCTGATCGAGGCGCTGTACCGCCATCTGCCGACGGTGGCCATGGATGTCGGCGGCGCGCGTGAACTTTATGGCGATGGCCGCGCCGGGCTGGTGACGCCGCCGGGCGACATCCAGGCCATGGCGACAGCCATTGCCGGCCTGCTGGGCGATGAGGCCGCCCGCGCCGCGATGGCCGAGGCGGCGGGGCAACTCGCCCGCGACTATTCGGTGGACATGATGGTGGAGCGCACGCTGGGCGTCTATGCGCGCGCGCTCGCCGGCGGCTGATCGGCCGCCCTCAGCCGGTCTTCACCATCACATGGCGCACGGTGGTGTAGTCCTCCAGCGCATACATGCTCATATCCTTGCCATAGCCCGACTGCTTCACGCCGCCATGGGGCATTTCATTGGCCAGCATGAAGTGGCAGTTCACCCAGGTGCAGCCATAGCGCAGCCGCGCCGCCGTGGCCATGGCGGTGCTGATATCCTTCGACCAGACCGACGAGGCCAACCCGTAATCGCTGTCATTGGCCCAGGTAACCGCGTCGTCGACATCGCTGAACCGGGTGACCGACACGACAGGGCCGAACACCTCGCGGCGGACGATCTCATCGTCCTGGCGGGCGCCGGCCACAACGGTCGGCTCATAGAAGAAGCCGCTTCCTGCGGCCTGGCGGCCGCCAGTCGTGATCTCGATATGCTCAAGCTCGCTGGCGCGTTCCACGAAGGACGACACGCGGGCGCGCTGGCGGGCGGAAATCAGCGGGCCGATATCGTTCAGGCTGTCGTCGTCCTGGCCGAAATTCAACGTCTTCACCGCGCCCGACAGATCGGCGACCAGCTTGTCGTAGATCTTGGGGCCGGCATAGATCCGGCAGGCGGCGGTGCAGTCCTGGCCGGCATTGTAATAGCCGAAGATCTTCACGCCCTCGACCACCGCCGCCAGATCGGCATCGTCGAACACGATCACCGGCGCCTTGCCGCCCAGTTCCAGATGGGTGCGCTTCACCGAGCGGGCGGCGGCGGTCAGCACCTTCTTGCCGGTGGCGATGTCACCGGTCAGCGAGACCATCGCGACTTTGGGGTGGTCGATCAGCCGCTGGCCGACAGTCTCGCCACGCCCGACCACCACATTGACCACGCCTTCGGGGAAGATCTCGGCGATGATCCCGGCCAGCTTCAGCATGGTCAGCGGCGTCTGTTCCGACGGCTTGATCACCACGGTGTTGCCGCCGGCCAATGCCGGCGCCAGCTTCCACGCCGCCATCATCAGCGGATAGTTCCAGGGCGCGATCGAGGCGACGACCCCCACGGGATCGCGCCGGATCATCGAGGTATGGCCGGCCAGATATTCGCCCGCCACCGCGCCATGCATGCAGCGCGCGGCGCCGGCGAAGAACCGGAAGCAGTCGACGATCGCCGGGATCTCGTCGGCCAGCACCGCGTGGCGCGGCTTGCCGCAGTTCAGCGCCTCCAGCGTGGCGAAGCCTTCGGCCTCGCGCTCGATCCGGTCGGCGAGCCGCAGCAGCAGGATCGAGCGTTCGGCCGGCGTGGTGCGCGACCAGCGGCCGAAGGCGGTCTCGGCCGCGGCCACCGCCTGATCGATCTGGTCTGGCGAGGCCTCGGGCAGTTCCAGGATGGTCGCTTCCGTCCTGGGATTCAGGATGACCTCGGCCGTCTCGGTGCCGGCAACGAAGTCCGGGCCGATCAGCATCCGCGTATCCATGGGGGCTGTATTATCCATCAGAAGGTGTCTCCTATTTCCCGGAGCCTTCGACCGCCTCGCCGCCGCGGGTGAGGTAATAGGCGGCAAGGATCGGCAGGAAGGTGGCGATGATCACCAGTACGGCCACGACATTGGTCACCGGCCGCTGACGGGGGCGGACCAGTTCCTGCAACATCCAGATCGGCAGGGTCGATTGCTGGCCGGCGGTGAAGGTGGTGACGATCACCTCGTCGAACGACAGCGCGAAGGCCAGCATGCCGCCGGCGAGCAGGGCGGTCGCGGTGTTCGGCAGGATGACGTGAAAGAAGGTCTGGAAGGCGTTGCCGCCCAGATCCATCGACGCCTCGATCAGCGACGGGCTCAGCCGGCGCAGCCGGGCGACGGCGTTGTTGTAGACCACGACGATGCAGAAGGTGGCGTGGCCCAGCACGATCGTCCAGAACGAGAACGGGATGTCGGCGACCCCGAAGGCGGTGCGCAGCGCCATGCCGGTGACGATGCCGGGGAGCGCGATCGGCAGGATCAGCAGCAGGGTGACCGGCTCGCGCCCGAAGAACCGGAAGCGCGACAGCGCGCCGGCGGCGAGTGTGCCCAGCACCAGCGCCGCCAGGGTCGCGATCGCCGCCACCTGCAATGACAGGCCCAGCGCATCGCGGATGTCCTGTCGCTCCCAGGCCACCGCGAACCATTTCAGCGTCAGCCCCGGCGGCGGAAAGGCATAGGACCGTTCCTCGGTGGTGAAGGCATAGAGGATGATGAAACCCAGCGGCAGATGCATGAACAGGATGCCGAAACCGGCGCCCAGCTTCAGCGGCCACGAGGCCCGATGGGGATCGGATCGTTTCAGGTCAGACCGCATCGAAGGCCCCCATGCGCTTGGCGACCGTCAGGAAGATCACCATCACCACGATCGGCACCACCGCGAAGGCGGCGGCCAGCGGCAGATTGCCGGCGACCCCCTGCTGCATATAGACCGCCTGCCCCAGCACCAGCGCCGAGGTGCCGATGACCTGCGGCACGATGTAATCGCCAAGCGTCAGCGAGAAGGTGAAGATGGCGCCGGCCACAACCCCCGGCATGGCCAGCGGCAGCACCACGGTGCGGAAGGTCTGGCCCGGCCGCGCGCCCAGATCGGAGGATGCCTCCAGCATGCTGCGCGGCACCCGTTCCAGCGCCGCCTGGATCGGCAGGATCATGAAGGGCAGCCACAGATACAGAAACACCAGCACCATGCCGGTATAGCTGACCGACAGCGATGGCCCGCCGACCAGCGGCAGCGACAGCCAGGCATCGATCACCCCGCCCAGCCCCAGCCGGGCCGCGACCCAGCCGATGGCGCCTTCCTTGGCCAGCAGCAGCTTCCAGGCATAAAGCTTGACCAGATAGCTGGACCAGAGCGGCATCATCACCGCCAGATAGAACAGCGCCTTGGCGCGGCCCCGGGCATGGCGGGCGGCATACCACGCGACCGGAAAGCCGATCACGGCGGCCAGCAGCGTGACCACGGTCGCAAGCCCCACCGTGCGCAGCACGATGTCGAGATTGGCCGGGCGCAGCAATTCGCCGAAGGTCTTCAGGGTCGGCTGATAGATGATCGTGCCCGCGAACTCGTCGATCGAGAACAGGCTGTGGGCCAGCAGGGTGAACAGGGCGCCCAGATAGATGATGCCCAGCCACAACAGCGGCGGGATCAGCAGGCAGGCGAGCAGCAGCCCGCGCCGGCGGAGGATGGCGTCCGACAGCCGCCGGGCGATGCCGTGCCGTCCCGGCGATGGCGGGAGCGCGCGGCGGTCGAGCGCCGCCGTGGTCATGCCTCCTCCATCGCGCCAAGCGCGCCGGCCGGAAACACCAGACGCACCGCGCTGCCTTGCGCCGGAATGCCGGCCGAGGCGGGCACCGAGACGGAAATCGGGTCACCGGCCGCGCTGCGGACGGTCAGCCGGCGCATCGCACCCTGATACAGCGCATCGGCCAGCACGCCATCCAGATGCAGATGGCCGTCGGGCACGGCGGCGCCGGCCGCCAGCAGCGCGATCTTTTCAGGGCGCAGCGAGGCAAGCCGCGCCGGCGCGCCGGCGGCCGCGGCAAGGACGGGCTCCAGCACATTGGCGCCACCCACGAAGCCGGCGACGAACCGGGTGCGCGGGCGTTCATAGACGGCTTCGGGCGTGTCGACCTGCACGATCCGGCCCTGGTTGAACACGGCCACCCGGTCGGCCATCGACAGGGCCTCGCCCTGATCGTGGGTGACGAAGACGAAGGTCAGGCCCAGCCGGCGCTGCAGGGCCTTCAGCTCAACCTGCATCTCTTCACGCAGCTTCAGGTCCAGCGCGCCCAGCGGTTCATCCAGCAGCAGCACCCGGGGCTCCAGCACCAGGGCGCGGGCCAACGCCACCCGCTGGCGCTGGCCGCCCGACAATTGCGCCGGCTTGCGGT
Source organism: Tistrella arctica (assembly GCF_039630945.1). Lineage (NCBI taxonomy): Bacteria > Pseudomonadati > Pseudomonadota > Alphaproteobacteria > Geminicoccales > Geminicoccaceae > Tistrella > Tistrella arctica. The sequence goes on from NZ_JBBKTV010000009.1 coordinate 67,012, forward strand.
CGCCGAAGCCGTCGAGCCGCACCAGCGCCAGGGCGGCATCGGCGCGATCACCGCGCTGGCGGCGGTCCATGCCGCGCATCCGCAGACCATAGGCGACGTTGTCGCGCACGCTCAGATGCGGGAACAGGGCATAGTCCTGAAAGACCGTGTTCACCGCGCGGGCATAGGGGGGCACGCCGTCGACCGTGTCGCCGAAGATCTCGATATGGCCGGCGGTGGGCTGCTCGAAACCGGCGATCAGCCGCAGGCAGGTGGTCTTGCCCGAGCCCGACGGCCCCAGCATGGCGAAGAATTCGCCGGCGATGATGTCGAGGTCGACCGCATCCACCGCCCGGACCGCGCCGAAATGGCGCGACACGGCGGTGAAGCGCACGGCCGGCATGGCCGGTGTGGCGGCGGTGGCGACCGCGCTGTCCGGGATCAATGGCATCGTCAGCATCAGCCGTTCACGGATAGGCAGGGAAGGATTTAGGCTGGGACATGGGGGGCGTGCGCGGCCGGGGGCGCAAACCCGCCGATCGCCCGGTCAGCGGCCGCCCAGCACCGCGATATAGTCGGATACCCAGCGGTAATAGGGCACGCAGCCCTCGGCCTGGCTTTCGCATTTCGACACGGGGGTGCGCCAGAAGCTGATCCGCTCGAAATTGCCCATGCCGTTGGTGGCGCAGCCATTATCGCCCAGCAGCGCATTGCCGGTGCAGGCCGCCGGCACCGACGGCACCGATCCGAACCACGCGGCAAGATCGCCCTGAACCTTGGGCGCCAGCGAATGCTCCATCCACAGATAGGCGCAGTTGGGATGGGCCGCGTCGGCATGCATCATGGTGGTGTCGGCCCAGCCGGTGGCGCCTTCCTCAGGGATGGTCGAGGCGATCGGCTTGCCCTGGCCCTTCAGAAGATTGACCTGGAACGGCCAGGACGATGACGCGACGACGCCTTCATTGGTGAAATCGTCGATCTGAACCATGGCGTCGTGCCAGTAGCGCTGGACGATCTTGCGCTGGCCGCGCAGCAGGTCGAGTGCCGCCTTATACTGCGCCTCGGTCAGCTCATAGGGATCCTTGATGCCCAGATCCGGCTGATGGGCCATCAGATAGAGCGCCGCGTCGGCGATATAGATCGGCCCGTCGAAGGCCTGGATACGGCCCTTGTTGGATTTGCCGTCGGGCAGGGTGGTTTCCTCGAACACCACCTTCCACGACGCCGGCGCCTCCTTGAAGACCTCGGTCGAATACATCAGCACGTTGGAGCCCCATTGATAGGGCGTGCCGTAATGGACCCCGCCGACCGTATGCCAGGGGGCACTCTTCAGCCGGTCGTCGACCGTGTTCCAGCTCGGGATCAGGTCGGTGTTGATCGGCTGGACCTTCTTGCCGGCGATCAGGCGCAGGCTGGCATCGCCCGATGCGGTCACCAGATCGAAGCCGCCCTCGTTCATCAGCGCCACCATCTCGTCGGATGTGCCGGCGGTCTTGATGGTGACCTTGCAGCCGGTCGCGGCCTCGAAGCCGCTGACCCAGTCGTAATCCTTGTCGGTTTCACCGCGTTCGATATAGCCGGGCCAGGCGACGATATCGACCTGCCCCTCGCCCGCGCCGAGCGCCGTCATCATGCCGGCGGCGGCGGCGCCACCGGCCCCCGCCAACTGGCCCGCGACCAATGCGGTGCCGACGGCACCGGCGACCAAAGCCTTGATGCGCATGGTTGTCTCCCTCAAGGTCTGTGCCGGCCGCACGGGTGGGGCTTTCAGCCCTCGAACCCGTCTCCCTGCGGCCCATGTCCCTGAAGGTCAGTGTGCGCGTGGCCGGCGACCCCGCGCCACACCAAAGCATCGAAGGTTTTCTATCGGAAAAACCGATGGGTTCGGCGCGGTCGCTCAGCGCGGCCCCAGGATCTCGCCGTTATGCTCGCCCAGGCGTGGCGCGCGGTTGCGGATGCCAGGGCGCTCCCCGCCCAGCGACAGCGGCAGCCCGACCACATCCAGGTCGGTATCCGGGATGCGCGCGACCAGATCGAGGGCCGCCAACTGGGCATCGGCGGCGATTTCGGCCAGCGAATGGATCGGCGAACAGGGAATACCCACGGCTTCCAGGCGTGCCGCCCACTCGGCCTTGCCGCGGGTGCGCATGATCGCCTCCAGCTCGGGCAGCAATGTCGCCTTGTTGGCGACCCGCAATCCGTTGGTGGCATAGCGCGGATCCTCCGCCCAGTCGGGCCGGCCGACCTCGCGGGCGAGCTTGGCGAACAGCCGGTCATTGGCGGCCGCGACCACGATCTCGCCGTCGGATGTCGGCAGCGACTGGAAGACCACGACATTGGGGTTGCCGCTGGCATGACGCTCCGGCTGACGGCCCGTGACCTTGAAGGCGGCGAAATAGATCGCGAGCCAGCCCATGGCGGTTTCCAGCAGCGAGACGTCGACTGTGGTGCCCCGGCCGGTGGTGCCGCGCTGAAGCAGAGCCGCGAGGCAGCCCAGCGCCGCCCAGACCCCTGTGCCCAGATCCAGTACCTGCATGCCCACCCGCGAGGGTGGGCCTTCGGGTGTGCCGTTGACGCTGAAGATGCCGGCGAAGGCCTGGATGATCGGTTCATAGCCCGGCTTCAGGCGCATCGGCCCCGTGGCGCCGAATGCCCAGAGCGAGCAATAGATCAGACGTGGATTGAGCGCGGCGAGGCTGTCGGCGTCGAGGCCGATCTGTTCCATCATGCCCGGGCGCATGTTCTGGACCAGGATATCGGCATCGGCCAGCAGATCCCGCAATCTGGCAAGGCCGGCCGGATCCTTCAGATCCAGCGTGATGCCGCGCTTGTTGCGGTTCATGGCGTGGAAGGTGACGGCGGTGTCGCCGGCGAACGGGGGGCCCCAGCCGCGGGCATCGTCGCCGCCATCGGGCCGTTCCACCTTGATCACGTCGGCGCCGAGGGATGCCAGGATTTCGCCGGCATGGGGGCCGGCGAGATTCTGGGCGATCTCGATGACCTTGATACCGTTGAGGGGCAGCATGACGGTTGGGGTCTCCTTCAGCGGCCGGTGAACGCGGGGGCGCGACGTTCCACGAAATGGGCGACGCCCTCGCGGAAATCCTCGGTGGTGAAGCACTTCACCTGTTCGGTGTCGGCAAGGTGGGTAGCGGTCGCCAGATCCTGGAACAGGCCGGCATAAAGCTGGCGCTTGATGATCCGCATCGATCGGGGCGATGACAGCTCGGCCAGTTCGGCGATGATGTCATGGACCGCCTCGATGAAGCCCAGGGCGGGCAGGGCGCGCACCAGCCCCAGCGCCGCCGCCTCGCGGCCGGTCAGCACCCGGCCCGACAGCAGCAGGTCGGCGGCGGCCATCGGCCCGATCAACCGGGGCAGGATCCAGGCGCTGCCATGTTCGGCGATCAGCCCGCGCCGGGCGAAGGCGGTGGTCAGCTTGGCGTCCTCGACCATATAGCGCAGGTCGCAATACAGCGTGATGCACAGGCCGACACCGGCGGCGGCGCCGTTGATCGCGGCCACGATCGGCTTCGGCACGTCGAGCAGCCAGGAATAGCGCTGGCCGAAATTGTCAGGGTCATAGTCGCGCGCCGCCGCCGGGGCGGGCTTGTCCTCGCCAGGTCCGGCCGGGGTCAGGCGGCCCATATCGGCGCCGGCGCAGAAGCCGCGGCCGGCCCCGGTGATCATGATCGCGCGTACAGCCTCGTCGGCGACCGCCCGATCCATGGCGGCGCGGAACCCGCTCTCCATGCCCGGCGTCCAGGCGTTCATCTTGTCGGGCCGGTTCAGGGTGATGGTGGCAACCCGTCCGGTCACCGCATACAGCACCGCCTGTGCATCCGACATCCTGCATCCTCCCTCAACGCGTCGCTGGTTCCGTCCGTTTTTGGGATAGCAGGGTGGCAGGGCCTGTGGAAGGCGCTTCATCCATCTGGAATTCAGATACACATATATGGATTTGAACAAGCGCGCGGCGCGGCTGATTTCCATGGATCTGAAAAAACATCCAGATATGTGGAAAAACAAAACACATCCGCGAAACGGTCGCCGCTCCCCCGGCCTTCTGCCTATACTTCCGGCGCTGCAAGGCGGGAGGAACGCCGGGGCATGCTGTCCCGCAGCCGGACCAAGAACAGGCGGAACCCAAGGGTATCTGCCGAGGAAAACGGGCAGGTACAGCCATGTCGATCACACGCGAGGGAGACGTTCACGTCTCGACCCACGGCCATGTCACGGTTCTCGAAATCAGGCGGCCGCCAAACAATTTCTTCGACCTGGAGCTGATCGGCGATCTGTCCTCGCTGGTCGAGGCACTGGACGACGATATCGACTGCCGGGCAATCGTGCTGGCATCCGAGGGCAAGGCGTTCTGCGCCGGCGCGGATTTCCAGCGCCGGCCGGCGGAGCTTGCCGGTGCCGTTCAGGACCGCAATCCGCTCTATTCCGAGGCGGTGCGCCTGTTCCGAAACCGCAAGCCGATCGTGGCGGCGGTGCAGGGGCCGGCGATCGGCGGCGGCTTCGGGCTGTCGCTGGTGGCGGATTTCCGGGTGGCCGCACCTGAAGCGCGCTTCGGCGCCAATTTCGTCAAGCTCGGCATCCATCCGGGCTTCGGCCTGACCCACACCCTGCCGCGACTGGTGGGTGTGCAGAAGGCCAACTGGATGTTCATGACCGGCCGCCGGCTGACGGGTGAGGAGGCGGCGGCGATCGGTCTGGTCGATCTGCTGGTGCCCGCCGAACGCCTGCGCGACGCGGCGATGGCGCTGGCTCAGGAGATCGCCGAGGGGGCGCCCCTGGCGGTGCAGTCGACCCGCGCGACACTCCGGCGCGGCCTCGCCGATGCGGTTCAGGCCCAGACCGATCATGAATTCGTCGAACAGAAATGGCTGGCGCGGACCGAGGACCACCGCGAGGGCATCCTTGCCGTGTCGGAGCGCCGCGCGGGCCGTTTCGTCGCCCGCTGACCGGCGGGGCCGACGTACAGGACGGACGGACCGGATATCCAGGCGACACCAAGATCGCGGGCCGGGCCGGGATGGGACATCAGAAACATCAGACGGGAGGAGAAGACGGATGATCAATCGCCGCAATTTCGTGAAGCTCGCCGCCGCCGGCGCCGCCATCGGCACCTTCGGCGCCCCCTGGATCGCCCGCGCGGCCAAGCCGATCACGTTCAAACTGGCCGATTCGCTGCCCACCACCCATTACTCGATGCCGATCATCAAGCATTGGATCGCCCAGATCGAAGAGGGCACGCAGGGCCGGGTCAAATTCGAGCACTATCCGGCCGAACAATTGGCCAGCGCCCGCGACCTGCTCGACGCGGTTCAGACCCGCATCGCCGATATCGCCTATATCCCGTCCCAGTACTTCTCCGAGAAGCTGCCGATGGCGACGGTGGGCAGCCTGCCGATCCCCGAGATCAAGGCCGACATCTACGCCCTTGAGGCGGCCTATTACGAGATCGGCCTTGGGATTCTGGACGAGGTCGAGTTCAAGGATGCCGGTATCCGCGCGCTCAGGGCCTCGTCGACCGAGGCGTACAACCTGCATATGGTCGACCGCAAGATCGTCACCCTCGACGACCTGTCGGGCCAGAAGATCCGGGTCGGCGGCAATGTTCAGCAGCAGGCGATCACGGCGCTTGGCGGCATCCCGGTGACCGTCACCCCGCCCGAAATCTACAATGCGATGCAGAACGGCACGCTCAACGGCACCGTCTTTCACATTCCCAGCATTCATTCCTACAAGCTGAACGATCTGGTGCGCTACAGCACCGACAATCTCAATCTCGGTGTCTTCAACAGCTATTACGCGATGAACCGCGATCTCTGGGACGATCTGCCGCCCGATATCCAGGCGGTCTTCGACCGCGCCGGCCGCGATCTGATCAGGTTCGAGGGCGATACGATTTCACGCGCGTCCAACACCTGGCGGGCGGATTTCCGCAAGCAGGGCATCGATGTCTATGACCTCGACCCGGCGGTGATCGACGAGGCGGCGCGGCGGTTGACCCCGATCCGCCAGAAATGGGTCGAGCTCTACCAGAACCGCAACCTGCCGGCGCAGCGCGTGGTCGATGCCTGGGTCACCGCCCTCAAGACCCACGCCGCCGCCTGAGGAGACGATGTCTTGGAGACGCTCGACCGCCTGATCGGCCGGCTGGAAGCCGTGTTCGAATATGTCGCCGTGGCCTTGCTCGCGGTCATGATGCTGCTGATCGCCATGGATGCCGGCGGCCGCTATCTCTTCGCCTCTCCGGTCTTCGGCACCCATGAATTCGTCGAGACCTATCTGATGGTGGGGGTGGTGTTCCTTGGCATCGCCCAGCTTCAGGCAAAGCGCGGCCATGTGGCGGTCGAGTTCGTCTCCAGACATTTTCCGGCCGGTATCCGCCGGCTTCTGGAAGCCCTGTTCCTGGCGTTGACGCTGTTCGCCGTGTCTCTGATCGCCTGGATGGCGGTGGAACAGATCTGGACCAACATCGTCCGCGACCGGGTGATCGCGACACCGTTTCCGTTCACGCAAGTGCCGATGCCGGTCTATCCATCATGGGTGCTGCTGGCGGCGGGGGTGATGCTGCTCTGGCTGCGCATGGCGCTGCAACTGCTGCGCTGCCTGCTCGACCCCGAGCCGCCGCGCGCCGCCGACGACGTCGTCCACTGACCCTCGCGGAGACCCTGAAGTCATGTTCGACGTCGCTTTCCCGATCGTGCTGTTCCTGGTCACGCTGGTGCTGGGCATGCCGATCGGCTTCTCGCTGATCGTGGCCGGCGCCACGGGCGTGTGGATGAATGCCGGCTGGATGCCGCTGCTGGGTATTCTGCGCGCGGAACCCTATCGTCACGCCTCGTCCTTTCTGCTCACCACCATTCCGCTGTTCATCCTGATGGCGGAACTGCTGGCCCGGGGCACGGTGGTCAAATCCATGTTCCGTTGCGCCTATGCCTTTGTCGGCCATCTGCGCGGCGGGCTGGCGCTTGCCGCCGTTGGCGCCAATGCCGGCTTCGCGGCGCTCAGCGGTTCCAGCACGGCCGCCGCCGCCGCCATGGCGCGGATCTCGATCCCTGAGATGCGGCGGTTCGGATATGACGACCGGTTGTCGCTGGGCACGGTGGCGATCGCCGGCACGCTGGCGATCATGATTCCGCCCAGCCTGGGGCTGATCATCTATGGCATCCTGACCGAAAGCTCGATCGGGCGGCTGTTCGTGGCCGGCATCGTGCCCGGGCTGCTGTCGGCCCTGGGTTTCGTGGTCTCGATCATGATCTGGGTGCGGCGCGACCCGTCGATCGCGCCGCAGGTGATGCGCACCGCCTGGCCGGACCGCCTGCGCAGCCTGACCGCGATCGGCCCGGCGATGCTGCTGGTGGTCTTCGTCGCCGGCTCGATCTATTCCGGCGCCGCGACGCCCACCGAGGCCGCGGCCATCGGTGCGCTGGCGGCGCTGGTGATCAGCGTCACGCTCGGCGGCCTGCGCCGTACCGAGATGCTGGCCGCCTTCCGGTCGTCGATCCGCAGCACGGCGCTGATCTTCACCATCATCATCGGCGCCATGATCTTCGGCAAATATCTGGCCATCACGAGGCTGCCGCAGGATCTGCTGGAGGTGATCGTGGCGCTCGACGTGCCGGGATGGGTGATCATCGCCATTCTGGTGATGATCTATCTGGTGATGGGCTGTTTCCTCGACCAGTTGGCGGTGATGCTGCTGACCCTGCCGCTGACCTTCCCGCTGGTGATGGGGCTTGGCTATGATCCGATCTGGTGGGGCATCGTGCTGACCAAGACGTCGGAGATCGGCATGGTGACGCCACCGTTGGGCCTGAACAGTTACGTGGTCTCGGCCTCGGCGAATGCACCGCTTGAAAAGACATTCGCCGGTGTGTGGCGGCTGCTGATCGGCGATCTGATCGTGCTGCTGCTGCTGTTGCTGTTCCCCGCCATCTCGCTTGCCCTGCCCGGCTGGTGGTACGGTCCGTGACATCACGCGTGATGCCAGGAGGAGTGAGGTCATGTCGACGGCCGCGATCAAGACCGCACGGCGGGTGTTCGAGGTGCTGGAATATTTCGACGAGGTGCGCCGCCCACTGACCCTGCGTGACGTCGCGACCCATTTCGGCTACCCGGTGTCCAGCACCGCCGCCCTGCTCAAGAGCCTGTTGCAACTGGGCTATGTCGATTTCAACCGCCCGACCCGCACCTATATGCCGACCATGCGCATCGCCATGCTCGGCGAGTGGGTGCAGGCCTCGCTGTTCGGCGAGGGGCGCATCCTCAGGCTGATGCAGCATCTGAAGGACACGACCGGCGAGATGGTCAGCCTGGGCACCCAGTCCGACATCTATATGCAGTATGTTCATGTGCTGTATTCCGAGGAGGGGCTGCAATACCGCATCCGGCCGGGCAGCGTGCGGTCGATGACCCGGTCAGGTTTCGGCTGGCTGCTGTTCAGCGCCATGCCCGATGCCGAGATCGACAAGCTGCTGCGGCGGGTGAACATCGACGAAGACGACCCTGCGCGCCGGATGACCTTTGACGAGCTGATGGTGCAGGTCGACGAGGTGCGCCGGCTGGGCCATGTCTATTCCCGCCACACCGTCACCCGTGGCGCCGGGGTGATCGGCATGCTGCTGCCGGCACAGAGCTATGGCCGGCGCTTCACCATCGGTGTCGGCGGACCGGTGGAGCGGCTGGAGGACAAGCACGACATGATCCTGGACACGATGCGCGAGGCGATTCCGCGCTTTCTGCCGGCCTGAACCGATCACGGCTGCCCCCATCACGGCTGCCCCCATCACGGCTGCCCCCATCACGGCTGCCCCCTCATGACTGGCGGCTCATGGCTATCGGCCGCGGCCGGCCGGCCGGGTCGCCGCAACCGACACGAAGCCCGCGGCGGCGGCCGATAGCGGCGAGCCGCGCCGCCAGGCGGTGGCGACCTGGATCGCCGGCAGATCCTCGACCACGCCGCGCGCCTCGATCTTGTCGCCTTCCAGCGACCATGGACGATAGGTGAGGTCGGGCAGGATGGCGACGCCGGTGCCGGTCGCCACCAGGCTGCGCACCGCCTCGACCGATCGGGTGCGGAAGGCGACCGGCGGGCGGATGCCCAGCCGGCGCCAGACCACTTCCGATGCCTCGGCGATCTCGTCGATGGTCAGCAGGACATGGGGCTCGGTCGCCAGATCGCGCAGGCTGACGCGTTCGCCCGCCGCCGCCGGATGGCCCAGCGGCAGCCAGACCCGATAGGGCGAGATGTCGACCACCTCGATCTGAAGCGCCGAGCTGCCGCGGCCCGGGGCCAGCACCATCACCGCCACATCCAGCTCGCCGCCGACCAGCAGATGTTCCAGATAATCGCCATTGTCCTCGACCGTCTGGACGTCGACATCGGGAAAGGCGCGGCGGAAGCGGGCCAGAAGATCGGCCAGCACATAGCCGGCCACCAGCGGCGTCACCCCAAGCGCCAGCCGGCCGGTCAGGGCCTGGGCCTCGCCGCGGATCGCGCGGCGGGCGTCGGCGACATCGGCCAGAATGCGGCGGGCATGGGCCAGGAACTGATGGCCCTTCAGGGTGGGGGCGACGCCACGGGCATGGCGTTCCACCAGCGGAAAGCCCAGATCGATCTCCAGCCCGCGCAGCGCCTCGGTGACGGTGGATTGCGAGATCGACAGCGCCTGTGCCGCCGATGAAATGCTGCCGCGTTCGGCAACGGCCACGAAGTATTGAAGCTGACGCAGCGAAAAGGCCAAGAGCATGTCTCCGTAGCCGGGCCATGTCCCGCGACGGGGGCTGAGCGGTCGAGCCCGCGCGGGTCCGATCATGATGAAGCCTCGCCATCGCCGCCGCAATTCGCCCGAAGCCGATCAGGGCGATTGAATTCAGTGCCCGCAGGTTCTACAGCTTGGATGATATGCCCCTGAATATCTGCCCTCCTGTCGGAAGTGTGAGCGGTGATGGCCGAGACAATGCTGCCCGGGAACGATGTCGCCGCCGATCGGCCAGAGGCGCCCGAGGCGGTGCCGGCCCGGCCCGGCTCGATCTTTCAGGGCGATCTGCCCCTGGCGCAGAAGCTCGACCGGGCGCGGATGGAACTGCTGGATCTGTCGGCGCGCAACCGGTTGCTGAACCTGCCGCGCGGTGCCGGCCGGTCGCGCAATATCGAGGTGACGGACGAGGTCTCGACCGAGATTTTCCGGCTGCTGGTGGGCGAGGGGCGCCGCTTCACCTTTCTGCCCGGTCGCGAGGCGGTGCCTGTGGATGGCGGCCAGGGTGATCAGGCATCCGGCGACGACACGTCCGGCGACGACACGTCCGGCGACGACACGTCCGGCGACGACATGCCCGGCGAGGGCACGCCCGGCGAGGGCACACCCGGCGAGGGCACACAGCCGGCGCTGGCGCAGCCCGATGACGAGCCGCTCGACGCCCGCGGCATCGCCGCCCGCCATGCCGATACCCGGCTTCAGACCCGGCTGAGTTCCGAGGGGCTGCAACGCCGGCTGCTGGATCTGTATCTGGACGCCCGCACGCTGGAAGAGGAACAGGGCGTCAACATCCTGTATCTGGCGCTGGGCGCGCTGAGCTGGGTCGACCCCAACAGCCGCGACACCCCGCGCCGGGCACCGCTGATCCTGGTGCCGGTGCAACTGGAACGCGCCTCGGCCGCCGATCGTTTCCGATTGCTCGCCCGACCCGAAGACATCGCCACCAACCTGTCGCTGGAAGCCTTTCTGGACCGGCAGCACGCCATCCGCCTGCCGGCGCTGGAGGGGGGCGAGGATCCGGATATCGCCGGCTATATGGCCGCGGTCGCCGAGGCGGTGGCGGCGAAATCCGCCGCCGGATGGTCGGTCGATCCCGACGCCATCACGCTGGGCTTCTTCTCGTTCTCGAAATTTCTGATGTATCGCGATCTCGATCCCGAGATCTGGCCGGCGGACAGCCGGCTGACCGACCGGCCACTGATCCGTGGCCTGCTGGAAGACGGGTTCGGGGCCGCCGACGAGGGCTATGACGACGACGTGCCGGTCGACCCGCTGATCCCGCCGGCCGATTTTCTGCACATCGTGGATTGCGACAGCTCGCAGACCCTGGCGGTGCACGAGGTGCGGCGCGGCCGCGATCTGGTGATCCAGGGGCCGCCCGGCACCGGCAAGTCGCAGACCATCGCCAATGTCGTGGCCTCGGCGATCTTCGATGGCAAGACCGTGCTGTTCGTGGCCGAGAAGATGGCGGCGCTGGAGGTGGTGAAGCGGCGGCTGGATCAGGCGGGTGTCGGTGATATCTGCCTGGAACTGCACAGCAACAAGGCCAGCAAGCGGCAGGTGCTGGATGAGTTGAAGCGGACCTGGGATCTGGGCAGCCCGCGCATCGGCGATGACGCCGCCCTGATCGACCGGTTGACCGAGGCCCGCGACACGCTGAACGCCCACGCCGAGCGGCTGCACCGGCCATTGCCGCCGACCGGCCTGACCCCCTATCGGGTGATCGGCGAGCTGGTGCGGCTGCGGGCATCGGGCATTGGTGCGGTCGATTTCGATCTGGACGGGCTGGCGCCGGACTGGACCGCCGCCGATCGCGAAACCCGCATGGCGATGCTGCGGGATCTGGGCGACCGGCTGGCGGCGCTGGGGCCCCCCGGCGACCATCCCTGGCGCGGCATCGGGCTCGACATGGTGACGCCGATGGATGTCGAGCGCCGCATCGCCGAGATCACCCGCCTGCGCGCCGGGTTCGCGGCCCAGCGCGACGAGGCGGCGGAACTGGCAGCCCGGCTGGAAACCGACCCGCCGGCCAGCCTGGATGCCGCCGGTTTCCTGCTGGCCCGCGCCGGCCGGCTGGCCGCCGCCCCGGATATCGAGCCGGCGGCGATGCTGCGGCCGGTTTGGTCGCAGCAGGCCCGTGCCATCCGGGTGCTGGTCGAGACCGGCGCCCGCCATCTGGTTCAGGCACAGGCCGTGCGGCCGGTGGTGACCACCGAGGCGCTGACCATGCCGCTGGCCGATCTGCGGGCCGCCCGCGACCGGCTTCAGGCCCTGCCCGCCGGCTTCGGCCCGGCTGCCCGCGCGCGTATGCGGCGGGTGGCGGGCGGGCTGTCGGCGCTGATTCAGGCGGCCGAGCGGCTGGCCGGTCATCTGGGCGTGACGGCACCGCAGAGCCTGACCGGGATGGAGGCGCTGCGCCGCCAGGGCGAGGCGGTCGCCGATGCCCCTGACGTGCCGGCGGCGGTGCTGGGGGCCGTGGCCTGGGACGGCCGGACGGCGGATCTGACCGATCTGGTCGAGGCGGTGCGCGGTTATCACGATGCCCGTGCCGCCAGTGCGTCGCTGTTCGGTGATATCGCCTGGGGCACCGATCTGGCGCCGGCGCGTCAGGCGCTGGCCGATGGCGGCACCGGCATGTTCAAGGCGTTCAGCGGCGACTGGCGCCGCGCCAACCGGCTGGTGACCTCGGTGCTGACGGGGCCGCGGCCCGAGGCCCTGCCCGATCTGCTGGCGGCGCTGGACCGGGTGATCGCCGGTCGGGCGGCGGCGGCGCGGGCGGTTGCCGGCGACGATCTGGGGCGGGCCGCCTTCGGCCCGCTGTGGCGGTGCGAACGCAGCGATCCGGCGCCGCTGGAGGTGGTGCTTGACTGGGTGCGCGGCCCGGCATCGGCGCCCGAGACCCGGCGCATCACAGCCGCCTGTGCCGACCGGGTGCTGGCGGGCGAACTGGCCCGGCGGCTGGCGCTGGCCGTGGCCGCCCTCCGCCTGGATCTGGCCGGGCTGCATGATGATCTTGGCGCCGCCGTCGAGGCGGTGACCGGCACCGATCTTGGCGCCGAACGGGTGGTTCTGGTTCAGTTGGGGCCGCGCCTGTCGCCATTGCTGGCGGCGGATGCGATAGCCGAGGCGGCATTGCGCGCGGCCCCGGACACCAATGACGCGCGGGTGGCGGCGCTGACCGCGCTGATCGACCTGCGCGACCTGGAAGACAGTCTGGCTGCGGGCAGCGCGCTTGGCCGCGATGCCTTCGGGCGCTTGTGGCCGGGCGATGGCGATGGTGGCGCGCAGCCGCCGGCGCCCGACTGGACACTGGTCGACTGGCGGCAACTGGCCCGGGCCGTGGACTGGATGGCAGACAACCCGGACCTGTGGGATCTGGCGGCCCGCACCCCCGATCGCATCGGGTTGCACCGGCGGGTGGCGGCACTGGTCGATGCCGGGCCGGGGCTGGTGGACGAGACCGTGGGGCTGTGGGCGCGGCTGGCCTTCGATCCGCGGCCGGTCTTCGGTGACGCGGCGATCCCCGATCTGCCGCTGGATATGCTGATCGCCCATGCCGATGGCTGGATCGGCGCCCCTGAGGGATTGAGCGCCTGGACAGCTCTTGTGGCCGCGATTTCGCGGGCGCGGACGGCCGGGCTGGACCCGCTGGTCGACCGGCTGGAAGACGGCCGGCTGGACCGGGCGGGCGTGATTGCGGCCTTCGAGATGGCGGTTCATGAAGCGGTGCTGGCGGTGATGCTGGCCACCGATCCGGCGCTCGGCCGCTTCGATGGCACCGAGCATGACGGCCGGGTCGAACGCTTCGCCGCCCTCGACACGGCCCGGATCGAGCTGGCCCGCGCCGAGGTGCGCGCCGAACATGCCCGGCGCCGGCCGCGCACCACCGGTGCCGGGGCCGGGCCGCTTGGCGTGCTGCGCGGCGAGATTTCCAAGAAGCGCCGGCATCTGCCGATCCGCCAGTTGATGAGCGCCGCAGGCCCTGCGGTTCAGGCGCTGAAGCCGGTGTTCATGATGAGCCCGCTGTCGGTGGCCCAGTTCCTTGAACCGGGGCGGGTGACCTTCGATCTGCTGGTGATCGACGAGGCCAGCCAGATCCAGCCGGTGGATGCGCTGGGCGCCATTGCCCGCTGCCGGCAGATTGTGGTGGTGGGCGATGAACGCCAGTTGCCGCCGACCCGGTTCTTCGCCCGGATGACCGCCGATGGCGTGGCGGATGACGAGGACGACGAGACCACCCGCGTCGCCGATATCGAAAGCATTCTTGGCCTGTGCGCCGCGCGCGGCCTGCCCCAGCGGATGCTGCGCTGGCATTACCGCAGCCGCCATCAATCGCTGATCGCGGTATCGAATCGCGAATTCTATCAGGACCGGCTGTATGTGGTGCCAAGCCCCTACACCGCCGATGCCGGGGTGGGGCTCGGCTTCACCTATGTGGCCGATGGCGTGTTCGAACGCGGCGGCAGCGGCACCAATCCGGTCGAGGCGCGGGCGGTGGCGCGGGCGGTGATCGACCATGCGCTGACCTGCCCGGGGCAGTCGCTGGGCGTTGCCACCTTCTCGGTCCGGCAGCGGCGGGCGATCCTGGACGAGCTTGAGGCCCTGCGCCGCCTTCATCCCGAGGCGGAAGGGTTTTTCCAGGCTCATGAGGCCGAGCCGTTCTTCGTGAAGAACCTTGAGAACGTGCAGGGCGACGAGCGCGACCAGATCTTCATCTCGGTCGGCTATGCCCGCAACGCGCAGGGCCATATGGCGATGAACTTCGGCCCGCTTGGCGCCGAGGGTGGCGAGCGGCGGTTGAACGTGCTGATCAGCCGCGCCAAGCGCCGCTGCATGGTGTTCGCGTCGATCACCGACGAGGATATCGACCTGGAAGGGGCGCGCGGCCGTGGTGTCGTGGCGTTCAAACTGTTCATGAACTATGCCCGCACCGGCAGCCTGGGCTTCGCGCGCCAGACCGGCCGCGCGCCCGACAGCGCGTTCGAGGCCGACGTGGCGCGGGCGCTGCGCGCGCGTGGCCATACCGTGCATGAACAGGTGGGGCTGGCCGGGTTCTTCATCGATCTGGCGGTGGTCGATCCTGAACGCCCGGGCCGCTATCTGCTGGGGATCGAATGCGATGGCGCCGCCTATCACGGCGCCCGGTCGGCCCGCGATCGCGACCGGCTGCGGCAGGCGGTGCTGGAGGATCACGGCTGGATCATCCACCGGATCTGGAGCACCGACTGGTTCAACCGCCCCGACACCCAGCTCGCGGCGGTGGAACAGGCGATCCGCCGCGCCCATGACATGCTGGAGCAGCGATTGACCGGCGGCACGGCATCCGCCGGCCGCGCGGTGCCGGTCGATATCGTCACCATCGAGGGCGAGGTGGTCGATCAGATCGGGCTGGAGCTGATGGCGGGGCCAGCCGTTGCGGGCGCCGAGGATGATGGCGCGGCGCCGGATGACGCGGCCGTGGTGCCCTATGTCGAGGCGTCGCCGGCGGTGCCCGACGATCTTGCCGCGAGCGACCTGCCATCGGCGCCACCGGCGCGGCTGGCGGATCTGGTGGTGGCGGTGGTCACGGTCGAAGGCCCGGTCCATGTCGACGAGGTGACCTTGCGGCTGCGGGAAGCCTGGGGCCTCGGTCGATCAGGCGCGCGCATTCAGGCGGCCGTGCGCACCGCCGCGCGGCTGGCGGTCAGGCGGGGCGAGATCATCGATACCGGTGGCTTCCTCGGCATTCCGGGCATGCCCCTGCGGCTGCGCGACCGGAGCACCGTCGGTTCGTCGTCGCTGCGCAAGCCCGACATGCTGCCGCCGGCCGAGATCGCCCACGGCATCCTGCGGGTCATCACCGACAATCCGGGTGCTGCGCCCGCGGAGCTTCCCCGCGAACTGGGCCGGATGCTGGGCTTCAAGGCGGTCAGCGCCGGATTGCGGGCGCTGATCGATGCCGAAACCGCACGGCTGGTCACGGCGGGCGTGCTGATCACGCGTGACGGGCAGGTGACGCTGGCGCCACCTGCCATCCACGACGATGTTCAGGATCTGGCCGGCCCGTCGGCCTAAGCCTCGATCCCCGCGAAGCCGGCGTCGGGGTAACGGGCGCCGGCGACGGCGCCGGGCGCGAACATCTCGTCCAGCGCCGCCACGTCTGCGGCGGCAAGCTGAAGGGTCGCGGCACCGGCATTGCCTGCCAGATGATGGCGGCGGGTGGTGCCGGGGATCGGGATCACATGCGGCTGACGGGCCAGGATCCAGGCGAGCGCGGTTTCAGCGGCGGTCAGCCCCCGGGCGGCGGCAAACGCGGCAAGCGCCTGAGCCAGTTTCAGATTGGCATCGAGTGCCGCACCCTGAAAGCGCGGATTGGCGCGGCGGAAATCGCCCTCGGCCAGATCGTCGGCGGTCTTGACCGTGGCGGTCAGGAAGGCGCGGCCCAGCGGCGAATAGGCGACGAAGGCGGTGCCCAGTTCGGCCGCGACCGGCAGGGTGGTGGCCTCCGGCTCGCGGCTCCACAGCGAATATTCGCTTTGAAGGGCTGCGATCGGGTGCACCGCATGGGCGCGGCGCAGGCTGTCGGCGCTCACTTCCGACAGGCCCAGCATCCGGACCTTGCCGGCCTGCACCAGATCGGCCATGGCGCCCACCACCTCTTCGATCGGCACGGCCGGATCGCGGCGGTGGCAGTAATAGAGGTCGATCACCTCCACCCCCAGCCGGCGCAGCGAGGCATCGCAGGCGGCCCGGATATAGGCCGGGCTGTTGTCGATCCGCCGCTCATAGCTGCCGGATTGGCGCACGATGCCGAATTTGGTGGCGATCAGCGGCCGGTCGGCGGGCCTGAGCCCGGCCAGGAACCGCCCCAGCAGTTCCTCATTGGCGCCGATGCCATAGGTGTCTGCCGTGTCGAGCATGTCGATGCCAAGATCACGTGCGGCCGCCAGGGTCGCCAGCGCCTCGTCCTGGTCGGCGGGGCCATAGAATTCCGACATGCCCATGCAGCCGAGGCCGATGGGAAAGATGGCCGGGCCACCGGCGCCGAGCGCGCGGCGCGGCACATCGACCTGTGCCAGGCGGGTGGGGGCGGTGATGCGGATCTGGTCGGATCTGGTCATGGGTCTGGTGTCCTTCTGCGGGCGGCGGTCGTTCTGGCCACGACCCACAGATGGGACAGCCCCCGTGATGAGATAACCATGTCGGACCGGGATGAACTCATGAGATAATCTCAGCAATGAGTATCGACCGCGCCGACCTGACCGCCATCTCCGCCTTTGCCGCCGTCGCCCGCCATCGCAGTTTCCGGCGGGCGGCGGACGAACTCGGCGTGTCGTCTTCGGCGCTCAGCCATCTGCTGCGCGGGCTGGAGGCGCGGCTGGGCGTGCGGCTGTTGAACCGGACCACCCGCAGCGTGTCGCCGACCGAGGCCGGCGAGCGGCTGCTGGCACGGGTGGCGCCGGCCTTGGAGACGATCGGCGAGGGGCTGGGTGAGGCGCGGGCGGCGGCGCAGCGTCCTGCGGGCCGGTTGCGGCTGAACGTGGCCCATCCGGCGGCGCATACCGTGCTGGCGCCCCTGTTCGGGGCATTTCGGACCGCCTGCCCCGATGTGCATCTTGAGATCGTGGTCGATGACGGGCTGGTCGATGTGGTGGCCGACGGCTTCGATGCCGGCATCCGGCTGGGTGAGCGGCTGGCTCAGGACATGGTGGCGGTGCCGCTGGGGCCGCCGGTACGCTCGGCGGTGGTGGTGTCGCCCGATCATCTGGCCGCAACTGGTCGACCGATCATACCGGGCGATC
Source organism: Tistrella arctica (assembly GCF_039630945.1). Taxonomy (NCBI): domain Bacteria; kingdom Pseudomonadati; phylum Pseudomonadota; class Alphaproteobacteria; order Geminicoccales; family Geminicoccaceae; genus Tistrella; species Tistrella arctica. The sequence goes on from NZ_JBBKTV010000009.1 coordinate 84,545, forward strand.
TGGCGGGGCGCGACTGCATCCGCTATCGCTTCCCGTCGGGGCGCCATTACGCCTGGGAGTTCGAAAAGGATGGCCGCGAGGTCAGCGTCGATGTCGATGGCCCGATGACTCTGGGCGACCAGTTTCTGATCCTGGCCGCCGCCCGCGCCGGCATCGGCTTCGGCTATGTCTTCGAGGCCATGGCCGAAGCCGACCTCGCGGCCGGCCGGCTGGTGCGGGTGCTCGACGACTGGTGCCCGCCCTTTCCCGGCTTTTTCCTGTATCACCCAACGGCACGCGCCATGCCGCCGGCGCTGAGGGCCTTCGTCGATCTGGCGCGGCGGGCGGGCTAGCGCGCGCCGCCGCCGCGGACCACCGCGCCGACCGTGCGGCCCAGAATCACCAGATCCAGCCAGACCGACCAGTTCCGGATATAGAAACTGTCCAGGGCCTGCTGTGCGTCGAGATCACCGTCGGAGCGGACCGAGACCTGCCACAGACCGGTGATGCCGGGGCGCACGCTGCCGCGCAGCCGCCGGAAGGGCTCGTCGAAGGCGGCCAGATGATAGGCGGGGAACGGACGGGGGCCCACGACGCTCATCTCGCCGGTCAGCACGTTCAGCAATTGCGGCAACTCGTCCATGCTGGTCCGGCGCAGGATGCCGCCCACCACCGGCAGCACCCGCGGGTCGCGTTTCAGCTTATAGAACCGGCGCCATTCCTCGGCGGCGGCGGGGTCGGCCTCCAGATGGGCGGCAAGCCGGGCATCGGCGTCGCGATACATGGTGCGCAGCTTCAGCACCCGGATGGTGCGGCCGGATTTGCCGCCACGTTCCTGAACGAAGAAGGCGGGGCCGGGATCGGCGATCTTCACCGCCAGCGCCGCAAGCCCGATGATCGGCAGCGCCGGGATCAGCGCCAGAATGGCGATGATGTGATCGAGCACCCGCTTGGTGTGGCGCTTGCGCGGCTCCAGCATGCCACGGCTGATCTCGATGCCGATCCGGCCGCCAAGCTCGCGGGTGCGGGTGGCGAGGCTGGGCAGGCCGTCGACCTCCAGCCTGAGCAGCACGCGCGGGAAATCCAGCGACCAGGTCAGCGCCGGCGCCTGATCGAGCGCCGACGGCGCCAGACAGACGATGGCGGTGTCGATGCCCTGGGCGCGCGCGCGGGCAACCGTCACCTGCGGCAGGCCGGCATCGCCCCCGGCATCCGCCCCGGTCTCGGAGGATGCCTGATCCTTCAGGCGCACCGCCGGAATGAAGCCCAGCGCCGGATCGGAGCGCAGCCGCACCGACAGGTCGCGCACCGCGTGGCCGCTGCCATACAGCGCCACCTTGCGGCCCCAGCGGCCGATGCGGATCAGCCGGCCGATCACCAATGCCTCGGTGATCGGCAGGACGATCAGCGCCAGAAGCCAGGCGATGGCGGCCAGGCCCCGCGACCATTCATGGCCCTGAAGCACGTAATCCCACGACGCCAGCAACAGGAAGCCGATCACCGTGGTGAGGCTGCGCCGTCGCAGCCGGTCGGGTGCCGGCAGGCCGTCGCCGGGATAGAGCCCGGCCGCGAGCCAGGCGAGCGGCATCAGCATCAGGGCGATCGCCACGCCGCGATAAATCTCGGTGGTGATGATCACCGGCAGCAGATCGGCGAGCGCCAGACGCAGGCCCAGGGCGATCGCCAGCAGGATCTGCAGCATGATCAGATCGGTCAGGGCCAGCGCGATGCCGGCGGTCCGGCGACTGTCCTTGTGCCGGCCGGCCTTGGCGCCGTCTTCCGGAACGGCGGCGGTGCCCGGGGGGGCTGCCTGATCGGTCATGGTCTGCTCCGCCATCTGCTGATCTCTGGCGTCTTCCGGCATTCTGATCCTCCGTCCGGCCACCATCGCGGCGCCATATTGCGCTGGCCGCCGCCCGCCGCCAACCCCCGGATATTGAAGCGGTGGCGGTGTCATGTCGTGGCGTGCCCGGGCACGGCCGCAGCACGGGAACCAAACCCCTGAACAGGTGGTTGTGAGCTCGCTGTGACCGGGCATTCTGACCCGAAGTTGTAATGGCTCGATCACAGCGCCGACGCGTGGGCCGTGCTAAACAGCAGCCAACGCCCGGGTGACCAGTCCTGGGGGGCATGATCCGGCAGGGCGACCGTGCGAGATAATTTCAAGTTGAAAAATCGTGCTACAGCTAGCCAAATGACTGAACAGGCCAGTTGGACGGACGGTACGATGTCAGCGCTGCACAATGTGCCGCAAGACCGCGGGGCGGTCGCGGGACGATCGATGGCGAGGGGCAGCGGCCCACACGGTCGGACGGGGGAAACCAGTCCCATGTTGGAAATGCATCGCGTGCGGCTTTTCGCCCGGGCGGGCGGCGTTGGCGGCAGTGCCCGGCCGGGTATGGGCGCCATCGTGGTCCTTGGCGGGCCCGACGACATGTCGGCGCTGGCCGAAGGACTGGACGAACCGGCAACGACCATCGCGGCGGTGATGCCGTCGCTGAAGGCCGATGCGCAGATCGAAATGTGGCGCGATGGCATCCGCCAGCCGGTCGACGGCACCGGATTGCTGGCGGCGGCCCATGTTCTGCTGGGGCGCGACGGCCGTGGCCCGATGCGTTTCGAAGTCGATGGCGGCGTGGTGCCTGTCGTGCGCGAGGCCGATGGCCGGCTGCGCTATCGGGCATCGTTGTCGCGTGATCTGGTGGGCGATTTCGGTGGCGCCGAGGTGCTGGACGCGATGGGCGTGCCCAGCGGCCGGATCGCCGATGGCCTGCCATTCGGTCTGGCCTCGGCCGGCCGCACGACCCTGTTGCTGCCGATCGCCGATGCGGCCACCTTGCGGGCCCTGCGTCCCGCCTTCACCCCGCTTGCCGGCTGGAGCGCCGGTCACGGCGCCGCATCGGTGCTGGCCTATGCCCCCACCGATGGCGGCGTCGATTTCGCGGCGCGGCTGTTCGATCCGCTGGCCGGCCGGACCGAGGAAGCACCCGGCCCCACCGTTGTCGCGGCCCTGGTCGGCGCGCTGGCCCGCAGCGGCGCCGAGGCCCGGCTGCGGCCCGTGGTGGTTTCGGAAGGCCGGCTTCAGGGTCCGGCGGTACGCCTGTACGGTCGCGCCGAACCGGTGATTTCAGACGTCGCGGCGGGTGGCCGCACTGGTACCCGGCCGGGCGCGAAGGCCCACCCTTGTCTGAAGGTCTGGGTGGGCGGCGACGTTCGTCATATGGGCTTCACGGCCATCGATCGGGCACCGCAGCTTGCCACCTCGCGGGAGATCGGCGAGGACTGGCGTCTGGGCGCCTGATCTGCAATCACTGCAGCGCATCCCTTGCACGTCACCCGGTGGTTACCGATAGTACCGAACCGGGACAGGAACCACGGGCGCGGGCCGACCGGCTTCGCCACGGGGTCGGGAGCGGTGCAGGGATGGCATGATGTCGGAGCGGAAGTTTGCGCAGGGGCCGGGTGCGCGGGGCCAGGATGCACAGGAGGTGGGCCGGCGGCTGGCGCATCGGTGCGCGCTGCTGGCGGTTGTGGTGACCATGCTGGCCCCGGCGGGCCTGGCCGGCACTGCCGCATGGGCCTGGACGCCGCCGCAAGGCTATGCGACGGCGGCGCATGCCTGGGAAGCCGGCGATTATGCGACCGCCCGTCCGCTGTTCGAACGTCTGGCCCGGGCCGGTGATGCCCGCGCGGCGTTTTATGCCGGGGTGATGGCCGAACAGGGCCAGGGCGCCGCCGCCGACCCGGTGGCGGCGGCCGGCTGGTACCGGGCGGCGGCGGCGGCCGGCCATGTCCGTGCCGCCTTCAATCTGGCGCGGCTTCTGGAGGACGGGGTGCCGCCGGCTCTGGCGGCCGATCCGGCGCAGGCCGCGCGCTCTTACGCGCAGGCGGCGGCCGGCGGGATCGTTGCCGCCGATACGGCACTGGCGCTGATGCAGTTGAACGGCCGGGCCGGTCCGGTGGATGCGCCGGCGGCTCAGGCGCGGTTGCGGCGGGCGGCCGCGACCGGCGATGGCGCTGCCGATCATGCGCTGGCGCTGCGCGCGCTGGCCGGTGACCCGCCGGATATGGTCGAGGCGCTGGCGCGAGCGCGGCGCGCATCGTTGCGCGACCATCAGCCGGCCGGCGCGCTGGTCGACAGGCTGAACGCCGCAGCCGATCCGGCGCTGAGTGCCGCAGCCGATGCCCGCATGGCCACCCTGGACCAGCCCGCCGGCGCCAGCCAGCCGGCGACTGAGGCCCATACCCAGAGCCCGCCGGCGACTGAGGTCTATATCCAGCCCACTGGCGACTGAGGCGCATACACGTTACTCGCGTGTTATCGCCGACGCTGACCGCGCCGTTGTGGTCTGCTAGGCTTGGCAATGACGGACCGGAAAAGGCGCAGCCCTGCGAGCCGGTCATGGGACGGCTTGATGGCGGGATGGGTATGGCGGCTGTTGACGGTACATCTGAAGTTCTGATCATCGAAGACGACGCCCTGCTGGCGCGCCTGTATGTCGAACAGCTACGCATGGCCGGCATCGCCGCGACCGCCGTCGGCACCGCGGCCGCGGCGTTCGAACGGATGACCCATACCGCGCCTGCGCTGGTGCTGCTGGATCTGACGCTGCCCGACGCCAACGGGCTGGACATTCTGGCCGATCTGCGCCATCGGGGCCGGGGCTGCGACGTGGTGGTGGTAACGGCGCACGGATCGGTGAATGTGGCGGTCGAGGCGATGCGCGCCGGCGCCCATGATTTCCTGGTCAAGCCATTCGCGCCTGAGCGGCTGGTGGTGACGGTGCGCAACGCCCTGGCGCTGGGCACGCTGGCGCGGCTGGTCGACCGCATCGGCGAACGGGCGTCTTATTGCGGCATGATCGGCCGGTCGCTGGTGATGCAGGGTGTCTATCGGATCATCGAGGGCGCGTCGCAGAGCCGGGCATCGGTGTTCATCACCGGTGAAAGCGGCACCGGCAAGGAACTGGCGGCCGAGGCCCTGCACACCCGCAGTCCGCGTGCGGCCGGACCGTTCGTGGCCCTGAACTGCGCCGCCATCCCGCGCGATCTGATGGAAAGCGAGATCTTCGGCCATGTCCGCGGTGCCTTTACCGGCGCGCATGCCGATCGCGAGGGTGCTGCGATGCGGGCTCATGGCGGCACGCTGTTCCTCGACGAAGTCTGCGAGATGGACCTGGCCCTGCAGGGCAAGCTGTTGCGATTTCTGCAGACCGGCAGTGTCCAGAAGGTCGGCTCGGGCACGACGGAGCGGGTTGATATCCGCGTCGTTTCCGCCACGAACCGCGACCCGTTGACGGAAGTGGATGCCGGGCGGTTCCGCGAGGATCTGTATTACCGCCTGCATGTGGTGCCGATCCATCTGCCGCCATTGCGGGAGCGCGGCGACGACGTGCTGCTGATCGCACGGCATCTGCTGGGCGAACTGACCACACTTGAGGGCAAGCGGTTCAAAGGCATCGAACCTGCGGCCGAGGCGGCGCTGACGGCCTATCGGTGGCCGGGCAATATCCGCCAGCTCTATAACGTGCTGCACGGCGCCATCGTGCTGAACGACGGCGAGATGCTGACCCTGGAGATGTTGCCGGCGGTGGTGCGCGAGGCTGAAAGCCAGGCCGTGGCACCCGCCGCAGCGTCACGGCCCATCGATCCCGCGGCGCCGGCCGCGATCGAGCCGCCGCCGCTGCTGGATTTCGAGCCGGTCGACGATGATGACGACGAGGCGGACGAACTGCTCGCCGGCAGCGGCACCCGCATCATACCGCTCTGGCGGGTGGAACGTGCGGCGATCGAGCGCGCGATCCGGATCTGCGACGGCAATGTACCGCGGGCGGCGGCGCTGCTGGGGATCAGCGCCTCCACCATCTATCGCAAGCGTCAGAGCTGGGCTGTGGCCGATGTCGATGGAACCACCGCCGAGATGTAGGCACCGTGCAGGATGCGGGCGCCGCCTGTGCGGCAGCCGGCGGGCGGCCTCAGCCGCCGCGCAGGCCGTTGAGGCAGCGCGGCCGGCCAAGCGGTGCGCCGCTGGCGCGGGCAAAATCGTATGCGGTGCGCATCGCGGCTGCCGCCGCGACCAGGATTTCGGTCGCCAGCATTGCCGTGCCGCCGCCGGCAAGCAGCACGTCCGCAGGGATCGCCGGGAAGGGCGTCAGCACCGGGGCTGATGGCGTGGGCGCGATCGGGCTTCCGAACGGGTCGCGGGTCTGGGCCGGCAGGCAGATGACATGGGCGATTTCCGCGAACAGCGTGCAGGCCAGTTCGGTCAGGCCCGGCGCATCACGGTGGCCGGTCAACGGCTGATCGAGCATCAGGTCGACCCGGCGGCGGCCGTTCGCGGCCATCGCGTCGGCAGCCTCCCGGAGGGCACCGGCACTGGCACTGCCACCACGGACGCTGTCACGGCCGCCGGCCGCGACGGGGGTGGCCGAGGCGCCGGCGGATGCCTGTTCCAGCACCGCCATCAACCCGGCGGTGTCGATCCGGTCGGCGGCTGCGTGCAGCATGCGGACCATGGTGCGCGGCGACACGCCCGGATCCTCGACCGTCGGCAGTGGCCGGCCGGGGGCACCGTTGCCGAGGGCCGCCATGCGCGCGCCGATGGCAACCAGCCCGGCGATCAACCCCAGCGCCGACAGGGTGGGAGCGACCCCATGTTCGGCCGGCAGCGATAGCTGCCAGCAGGCATCGGCGCCGATCGTCTCGTGGATCTGGCCGCTGGCCGACAGGTCCAGCACCGCGACCGACCGGGCGCCGCCCTGACGGAGCAGGTGCGGCATCGCTCTGGCGTCGATCGCCTCGCCGGCTTCGGGCACGAGGATCGCCATGTCGATCGGCAGGTATGGCCGGGCGCCGTCGGCCAGCGGCCGCACCAGAACGTCGATGCCATAGCACAGCCGCCAGATGTCGGCGGCGGCCGACACGGCCGGCATCAAGGCGGCTGCGGCGCCGATCGCGACGCGGCCATGAATGCCGGCGCCGACGGCGGCCGGCAATGGCGCGCGCACAGGCGACACCAGACCGGCACCCAGCCGCACGGCTTCGCCCAGGCGGGCCAGATCTGTCTGGGTCATGGTCTCTCCTGGCCGCGGCATTGGCGGCACGTTGACGGGGGCCGCGGCCGGCGTCAGGCGGCGGGTGATGATCCGCCCGCAATCATCCATCACGCGCACGCGATCGGTGGACAGGGTTGCGATGTCGCCGGGCCGCAGGATCACGGCCGATTGCAGAGTGCCGGTCAACAGGCGGTCGTCGCTGGCGATGAAGCCGGCATGGTCACCGGCGGCCAGCGTCAGGCCCGATGCGCCCCGGGCGACGAACATCCGGCGCGGGTCGTCGTCCATCAGAAGGGTGAAGGACATATCGCCGCCCACCCGGTCGAGCAGGCGGCGCAGGGCCAGGTCAGGCCCGACATTGTCCTCGATGTCGCGCAACAGCCGGTTCAGCGCGCTGCCCGGTTCAGGGCGGCGGCGGCGGGCGATGTTTCCACAGCCGAAGCCCAATCCCGCCAGTGCCACCGCCGGCCCCACCACGCCCAGGGTGGCCGCCCCCAGCCGCAGCAGGCGGGCATCCGGCGGCAGGCAGGCACCGGTCGCCGCCCCATCGGTCGCCGCCCCACCCTCCGCCGCCCTCTCGGGCGGCATATGGTTGGCCTGGATCGGGCCGGGCGGGGCGATCAACATGGACGGCATACCCCGCACCCCGGCTGCCGCCGGGCCGATGGCGGCGAGGCCGGCCGCCGCCTCGCGGGTTGCAAGCATACGGGTGTCGCGCCGGGTCGTGCGGGTCGGGTCCAACTGATCCAGTGCAGAATGCAAACGGTCACCAACCGGTTTGCCATTCAGAATGCCGATCAATGCGCTCATCTGCCGCTTTGCCTCAACTCTTGCCAGACCGGAACGGTCGGTTCGGAGGCTTCGTAGCAAGGCTCGTGCCAAACGCATCGATCTCTATGGGACGATATCCGCCACCGAATTCACCCGCCGGTGTAATCGACACGCCAAAGCGTGTCGCCGGTGTCATCGGCGATCAGCAGCGCGCCATCGGGGGTAACCGCAACCCCCGCTGGCCGGCCCCATACCGAGGCCGCCGAGCCACCTGTGCCACCGCCGGTCCGGAAGCCCGAGGCAAAGACTTCATAGGCCTCGCCATCGGGCCGTCCTTCGTCGGTGAAGGGAACGAAGGCGACCAGATAGCCCCGCGGATCTGCCGCATTCCAGGACCCGCGCAGGGCGATGAAGGCGCCGCCCCTGTATCGTTCCGGGAATGTTGTGCCATCGTAGAACGTCAATCCGATCGGTGCGGAATGCGCGTGGAATCGCAAATCGGGAGCGACCAGCCGATCGAGCCGGCTCTGGGCGCGGTCTTCATAGCCCGGCTGGACAATCGCCCGGCCATCGGCGCCCGCCCAGCCATAGGGCCAGCCATAGAAGCCACCCTCCGTCACCCGGGCCAGATAATCGGGCACCAGCGCGTCGCCAAGGCCGTCACGTTCGTTGACCACGGTCCACAGCGCGCCGGTTTCCGGATGGATCGCCAGACCCACCGGGTTGCGCAGGCCGGTGGCGAAGCTGGTGCCGGCGGCGCCCGGGCGGTCGAAGCGCTGGATGGTGGCGCGGGGTTCGGGTTCGATGCCGATATTGCCGCGCGACCCGATCGAGACCCAGAAACCCTCGGTCTCGGGATCGAGCGCCAGCCCGCGGGTTGAATGGCCGCTGGCGCTGCCCAGCGCATCGGGCGGGGTCATCGCCTCGGGCTCGGCCGTGATCCGCCGGTCGCCCGGCTGATAGGCGTATCGCCAGACCCCGCGAGTATCGGCGACCCACAGCGCGCCCTCGCGCAGGCCCAGACCATAGGGCGTCGACAGGCCGTCGACCAGGGTCTCGCGGATGTCCGCGCGACCGTCATCATCGGTGTCGCGCAACAGGGTGATCTGCCCGGCCCGGCTTTCGGCCAGCAGCACATCGCCATTGGGCGCCACCAGCAACTGGCGGGGATGGCTGAGGTCGCCGGCGAACAGGGTGGCGCGGAAGCCGTCGGGCAGGCGCGGTGCCGCACCCTCGGGCCGGCTGATCCGATCGGGCGAATTTGCCGGGCTCGGGGCATCGCCGGGCGCGGGCAGGGCTGTCGGATCGACCACCAGCCGCGTGCCGGGGGCCGGATCGTCGGCTGGCGGTGTGGTCAGGGCGTCGGCGGCAAGTGCCGCGCCGGGTGCGGCGGCCATCAGCAGCGTGGCCAGAATCCGGCGCAGCGTCGCCGTCCGCGCGGGTGGTTGGATGAACAACGGGTTGGCGGTCATGACAGGCAGCGTCTCCGTGATCGGCCCCGGCCGGGCAGTGCCCCTGGCCGGGTGCCGATCACGGGCCGGAACCCTGGATCGCGCCCCCCCCCGGGGGTCGCCTCAGCCGGCGGCGGCATAGCGGGCGAGGCCCGCATCGAGGTCGGCGATCAGATCCGCCGGATCCTCAAGGCCGGCATGGATGCGCAGCAGGGGCCCGCGATCCTCCCAGTTGCTGCGGGTGGCGGTGCGTGCCCGGCGCGGATCGACCGGCAGCACCAGGCTTTCAAATCCGCCCCACGAGAAGCCCATCTTGAACAGGACCATGTCGTCGACCATCGCCGCGATGCGGGCACGGGGCACCGGCCGGTCGTCGGGCCGCACCAGTTCAATGGCGAACAGACCGCTCGCCCCCTTGAAGTCGCGCAGGAACGCGTCGTGGCCGGGGCAATCGGGCAGGGCGGGATGCAGAACCCGGCTGACCATATCGTGGCCGGCCAGATGACGGGCAAGGGTGAGGCCGGTTTCCTGATGGCGCGCCATGCGCACCGACAGGGTGCGCAGGCCGCGCAGGGCCAGATAGCAGTCGTCGGGGCCGGGCGGCGCGCCGATCTCGCTCGCCGCCTTGCGGATGAAGGGGAAGGCGTCGTCGGTGGCCGACAGAACGCCCAGCATGGCATCGGAATGGCCGACCAGATATTTGGTTCCCGCCTCCATCACCACATCGACGCCCATCGCCAGCGGCTTCAGGTACAGCGGCGTCGCCCAGGAATTGTCCAGCGCGGTGCGCACGCCGGCCGTGCGGGCGGCGGCGATCATCGCCGGCAGGTCGGGGACCTCGAAGGTCAGCGAGCCGGGCGCCTCCAGCATCAGCAGCCTGGTGTTCGGCCGGAACAGCGTGGCGATATCGGCGCCGAGCATCGGGTCGGCATAGGTGACGTCCACCCCATAGCGGCCCAGGAACTGATCGGCCAATGCGCGGGTGGGCTCATAGACGTTGTCGAGCAGCACCACATGGTCGCCGGCGCGGGTGAAGGCGGCCAGCACCGCCATCAGCGCCGTCTTGCCCGACGCCAGCGCCACGCCGCGACGTCCGCCCGCCAGGCTGGCATAGGCATCTTCCAGCGCATGGGTGATGGGCGTGCCATAGCGGCCGTAATAGACCCCGCGTGTGGGGTCGGCCGCGGCCGCGACCATCGCCTCAAGTGTCGGGAACAGAACGGTCGAGGCATGATGGACCGGCGGGTTGACGATGCCGTGATTGGCAAAGGGATCGCGCCCGACATGAACGACGCGGGTGTCTTCCCCGAACCGGCCGCCGGCGCCGTCATGGCCGTCGCCGGCGCTGGCGGATGCGGGCTGCGGCTTGTGGTCGTCGGACATGGGGTGGGGCTCCGGAAACAACTGTGGTCGCGACATGGCCGGTGTCTTGTCCGGCACGCGCGCCGGCGCTGGCGATGCAGCACCGTGGACGGGTGACGCATTTCAGCGCGATCGCGGCCGGGTTGCAACCCGGACTGTGTCCGTCGGGCAACCACAGGGGCGCACGCTTGCATGACGATTGACCGGTGTGCTACGAACGTTCAGGGGAAGATGTGGGAAAGCTGGATGGCGTCCGGGGGGGCGCCACCCGCGGGTCCGGCCGGGAGCACGTGCGGTCGACCGTTTTCCACTCGAAACAAGGCATGCCGGACCTGCCATCATACCGATCGTGGCTGGGGCCATGATACGGGGTGGACACCCTGGAACAGGCTGGCTTGCAGATGAGGGGCTTCGCGATACTCATGTCGATCAAGACCTTTGTGGCGGCACTCGCCGCGACCGTTGCTCTGGGCGCGCTCAGCGCACCCGCCAATGCCGGCGCGACACTCGACGCGATCAAGAAGAACGATACGCTGCGCTGCGGCGTGAACACCGGCCTGCCGGGCTTCTCGGCGCCGGACAGCACCGGTCGCTGGAGCGGCATGGACGCCGATTTCTGCCGTGCTGTCGCCGCGACCATTCTGGGCGACGGCGAGAAGGTCCAGTTCGTGCCGCTGTCGGCGCAGGCGCGGTTCACGGCGTTGCAGTCGGGTGAAATCGATCTGCTGTCGCGTAACAGCACCAACACGCTCACCCGCGACGCGTCGCTGGGCCTGAATTTCATCGGCACCTGGTTCTACGACGGTCAGGGCTTTCTGATCACCAAGGCGGCCGGCGTCGACAGCGCCACCCAGCTCGACGGCGCCACGGTCTGCGTTCAGTCCGGCACCACGACCGAGCTGAATCTCACCGACTATTTCCGCGCCAACGGCATGAGCCTGCAACCGGTGGTGTTCGAGGGCTTCGAGGAGTCGTACAAGGCCTATTTCTCGGGCCGTTGCGATGCCTATACCACGGATATCTCCGGTCTGGCGGCGCTGCGCTCGGTGAATGCGCAGAACCCGGAAGATCACCTGATCCTGCCGGAAGCGATTTCCAAGGAGCCGCTGGCCCCGGCGGTGCGTCGTGGTGACGACGAATATTTCGCCATCGTGAAGTGGGTGCGCAACGCGCTGATCGAGGCCGAGGAATATGGCGTCAGCTCGGAAAACGTCGATGAGCAGAAGGCCTCGTCGGAAAATCCGGTGATCCGCCGCATGCTCGGCACCTCGCCCGGCATGGGCCAGACGCTGGGCCTGGACGACGAATGGGCCTATCGCCCGATCAAGCAGATCGGCAATTACGGCGAGATCTTCGCCCGCAATGTCGGCCCCGGCAGCCCCTTGAAGCTGGAGCGCGGTCTGAACGCGCAGTGGAACAAGGGTGGTGTGCTCTACGCCGACCCGATCCGCTGACGGCCCGATCCTGACGGTCTGAGCGCAGACGCCGGTATCCGGAAGGTTGAGGGGGCGGTGATCATCGATCACGCCCCCTCGATCGTCTGACGGGCCGGCGGGCTGCCCTGGACGCCTTCAGACCTGAACCTCTTCGGAGCAGGCACGCGTCGCCATTGCGGCAGCAGACCGGTCCGCACGGCGTGCGTCTGCGACGCGCGAAGGGCTTTTCCAGTCAATGACAAATGGCAACCGCCGGCCGGGCCCCTCCGCCCCGGTCGCTGTACGACCCAGCCGTTCGTTCCTGAACGATGCCGGTGTGCGCGCGGTGTTGTTCCAGATCCTGGCCATGGCGATGGTGATCGCCGTCGGCTGGTTCCTGGTCGACAACACCCTCTACAATCTCGCCAGCCGCAATATCCAGACCGGGTTCGATTATCTCACCCGCGAGTCCGGCTTTGCGATCGGCGAGACGCTCATTCCCTACAGCGCCACCAGCACCTATGCCACGGCGCTGTGGGTCGGCGTGCTCAACACGCTCAAGGTGTCGCTGATCGGCATCGTGTTCGCCACGCTGATCGGCGTGGTGATCGGTGTCGCGCGCCTGTCCAGCAACTGGCTGCTGGCCCGGCTGGCCACGATCTATGTCGAGTCGCTGCGCAACGTGCCGGTGCTGCTCCAGCTGTTCTTCTGGTACGGGCTGATCACCGAGGTGCTGCCCTCGCCGCGTCAGGCGATGCAGCCGATCGAGGGCGTCTTCCTCAGCAATCGCGGCTTCAAGATGCCGGTGCCGGCCGATCATGCCGCCTGGTGGGCAGCGCTGGTGGCGTTTCTTGTCGCCGTGGTGATCGTGCGTGTGCTGATGATCCGCGCCAACCGCATTCAGGAGCGCACCGGCGAACGGCCGCGCACCCTGCTGCCGGGCCTGGGCCTGCTGATCGGGCTGCCGCTGGTGGCCTGGGCGGTGTTCGGCGCGCCGACAGCACTCGACACGCCGGCGCTGAAGGGCTTCAACTTCGTGGGCGGCCTGTCGGTCTCGCCGGAATTCGCGGCGCTGACCCTGGGGCTCACCCTTTATACCGCGGCCTTCATCGCCGAAACCGTCCGCTCGGGGATCCAGGCGGTCGGCAAGGGGCAATGGGAGGCGGCCGCGGCTCTGGGCCTGAAGCCGGGCGTCACCATGCGGCTGATCATTCTGCCGCAGGCGCTGCGCGTGATCGTGCCCCCCACCACCAGCCAGTTCCTGAACCTGACCAAGAACAGTTCGCTCGCGGTTGCGATCGGCTATCCCGACATCGTCTCGGTGGCCAACACGACCCTGAACCAGACCGGCCAGGCGATCGAGAACATCGCGCTGATCATGCTGGCCTATCTGACCGTCAGCCTGACGATCTCGGCATTCATGAACTGGTACAACAAGCGCATCGCGCTGGTGGAGCGGTAGGCCGATGACAGCCGACACCATACCGGAAAAGAAGATCACGGCCGAACGGCCGCCGGCCGCCACCATTGGCCCCATCGCCTGGATCCGGGCCAATCTGTTCAACACCTGGTACAACGCGCTGCTGACGGTGCTGATCCTGTGGGGGATCGTCTCGTGGGTGCCGCCGCTGGTGAACTGGGCGTTCATCGACGCGGTCTGGGGCCGCGTCAGCCCCGATGTCTGCCGGGCGGCGGAAGGCGCCTGCTGGGCCTTCATCCGCGAGAAATACCGGCTGATCCTGTTCGGCACCTATCCTTACGAGCAGCAGTGGCGGCCTTTCGTGTCGATCCTGCTGTTCGTGACCCTGGTCGGCGTCAGCGGCTATCGCCGGCTGTGGAGCCGGGTGCTGGTCTATATCTGGGCCGGTGCGATGCTGGCGATCTGCACGCTGATGTGGGGCGGCGTGCTGGGCCTGCCGCTGGTCGAGACCCGACTGTGGGGCGGGTTGATGATCACGCTGGTGCTGGCGGTGTTCGGCTGCGGCGTGGCGTTTCCGATCGCGGTGCTGCTGGCACTGGGCCGACGATCGAACCTGCCGATCATCCGGGCGATCTCGGTGACCTATGTCGAGCTGATCCGCGGCGTGCCGCTGGTGACGCTGCTGTTCATGGCATCGGTGATGATCCCGCTGTTCCTGCCGGAAGGCATGAACATCAACAAGCTGCTGCGCGCGCAGATCGCGATCATCATGTTCGCCGCCGCCTATCTGGCCGAAGTGGTCCGTGGCGGTCTTCAGGCGATCCCGAAGGGGCAGTATGAGGCGGCGGATGCGCTGGGGCTGGGCTACTGGCAGAAGATGCGGCTGATCATTCTGCCGCAGGCGCTGAAGATCAGCATTCCGTCGACGGTCAATTCGTTCCTGTCGACCCTGAAGGACACCTCGCTGGTCGTGATCATCGGCATCTTCGATCTGATGCTGGCGACGCGGGCCGCGTTGAACGATGCGCCGTGGCGGACCTATTTCGCCGAGGCCTATGTCTTTGCGGCGCTGATCTATTTCGTCATCTGCTTCTCGATCTCGCGGTACAGCCAGTGGCTGGAGCGTTATCTCGGCCGCAGCGCCCATCGCTGAGAAGGGCCCATCGCTGAGAAGGGTATGTCATCATGACCATGACCACCGAACACACGGAAGCCCAGGCCCAGCGCATGGCATCCGCCGCTGGCGCCGAAACCATCATCGGCATGGACGGCGTCAACAAGTGGTTCGGCCAGTTCCACGTGCTGAAGGACATCAATCTGCATGTGGCGCGCGGCGAGCGCATCGTGATCTGCGGACCGTCAGGGTCGGGCAAGTCGACCATGATCCGCTGCATCAACCGCCTGGAAGAGCACCAGAAGGGCAGCATCGTCGTCAACGGCGTCGAATTGTCCAATGACGTCAAGGCGGTGGAGAACATCCGCCGCGAAGTCGGCATGGTGTTTCAGCACTTCAACCTGTTCCCGCATCTGACGGTGCTGGAAAACCTCACTCTGGCGCCGCTCTGGGTGCACAAGGTGCCGCGCAGGCAGGCCGAAGCCACGGCCATGTCCTATCTTGAACGGGTGCGGATCCCCGATCAGGCGAAGAAATATCCCGGCCAGTTGTCGGGCGGGCAGCAGCAGCGCGTGGCCATCGCCCGGTCGCTATGCACCAACCCCAAGGTGATGCTGTTCGACGAGCCCACCTCGGCGCTGGACCCCGAGATGATCAAGGAAGTGCTCGATGTGATGATCGAGCTGGCGGAAACCGGCATGACCATGCTCTGCGTCACCCATGAAATGGGCTTTGCCCGCACGGTCGCCGACCGGGTGATCTTCATGGATCAGGGCGAGATCGTCGAAGAGAACGTGCCGGAGGAATTCTTCCTCAACCCGCAGAACGAACGCACCCGCGCCTTCCTGGGCCAGATCCTGCATCACTGACCGCTCCCGTTCCCGCTCGCGATCCGGTCTTGGCCGTCATCATCACGCCCGGCGCCCTTTCAAACGGGGCGCCGGGTTCTTTATGGCGCCCGGCCGGTTCTCGTCTGTCAGCGATGCTTGATCCGGCACCGGCCTTCAGGCGATACTGCCACCATGCGCGCTTTGGTTGATATACAGCCGGCTGAGCCCGGCCGCGATGCCGATGCCCTGGCGGTTCCGCCCGGCGTCGGCCGCTTCACCCGGCATTGGTTCCGCCCCGATGCCGGACCGCTGCTTCACGGCCTGCCGCATCTGCATCTGCAATGCTGGCCGGGTGGCGATCCGGCCGGCCGGGTGCTGCTGCTGACCCATGGCACCGGCTATTGCGGCGCGACCCTGGAACCGGTGGCCCTGCGGCTTCAGGGGCTGGCGCGTGAGGTGTGGAGCTTCGACCGGCGTGGCCACGGCCTGTCGGGGCGCACCCCCGGCGATTACGGCTTCCTGGCCTTCACCCGCGACCTGATCGCGCTGGCCGATGCCCGCGGCTGGCGGGACATCGACGTGGTGGCGCATTCGGCCGGATCGACCGACGTTCTGCTGGCGGCGGCCTTGCGGCCCGACATCTTCCGGCGGATCGTGTCGATCGAGCCGACGGTTTCCGATCCCGGTGCACCGATCGATCCGGCCCCTGGCACCGAGCCGTCACCTGGCGGGCTGGCATTCGGACGCATGCTGGTGGAATCCGCCGGCCGCAGGCGGGCACGTTTCGCCGACCGTGCTGCCGCTCATGCCCGGTTCTCCACCCGCCCACCCTTCGACGTGGTCCTGCCTGATGCGCTGGATCTGTATCTGGACTGGGGGTTCCGGCGCGCGGGCGATGAACTGATCCTGGCCTGCGAGCCCACGACCGAGGCCGACATTCTGGGGCCGATCGCCTGCGCCATGGGTGGCATCGACAGCGGCGATCCGGCGGGCGACCCGTTCCGGCTGCTGACCAGTCAGGCGGTGCCGGTGATGGTGGCGCGCACCGCCCGCTCGCATCCGGTGTTCCAGGAGATGGCGGCGATCGCCGCCCGCCACATGCCCGGCACCCGCGGCTTCGTCACCCTCGACAGCGCCCATCTGGCACCGATGGAAGCGCCGGACCAGGTCGCGGACCTGGCCCGGTCATTTCTCTATACCTGATGCCGGTTCAGCCGGGCCTGATGCCGGTTCAGCCCGCGAGCAGGGCCGCAAGCCGTTCGCCAGCGATCAGGGCCGCGCCCATATCCCAGCCGCCGCCGGCATCGGCCACGAACAGGCCCGGCTTGCCCGCGATGGCCCGGGCATCGACCGGGGCGTCGGGGGTCTGGCCGGCGATGCGCCACATGCGGGTCAGCAACTGGCCGGCGGTATCGGGCAGGGCCGCCGTCACCCGCGCCGCCGCGGCGGTGATCTGGTCGGCGCCGAGCGGGGCCACCGGTGCGGCGGCGGCGGCGGCGGCGCCGGCCGCGGATGCGGCAACCGAGCCGTCCATATGCAGGGCGGCAAGCCAGCCGCCATCGGGCGTCCCCCGCAGCACCACGCGGCCATCCTCGGCGATCACCACATCCGTTGGCCGGGTGCGGGCGCCATCGGGGGTTATGCGGTCGGGGCGCAGCTTCAGGCGCAGCGAAACAGCCGGCGTGACGGCGACGCTCACCCCCAGCCACGATGCCACCTCGCCGCGGGCCGGGCCGGCGGTGATCGCCATCAACCGGCCGGCAATGCCATAACCGGGCGCGCAGGTGACCCGATATCCGGCCTCGGCTTCACTGGCGCCGGTGGCGGCGACGCCTTCGCGCAGGTCCACGCCGCGTTCGCGCGCGCGGCGGCTGAGGGTCTCGGCGAAGCCGCCGGGGGTCAGCGTGCCAAGCCCGTCGGGCAGAGTGTCTGCGGCACCGGCCGGGCTGGTTGCCGGCGCGACCAGAGCGGCGGCGTCCTCTTCGCCCAGCAGGCGGGCCAGGGCGGCGCGGCCCTCGGTGCCGATCAGCCCGCAGGTGCCGTCCAGATCGCGACCGGCGCCGGCCGTGGCCTCCAGCACCGTCACCCGGAAGGCGCGGCGTCGGAGGTCGATTGCCGCCGCCAGGCCGGCGACGCCGCCGCCCACGATCACAACATCGCAGTCTACCAGGCGGCTCATGCCACGGTCTCCGTCATCATGGGCAATCCGCCGCGGGCAGCCGCTGCCAACATGCCCAGCGGCACGGGGGTGGACGGGGCCTCCGCCTGAGCGGTGCCAAGCCCCGACAGTGGCAGGGCGCCCAGGGCCGCGATCAGCTCGGCCAGCACGGCGGCGCGGGCAAGGCCGCCTGCGCGCGACATGTCGACCCCCAGAATGGCAGCGGCGCGGGTCAGCCGGTCCAGCCGGTGACGGGCCGATACCTGCTTCAGATGTCCAAGGGTCAGGCCGCTCGACGGATCGATCAGCGCGTCGTCATCCTGCGCCATCACCCAGCCGGTGGGATAGGGATGGTCGACCGCGATCTCGGCGCCGGTGCGGCGGTCATGGGATAGAAGCGGCGTCATCCGGGCCAGCTCGATCCGGGCCTCGGCGATGCCCAGATCTGATGCGACCGCCAGACCTGCCGCCGCCCCCAGCCGGTCGGCAACCGCCGGGCGCGGATGCGGGCCGGCTTCGCCCGCGACATACAGCCCCGGCCGCTCCGGCACCCGGCCGTCGGCATCGAGCTGCGGTACGAAACCGCGCCGGTCGGGATCGAAAACCAGCCCCACGCCAGCCGAGGCCAGCAGCCGATAATCGGCGACCATGCCGTGGCCGACGCCCACCGTGTCGCAGGCGATGTCGCGCACCTCGCCGCGGGCATCGGTGGCGATCAGCCGTTCGACCCGGTCGATGCCCTCGACCCGCAGGCGGGTGATGCCGGTCAGCACCGGCACGTCGCGGCCGACCAGTCGCAGCCAGCGGCTGAGCCCGGTGCCCGGACGGCCGCTGTCGGCGCCGATCGGGCCACGGCGCCATGGATCGGGATCGAGGTCGATGACCGCGGTCAGCCGGCGGCCGGCGCGGACCAGCCGGTCGGCCACTTCATAAAGGCCGGGACCGCCGCCGATCAGCACCGGGCGCAGGCCAAGCGGGGTGTCCCCGGCCTTTTCCGGCGCGCGATACAAGGTGCCCAGATCGAACACCCCCGCCAGATGGCTGCCGGGCAGCGGGATCGGGCGGGTTTCGGCGCCGGTGGCCAGCACCAGCCGGTCGAATCCCAGGCGCTTGATGCCGTCGCGGCCCGACAGCAGCAGGCTGTTATCCTCGATCGCCCAGGCGACATGACCGGTGATCAGCTTCACCGCCGCCCGCAAACGTGCCGCCCGCCCGCGAAATCTGAGGAAATCGACATCGCCCGCGGGCGATGTCGGGTCGGCCTCCGACGCGGCGACGAAGGCCCGGCCACCCCAGTCCTCGCCGGGGGCCACCACCACAGGCTGAAGGCCGTGGGCAAGCAGCTTTTCCGTGGCGGCAAGGCCGGCCGGGCCCGCGCCCACCACCACCACCCGCCGGCCGGCACCGGTGGGCGGATGATGCGTTCGGCCTGTTCCGGTAAGCGGCGTGCCACCGGGCGGTGTCGCCATGGCGTCTGGCATCGTGTCCGACCCTGATGTCATGTCCGGCCCAGATGTCATGTCCGGGCTGGCGGTTGTGCTGGAATCCAGGCTCATGTCGGGGCCTCCCCGGCGGGGCCTGGAACGATGTTGGAAAGATCGGCGCCGTTGCCGGCCCCGATGCCCGACAGATCGCCGGCATTGCGGCTGCGATCGCTGCCGACGCGGCCGGCCGGCATGGGCTTGCGTTCCTGCCGGAACACCCCGAACCCACCACGCTGATAGGTCTGCATCGCCTTTGGATGGTCCAGGTTGGAACAGCAGGCCCAGAGCCGGGTGGGGCGATAGCTCCAGGCGATATCCACCACCTGATCGAGCAGAAAGCCCCGGAAGCTGAGCCCGACATATTCCGGCATCAGCCCGTGATAGGCGATCTCGATCGCTTCGTCCTCGGCCCGGCGGTCGAGTTCGGCGAACCCCGCCGGCACGCCGGCGACATAGAGCACGAAGATCTCGATCTGCTCGTCGGACAGGATATCGGCGATGGCGGCATCGTCCAGGCCCAGCCGTTCCGGGCGCAGCGCCGTCGCCTGCGCGCCTTCGTGCAGATAGCGATAGAAATGCACCGGCATGTTCCACGCACGCAGCAGCGCATACTGGCCGGCTGGCATCTTGCTGCGGCCATGACGATCCGGCGGGGACGTCATCTCGAAATAGGTGACGACAAGCTCTGTCATCGGCGCTTTCTCCACGCGCGGTGGCGACCATCGCCCCGCGACCCCGTCAGGCAGGCCGGTCCATGCCACCCGGGCATGGCCATGGCCAATGTATCGGACGCCCGGGTGAGGGGCACCAGGATATGGGGCACCAGGATGTGGAACACCAGGATCTCGGCCAGCCAGGACGGCAAGGCCGATTGCCACACAACGACCGGCCAATGGCCGGGCAGGCCCGGTTGCCGGATATCGGCGTCGACGCGAACGGGGGACGCGTCTGATCCCGCCGCACCCGGGGGTGCTGCGGCAGGGGCGGCGCTGCGGCAGAAACCCCGGCCGGACACAGGGCCGGACCAGGGCGTGAAAGCGGCCGCGACAGCAGGCCCGGCCGCTATGCACAAGGCGGTGATCACCGTTCGATGGGCAGGCTCTCGTCCGATCCCCAATCAGCCCATGATCCGTCATAGACCGGCACGTCGCGCTTGCCCAGCATGTACATGGCCAGCGCGAACATGCCTGCGGTGACGCCGGAGCCGCACATGGCGATCGCCGGCTTCGACAGATCGATACCGGCGGCGGTCAGGCGCGCCTCCATCCGATCGGCATCGAGCACCGTGCCGGATATGGGATCGAGGAATTCAGGATAGGGCAGGTTGATGGCACCCGGCACATGGCCCGCCCGCACGCCGGGCCGCGGCTCCGGCGCCTCGCCGGCGAAACGGTCGGCGGGGCGCATATCGATAAGCTGGGCGCGACCGTCGGCCAGCGCCCGTGCCACCTGGTGACGGTCCTTCACCAGCAGGTTGTTGACCCGGGCGGTGAAATGCCGCTCACGCGGCGGCTCGGGGCGTTCCTCCACGACCGGCCGGCCCTCGGCCAGCCATTTCGGCAGGCCGCCATCCAGGATCGCGACATCGTCATGGCCGAACACACGGAACATCCACCACACCCGCGCGGCACTGCGCAGGCCGACGCTGTCATAGATCACGATGCGCACACCGTCACCCAGGCCCAGCCGGCGCACCCGCGACGAGAACTTCTCAGGGGGGGGCAGCATATGCGGCAGATGGCTGGTGGTATCGGCGATTTCGTCGATGTCGAAGAACACGGCACCGGGAATGCGCAGCTGTGCGTGTTCGGTCCGGGGATCGCGGCCTTCCTGCGGAAAGAACCAGGACGCGTCGACGACGCGCACATCCGGCGCATCAAGATGGTCGGCAAGCCAGGCGGTGCTGACCAGGGCGTCGGGCTTGGCGTAGGGCATCGGGGGCTGCGTCCTCCGTGTTCGTTGCGGGCGGGTCCGGGCCGCCTCTCACCGGGCATGATACCCAACCCGCGCCCGCGCTGCCACAGCCGCTGGCCGGTGAATGGTGCGAATGCGCGAAGTTTACCGCAGATGCGCACGGTTTCGCATCTGCCAAGACGCCTCCTGCCCGGCTTCAGGCCCATCTTCCGTCGCGTGAGGTCGCACCTTCCCTCCCGTGAGGTCGCACGTGTCCGTCCCATGAGGCCACACCCTTTACGGACCGGCGGCGCTCCGGCATGCTGCACGTCAGACGTTCATGACCGTGGCTGGAGGGCGCCCCGATGACCGATACCGCCGCGGCGCCGCCACCGCTGAAGAGCCGGTCGGCCCCCTTGCACACGCTGCCCTTCGGGCCCGGCGACCCGGTGCCGTGGTTCCAGGGCGATTGCGCCGGCAACCCGCATTTCGCCTTCTCGACCGTGGCCGGTCGCTGGTCGGTGCTGATGCTGGCGGGCGCGGCCGCGGTGCCGGTGGTGTCGCGGGCGGTGTCGGCGCTGGCCGATGCGGCTCAGCTGTTCGACGGCATCACCCGGACCTGTTTTTTCGTCACGCTGGATGCGACCGACCGCATGGCGGGCAGCGATGGCCAGCCGGCGCGGCTGCCGCTCGGCCGGCCTGGTTTCTATGCCTTTGCCGACCGCGATGGCGAAATCAGCCGCCGCTATCGGGCGATCGATCCGGCGGCGTCGCCGTCTGCCGGCGCGCCGGTGGCCTATCGGCCTTATTGGCTGCTGCTCGACCCGACCTTGCGGGTCTTTGCCGCCGGCGGGCTCGACGACATGCCGCGTCTGCTGGATCTGGTGGCGCAACTGCCATCGCCGGCCGGGCATGCCGGGCTGGTGGCCGATGGCGGACAGATCGCCGACAGCCTGGCCGGGGCGCAGACCGGGCAGAGCCCGACAGGGGCGCAGATCGGGCAGAGCCCGACAGGGGCGCAGATCGGGCAGAGCCCGACAGGGGCGCAGATCGGGCAGAGCCCGACAGGGGCCACGGCGGATGCCGGCCCCTGGGCGCCGGTTCTGATGGTGCCAAGGGTGTTCGAGCCCGGCTTCTGCCAGCGGCTGATCGCGCATTATCAGGCGACCGGCGGCGAGGAGAGCGGCTTCATGCGCGAGATCGACGGCCGCACGGTCGAGATGCGCGATTACGGCCACAAGCGTCGCGCCGACTGCCTGATCGAGGACGAAACCCTGCGCGCCGGTATCCGCGCGCGGATCGAACGGCGGCTGCTGCCGGAACTGGTCAAGGCCTTCCAGTATCGCGCCACGCGGATCGAGCGCTATATCGTCGCCTGCTATGACGGCGATGGCGATGGCGGCTATTTCCGTCCGCACCGCGACAACACCACCCGTGGCACCGCCCATCGTCGGTTCGCGGTCACCATCAACCTGAACACCGACGCCTATCAGGGCGGCGCGCTGCGCTTTCCGGAATTCGGTGACCGGTGCTATGTGGCGCCGACCGGTGGTGCCGTGGTGTTTTCCTGCAGCCTGCTGCACGAGGCACTGCCGGTGACCCGTGGCCGCCGCTTCGCCTGCCTTCCGTTTCTGTATGATGACGAGGGCGCGCGCCTCCGCGAGCGCAACGCCGAATTCCTCGACGATCCGACGCTGGTCGCGGTGGCGCGCGGCGCCGGCGCCGCCGGCTGATCAGCCGGCGAAGGCCACCACCACCCGGCGGTTCTGGCGGCCCTTCTTCTCGATCTTCATCACCTCGACCGGGCCGATTTCGCCGGTGCGGGCGACATGGGTGCCGCCGCAGGGTTGCAGATCGACATGGGCCGGCGCCGCCTGATCACCGCCGATATCACCGTTGCCGTCGCCGATCCGGATCAGCCGCACCCGGCCGGCGCCGCGCGGCGGCTGCACCGACATGGTCTTCACAAGCTGCGGTGTCGCGTCCAGTTCGGCATCGCTGATCCAGTCGGCGGTGACCGGATGGTCGGCCATGATCAGCGCGTTCAG
Source organism: Tistrella arctica (assembly GCF_039630945.1). Classification (NCBI taxonomy): domain Bacteria; kingdom Pseudomonadati; phylum Pseudomonadota; class Alphaproteobacteria; order Geminicoccales; family Geminicoccaceae; genus Tistrella; species Tistrella arctica. Next base: position 107,525 of record NZ_JBBKTV010000009.1, read on the forward strand.
CGCGTCGGTGATCGCCTGCTTGTCCAGACCGGCCTCGGGCCAGTCGAAATCCAGCCGCGCCCGCTCGGCACCCACCTGACCGCCGGTGACCGGTGCGGTGATGATCGCCGACAGCAGATGCAGGCAGGTATGCAGGCGCATATGGGCGTGGCGCCGGTCCCAGTCGAGCGCCGCGGTCAGGCGCAGACCCGGCGGCGGCGGTGCCTCGGCACCCTCCGCGGCCAGCCGGTGGGCGATGGTATCGGGGGCGGGGCCCTTGACCGCCTCGGTCACAACCCATACCCGCCCGTCTTCGGCGATCAGCCGGCCACTGTCGCCGGGCTGGCCGCCGCCGGTCGGATAGAATACCGTCCGGTCCAGGATGACGGCGCCGTCATCGGTTGCCGCCAGCACGGTCGCGGCGCAGTCGCGGGCATAGGGTTCGGCGCGGAAGACGGTCTCGGTTGCGGGCAGGCTGTCGCTGGGCATGGGGGTGAAGGCTCCGGGTTCCTCTGAACAGATCCCGAAGCTTGCCTCGGCCCGCCCGATTGGTCCAGCCTGCGTCAGCGATCCAGCCAGGACGGCACCGGCAGGTTCTTCGACCGCAGGAAACCGGCATTGAACAGCTTGCTGGCATAGCGCTGGCCGCTGTCGCACAGGATGGTGACGATGGTATGGCCGGGGCCGAGCTTTTCGGCCAGCTTCACCGCGGCGCCGACATTGATCGCCGAGGATCCGCCCAGCAGCAGCCCCTCTTCGGAAATCAGGTCATAGAGCGCGGGCAGGCTTTCCTCGTCGGTCACCTGCACGGCGCCGTCGAAGGTCACGCCCTCAAGATTGGCGGTGACGCGGCCCTGGCCGATGCCCTCGCTGATCGAGTTGCCTGACGATTTCAGCTCGCCGGTGGTGATCCAGGAATACAGCGCCGACCCCATCGGATCGCCCAGCCAGCACTGGATATCGGGGTTGCGGTCCTTCAGCGCCATGGTGACGCCGGCCAGCGTGCCGCCGGTGCCGACCGCGCAGATGAAGGCATCGAGCCGGCCTTGCGTCTGGTCCCAGATCTCGGGACCGGTGGTCTCAAGATGGGCGCGGCGATTGGCGGTGTTGTCGAACTGATTGGCCCAGACGGCACCGCCCGGCTCGCTCTCGGCCAGTTCCTGCGCCAGACGCTCCGACACCCGGATGTAATTGTTGGGGTTGGAATAGGGGGCCGCCGGCACCTGAACCAGGTCGGCACCCAGCATCCGCAGGGTTTCCTTCTTCTCTTCCGACTGGGTCTCGGGGATCACGATGGTCGATTTGCAGCCGATGGAGTTGCCGACCAGCGCCAGGCCGATGCCGGTATTGCCGGCCGTGCCCTCGACGATCCGCCCGCCCGGGCGCAGCGTGCCGCGTTCCAGCGCATCGCGCACGATATACAGCGCGGCGCGGTCCTTGACCGATCCGCCGGGATTCATGAACTCGGCCTTGCCCAGAATGGTGCAGCCGGTCTGTTCCGACACCTTGCGCAGCTTGATCAGCGGCGTGTTGCCGATGGCGTCGGCGAAACCGTTCAGGATGGTCATGATGCGTGGGTTCCGTTCATTCTGCGGCGCAGGGCCGGAAAATCCAGTTGCCGCATCCTAACCCCGCGGCTCACGGGGGATCAAGCGGGGGTAGCCGCTGATTGAGCATAAGGGATATGTTGTATATGCATATAAAAACGCCCCGATCTTGGGAAAAGACCGGGGCGTTCGCGGTTGCTCAGCGCGAGGGTTCTTCTTCGTGCGCGGCCGGGGCCGGGGTGCCCAGGCGCTCGGCGGTCTCTTCCTCGTCCCAGTCCGGCGGCACGGGGAAGCCCGACAGCGGACCCAGCGGCTTGGCGTCGCGCTTGAAGGTCGGCTCGCTCAACATATACAGCGCTTCCAGCCGCGCCAGATCGTCCAGCGCCGAGCGATGGATGCGTTCATAGCCGTGGGAGGCATCGATGCCGAAGCAGACCAGTGCCGTGCGCAGATCATTGCCGGCCTCGATCGCCGATGCGCTGTCCGACCGGTAATGGCGGAACACGTCGCGCTGGTGCTGAATGCCATTGTCGGCGCACAACGCCAGCAGCTTGCGGGTCAGGTGGTAGTCGAACGGCCCGGCGCTGTCCATCATCGCCACCGTCACGCCGGTCTCGCGACTGGCCTGGCCCGGGGCGGTGGTGCCGTTGTCGATGGTCACCATCTCGGCGATCTCGCCATGCAGGATCGACGAGGCGCCGGAGCCGACTTCCTCGGAAATCGTGAACAGCAGATAGGTATCCACCGGCGGCACCACGCCGCAGCGCCGCACCGCTTCCGCCGCGGCAAGCAGGGTGGCGACCCCCGCCTTGTCGTCGAGATGGCGGCTGTTGATATAGTCGTTGGGGCCCACTTCCGGCGTCGGGTCGATGGCGATGATGTCGCCCACCCGGATGCCCAGCGCTTCAAGATCGCGTTCGTTGTCGGCATGGGCGTCGACGCGCAGTTCGACATAATCCCAGCCCACCGGCAGCTTGTCGATTTCGCCCCCGAAGGTATGGCCCGATGCCTTCAGCGGCAGGATGGTGCCGCGATGACGGCTGTCATCGGTGAAGATGGTGCAGCGCGCGCCCTCGGCGAACCGCCCCGACCAGTGGCCGATCGGCGCCACCGCCAGCCGGCCATTGGATTGCGGCCGCTTCACGATCGCACCCAGCGTGTCCAGATGGGCGACCAGCGCCCGGGCGGGCCGGCGCTCCCGGCCTTTGATCACCGCGCGGATCGCGCCACGGCGGGTCAGCTCGAAGGGCACGCCCAGGCGTTCAAGTTCCATGCCGACCATATGGACGATGCCATCGGTGTATCCGGACGGGCTCGGCGTGTTGAGCAGGGCGAGCAGGGTATCGAGCAGGTAATCGCGGTCGATGTGGATCTCTGCGGTCGGGCGTCTGGTCGCGTCGTTCATGCCGTCTCCTCGGCCGCATCCGTCGGTACCGGGTGATGGCGCCGGCGGGTGGCCGTCTGTGGAAAAAGAAAGTCGATGAAGCGTTCCGCCGTCGGCTGGGGCTCGTGATTGGCAAGCCCGGCCCGCTCATTGGCCTCAATGATCCAGTATGTGGGTTGATCGGGGGCCGGAACCATGAAATCCATCCCGACCACCGGAATGTCGAGCGCCCGGGCGGCGCGGATCGCGGCATCGGCAAGTGCCGGATGCAACTCGGCGGTGACGTCGTGGATGGTGCCGCCGGTGTGCAGATTGGCGGTCTTTCGCACCCGGATGACCTGGCCCGCGGCCGGCACGTCGTCCATGGTGAAGCCCGCTTCCGCCACCGCCCGGACGGTTTCGTCATCCATGGGAATGCGGCTTTCGCCACCGGTTGCCGCCGCGCGACGGCGGGATCGCGCCTCGATCAGCGCGCCGATGGTGTCGGTGCCGTTGGCGGTGATCTCGGCCGGCTTGCGCAGGGCGGCGGCCACCACCTCGCCATCGATGACGATGATCCGCAGATCCTCGCCCTCGACGAAGCTCTCGACCAGGCCGGTGACGCCCTGTTCGGTCAAGGCCCGGCAGGCATTGGCCAGGGTGTCGTTGTCGCGGATGTCGACCTGAACCCCACGACCCTGTTCGCCATCCACCGGCTTCACCACCACCCGGCCATGGCGGGCCAGGAAGGTTTCCGCCCGCGCCAGATCGGATGCCGTCACCTGTTCGGGCACCCGCAATCCTGCTTTGGCCAGCACGCTGCGCGTCACCCGCTTGTCCTGGCAGCGGCTCATCGCGATGGCGCTGGTCAGCTCGGTCAGGCTTTCGCGGCAGGTGATCGCCCGGCCGCCGAACGACAGGGTGAAATACCCGCGTGAGGCATCGAGCACCTCGACCGCGATCCCGCGCCGGCGGGCCTCGTCGACCAGGATGCGGGCATAAGGGTTCAATTCATCGGCCGGAGAGGGGCCGATGAACAGCGTTTCGTTGATCGGGTTCTTGCGCTTGACGCAGAACACCGGCACCCGTTGAAAGCCGAGTTTCTCGTAAAGCGCGATCGCCTCGGCGTTGTCGTGCATTACCGACAGATCCATATAGGCGCGGCCGCGGGCGAGGAAATGCCCGGCCAGATGCAGGGTCAGGCTGGAGCCGATCCCCGGCAGCGAGGCCTGCGGGTCCACGGCCAGCGCCCAAAGGCTGGATCCGCCTTCCTGATCGCCGAAGGCATGGACATGGTCGACGCCCATCACCGTGCCGACGATGCGGCCGGTGGCGGTCTCCACGGCCACCAACTGGGTGACGGTGCGCGAGCGGCGCATCGCCATGGCCGTGTCCTGCGGCACCGGCACCATGCGGCGGGCCCGATAGATCCGGTCGACCTCGTCCGCCTCTTCGGCGGTGCGTAAGCGGCGGATGGTGAAGCCGCGCCGTCGGGCCGGCGCCGGCCGGTACTGGTCCAGCCACAGCCGGAAGGTGTGCGAGGGGTCGAGGAACAGTTCCTGCGGGGCCAGCGACAACAGGACATGCGGTTCCGCCAGATAGAGCGCGATGTCGCGCTTGCCCTCTTCCTCCATCCGGATGGCGTCGGCCAGCTTGCGGTTGTCGTCGAAGGTCTGGCCGAAGATCAGCCGGCCCCAGCCAAGATCGACGCTGGCTTCGGTACGGGAATAGGGCGATGCGGCGGCACGGCCGGCGGATTTGCCGCCGGATCGCCAGCCGGCGACAGAGGGGCCGGATTTGCGGTCGAGACGCGGGTCGCGCGGTCGGGGGTCGCGGGGGGAACGGCGGGTCATGGCAACCGGAGCCTTTCTGGTCATCTCTGGTCGAGGTCGCGGGCGCCGCCTGCGGCGATACGGCCGGCGCGGGCCCGCGCGGTCAGGGCCGCAACCCGTGGGTGTCGAGCCACAATTCCAGCAACGCCAACTGCCACAATTTCGATCCGCGCAACGGTGTGATATGCGCCTTCGGGTCGGCCAGCAGCCGGTCGACGGCGGCCTGGTCGAACAATCCGCGAGCCCGCGCGCCGTCGCTGGTCAGGCTGGCGCGGACCATGTCCAGATACGGCCCTTCCAGATGTTTCAGCGCCGGCACCGGGAAATAGCCCTTGGGCCGGTCGATCACCGCATGGGGGATCACCGCGCGCGCGGCCTCGGCCAGCACATATTTGCCCTGGGCCAGATGGCGGCCATCGGGCGTGGTCTTCACCTTCATCTCGGCCGGAACGCGGGCCGCCAGTTCCACGAGATCATGGTCCAGGAACGGCACCCGTGCCTCAAGCCCCCAACTCATGGTCATGTTGTCGACCCGCTTCACCGGATCGTCGACCAGCATGATGTTGGTGTCCATGCGCAGGGCCTTGTCGATCGGCCGGGTGGCGCCGGGCATGGCGAAATGCTCGGCGACGAAAGCGCGGGCGTGGTCGCGGTCGACCCGGTGATCAGGGCGCACCAGCCCCTGATATTCGTCATGCGGCCGGTCGCAGAAATGGGCGGCATAGGTCTCGACCGCCTGGGCGTCGCCGGCCGCCAGCATCGGCGGATACCAGTGATAGCCGCCGAACACCTCATCGGCGCCCTGGCCCGACTGCACCACCTTCAGATCGCGCGACACCGCCTGCGACAGCAGATAGAAGCCGACCGCGTCATGGCTGACCATCGGCTCGCTCATCGCCGCCACGCAGTCGGGCAGGGCGTCCAGCGTCTCGGTGGCCGACACCCGGATCTGGTGATGATCGGTGCCGAAATGGGCGGCCACGATGTCGGACCAGCGGAATTCGTCGCCCTCCTCACCGCCCGCGGCATCGAAGCCGATCGAATAGGTTTTCAGATCCTGTTGGCCCGCCTCGGCGATCAGGCCGGTGATCAGGCTGCTGTCCAGCCCGCCCGAGAGCAGCACACCAACCGGCACGTCGGCGACCAGACGCCGGCGCACGGCCGTGCGCAGGCTGGCCAGAACCCGTTCCTGCCAGTCGCCGAACGACAGGTTGCGTTCGTCGTCGCGCGCGCCATAGGCCGGCGCCCAATAGACCTCGTCACGGGTGGTGCCGTCGGGTTCGATCATCCGGCGGGTGGCCGGCGGCAGCTTGCGCACGCCCTTCAGGATCGTCATCGGGGCGGGCACGACGGCGTGGAATTGCAGATAGAATTGCAGCGCCACCGGATCGATGCTGGTGTCGACCCCGCCGCCGGCCAGAAGCGCCGGCAGGGTGCTGGCGAAGCGGATCGCGCGCCCGCGTTGTTCAACATAGAGCGGTTTGATGCCCAGTCGGTCACGGGCCATCAGCACCCGGCCGCTGTCACGCTCCCACAGCACGAAGGCGAACATGCCGGACAGCTTGTCGACCACCTTCGGACCCCAGGCGCGATAGCCCTTCAGGATCACCTCGGTGTCGCCGGTGGAGAAGAAGCGGAAGCCCTGTGCCTCCAGTTCGGCGCGCAGCTCGCGGTAATTGTAGATCGCGCCGTTATAGACCAGGCCAAGCCCCAGCTCGGCATCGATCATCGGCTGCTGGGCGTGTTCGCTGAGGTCGAAGATCTTCAGCCGCCGATGACCGACGGCGATATTGCCCTGGGCGTGAACACCCGACGCATCGGGACCGCGCCGGTCCATCGCGGCGGTCATCCGTGCCACGGCCGCGATGTCGGCCGTTCTGCCATCGAACCTGATCTCGCCGCTGAAGCCGCACATGTCTGTCTCTATCCTCCGGTTGGAAGACGCGAGGGAGGCCGTGCCCCGGATGGCGGGGCCGTTGCTGGTTGTGATGACATGCGGGTCGCGCAAAGCGCGCAGGGCAGGAAGCAGGCGGGGCGGGGCCGCATGGACACCCCATGACAGCAGCGCGCGCACGACGCGCAGACACGACGGCCGATCAAGGCCGGTTCGGCCATCTGATCCCGACGTAACAGCAACGCGGCGGACCGCAATAAGGTCTGGCGGCCGGCCGACGGTCCAAAGCGTCAAAGAGCGTCGGACAGCCTGATTAAAGACAACCGCATCTGCGAATACAGATGAACCGATAAGCAAGGCTCATCTGCAAGCACATGTCCTTTTCGTGTCAAGGGTCGCGCAGGATGTATCGCGACATCTGACAACGATCGGCGGTCGTCATTGTCCAGGCCGTCCGATGGATGCCCTATACTTGGGGCCACAGGATGCTCTGTCAACCACAGCGGCCAAAAAAGTGCCGGTGTCAAGTCTTTCGTGTAAATCACGAAGGGCTTGAAACCGTATGTGGGGCAGTAGGTTAGCTCTTTTCGGGGCCGCTTTGCAGCACTGCGGCTTCGTGGGCTAGGAGCCACATAAGAGCGTCGGGAGGGGAAGCCGCATCGCACTGTGTCGTGCTTGATTGCCGAGGAACGGCGGGCCTGCCGCATCATCATAGCCCAAGAGGCTTGGCGGCATCCAGAACGAAGAACGCGCAGCCTTGGGGCTGCGCGTTCGATGGATGCGGCGGGCGATGTACGACACCATCATGCCGGCTTCGATGGCGCGCTCCGCGTGGCCGTGCCCTTCCTGAATCCCCTGTCTCCCGCCATGAAGGCTTCCAGCATGTGCGGGATCAGCGTCATGGCATCTACCGCCTCGCCATACGCCTGCGCGTGCAGCGCGGCGTAGCGATCGAGGTCGGCTTTCAGGCTGGCCGGACAGGCGAAGGTCAGCTTGACGCTTTCGGTCTTGGGCAGCGGCCCGAGCCGCAGCTTCTTGGTCGTGCTCATTGCGAAGCCCCCCGGTTGAAGAACAGCGGCTGGTACGGCCGCAGCACAAGATCCCGGTTGACGATGATCCGCACCGGCAGGCCGGGCCGGCTGGTCAGCGTGGGTTGGATGTTCATGTTGCGCCGGGTCATCTCCTGGCCGACCTGATTGATGCTGTCCTGTGCGCTGTCGCGTCCGGCGATGACGATGCGGTTGCCGTCCTGGCGGTTCTCCGGCGCGGCCAGCTCGGCGCCAACGCCCAGCAGCGTCGTCAGCACAGCACCGGCGACGATGCGATCCCAATGCCAGTCCACGTCGTCTTCCAGGCCGGCGTAGCCGGCCGGGTCGGTGCCCACGAGGTTGTCGAGCGTCAGCGAGGACGTATCGGGCAGGATGATCCGGTTCCACACCACCTGCACGCGGCTCTGCCCGTAGCTGACCTGGCTGTTGTAGCGCCCGAGGATGCGCGATCCCTGCGGGATCAGCAGGAACTTGCCCGTGGCCGTGTCATAGACCGGCTCTGTCACCGTGGCGATCACGTCGCCCGGCAAGTCCGACTTGATACCTGTCACCAGCGCGCCGGCGATCACCGTGCTCGCCATCACCTGATAAGGCGATGCCGGCAGCGCCAGGTTGCCGGAATTGCGGGTTTCCGTAGAGCCGCCTTTCAGGAATGCCTCTTTCTGGTCTTGCCGGTTCTGCACGGCGGTCGGATCGGCTGGCTGTGCAGCCACAGAGGCCGGCCCGGCAGCGAGTGGGTCGAAGGCCGCGAGCGCGCTGGCAGCGCCAGGCACCCCCGGCGCCGCCTGCGCCACCGTGGCGGCGGCCTGGCCTTGGCCGCCCGAGCGGAAGAACACCGACGAAGCCGCCGCCGCATCAGCTTCCTTGCGCAAGGCATCCTCGGGATCGTGACCCGGAGGCGTATAGGCCGGTGTCACCGGCTGCTGCGAGTTCACGATGGCCGGGCCAAGATCGCCCGGTAGTGGCGGCCCCAGTTCGGGTGCGGCGGGCGGCAAGGCCGGCAGCTTCGAGTAATCGGTTGGCAGCGCGTCCAGCCCTTCGGACTTCGACACGCGATCGACGTTGTAAAGCTCGGCCTGCTCGCTGGCTCCGCGCCGCTGCGGCTGCAATGACCAGATCGTGGCCCCGAACACGGCGACCGACAGGCCGCCGGCAAGGATGGCCAGCGTGCGCCGATTCAGGCGCGTGACCGGGCGCGGCTGGGCGCGCAGCGCCACCGCCTCGGGCGCTACCTTGCCCGCCTGCGGCGTGGCAAGGTCAGGGGCGTCGTCTTGGCTCATGGTCAGTTCCTCCGCGCAACGCCGTCCGTGCGCTCGATTCGCACCACGTCGCCCTTGTCACTGCCCAGGCGCAGTTCGGCCGCGCCGAACAGCCGATCCACGATGTAGTACGGCGAGCGGAAGCGGTAGTTCACCAGTTGTCCATCGCCCTGCGCGCCGATGACGAACAGCGGTGGCAGCTCGCCTTGCGCGATGCCCGGCGGAAACTGGATATAGACCTTCTCGCCGTCATCGAAGGCGCGCAGCGGCTTCCACGGCGGATTGCTGCCGCTGATCGCGTAGCGGAACCGCAGCTTCTCCAGCGACAGTCCGGTATCGACCGGGGCGGCGGCACTGGCCGCCTGCGCCTGGCGCTGCAATGCCAGCATCCGGTCGCGCGGGTACTCCCATGACGCCGACGCCATCCACGTCTTTTCCGTCGAGGTCAGCTCAAGCAAATAGGTGCGGCGGCTGGTAGTGATGACGAGGTTGGTCTTGAGGCTCGAGCGAATCGGCTTGACCAGCACGTTCACGCGCAACTCGGCGCCGCTGCCGCTGGACGTGTCACCCACGATCCAGCGCACGGTATCGCCGGCGGCTACCGTCACCAGTTCTTCGCCCGGCTGGAGCGAAATCACGGTCACGCGACCCACGGCGGCATAGACCTGATACAGCGCGCCATCGGTGAAGGGCCAGACTTGAATCGCGTTGACGTAGCCCTCGCGCGTGGGTGCGACGCGGGCCTCGGCATTGGCGCGCGAGACGCGCACCTTCTCGTCGGCCGGTTCCGGCGTGGGTTTGGCGTCTTCTGCTTCGGGCGCTGGCTTCAACTGCGCCGGCATCGGCAACACCTCGGGTACGGCCACCACCTCCACCGGCGCGGGCGGCTCGGGCAGCGGCTGAGCCTGCACCGGCTCATCGAGCGAAATCACCGGCGGCGGTTTGCCCTGCGTGGCGCAGCCCGCCAGGGCCGCAAGCATCAGCACGGAAACGTAAATACGGAAAGACAGGTTCATGGCTTGGCTCCTTCGGAAGAATCCAGTTCTCGGCTCCACGACAAGCCGTTGACGTAGATGCCCAGGGGGTTCTTGCGCAGGCGTTCTTCGGTGCGCGGCGGCTGGAGCACGATGGACACCACGGCCGTCCACCGCTCTAGGCCAGCCGCGGCGCCGTTGACGTAGCGGCGTTCCGTCCAGCGCACGTTGAAAGACGTGTCGCTGGCGCGCACGACGCTGGCGATCTGCACTGTCACCGACTCCCTGCCGATGCGTGCGAATGGGTCGTTGACCCGCGCGTAGTCGTTGAGCACGGCTGCGCCCTTGTCGGTCGTATAGTCGTAGGCGTCCAGCCAGTTTTGGCGGACGACGATGGGGTCGATGGACAGCGAGCGCACCAGCGTCACGAAGCGCGCAATGTGGTGCGCGGTCTGCGCATCGTTGGGCCGGTAAGGCGTGGCGGCTTCGCCGACGGCGCGCACCTGGCCCGCGCTGTCCACCTCCACCACGTAGGGCGTCACGATGGACTGCGCCGAGCGCCACACCAGGCCGCCAGCCATCAGCAGCGCGAGTGTCAGGCAACCGAAGGCCATCAGCCGCCAGTTCTTCGCCTGCACGCGCGGCGAGCCGATACGCTCGTCCCATACCTGGCCGGCAGCTTGGTACGGCGTGGCAGGCTGCGGCGTGTCGGCATAGCGCACCTGCGGTTTCTTGAATCGCATTGTCAGTTCTCCTTATGAATCGGAATCGCGCAGGCTCGGCCCCTGGCCGGAGCCGCCGCCGTCGCCGCCGCGCAGCGCATGGGCGGTGGTGGTCGCGGCATGGGTGAGTTGCTGGCGGCGATGCAGCCGCTTGGCCCAAGCGGGCTGTGTATTGGCTGCGCCGGACGTGGCCTCGCCTGCGGCGGCCTGGCCGGATGCTCCGGCTGCCGAGTCGCCGTCAGCCGCCTGGCCGTTCCAACCAGAGCGGAAGGGAGCTGCCATGCGTTGCCCAGCAGCGGAAGCACGGGATGCGATGCCGCGCCCGGCGGACTGCGCGCCGGTCTTGGCGACGTTGCCCAAGCCGGCCATCGCGCCCTTCGCGCCACCGCCTGCGGCGGCGGAACCGGCCTGAAACGCCGAGCGTGCGCTGCTGGCCGTCGAGGCGGCAGCACGCGCGCCGCTGCCAGCGAGCTTGGCGGCGGCAGGCGCCATGCGCGCCCCGGCCATGACGGCGCCGCCTACGCCCGTCGCGGCAGCGCCGACGGCAACGGCCGTGCCGGCGGCGCCGACAGCGGCCCCGGCCATCGCGCCCGCGCCGAGTTGCGGCGCACCGGACACCAGGCCCGTGGCGATACCGGGGCCGAAGATCCCGAGCGCCAGCAAGGTGAGCGAGGCCAGCATGATGACCAGCGCATGGTCGATGGAAGGCTCGGCGGGATGGACTTGGAACTCCGCGAACACGCCCGAACCGATGCCGACGATGACAGCCAGCACCAAGACCTTGACGCCAGACGACACCACGTTGCCAAGCACCTTTTCCGCCAAGAAGCTCGTCTTATTCCAGAGCGCGAAAGGCACCAGCACGAAGCCTGCGAGCGTGGTCAGCTTGAACTCGATCAACGTGATGAATAGCTGGATCGCCAGCACGAAGAAGCTCAAGACCACAATCAGCCAGGCGAGGAACATCACCGTGATGGCGTCAAGATTGACGAACACCTCGGGGAAGCCGGCCATCTCGCCGACTTGCTCCAGAATCGGCGCTCCTGCGTCGATGCCGGTTTTCGCCAGCCGGCCCGGCTGCAAGAAGTTCTCCATCGTGATGGCCGAGCCGGTGGCGGTGATGCCCAGCCCGGCGAAGGAGCGGAACACGATGCCGGCCAGCCAGTTGAAGTTGCCGATGATGTAGGCGAAGGCACCGACGTAGAGCACCTTGCGCAGCAGCTTGGCGATGACGTCCTCGCCCTGGCCGGTGGCGTGGCTCATCGCCCAATACAGTCCGGCGATCGTCATGTCGATGACGATCAGCGTTGCGGTGAGGAAGGCCACTTCGCCCTGCAACAGCCCGAAACCCGAGTCGATGTAGGCGGCGAAGATACTGAGGAAGCGGTCGATGATGGTCACGTCATTCATGGCGCGTCCTCTTGATCGGATGCGGCCGGCGATTCGCTGCCGTCGTCCGATTCGGCCGGTGCATCGAAACTTGGCGGGATCGGCGGCAGGTCGGCCAGCGTCTGGTACTCATCCGGCCCGGCCTGGCCGGAGAAGAAGCGCCGCCGGAAGGCTTCGGCGGCGGCGCGGCAAGCGTCCTCGCCCGTGGCCTGCCGGTCGGCCGCGCATTGCGCGCGCAATGCCTTGAGCCGCACGGGATCGGCGGTCAGGGCATCGGCAAGGTTGTCGGTCGGCTGCTCGCTGCAAGCGGCCAGCAGCGCCACAAGCAGCGAAACCGACAGGGCGAGGACGCATCGCATGGCGGCCTCCGTCAGTTGCCGTAGAAGTCCACGCGCTGCGGCGTGTACGGCGTGCCTTCACCCAGGAAGCGCCGCCGCACCTCGCGGGCGCGTTCGGTGGCCGCCGCCTGCCGCGCCAGCTCCAGCGAGGCGGCCCGGTCTTGCGTGATCTGGAGCCGCTGCGACTGGATCGACTGCTTGGCCTGCAAAGCCAGCAACTGGTTCATGGCCTGCATCGCCTGCAACGCGCCTTCGGCCGACTGGCTCTTGCCCACGAGGTCGGCCAGCACGCTTTCGTCTTCGCCCAGGTTCTGCGATACCTGCGCTTGCATCTGCATGGTGGTCTGCAAGCCGTGGAGCGTGTTCCTCCAACGCTCCTGCGCGTCGCGGTACATCTGGTCGCCGCTGACGGTGGCGGCGTACTGCTCGGGATACAGGCGCGCGAACTCCCGATCCAGATTCGTCACGTCGTAGGCCAGGCCGCGCGCCTGGGCGATTAGCCGCTCGGTCGTCGCCAAATTGGCGCGCAACTGGTTCACCACGCTGGACGGCAGGCTGGCGAGGTTGCGCGCCTGGTTCATCAACATCTGCGCTTCGTTCTGAAGCTGCTGGATCTGGTTGTTGATCTGTTGCAACGTGCGGATCGCGGTCAGCGTGTTCTGCACGAGGTTCGTGGGATCGACCACGACCCATTGCGCATGGGCGGTGGCGGTGCAAAGCATGGCCGCGATGGCGGCGGCGATAAGGCGCTTATTCATGGCAGGTTCTCCAGAGGTTGGTCAGCGAGGGAACCCGGCGCGAGGCCGGGGAACGAGGGCAGCAGGTCGGCCGCCCAATCGAGGCCGCGATGGCGCAGCCAGGCGCCCGCGAAGCCGGGCACGCCGGCGTCCAGCAGCACGCGGTCTATGTCGCGCTGGTCTTGCGGCGTGGAAGCGCCCGCAAACGCCAGAGCCGCCGGCCCCAGGTCGAGTTCGAACAGGCGGTTGCCGAGGCGGGATTGGTAGTAGTAGTCGCGCTTGGGCTGCGCGGTGGCGACGATCTCGATCTGCCGCCTGTTGAGGCCGAAGCCCTCGTAGATCGTGCGAATCTGCGGCTCGGTGGCCTGCGGGTTGGGCAAGAAAATCCGACTCGCGCAGCTCTCGATGATCGCGGGCGCGATGCTCGAATCCTTGATGTCGGCGAGGCTCTGCGTGGCGAAGATGACGCTGACGTTCTTCTTGCGCAGTGTCTTGAGCCACTGGCGGATACGCGCGGCAAACACCGGGTCATCGAGGAACAGCCACGCTTCATCAAGGATCAGCAGCGTGGGCGCCCCGTCGAAGCGTTCATCGAAACGCGCAAAGAGGTAATGCAGCACGGCCATGACGGCGGCCTTGCTGTGCATCAGCTCCTCCATCTCGAAGCACTGCACGTCGGCCATGCCCAGCCGGTCGTGGTCGGCGTCCAGCAGCTTGCCGTGGGCGCCACCCAGCACATAGGGCGACAGCGCTTGTCGCAGCGTGTTCGATTGCAGCAGCACGGAAAGTCCCGTCATCGTGCGCTGCTCCACCGGCGCACCGGCGAGACTTCCCAGCGCCGACCAGATAGCCGCCTTCTCGTCGGGGCCGATCGCCACGCCTTCGTGCAGCAAGCGGCCTTCGATCCATTCGGCGGCCCAGGTGCGGTAGCCCTCACGGTCGATGCGCGCGAGTGGCTGGAAGGCGATTTCGCCATCCGTGCCCAGGTCGTAGTGTTCGCCGCCCAGGCCGAGGATGGCGGCCCGCATGGAGCGGCCCATGTCGAAGGCGAAGATGCGCGAGCCGCGATAGCGGCGAAATTGCATCGCCAGCGTGGCGAGCAAGACCGACTTGCCCATGCCGGTCGGCCCCGCGACCAGCGTATGGCCCACGTCGCCGATGTGCGTCACCAGCCGGAACGGCGTGGCGCCGTCGGTGCGTGTCACGATCAGCGGGGGGCCGTCGAGGTGTTCGTTCTTCTCCGGCCCGGCCCATACCGCCGACACCGGCATCATGTGCGCCAGATTCAGCGTCGAGACGATGGGCTGGCGCACGTTGGCGTAAGCATTGCCGGGGAGCGAGGACAGCCAGGCATCCACGGCATTGAGCGTTTCAGGGATGGTGACGAAGCCCCGACCCTGGATGACGCGCTCCACCATGCGCAGCTTCTCGTCTGCGACGGCGGCGTCCTCGTCCATGACGGTGACGGTCGCCGTCAGATAGCCGAAGGCGACTTGATCGCTGCCCAACTCCTGCAAGGCGGCGTCGGCATCGGCGGCCTTGTTGTTGGCGTCGGTATCGACCAGCGGGCTTTCCTGCTGGAAGATCGTTTCGCGCAGCAGCGCGATGACGTTCTTGCGCTTGGCGAACCACTGGCGGCGCAGGCGGGAAAGTTCTTTTTCCGCCTCGGCTTTGTCGAGGCAGAGAAAGCGCGTGCTCCAGCGGTACGCAAAACCGAGGCGGTTGAGGTCGTCCAGAATCCCCGGCCAGGTCGAGGTCGGGAAGCCCCGCACCGACACCAGCCGCAGGTGCTGATCGCCTAGCATGGGCGCCAGGCCGCCGATCAGTGCGGAATCGGTGAGCAGCGCGTCGATGTGGAACGGCACTTCGGGCACGCCGACGCGGTAGCGCCGCGTCGAGATGGTCGCGTGCAGGTAGGTCAGCGTCTGCGCGTCATCGAGCCAGTCAATTTCCGGCATCACGCCGTCGAGCAGGTCAAAGACGCGATCCGTTTCCGCGACGAAGGCTTGCAGCCGCTCGCGCCAGTCCACGCCATTTGTCGGCGTGTTCTCGTAGAGCATCTTGGCTGCACGAGCACGGGATTCCTCCGGCGGCAGGTACACCAGCGTCAGGTGATAGCCGCTCTCGAAGTGATGGCCGGATTCCTCAAACGCGGCCCGGCGTTCTTCCTCCACCAGCCACGAAAGCGGCTCGGGAAACTCCGAGCGCGGATAGTCGGCGGCCGCATGGCGCTCGGCTTCGATGAATAGCGCCCAGCCCGATCCCATGCGGCGCAGCGCGTTGTTCAGTCGCGCCGACGTGGCGATCAGTTCGCCTTGCGTCGCGCTGTCGAGGTCAGGCCCGCGAAACCGGGCCGTGCGCTGGAAACTGCCGTCCTTGTTCAAGACGACGCCCGGCGCGACCAGTCCGGCCCAGGGCAGCCAGTCGGCCAGCAAGGCCGGGCGCTGGCGGTATTCGGCGAGATTCAGCATCGCGGCGTCCTCCCCTCAAACATCCAGCAGCGGCTTGTGTTTGATGTGGCGGGCGAACACGGCCATGAACTGCGGATCAAGGCGCGCGCCCCAGACCGCCAGCGAATGGCCGACGATCCAGAGCACCACGCCCGGTATCCACAATTGCAGGCCCAGCCCGACAGCGGCGGCCAGCGTGCCGTTGGCGATCGCCACGGTGCGCGGCGCACCGCCCAGCAGAATCGGCTCGGTCAGCGAGCGATGCAGCGGCACCTCGAAGCCGGCGGCGAAGGTGTCCGGGGCACTCATACGACGGCCCCGCCGGAGAAGCTGAAGAACGACAGGAAGAAGCTCGAAGCGGCGAACGCGATGGACAGGCCGAAGACGATCTGGATCAGCTTGCGGAATCCGCCCGACGTATCGCCGAAGGCGAGCGCGAGGCCCGTGGCGATGATGATGATGACGGCCACGATGCGCGCCACCGGCCCCTGGATGGATTCGAGGATGGATTGCAGCGGGCCTTCCCACGGCATCGAGGAACCGGCGGCCTGCGCGGTTCCGGCCAGGAACAACAGCAGCGCGGCCAGCAGCAGCCCTTGTCCCGCAGGACGGGCCAGGCAGCGCAGCCGCGCAAGACGCAAAGCCGGATTTGCAGAAAAACGGAAAGCAGGAATGGTCATCTGCGTCATGGCAGTTCTCCAAGTGAGTCAGGGGGTGGGGAAGTCGCCGCAGCGGGTGCGGCATCGGGAAGTGGCTGAAGCTCGGGAAACGGCGTTTCCAGCGCGTCCGCCAGTTGGTAGCCCACTGCGTCGAAGCCGACGACACGGGCGATGCTCTCGATGCGGCGCTTGCGCCCGCGTCCGGCGATGTGGATCACCACGTTGACCGCCTCGGCGATCAGCGCACGGGGCGGATTCACCGCCACTTCGAGAATCAGTTGCTCCAGGCGCAGCAGCGCGCCGAGCGCGGAGCCGGCATGGATCGTGGCGATGCCGCCGGGGTGGCCCGTGCCCCATACCTTGATGAGATCCAGCGCCTCGGCGCCGCGCACTTCGCCAACGACGACGCGATCAGGCCGCAGGCGCATGGACGAGCGAACCAGCTCGGTCATCGACACCACGCCTGCGCGCGTGCGCAGGGGAACGTGGTCACGGGCCGCGCATTGCAGCTCCACCGTGTCTTCGAGCACCAGCACGCGGTCGCCCGTGGCGGCAATCTCGGCCAGCAGCGCATTGGCCAGGGTCGTCTTGCCGCTGCTGGTAGCGCCGGCGATCAAGACGTTCTGCCGCTCGCGCACGGCGCGAACGAGAAAGCCCGCTTGCGCGCTGGTCATCATCCCGTCGATGACGTACCGCTCCAGCGGAATGACGCCGATGGCGCGCTTGCGCAGCGCGAAGGCTGGCCCCGGCGCGGCAGGCGGCAAGATGCCCTCGAAGCGTTCTCCCGTTTCCGGCAACTCGGCCGACAGCAGCGGTTGGCCGCGATGCACCTCCGCTCCGACATGGGCTGCCACGAGGCGGATGATTCGCTCACCGTCCGCTTCGGACAGTTCCACGCCCATCGGCGCCCGACCACTGGAAAGCCGATCCACCCAGAGGGTGCGATCGGGATTCAGCATCACCTCCACCACGTCCGGGTCTTCGAGTGCCGCGGCGATCAGCGGCCCCATCGCCGTGCGCAGCATCTGGAAGCGGCGGTCGAGCGACGTGGCGCTCATGGACTGCGGAACGGCGCTCATGACGCACGCTCCTGCGCTTGCGCGGCTGCCGCCGCGTCTTCCATCCGCATCGGGTCGGGATGCAGTTCTTCCACCACGTCGCGCACCAGGCTGCGCCCGCGCAGCAGGTGCCGGCCCAACTGTTCAACGAACTGCTCGAAGCGCGCTTTGCCTTGGGCGCGGGCGGCCTCTTGGTGTGCCTCGGGGACTGGCGTGCTGACCGTGAGGTAGTAGCGAATGAACAGCGCCAGCGTCTCGATCTGGATGTTCTGGTCGCGCTCCAGGCGTTCGGTTTGGCGCGACAGGCGATCCAACCGCTTGGCGATGGCCGCCTCGCGCTGGTCGGCGGCATCGGGCGACAGCCAGGACGCCAAGGCAGCGGCGACGATGGACGACTTGGACACGCCTTTCATGGCGGCCAGCTCGTCCAGGCGCTTGGCGTGCTCTGGCTGGATGAATAGGTTGAGGCGGTAGTGGCTCATAGCTCGATTCCGTCGTTGGGGTCGAGGGAAGCCAGCCGCGCCGTGCGCTGCATGACCGGGTCAAGCTGGCGAGGAAGGGGAAGCGGCAGGTCGTCGTCGTCATCGAGCAGCGCGAGGTCGGCAGTCGGCACGGCCAGCTCGGGGGCGTAGGTGACGGTTTCGGAGAGTTCGGGTTGGCGGCGCGGGCCGCCGTCATCCGTGGAACCCAGGCCATCGGCGGATGCCGTGGCCGGTGCGGCGGGCACGGCGGGAACCGCCAACCCGCTCCAGTCGTCGGGCCGCGATGGCGGCGCGTCTGCGTACTGCCCGCCCGCCAGTACGGGCGGCGACAGCACGCGACGCTTGAAATTGCCGTCCGCGTAGTAGCGCAGCTTCTTCGCCTTGATTGGCGCGACGCTGGACACCATCACCACCGCCTCGTCGGGCGGAAGCTGCATCACTTCGCCCGGCGTCAGCAGCGGGCGCGCGGTTTCCTGGCGCGACACCATCAGGTGGCCCAGCCACGGCGCGAGCCGATGGCCCGCGTAGTTGCGCTGGGCGCGCAGCTCGGTGGCCGTGCCCAGCGTCTCGGAGATCCGTTTGGCGGTGCGCTCGTCGTTCGTGGCGAACGTCACGCGCACATGGCAGTTGTCGAGGATGGAGTGGTTTTGCCCATACGCCTTGTCGATCTGGTTGAGCGACTGCGCGATGAGGAAGCTGCGGATGCCGTAGCCCGCCATGAAGGCCAGCGCCGTCTCGAAGAAGTCCAGGCGCCCCAGCGCAGGGAACTCATCGAGCATCAGCAGCAGCTTGTGGCGGCGCTCGATGCCATCGGAGCCATCGAGCGATTCGGTGAGGCGCCGTCCGATCTGGTTGAGGATCAGGCGAATGAGCGGCTTCGTCCGCGAAATGTCCGAAGGCGGCACCACGAGGTACAGCGATACCGGATGCTCGACCGCGATCAGGTCGGCGATGCGCCAATCGCAGCGCGAGGTGACTTCGGCCACCGTCGGGTCGCGGTACAGGCCGAGGAACGACATGGCGGTGCTCAACACGCCGGAACGCTCGTTGTCCGACTTGTTGAGCACTTCGCGCGCCGCCGAAGCGACGACAGGATGCGGCCCATCGCCCAGGTGGGGCGTGGTCATCATCCGGTGCAAGGTCAGCTCGAACGGGCTGGCCGGGTCGGAGAGGAAGTTGGCGACGCCGCGCAGCGTCTTGTCTTCGCCGGCGTAGAGCACATGCAAGATCGCACCGACCAACAGCGCGTGGCTGGTTTTCTCCCAATGGTTCCGGCGCTCCAATGCACCTTCGGGATCGACCAAAATGTCTGCGATGTTCTGAACGTCGCGCACCTCATGCGCGCCTCGCCGCACCTCCAGCAGCGGGTTGTAGGCCGCCGACTTCGCATCGGTCGGGTTGAACAGCAGGCAATGCGAGAAACGCGAGCGCCAGCCTGCGGTGATCTGCCAGTTCTCGCCTTTGATGTCGTGGATGACGGCGGATGCGGGCCAGGAAAGCAGCGTCGGCACCACGAGGCCAACGCCCTTGCCCGAGCGCGTAGGCGCGAAGGTCAGGACGTGTTCCGGGCCTTCATGCCGCAGGTACTGGCGGTCGTGCTGGCCGAGGAACACGCCGGCCGGTTGCGTGAGGCCCGCCTTGCGAATGTCCTGCGCGCTAGCCCAGCGCGCAGAGCCGTAGGTGGTAACGAGGCGAGCTTGGCGCGAGCGCCAGACCGACATGGCGATGGCAACGCCCACGGCGACCATGCCGCTGGTGCCGGCGATGGTGCCGCCGGTGTCGAATACTTCCGGTGCATAGGCCCCGAAGAAGAACCACCACTCAAACAGTTTCCAAGGGTGGTAGATCGACGTGCCAAGGAAGTCGAACCAGGGCGAGCCAAGGCGTACTTGATAGCCAAGGGCGGCTGCTGTCCATTGTGTGGCGCCCCACACGCCGGCGATCACGATGCCGAATACGACGGCGATCTGACCGAACAGCACGTTCGTCCCTTGCATGACCTGGCCTCCGATTTCTCCTGAGCTGATTCCTCATGGAAAGAGCGGCACAAAGGCGTGCCGCAGGCGTCAGGATCGGTGCCGGGTCAGTGCCGGTCAAAGACCGTTTTCAGCAGAAAGGTCGAGCAAAAAGACAGAATGAGTGTGACGGCGAGCCAAAGAAAAACGCCGCAAGCGAAGGCGCATTGCGGCGTGTCGAACAGAAAAATGAAGGCGATGCGGCGAATCGCCAACGATCAGAACTTGGGCGGTTCCTTCGGCGGCGTGTACGGCGTTTCGACGTCGCCATAGAACCGCTTGCGTGTGGCCTCGGCCACTCGGTTGCACAGCAAGTCGCCGAGCTTGGGGCGATCGGTCTTGCATTGCTGGCGCAACTCTTTGAGCCGTTCGGGGTTGGCCGCCAGTTCTTCCACTGTCGGGATATTCGCTTCCGACGTGTTGGCCTTCTGAGGCGTCTCGGACTGGCCGCAGGCAGTCAATGCGGCCACCAACAAGAATGGGACGGTCTTCTTCATGGCGGAGGCTCCTCTAGGAAATCGGAATGACGACCCGCCTTGGGCCTTGCGGGTTCCGGTGACTCGATGGCCTGCACGCGCTCAACGAACCGCGCCAGCACCTCGGACGGCTCGCCGTCGGGGTACAGCAGGTAGGTTGTCAGCGGCGGCACGCGCAATGCCAGCGGCCGGGCCACCACGCCTGAATCGGGATTGGCGGCAATGCGCGCGGCGCCAGTAAACCCAAGCGCGAGGCCGGCCGATACCAAGGCCATCATCAGATCGCACGTAGCGACACGCTCTGCGACCAGCGGCTCAATGTCGGCTCGGCGCAGCACCCGATCGACGAATTTGGCATGGCCTTCGCACACTTGTGGATCGCACAGAACCAGCGGATAGCGCAGCAGTTCCTCCAGAGGGATGCGCTTGTGTGCCAGCAGCGGATGCCGCGCTGGCACCGTCACGATGAGCGTGTCATTCCAGGCCGGCATGGTGGCGATGCCATCGCCCACGTCATCGGACTGTGCAAACCCCACGTCGTACATATCTTCATGCAGCCCCTTGATCTGCTGAGACAATGGCACCTCGAAGAATCGCAGTTCAACCTCGGGTTCTTCTTGGCGGCACAACGCCAGCAAAGCTGGCAGGCGCGATGGCGTGATGCCATCGGACAAGGCCACACGCAACTGCCCATGAAAGCCATTCGCCGCTGCTTTCACACTGTCGCGCGCTTGTTCCAAGGCGGAGAACACGCGGCGCACATGCACTATGAAGAGTTTGCCAGCACGAGTCAGCCGCGTACTGCGTGTGGTACGGGCGAGTAACACAACGCCCAATTCTTCTTCCAACTCCTTGATGGCTCGGGACAGGGGCGATTGCTCGATGTGCAGCTTCTCTGCGGCACGTGCGAAGTGAAGTTCCTCCGCTACAGCGAGAAAATATCTCAGGTGTCTCAATTCCATCGAATACTCACTCCCTGCGAACCAAGAAAGAAGCCGCTCCTTAACCATTGCCGGAACCTCGACTTGTTCATCCGGGCCAGCGCCGATGCAGCGTGTCGATGACAAACGGATGTGCGTGCGGCGCTACGCCATACGACCGAAGATGCGCATGGTCATCTGGAAGATCGCCATGCTCATGCACAAGAACTGATTGGTCGTCTCGCGGCCAGCTCCGAACTGCGGCAAGCATCCCAACGACCGCAAGGCAACTCAGAGCAGCCAAGGCAACGCCAAGACCGAACTTGAGGCCGACCCAGCCTGCCAATGGGTACGCCAGCAGCCAACAGATATGCGAGAAGGAGAATTGCGCGGCGAACACCGCTGGTAGATCCTCCTCGTGTGCCGACCGCCGTATCAAGCGCCCTCCAGGCGTCACCAATCCGGCATAGGCAACGCCCAACACGCCCCATGCCGGCAGCAGCAACGCCCAATCTCGCCAAGATGGCAATGCGATCCAGGCGGCAGCAGTGGCCAGCAGCGCAAGCACCATCATCGTCGCGGCGGACAACATCACGCAGCGATCAGAGATTCGGTCAAGCACCTTGGGCAATAGCAGCGCGGCCAACGTGGAACCGCCTCCGAAGGTCGCAAGCGCCAGTGCAACCTGCTGTTCGCTGCCATCCAAGAAGTTCCGAACGATCACGATGGTGTTGACGAACACCATCGCCCCACCGGCCGCCGCGCAAAGATGCAATGCCAGCAGACCGCGCAACCGTGGCGTTTGGAGGTAGATGCGTGTTCCGCGAAGGAGTCTTTCGCCGAATCCACCGTTGCGCCTACTAGCGACGACGACTGCCGGAAGCGCCGCCGCCTTAATCAGTCCGGCCGAGAACAGAAAGCCGAAAGCCGTACCTACTAAGCCAGCAAGGTGGATGCTCATGTGACCCTCCGCCTCAGAAAAAAATGTTGTAGAGTATTATTCTACATTGAGATAATATCTACAACATGAAGATGATCACCCTGATTCTGTCTTTGCCCACCGAGAACGCCACAGCCCGGCAACGGGTCTGGCGTGCCCTCAAGGCATCCGGCGCCGCCGTCCTGCGCGACGGTGTCTACCTGATGCCGGAACACGAAGATTGCCGCACCACCCTGGAAGGGCTGGCGGCCGAAGTGCGCGAGGGAGGAGGGAGCGCCCATGTGCTGCACATCGAGGAGCCGGAGGGAGAGAGCTTCGTCGCCCTGTTCGATCGCGGCGCTGAATTCACCGCCCTGTCAGCCGAAGTGGCACAGGTGCGGGAAACGCTGACCCCCGAGACCGTTCAAGACGCGCTCAAGCAAGTGCGCAAGCTGCGCAGGGCCTTCACCAATCTAATCGAAATCGACTTCTTCCCCGGCGAAGCGCAACGGCAGACGGATGCCGCCCTGTGTGAACTGGAACTGGCCTGTGCGCGGGCCTTGTCCCCGGACGAACCGCAGGCGATGAACGGCGTGATTGAGCGCCTGGGCCTGTCCGACTATCAGGGCCGTACCTGGGCGACGCGGCGCCGGCCCTGGGTGGACCGGCTGGCCAGCGCCTGGCTAATCCGCCGTTTCATCGACCCGCAGGCGCGGATTCTGTGGCTGGACAGTCCTGACGACTGCCCGCCCGACGCGCTGGGCTTCGATTTCGATGGTGCCACCTTCAGCCACATCGGTGGTCGCGTCACCTTCGAGGTGCTGGCTGTGAGTTTCGGGCTGGAACAGGCTGCCATCGCACGGCTTGGCCTACTGGTGCATTACCTCGATGTCGGTGGCATCCAGCCGCCCGAGGCGGTCGGCATCGAGAGCGTACTCGCCGGGCTGCGCGAAACCCTTACCCAAGACGATTCGCTGCTGGCCGCCGCATCTGCTGTCTTCGACGGCTTGCTCGCCAGCTTTGACAACAAAGGAGCAACCATAACGTGACAAATAACGTGACAGAAAGTTTGACGGAGGACGTTGTAGTGGCGGCTCCGCCGCCGGTCGGTTTTTGGGAGGCTTTTCGTCTCTGGCTAAAACTCGGTTTCATCGGCTTCGGCGGCCCCGCCGGACAGATCGCCCTCATGCACCGGGAACTGGTCGAACAGCGCCGCTGGATCAGTGAACGCCGTTTCCTGCACGCGCTCAACTACTGCATGCTGCTGCCGGGTCCGGAAGGGCAGCAGTTGGCCACCTACATGGGCTGGCTCATGCACCGTACCTGGGGAGGCATTGTGGCGGGCACCCTGTTTCTGCTGCCGGGGCTGGGCTTCCTGATCCTGTTGTCGTGGCTCTACATCGCCTACGGCGACACGGCCCTGGTGGCGGGACTGTTCTACGGCATCAAGCCCGCCATCACGGCGGTCGTGGTGCAGGCCGTGCATCGCATCGGCTCGCGGGCACTCAAGAACAGCGTGATGTGGGCCATTGCCGCCGCCGCTTTCGTGGCCATCTTCGCGCTGAACGTGCCCTTCCCCTACATCGTTGCCGGCGCCGCACTGACCGGCTACATCGGCGGGCGCATTGCACCGCACAGGTTCAAGACGGGTGGTGGTCATGCCGCAGCGGACAAGTCCTACGGCCCGGCACTGATTGATGACGACACACCAACGCCCGAACATGCCCGATTCCGCTGGTCCGGCCTGTTGCGCGTGGCCGTCGCCGGCTTTCTCCTGTGGTTGATTCCCATGGCGCTGCTCACGGCAGGCTACGGCTGGGATCACAGCCTGACGCAGATGGGATGGTTCTTCACCAAGGCGGCCCTGCTGACCTTCGGCGGCGCCTATGCGGTACTGCCCTACATCTACCAAGGCGCGGTTGGCCATTACGCCTGGCTCACCCCGACGCAGATGATTGACGGCCTGGCCCTCGGCGAAGCGAATCCGGGGCCACTGATCATGGTGGTGGCTTTCGTCGCCTTCGTGGGCGCCTATGTGCAGGCGCTGTTCGGTCCCGACCTTCTGTTCGTCGCCGGTGCCGTCGCGGCGGCGCTGGTGACCTGGTTCACCTTCCTGCCTTCCTTCATTTTTATTCTCGCCGGCGGACCGCTCGTCGAATCGACCCACGGCAATCTTCGCTTCACGGCGCCCTTGACCGCCATCACCGCAGCCGTCGTCGGTGTGATCCTGAACCTGGCCGTGTTCTTCGCCTATCACGTGCTATGGCCCGAGGGCCTGGCCGGGCGCTTCGACTGGATATCGGCGCTGATGGCGCTGGGAGCGGCTGTAGCCCTGTTCCGCTTCAAGCGCAGCGTCATCCAAGTCATTGCCGCCAGCGCTGTCGTGGGCCTGGTGTTGAAAACCCTGATTCTGTGAGGAACGAAGCCATGTCACTTGAAATACGCGCCTTGCCAATTGATCCAACCAGTCTCAGGGGTCTATCGGAACGACTGATTGTCAGCCACCATGAAAACAACTATTCAGGCGCGGTCAAAAGACTCAATGCCATTCGCAGAAAGCTCGCAGAACTTGATTACTTGAATGAGGCTGGATTTCTGATCAATGGCCTCAAGCGAGAAGAACTGGTGGCCTACAACTCGATGGTGCTGCATGAAGTGTACTTTGCGGCGCTGGGCGGTGATGGCCAGTTGCCGCCCGGCGACTTACGGGACGCCATTGAGCGCGACTTCGGAAGTCTGGCTCGCTGGCAAACCGAGTTCTCTGCAATGGGCAAAGCATTGGCGGGGGGTTCTGGCTGGGTGCTGTTGGTCTGGTCACCGCGTGATGGTCGGCTCAGCAATCAATGGGGATCTGATCACTGTCACGCCATGGCAGGGGGAACGCCCATACTGGCCCTGGATATGTATGAACACGCCTACCACATCGACTACGGCGCGAAGGCAGCAGCCTATGTAGATGCATTTATGGAAAATATCCTGTGGGATGAAGTGGCCAACCGATATATCCAGTGCGCCCGGACAGCCTGATCAGCATCTGCGCTTTGATGAAGGGTTCGATCAAGTCAGCCGAGTCACGAAGGAGGCAATGATGAAGTGGATTACACGTGAACGTCCCAAAATCGACCGTATCGCTTGTCCCTGGCTAATTCTGCGCTTCATCGACCATGATGCCGAGTTCCTTTACGTACCCGCATCAGAGGTTCTAGCCATTGCAGAGAAAACGGGTGCGATACCCTATGACATCCCAGGAGTAGAGTTTAGCCACGTCGGGGAGCAATGCAGCTTCGATGCCTTCTTGGCAAAGTACCAGCTAACCGAACCAGCACTCGTGCAGTTGGCCAACATCGTGCGCGGTGCCGACACTTCACGCCTCGAACTCACACCACAATCGGCGGGCCTCTACGCGATCTCGCTCGGCCTATCGCGCATGTTCGTGGACGACCACGAGATGCTGCGCCACGGCCTGGTGATGTATGACGCCCTCTATGCTTGGAACCGAGAGGGTCAAGACGAAACCCATAACTGGCCGCCTGCCTGAATGAACCCAAGCCCTTGGGATCAACAACCCCCAGGCGGCCTGGCAACACATTGAATCAGGAAGTGCCCTTTCGAATAGGCTGGCACTCCACTTCCGATGTCAGCTAGCAACGCACGACGTTCGTGAGGCTGCGATAGGAATATTCTGCGTATGCCAGACAGATTTCTATAACCAAGCTCTTTATGACAAGACCTGCGGTTTCATGTTGACGCTGGATGGATCTATATCAGGAGATCAGCCAACGGCAGGCCCACGCTGCCGTCCTATCTCCCAGGACACCCCGCCGCCGCGCACCGTAGCGGCAAGCTGCTGGCCCAGCCGCTGCTCGACCACCGGCCGCCACGGCACCAGACTGAACCCCTTGCCGTCATCGAGCATGGCGTAGCGCCCGCTGGCGAGCATGACGCTGCGCCGGTAGATACCGGCCACGCGCTGACCGTCACCCGCAGGCCGATATTCCAGGCCGGTTTCGGCCGCAATGTCCCTGGCGGCCTGCGCCAGCTCCCGATTGCGCAGCGTGCCCAGCAGATTGCGCGCCAGGATCACGCGCTGCCCACGCCGCTCTGCCAGCCCCTGTTCGGCCAGGAAGTCGGCACGGTGCTGCATCGCCTGTTTGGCCTCGCTGCCAAAACCCAGGTCACCCAGCCCCGACCCGCCACCGATCAACTGCTGGTCGAGCCAAGTGGCACCGATCACGCGGGCCTGCCGCTCGATGGGCAGGTGCGATTTCAGTTCCACCGCCACGCCGCCCAGGCGCTGCGCGTCATAGCGGCGGCCCTGTTCGGCCAGGTCGTTCGGCACCTTCCATAGCCCCTCGGCCACGCGCTCCACGATGCCGGCGCGGCGCAGGGCTTCCAGCCGGCGGACGTGGGCCGCGACGACTTCGTGCGAATCGCGGCCCGGCACGGCCTGACCCTGCGCGACGGCCAGGTGGTGGTCAGTGCGGTACAGGCCATCGCTCGCCAGCGCGGCGATGTTCTTGTCGGCCGCGCGCACGTCGGCCGACCCCTTCACCTCCACCACGGCGCCAGTCGGGTAGTTCGCCAGCTCGTCGCGGGCATTGAGCGCGACGTAGTGGGCCTTGCCGTCCACGCCGTCGATGACCAGATAGCCCCGGTCGCGCAGCTCGTCGGCCAGTCCCTTCGCGGCCACGCGGCCGAGGATGGTTCGGCCCTCGTCGCCCGGCTCGAACACCGCCAGTTCGCGCGGCTCGCCGCGCATCGCCCGCTGCATGGTGCGGATGATGTCGCCACGTTCGCCCAGGGCGCGCAGGGTCTTTTCCGCGTCGGCATGGACGGCCCAGGTGCCCGGCTGCATCTCGTCGGCCAGGCCCAGGCGCTGCAAGCGTTGCAGCCGGCCGATCAGCAGCAGGCGCTGGCGTTGCAGCCCAGGTTCGTTGAACCGTTCGATCTGCACCCGACCATCCTCGCCGGCCTCTCGTTGCAGGGTACGGTCGAGGCTCGTCCACCGTTCCTGCTCCACCTCGCGTTGCAAGGTCTGCTGGATCTCCAGCTCGGTGCGCGGCCCCAGCCATTCGGTCGCCAGTTCGGCGGCGCGATGGCGGAAGCCATCGGCGATGTAGTCGCCCGCGATGATGAGGTCTTTGCCGGTGTCGTCGCGTCCGCGCACGACGATGTGCGTGTGCGGGTTGTCGGTGTTCCAGTGGTTGACGGCTACCCAATCGAGGCCCATGCCCAGGTCGGCCTCCATGCGGCCCATGAGGTGCCGCGTGTAGGTGCGCAGGTCTTCCAGCTCGGCGCCGTCCTCGGGCGAGAGGATGAAGCGGAAGTGATGCCGGTCGTCGGCGCAGCGTTCCTTGAAGGCGTCGAGGTCGGCGGCATCGGTCTGCGGCCCGTAGGCTTGGCCCGGCTCGCCATCGCGGCCTACGCCATCGCGCTCGATGTAGCGCAGGTGCTTGGCGAGCGACTGCGGGCTGGCCTGGCGCTGGTTGACCAGCAGCGTCTTGATGGTCACGCGCCGCGACATGGGCGTCAGCTTCGCCCCGGCGAAGCGCGCCGCCGTGTGGCCGCGACCCAGGCGCGAGCCGGGCCGCTGGCCCGTGCCCCTCCCGGAGCCGCCGGCAGCACCAGGACGACGCACCGACGACTTGCCGCTGCTGGCCTTGCCTGCCTGCTTGAGCACCTTGGAGACGAAGCCCTGGCCCCGGTTCTTCGGGGCGCTGGGGCGGATGCGGAAATCATCGTCGCGGCGGTCGGTCATGGCTGCGCCCCCTGCAAGCTCTGGCGTGTCCGGTCGTGCGAAGCACGCGGACACGCCCGCATCGGCGCGGGCTTCGCGCCCCACGCGGCACGGCGGCGAAGCCGCTCCGTGCCGCGCAACCCCCATGTGCAGACTGGCTTTCGACGCGGCCCGGTGCCGCGTCCTTTTGTCTTGCCTTCCGCCTTTGCCCCTCGCTGTCGCTCCGGGCGTCGGCGGCCCGGCGGCGCTGCGCTGCTTGCAGCCAGCCCGCCGGCGAACGCGCCAATGGCCGCAGGCCGGGCGCGTTCGAGGCAAGACACCTGCACGCTGGACGGCTGCGCCGGATGTTGCGCGAGGCGCGGCGCGAATGCGCCCGCGCTGCACGCGCGACGACACGGCGGCAGCCACTGGAACGACATGCTCGATGGCACGACGAGAGGCACGGCAACGTGCAGCGAATCGACGGCCATCATGGGCGTGTCTCCAGCCAGACCGGGTGCGCGACGCCGATCACGGCGGATGCGCTGACCGGGCCGAAATAGCGGCTGTCGAACGATGCCGGATTGGTCACGCTCAACAGGAACAGCTCGCCCGGTTCGAGGCGGCGGCAAAGCTGCAAGGATGGCAGCGGCCGGCCCAGCCGGTCGGCAGGCAGCGAGGCGGCCGCAGGCACGCCGTCGATGCGTACCTGCCCGGCGACCATGCAAACGTGTTGCGGCGCGACCGCGCCCACACGTTTGAGCAGCGGAACGCGGGTCGGCAGGTAGCCGCGCTGCGCAGCCAGCATGGCGGCCCTGTCGGGCAGCGGCACCAGCACGATGCTGTCCACGGACAACGGACGTGGCAGCGAGGCGGTGCGCGGGTCGAACGGTTCGATGCGATACCAGCCGACCGCCACGCTGTCGGACGGGTTGTAGGTCAGACGCGGCAGCGGCGACACGAAAGCCGCCCAGGCCAGCGCAGCGAGGCCGACGGCAGCGAAGCCCGCCAGCACGATGCGAACGCGCAGGCGCGAGCGAGGATGCGGCGCGGCTTCGTGCGTGCATGTGGTGTTGGATTGGGTCGTCATGGCAGCGCCTTTCCGGCCAGCCAGGCGGCGTGCCGCTCGGCGGTGTATTCGGGCAGCGCCAGGCGGGCCGCCAGACGGTTGCCCAGCGTGCGCCAGTACGCGGGCGACACGTCGATGGCGGCGATGCCTTGCCCTTCGATGCCGTCGATGCGTTCCAGCACGGCAGGCACCGCGTTTTCGCCTTCGGCGTGCAGCAGCAGGCGTGCGCCCGGCCGCACGCCGGGGATGCGCTGCATGTCGTCCAGCGGCGTGGCGGCTTGCATCACCATGAGTTGCCAGCGGATCGTGCCGTAGTCGTTTGCTTCCCAGCGCACGCGGCAGAACATTGCACGCGGCAGGAACACCGCGCAGCGCCGCCAGCGGTCGAGCCGCAGCGTGCGCGCCGGCTCGCCGAAGCGCAGGTAGAGCTTGAAGCGCGGTTCGATGTAGGCGAGCGATACGCGAGTCAGCGGCACGCTGCCAGCTTGGTCGGCGAGCGTCGAAAGCGAAGGCGGCGGCGCAGCAGCCGGTGCAGCCGTCGCCGCATGAGCGGCAGGCAAGGCGGATCCGTTCATGGCAGGTTCTCCGGGCGCTTGTCGGGAAACTCCCGCTCCAGCAGGCCGCGCAGCAGTTCGGCCACGGTCACGCCCTGGCCGAAGGCGGCGATCTTGATGCGCGCGCGCAGCGCAGGCGTCACGTCGAGCGTCAGGCGTGCGGTGTAGAGGTCGCCTTTGTTGAGTGCATCGGCATCGCCCTGGCGAATCCACGCCTCGGCGTGCGGATTCGCGGGCGGACGTGCGCCGATGCCGACGCGCTTGCTGCGCGGGCTGCTCATGTCGGCCACCGCAGCAGTTCATCGGTGAGCACGGCAATCTCGCGTGCGGCGGCGCTGTCGGGCGCGGTTTCGCGGGCGAGCCGGCCAGCGGCCACGCTGTCGGCGAAGACGATGCGCTGGCGCACTTCGCTGTGCAGCGCCGGCAGCGGCTGTTCGGCCAGCGATTGCCGTGCTTCCCTGCCGATGATGGTGGTACTGACGCGCCGATTGATGACGAAGGCCGCGCGCAGCGCAGGCCGGAACACCTGTGCCTCGCGGATCAGCGCCACCATCTCGGCGCTGGCCCAAAGGTCATACGGGCTGGGCTGCACGGGAATCAGCACGCGCTCGGCCGCCAGCAGCGCGGAACGCGCCAGGGCGGCGATGCGCGGCGGGCCGTCGATGATGATGTGATCGGCGCGGCGGGCCAGCTCCGGCGCTTCCTGATGCAGCGTTTCGCGGGCGAGGCCCACGGCGCTGAACAGCCGTGGCAAGCCCTGCTGGCTTCTGCGCTGCGTCCAGTCCAGCGAAGAACCCTGCGGGTCGGCGTCCAGCAGGATGACGTGCAGCCCGCGCATCGCCAGCTCGCCCGCGATGTGGGTAGCGAGTGTGGTCTTGCCGACGCCGCCTTTCTGGTTGAGAAACGCGAAGATCATGGCGCGGCCCTCCCTGCTGGAAAGCCGGCCTGGCCGTGCCGTTTCGTGGTTGTCCACCGAAACGACGCGTTTCTACTAAAAGTTAGAGATTTATAGTTAGGTAAGTTAGAGGGGTCGCAAACCCGCGCCGTTACTGGCTTTGCGGCGTTTTCGTACTCCTGATAGCACGATAGGCGTACTCCCGATAGCACGATACCCGGCACTCCTGATAGCACGAGGCCGTCCACAGCTTTTCCCGCAGTTATCCCCGTGCCGTGAACGGCACGGGCCGGAAGGTCAGCAGTTCCAGCTTCTCGTCCGGCATCGACTCGATGCCCAGGACGTAGCCGGGCAGCGACTGCCGCGCGACCAGCACGCGCAGGTCGTAGGCGAAGTCCGAGAAGCGCGCCGCGCTGCCGGACTTGCGGTGCAGATGCCGGAAGTCGAATTGCCAGCCGTGTTCCTGCCGCCCGCCGTGCTTGCGCACCAGGCGATACAGCCAGCGTTCGATGCCACCTTTCAAGCGGAAATAGGCCGGGTCGATGGTCAACACCAGGGCGGCATCGAGCACGCCGGCATAGAACCAGTCCGGCAGGATCAGCTCGATGCCCAGCGGCGTGCCGCTGGCGTCGGCCAGCTCGCGCCATTCGTTCACCCACGAAAAGCGGTGCAAGCGCCTCCCGGTGGTTTCGCGGATGGAAGTCGCCACGCTGGTCGATTGCAGCCGGTCGAGCGCGGCTTTCAGGCGCTGGTAGTCGTTCAAGGACGTGCCGCGCCCGATGAAGCGCAGGATTTCGTAGGGCGTGGCGTGTATCCAGCGCGACGGGCGAATGCCTGCGTCGCGCGCCTCCACGATCTGCGAGGCCGCCCAAATCAACACGTCGGCATCCCATATCGTGGCGATGCCGTGCTCGGCCGTGCCTTCCACGCGGATGGTGATGTTCCCGCTGCGGAAGTCGATCGGCGCCGTGCGCCGCGACTTCGCCAGCGAGAAGAACGGAAAGGCCATCAAGTCCTGGCTGTCGCGCGGCGCCATGCCGTCGCCCGGCAGCGCGCGGAACAGGTCGAGCTGTTCCCGCTGCTGCGATCGCTGCCCCGACGGCAGCGATGGGCTGGACATGACGATGGCCACCGGCGAGCCGACGATCAGCGGCCATCACGGTAGTCGCCCGCGTGACGCTCGGCATATTCCGGGTCGGACGTGGCCTCGTAGCTGCGCTGGTCGGCCCAGGCATCGAGGTCGGCCACCGCGTACATGACGCGGCGGCCGAACTTGCGGAACTTCGGGCCGCCGCCGATCACGCGCTGTTTCTCCAGCGTGCGCGGCGACAGACGCAGGTATTCGGCGGCTTCGTCGTTGGTCAGGTAGCGTTGGGGCTGCACGGGCGCAGCGACAGCAGCGGCGGCAGGCCGCAAGGGAGCGGGTCGCATGGGATGTACCTCCATCAAGCCCGGCCACACCACGCGGCCGGATAGAGGCACTTTCAAGAAAGCAAGGCTTCCTGCTCAGGGACGTTTTGCAGGGGATGCAGCGCGTCCCTGTGCAACGGGCGGAAGCTGTGCCAGGCGGCGATAGCCGCCGCGCATCAGCGCATCGCCCCGGTGCACCAGTCGCCGCACGCGGGCGCGCAAGGCGCTATCGGCGTACCAGTCGGCGGCGACAGCATCGACGCCGAACAGCCCTTCGGCCACGTCGCGCAGGGACGCGCCCGCGAGGGTGCCGTCGAGCGCCTGGAGCGTGTTCAACTCCAGCAGCGCAGCGGGTGCCGGCCGCGACCGTGCCGTTCCCGCTGGCGCTGCATCGCCAGCGGCGGCCAGCTTGTCCAGTTCGGCCGCCAGCGCCTGATAGCGTCCGCAGGATGCGGCGCAGGCGCGAATGGCATAGGCGTAAGCCATGCCGTCGGCCAGGCCGGGAGCGATCACCAGCCGCAGGCAGCAGCCCAGCCAGCGTGTCAGCAGCACCAGGCGCTTGCCGTCGTGGATCAGGTGCTTCTGGCCGGGAAGGCACCAGAACGCGAAAGCCACCGCGTCGGGCGGCGGGTCGGCGTCCGGGTAGAGCTGCACTACCGCATCGTGATCGGGGAACCAGGCCGGGTGCGCGTCGCGCGCATCCAGGGCGGGATCTTCCAGCAGGCGCAGTCCCCAGCGCGCGGCGGCCTCTGGCCGGCGGCGGCGGCGCAGCCAGTCGCGGCGGTAGTCGGGGTGGCGACGCAGGTATTCCCACGCCAGCGCGGGGCCGTCGAGGTGCAGCATGTAGAGATACGCGGCGGTCGGATACCAGTGTTCGGCGCTCGGGTCAGCCATGACGCAGCCTCCTGTCATTCAGCAGGAACGTCGCCACGGATTCCGCTGTGCGGGAGCTATCGAGTCGCCATCAAGTCGTCATCGAAATCGGGGTACTCTGTAACTGCGGTGTCAAGACCGATTGGCTCCAGGGCATTGCGGAAATCGTCTGAATGCGACGGTTGCGCGCCACAAAAATGGTGCGCAGCATGGAGCACCGTGCAGCAGCCCGCGCCATAGATCATGACTGTTTGCATCAGAAGCGCACCGCTTCGGTGCAAGAGTGCGGATTCAGACCAATCAGGTCTTGGGTAAGACTGAAATAGTCAGAATGCGCCGTCGTTGGCTGGGACTGCTCAGTCGGTGATCGAACCGTTTTCCTCGGCCAGCCGCAGGTACTCCGACAGCCGCCGCACGGGCTGGAAGTAGCGATCGCGCATCACAGGTTGCTTGTGCGGCCCGACGATGGACGCCAGATCGGACAGCTTCACATGGCCCAGGCCGGGCATGCCTATTCCCAGGTCGATCAGCCCCCATGCCGTATCGCCATCGGCCGGGTCGAGCGCGGCCAGCAGCCAGGTGGCGTGCGCGTCGGGGGTGAACAGTCGCACCGCCGGCATTGGGTCGATGCTTCGGCCAGCGGCGCGTGCCGCGCCGACGGCGAGCAGTTGCGCCCGCTGTTCAGCGGTGACGAGCGGCTGGGTCATGGCCCGAATCCCCACGCATCCGAGGATGCACGGATACGATTTTCCACCGAAGCGCGGAACCGCCGAAGCGGATGCGTGCTTTGGCGGGAAAGCACGAAGGCGCAAGCCATCGAATCCGTACATGCACGGAAACGCGGAAGCGGAATTGCGCAGGCCAGGAAAGACACAGATGCGGTTCCCAGATTCTGTCGGAATCCGCCCATGCGGATTTCTGCAAAGGCACGAATACGGAAATCAACGACACCAAATGCGCACTATAGTTTGTAGCCCTATAGTGCGCAATCGGCTGTCATCTTGGTTTTCTAAGGAAAACCATAGGTGGCGGCGAAAGACTCATTGGCGACAGCAATACGGACGGTCAGGAAAGCGCGCGGCTTGAGCCAGGAAGCGTTCTCCGACGTGTCCAGCCGTACCTACCTGAGTTTGCTGGAGCGCGACCTGAAGAGCCCGACCATGCACAAGCTGACCGAGCTGTGCGAGGTCATGGACGTGCATCCGCTCACGTTGCTGACGCTGGCCTATGCCGGCGACAGCACGCGCAGGGCCGATCAGCTTCTGGCGCAGGTGCGCCAGGAGCTGGAGGCGGTGTTGAAGGAACGCGACACGCCGTAGGCGCGTGCGTGACGTGCTGCGCCAGCAGCACGGCGCCCCGCCGCAATGGACGGGGCGCGGTGGGCGGCCGTCAGGCTGCCTTGGGCTTGCTGCGCGACCAGATCAGGTCGTGCGTGCCGTCCTCGTTCTCGATCAGGCGGGCATAGACCGTCGCCGGGAACGAAGGGTCGTCGATGCTCACGGACAGGTACTCGCGCCCGGCCTCACTGGTCTTCTTCCACGCCGCGCCGATCTCGTGGCCGGCCGCCTGAAGGTGGAAGTCGGGGGCGTTCTCGCTGTCGCCCTTGTCGTTGGGAACCAGCTTGACCTTGACGTTCAGGGTCAGGGTGCGGAGCTGGCCGGTGAAGCCGTCTTTCTCTGCGGTGAAGGTGCCGATGTTAGCCATGATGTTTCTCCTTTCGGGTTGAACAAGGTCGCGCCAGTGCGTCCTTGTTGTGATCCGGCCGGCGGGGGATGGGCTGGCCGCACCGCGCAGCGGTCGCAACACCGTGGAGAACCTGGAAGCGAAAAGAATTTGCCGCGCGAGGAAGCCGCGCAGCGGCGGGGAAATTGTTTTCGCTGGAAGGTTGCGGCCATGAAGCCCAAGGCGTAGCCGTTCCCTCGCCAGGATTCACGACAAGCCAAGGACGCACGGGCCGCCCGCCCCCGAAAGGAGACATGGCCGACTCGGCATCCCCGCGTGACGGCTGCACCGGCTTGCGCCCTGACGCGAACCAGGTCAAAGCCCCGACGACAAGGCCAGAGCGCCCCTGCCGCAGCGCGCGACCACATGCTTGAGGCGTGGTGTGGATGCTCCATAGCGAGGCCGGGTGGCGTGTCGGTGAATCGCCCTTCGTGACGTACAGGCGCGAATCGCCAGCGTCGGGGACGGCACGCTATCGCACAACCTGCCGCAGCAAGCCGGGGCGTAGCCCTACAAGCCCCGCCCATTGCGGCGGGGCGCCATCGAAACCTTGCCCGCGCCAGCGGGCACCGATGGACGTGTCGCGTGCAAGGCACTTGCACGTCCGCCCCGTTGCCGCCTGGACGAAGGCGGCAACGGGGCGATTTTGACTTCGACGTTGGAACCGGGCGCGGCCACCGACGCCCCGGATTTTTGACCACCGGCCCCAAGGCGGAACGGCTTGGGGCCGGTGCTGCTCGTTATTCCTTGGTTTCGACAATCCACCACGCGGCACGCGGCAAGGTGTGGCCGGTAATGGGATGTAGGTCGGTCAGGTCGGCGCGGGCCGTCCAGCCACGCGGCGGACGGTAGCCGCGCACGTCGCCATCGCCGTGCCAGCGGCGGGCGCGTACCGTACCGGGGGCATAGATCGCCGCCATGCGCGGGCGGTCCGTGGTGTTGCGGCTCATGATAGGAATCCTTGGCGTGAAGCGCCCCGGCCGGAACCGGGGCGCTATCTGCGGTGCAGGATCACGCGGCCAGTGCCTCGGCCTGCGGCAGCTCATCCGCCACGGCGGCGACTTCCTCCGGCGCTTCGGCGCCCGCATCCACTGCCACGGCCTGCGCGTCCTGTTGCGGGCTTTCGGTGCGGAAGATGGCGGGCATCCAGCCCGTACCATCGGCCAGCCGTTCCGCTTCGCTGGCAATGTCGGCCTTCTTCAACTTCGCCAGCCGTGCAGCGTGCGACGGTGCGAACTCGCCCACGGCTTCCAGAATCGCGGCCTTCGGCACATGCTGGAAATACCCGTCTGCGGTGGGCTGCCACCATGCGGCCATGTCCAGCCCCACAGCCTGCGCCAGTTCCGCGCCCGGCTGGTGCGCAGTGGCGCGAGGCGTCACCACGTCCACGGTCGCCGCTACGCATACCGCCAGCAGCCGCACCAGTTCGCCTTGCTCCATCGCCAGCAGCGCGACGAACAGTTCGGCGCTGTCCTGCGGCAGCGCTTCGCCCGCGACCTGCTGCAACTCGCGCTGGGCGACGGCGGCGGGCGACTCGGGCCAGTCGGGGGCCATGCCTTCCAGCCGGTCTTGCACTTTCAGGCTCACGCCCAGCGGCAAGTCGTGGCCGTAGTGGTTGTCCTGCAAGACGCTCTGCACCATGCCATGCACCAGCGCGGCCAGCGCGACTTGCGGATGCCGGGCGACTTCGATTTGCAGCGCGGCGGTGCGGTGCGCGCTCAACCGCTGCGCCAGCCGGTCGGACAGGCTCGCGGCCTTGGGCTGCTCGGTGTCCTCGCCTTCGTCGTCGTTCCCGGCCTCGCCTTCCGCGCTGCCGAAACCCTGCCGCAAGCGTTCCAGCGTGCGCAGCGCCTTGGCTTCTGCCTCGCGCAGCAGCCCGCGATGAATCACGGCTTCGCCGCTGCGGTCGAGGGTGACGATGGCGCCGGCCACGGCGCGCACATCCGGGGCGTAGCCCTGCAAGGCTTCCTCCACGGCTTGCAGTTCCCCGGCAACCTGTTCGCGGCGCGGTTCCAGCGCTTCGGTCTTGTCCTCGTCCTCGGCGTCGTAGGCTTCTTCCAGTTCGGTGTCGATCTTGTCGAGGCGGGTTTGCAGCGAGGCGATGCGGCGGGCTTCGCGGGCGCTCGGTTCGCGGCGCTGGCGCGGTGCGTTCTGGAACGCCTGCCGCTCGGCGTAGCTCATGTGCGGCACGGCTTCGACCCACGCCCAACCCTCGGCGCGCACGTCCCCAGCCAGCGCATCCAGCTTGCCGCGCACCAGCGTTTCCAGCAGCGTGGCGTCGGTCAGGTAGGTTCCGGCATCGCCTTCCGCGAACAGGTCGCGGCGGATGCCGCCGCCCGCCGCCGTGTAGGCGTCCAGCCCGGCGAAGCGCACCAGCGGATGCGTGGCGTCGATTTCGCGTTCGGTCAGGCGTTCGCGCAGCGCGGACGCGCCACGCTGCCATTCTGGCGCACCGTAGAACGCGCTTTCCTGCGCGGCGTGGTCGTCGGTGATGGTCAGGGCCATCAACTGTTCCAGGGTGACGGCTCCGGCGCGGTAGTCGGCCAGCAGGCGCGGCGAGACGTTGGCGAGTTTGAGACGGCGCTGCACCACCAGCGGGGTCACGCCGAAGTCGGCGGCAATGTCTTCGATGGGGCGGCCTTCCTTGACCAGTGCGGCGAACGCCTCGAACTGGTCGGCCGGGTGCATCTGCTCGCGCAGCAGGTTTTCCGCGAGGCTGACGGTACGGGCCGAAGCATCGGGCACCAGCAGGCACGCCACTTCGTAGTCGGCAGGGATGCGCTTCTTCTTCGCCAGCAGCTTCAACGCGGTCAGTCGGCGGTCGCCGGCCACCACTTCGTACTGCTCGCCATCGGCGGCGAGGATGACGACGAGATTTTGCAGCAGGCCGATGCGGGCGATGCTCGCGGCCAGTTCGGGAATGGACAGGCGCGGGGTCTTGCGTGCGTTGCGCTTGGAGCGGCGCGGCAGCAACTGCGAGAGTGGAACCAAAATCAGGTTCTTGCTCGGGTCGGCCACTTCCAGCGGCGCGGCAGTTTCGATGGCGCGGGTTTCGGTTTGGGTAACGGCGTTCATGGTGATAACTCCTTGCGGTTAGGGATGCAGCAGCGAGAGAAGCGGCAAGGGCTGCTGCCTGCCCCTGCCGCGTGGGGGTTCAGGCTTTCAACTGGCGCATGCCATCGGCCAGCAGCCAAAGCGCACGGTTGAGGCGGATGTTCTGGTCGATGCCCTGTACCGGGCGGGTTTGCTGGCGGCGTCCGTTGGCGCTGCGCCCGCGCAGGCCGCCTTGGGTCAGGTTCTCTTGCGTGCGGTTGAACACGCTCCACAAGTCCGGGCGGCGGTCATCAAAGCGGCGCGGCATCAGGATTTGCGATTCCGTGATGGGCGCGGGCTTGTCGGGGTCGTCGTACTTGAGGGCCAGCGCGGCGCGGGCGAACACTTCGGATTCGCCATCGTTCAAGGTGATGGCGCGCATGGAATCGCGGGATTCCTGCACGCGGTCGAAGCCGCGCAAGACTTCGTAAGCGCCTTCGATGACGGAACCGGCCACGTCGCCTTTGTGGGGCACGCGCACGTCCGCCACCGTGTCGCCGCAGACAAGGCCATTGCTGCACACGAACCGGAACATTCCGGCCAGCATCTGATAGCTGCTCGTGCCGTCATGCGAGTTCAGCAGCACGATTTCGTTAGCCTCCGCGCCGTTGATCTGGCTGGCGTGGCGCAGGCGCAGCATGTGTTTGGTGTAGTCGCGGCGGTCGTCGTGGCGCACGCGGGTTTGCGCTGCCATGAAGGGTTCAAACCCTTCCTTGCGTAGTTCCGCCAGCACGGCGGCGGTGGGGATATAGGCGTACCGTTCGGAACGGCTTTCGTGCGGCGCGTCCGCGAAGATGGACGGGGCCACACGGCGGATTTGGTCATCGGACAGCGGGTAATCGCTGCGCAGCGACGGGGAACGGGAAGCGAATCGGGATGCGAGTTGCATTGCATTTCTCCTGACGAAAAGGGTTTGCTGTTCAAACCGCACACCGGATTCCTAGATTCGGAGCCCAGCCTTTCGGCTGTTCGGTGCGGTCGGCACGAGGAACCCGGTTGGCCCTGTTGCCACCGTCTTTCCTGAGTTCATCGCCCGCGGCCAAAGGAGCGCGCGGACGGGGGCCGTCAAGGAGACAAGCGCAGGGTTGGTGCGGCCCGCAGGCGCAGCCGAGGACACGGCCCTGCGCGCCTTGACGGCACACGGGAGCGGGCTACGGTCGCGGGTAAGGTGATGAAGTCAGGGGAGACGGCTGGACAAGGCAACGGCCATCCCTTTGTGCTGACCGCACGCAAGCGAAGCGCGCAGGCCCGAAGCTGGAAGCCGGGCCGGAGGCGTCAGGGATGTGGAAGGCTGGCGAATGCCAGTCCCGTCAGGGATGAGCGAATAGCGAACCTGGAGCAGCGCGGTCCGCGAAGCGGAGACGCAGGCGCACACTTTCAGCTATCATTTGTAAGGAAATTTACAAGAAAGTATTTCAAGCCAGCGATTAATTACGACTTCAGTTAAATAACTATCGCAATCCTCAATTCGAGATTTGCTTCATCGAAGCACCAACGACAAATGGAGATAAGTCATGGCGAATAAATGCTTTCTGAGCTTTCACTATAAACAGGATAGTTGGCGCGTGTCGCAAGTTCGGCAAATCGGAGCTATCGAAAAACAGCCTCTACTGGATTCGAACAAATGGGAAGAAATCAAGAAAGCAGGCGATGATGCCATCAAAAAATGGATCGCCGACAACATGAAAGGCAAAGAATGCCTTGTCGTACTTGTGGGCGAGAAGACTGCCAGCCGCCGCTGGGTCAAACACGAGATAAAGAAAGCCTGGAAGGACGGGCTGGGTGTACTCGCCATCCATGTCCACAATCTGAAAGACTCAGACGGAAATCAGTCGTCGAAAGGATCTAATCCGTTTACAGGCCTCACCGTTGATGGAGAAGCTGTCACGGGTAAAGTCTACGATCCGCCATACACCACCAGCACCAATGTGTATGACTACATCAAGTCGAATATTGAAACTTGGGTCAGCGACGCTATAAAGGCACGATGAACCGGCAATATCTGAATTGCATCCTGCGAGGTGTCGTTTGCTGTGGAGGATGCGGGTCACCTACATCCAAATTTGCCTGGGTTTAGTGTAATAGATGGAGTCAAAATGCCACGCAGAACATTCTTTTCTTTTCACTATGAGCCTGATGTATGGCGCGCCTGGAATGTCCGCAACAGTTGGGTTGTGAAGGAATCCGATGAGGAAAGCCGGGGCTTCTTTGACAGCAGCGTGTTTGAGGCATCGAAAAAAGAGAGTGACGATGCACTAAAGACTTTTCTCCGCAAGGGGTTGGAGAATACTTCGGTAACTTGTGTCCTTGCTGGAACCCATACATGGTCACGGCGATGGGTGCGCTACGAAATTGCTCGCAGTGTTATCAAGGGAAACGGCTTGCTAACCGTTTTCATTCACGGTGTCCAGAATAAAGACAAAGCGACATCTACAAAGGGTGCTGATCCATTGGCGCAGATGGGACTTTATAGAACCGATCGCGGCATATATCTCGCCGAGTGGAAGGACGGAAAGTGGGTGGCCTACGCAGATTACACGCTTGCGATTCCTGAGGGTGATCTGTGGTTCACAGCACCAAAAACGAATAGCGTAGTCCAACTGTCAAATCACTGCCTGAGTTACGATTTCATAGGCCAGGATGGCAGGAAAAATATTGGCGGATGGATTGAAACTGCTGCGGGAATGGCTGGCCGATGAGCGAGAACTCAAGCATGAGATCACCCTACCAGCTTATCCTGCTGGGTGCGGTCCATGGGCATGACACTCGCCTCCGCCGTAGCGTTGATCTGGCGCTTCAGGGGCTCGGGATTCCGAGCAACGCAATTACGTTTCTCAGCGATGCCAACGCCTCTAACCGCAGCTTAAAATCGCCGGTGATGGCAGTATTTTTCGGCTCGTCGGAAAGCACTGCCGATACCGCACTTGTGACGGAGTTGATTGATGACTCGATCGTTATCGCTCCGGTCGTTTCGGATTTGTCCCAGGTTCATGCAGAAATTCCGCCGCAGCTCAGACATGTCAATGCTATTGTATTGGGCACCAACGATGAAGGCATCACCCGCCTCGTTACGCTAGTCCTTGAGAC
The DNA here is from genome assembly GCF_039630945.1 of Tistrella arctica. Classification (NCBI taxonomy): domain Bacteria; kingdom Pseudomonadati; phylum Pseudomonadota; class Alphaproteobacteria; order Geminicoccales; family Geminicoccaceae; genus Tistrella; species Tistrella arctica. The sequence continues at coordinate 148,006 of NZ_JBBKTV010000009.1, forward strand.
ATTTAGGCTGTTGCGACGTGAGCGACGACTTTTCATCAGTTACAAACGAACAGGGTCTCAGCCGCTGGCCGATCGGTTGTACGATGCGCTCGATGCTCGTGGCTTTGACGTTTTCATCGACGTGAGGTCAGTGCCTCCAGCCGCAGATTTCCAATCACAACTCTGGCACAGGATGTCGGATTCCGATGTCGTGGTGCTGATCGACACACCTGGCTTCAGAGAAGGTCGTTGGACGGCTGAAGAATTGGCGCGCGCAAACGCGACCAATGTGCAAATCTTGCACCTACTATGGCCGGGGCAAAAGGAAGACCCTGCATCGTCCTTCAGCCACTTCATGAAGCTTAGGCGTCGGGACTTCTTTGGATTTATTCCAATGCGGGGGCGTTGGGCCACGAAGGGATTGGTGACGAGAATTTGCGACGAGGTCGAACGGCTACGCGCACCAGCAATTGCCGCCCGCCACCGATATTTGGTCGATAACTTTTGCGACGCCGCCCGCGACGAGGGACTTGATCCAAGTGTTCAGATTGAAGGCTGGATTTCTCTCAAAACCGAGTCCAATCGAACGCTGGCGATCGTACCGGCAGTGGGAATACCAACCGCTGATCGCATCAACGAAGTGTTCGAAGCCATTACCAACCCCACTGTTGAGACGAGAGAAATATGGGTGATTTACGACAATAGAGGTGTACTGAGAACGTGGCTCTCTCACCTAGATTGGCTTGACTCGTATTTGCCGATCCGGGCCGTGCAAATGTCGAAGGCGCCACAACTTCTGAAGGAGCTCACCGCATGATAGATATATTTCTATCTGCCAGCGTGCCTTTGCCTGATCGCAATCGGGTATTTTTCGACACCGCCGATGTTCTTGCTATACGGGAAGCAATCAAGGCTTTGGTTGAAGTAGTGTTGCCGATTGGACGAATCACGTGCGGCGGCCATCCGGCGATAACGCCGCTATTGGCTCTCTTTTCCCGCGAGGCAAACCTTGACCGCAACAGGGTGGCGATTTACCAAAGTAAGCTTTTTGAGGGTCGATTGCCTCCTGAGCTAGCGGAGTTCGTCGACGTGCATATGGTGCCAGCGGTTGATGGCAACAGAGAAGCCAGTTTGACGGCCATGAGGCAAGCAATGATCGAAAGCCGCCGTTTCAGCGCAGCGGTGTTCGTCGGCGGCATGGAGGGGATCTATGAGGAGCATAAATTGTTCGTCGAACACCATCCCAAAGCTACAGTGCTCCCGCTTTCAACAACAGGGGCCGCCGCCAAAATAATTTATCAACAGGGAGAATATGATCCAATTTTTTCACGCGACCGAACCTATTCCAGCTTATTTCGTCGAAAGCTTCTGCCTGTGGATTAGCCGGGAAATTTTGCAGTAACTGCGTTCAGTAAGCTTGATGGAGCGAATAAAAAAATGGGGCCGCCTGTGCAGCCCCCTCGGTTCACAATAGCCCTCGCTCTGCAAATGAAGTTGTTTCCTGCCCGGCCACAACGACGTGATCCAGTGTGCGCACCTCCACCAGCGTCAGAGCCTCTTTCAGTCGCTGCATCAGTGAAAACCTGGCGAGTTGGATAGAAGGGGCGGTATCCGCTCGCTAAAATGCTGGAGCAATTCGTCAGAACAGCGATCCAGTCTTCATTGGATGTCCATACAGTTCAGAGATTTGCCCTTGAAACTGCGTCTGTCCGCCATAGCTCGGATGCCTCACGCAGATAACAGGCACGCTATCCGTGATTCGATGAGCGGCTGCGGCAGCATCGTTGCCGATGGCGACGATGCGCGAGGGACGAAGCAGAACGATGAGCTGTTGTAGTAGCTCTTCGCCGGCTCGCCTTTCACGGGCGTTGTGTTGCCGGTTGGTGAACGGATCCCCTGATTCATGAGGGTGAAGTGGGAAAACATTCCAGAGAAAGATGCGAGCATCAATGTGCTCTAGCATTCCCCATATAACCGCAGCGGTTCGCTCGGCTACGGCATTGCCGACTGTGGGCCGTTCTGGAGCCAGATCGACATTCCAACGTTTGGCATGTTGGCTCATGTGAACATCGTCAGTCAGGGCCAACCCAGTTCGGCGGCCTCCGCGATACCCCAAATCTCGACCGATCCAAATCGCATCTACAGGCTCCTCTGAAGCGCGACGCAATAATGCGGAAAGTGCGGCGGCGCGGCGGCGGGGCGCGTCTCGACGATCATGAACTTCACAGCGATCAGAATAAGGATTGAAGCAGTCCTCAAATTGCAGCGAGGAAACTGATTCAACAAAGGGGTGGATTTTCATTCTTAAGACTCAAGCGGCATATATTGTAGGGTGCGTTCTTTTCGGTTGCCGATGATCCAGCCGCCTTGATTTTTCTTGATTTGACGGAATACGGAATATCCGTCCATGATGGCTTTTTCCCAAAGCTTTAGCGGGCACTTCTCAACCTCATAGCCACTCACAAACTCTTCAATGGTTTTGAGAATCCCAAGGGAAACCTTTTCTTGATTCTCAAAATAGTTTAATTCCTTGGCTCTAGAGAAAATCCATGCCGTAAGCCCTTCCTCAACGACGATTGCCCGGCCGCTGTCTTGCTCTTCATCATATTTGGACTGGCTCTTTCGCTTGTGCTTGATCAATGCCCGTATTACAGGTGACCAATGCAAGATGGCTGCATATGCAAAATGGAAAACATCATGAAATCGGTAGCCATCTCGGTCAGCGATGTTGTCGGTCAGGGGATCACCTATGAATACGCCATTCCATTGGAGATAGCTTTTGCCGCTACCGCGTTGATTGACTCGGATCTTGAACTCTCTAGGGAGCTGCTCTTCTATTCCAAACTCGCTATCGAAATCAAGGCCAATCAGGTCAACCGCCTGTGGCTCCAAGAATGCACCCCTAGCTTTCCGGAGGTTCCCCCGCGCTACGTCCGAGAACGCCAACTCTGCGGCATGGATTGCATCGAGATAGGCTCGCGCGAAGGTGACCACGTCATTGCGCGCAGGCCCACTTCCCAGCAGAGCTGCGGCCGCCTGCCCCAAGCGTACCAAGGTAATGTCCAACGACGCAGGGGCCGCCACAGGCATGGCGATGTAAGCGAATGCACCTTCGGCTATGTCGCTTGCTGCCCCTATGTTCTTGAAGTTCCCGTGATTCGCCGCCTCGGCAAAGATATCTTCAAGTGGAGCTTGCATGCGCCGGCAGATCGCAGCCAAATACCAAAGCGTATCACCGAATTCTTCTTCCGCCGCCCTTCTGAAACCAGGGTACGCAGATTTTTCCCGGACATGTTTTTTGACAGTAGACATTATTCCACCGACTTCCCCATAAAGCCCTTGAAGGACAGGATTGAAATCGGTTGGACTGAGTACATCCGTAGCTGCAATTTCCGAAGCGTAGTCCGAAAGCAGCAGAGAACCTTCCTTGTGCATCGGTTACCTCCGAAGCGTCAGCCATTCGAATGGAGCGCCCTGATATCCATTCAGCCCAAAGCTACGAACCCATTGCTCTAGGTTCGCAATCAGTTTTGGATCGTCAAAAGTAGTTAGACCTATTCCTGTTTTGCATAGAGACCGGCCTTGCTGGTCTTTTAGCTCTTCCGGGAACTCCGGCCCCTCTCCTCCGAAGTACACGAAGTCATTGCTGATGAGAACCCTGTTTACACCCGTGTCGCGAGTGACGTGATCAGGATTAAGTGAACCATCGGGGCGAGAGTGAAAGGAATCTCGTTGCTGCCAGACGGCCGCTGGTGCGGCTCTGAAGTAGATATTGTCCCCGCAACTTTGCTTCCGACTACCGTTGCGATAGGGCTTTTTAGATTCAAACCGTGGATCTGCCCCATATTCATCAAATGTCATCGTTTCGGTGACTTGCATCGCATAAACCAGATACCCGCCTCGCCGAACACTTCGATCATTGCTGCCACTGCCTACCACCCAATCACCGATGTCAGCGCCCTTGCGGATATTTGGCTTGCAGGTTGCAAGCGTGCAGTATTCGTAAAAGGGATTGGGTGCGAAACCACTGTCGTACCGCACCACGTAGGAGTGGACACGTGCCATCAGCAGGGATGCCTTTTCAGAGGAACCGGATCACAGGCGCCACCGTCGGGTTTTTCCCATGTATCTTTTCCGTTGATCGCATCAATGATTGAGTCACCATTCCAGCCGACCAAGGCATCGGCGTATTCTTTCAGTGCCTCAGGAATGTCGCATTCCTTCTCACCATGCTCCCAGATGCCAACAATACGTTTGCCTTGCTTGGCTGCATATTCGATTTCCCAGGTCACCCAGTCGCTATCTTTCGTCTGGGGTGAGACGTAGCAAATAAATACGCCCGCCCAGTTTATCGCTGGGGCCAGAATCTGCGTCTTGATGTAATGCTCATCCGTGGCGTTGTTGAACTTTCCTGTATGGATGGAGGAGTCCCTTACATCCATCCCTTTCGGAGCCAGCAGATCTTTGAGCTTTTGGAGCCCATGATCGTCCTTATGGACATGGCTGATAAACACGTTCCTTTTCTCTGCCATCTGTCACCTCCATCGACGTTTTGATAGCGTAAAAGATCGTAACTGAAATTAGGTGGTTATGGCAGAAAACGCAGATCAATCAAAGGATCGCCCGGAGCCCCTTGTCGGCGATGATGTTGAGCAGCTTCAGCGCCGGGCCAGCGGGTCGGGTTTCACCTTGCTCCCACTTGCGCACGGTCGAGGCCGAGGTGTGCAGGTGATGCGCGAACACCGGCTGGCTGAATTTCAGCGTCTCCCGTAGGCGCCTAATGTCCTCGGCGCCAAACTCCCGCACTGGCGGCGGGCAGATCGCGTCGAACTCGCGCATCGTCACCTTGCTGATCGCACCCACTTCATGAAGCGTGGCCAGGTCGTCACGCAGGGATTCAATGATCTTGCTCACAATGCACCTCCAATAACACGCCCGACTGCAACGCCTTCGATAACGTTTCCCCGGACAGTTGCAAGAACGCTTTGCCGGCGAATTGCAGCGCCTTCTTCTCGTCCTGCGTGATGTTCGCCTTGTCGTTCTTCGGGAACCCATGCAGGAACACGTAGCGGCTGCCGATCCTGGCCGATACCAGTGTGCGGTAGCCGCCGCTTTTACCACCACCGGGGCGGGCCACCCGCTTCTTGTAGAGGGAGCCGCCCAAGTCCGCGTCGATCAGACCGCTTTCCATCTCCTGAACCGCCTTGCACAACGCGGCATCGGACAGCTTCTCGCCCGACTGCCAGCGTGCAAAGTCCTTGCGCTTGAGGATGACCGTCATTTCGACCTCCAAACTATACCCGAAACGGGCATACTTTTCCAGTCTCCGGTGTAGCACCTAGATAGAAGGGATGGCCCGCCCGATTGTCGTGACGCCGGCACGACAATCGGAGCCGACTGGACGGGATGCCGGCCACCGATCCGCGGGCATCCTTGACCGAAATCAGCAGCGCATAGGCCGACCACGGCAGCGTGAAGACCTTGGCCAGCTCGGCGAGGCCGAATTTCCCAGACACTGTCTCGGAAATTGCGGAACGGGGATAGTCGGCCGCCAAGGCAGCGGGGGGCGCCACCGAAAGCGTCCTCTTGCTCATGCCGTGGCCTCCGCAGGGCGCCGCGCGCCCGTGATGGCCTGCCGCCGACTCGCCACCAGTTCGGCAGCATCCCGCACCGGCTTGTCCTCGGTGTGGACGTAGTGCATGAACATCGCCACGGTCTTGTGGCCCGTCAGCTTCATGCCTACCTTGGTCGGCACTCCCGAATTGGCAATGTCGGTCGTGGAGCGGTGGCGGATGCCGTGCGTGCCGACGTGTGGGACGCCGGCTGCCTTGAGCACCCGGCACCATCCGCCATAGTGCTCGCCAAAGGTCAGGTGCTTGGTCGGGTCGTTGGGCGAAGGCAGGACGTAGGGGCAACCTTCTCGGCGCGGTGCCGTCGAGAACAGTCGATAGGCTTCCGCGCTCATGGGCTTGGAGAGGCCGCCGGTCTTGCTGTCGGGCCAGACCACGCGCCGGTTCTCCAGATCGACCCAATCCCATTCAAGCATGCAGATTTCGGAGCGGCGGCCGGCGAACTCGAATTGCAGGCGAATCGCCAGCGGGATGACGTAGTTCTCCAGTCCTTCCGCCTCCAGCTTCTCCAACTGGCGGAAGATCAGCGCCAGTTCGTCGTCCACGATGAGCCGGGTTTCCTCGCCGGGCGGGTACATCGGGACGTGGCGGCACGGGTTCGTGCCGTCCGGGCGGTAGCCCCACACTTCGGCCAGGTTGAACATCTTGCGCAGCACGCCGAAGGCGTTGTTCGCCTCGGCGGGCTTGTAGGCCAGTTTCTCCATCAGCCCGGCAATGTCGGGCCGCTTCACGTCCTGCACCTTCTTGCGGCCGATCAGCGGGACGATGCAGCGGTCGATGACGGCCTGATAGCCGCGCTGCGTGCTCGGCTTGTTGCGCTTCTTGGAGTAGTCCTCCATGAACTTCTTGCACAGCGCTTCGACCGTGGGCGCCTTGCGCGCCTCGGCCTTGGCGCCGCCGGGGTCGCCGCCTCGGCGAACCTCGGCCAGCCAGTCCTGCGCCATGACGCGGGCCTGCTCCACGGTCAGTTCCCCGAACAGGCCCAGCGAGGGCTTGCGGGGCTGCCCGGAGTTCGTGCGGTACTGGAGCATGAACACCCGACGGCCCTTCGGGGTAATCTTGCAGAGGAAACCCGGCACCACGGTATCCCGTAGTTCGATGTCCTTGGCCTGGGGTTGCGCCGACTCTACGGCGGTCTTGGTGAGCTTGATCTTCGCCATGATGACTCCTTGGAACGACCCGAATTCCAAGAGCCAGATAGGAGCGGCGCGAGGGAAAACCGGGTCAAGTTTCAGAAAGCACCGGCATATGATGGACGCGCGTAAGTCCTTGATAAACCTGCTTCATCGAGCTACGGCGCAGTCCAGCGAAGTACCGGGCTGGAGTCATCGTCAAACAAAAAAACACCCCCGTGGCACGTACCGCGGGGGTGTCGGGCTCCGGGTGGCGGGCGGCGGGTCGCCGGCCGGTCAGGCGAGGGCGTCCATGCCGTCGAGCACCGCGGCCACCGCATGGATCACCGAGGCAATGCGGATCGCATCCTGCACGCCTTCGCGGCTGATGCCCTTGTCGCGCACCACCTTTTCGTGGCTGTCCATGCACATGCCGCACCCATTGATCGCCGAAACCGCCAGCGACCACAGCTCGAAATCGGCATGATCGACACCGGGCCTGCCGATCACCGTCATGCGCAGCTTCGCGGGCATCCCGGCATACTCCTTGTCGGACACCAGATGCGAGAAGCGGTAATAGATGTTGTTCATGCCCATGATCGCGGCGGCGGCGCGGGCGGCCTTCTGCGCCTCGGGGCTGAGCTGGGCGTCGGCATCGGCGGCGACCGCTTTGGTCAGCGCCGCATTGCGCGAGGCCAGCGCCGAGGCAAGGGCCGTGCCCCAGATCTGCTGCGCGGTCAGATTGTCGGACTGAAGCACGTTGCTGATGTTGAGCTTCAGATCCTTGGCATAGTCCGGCAGGGTGCCGCGCAGGGCTTCGATCGACATCTGGATACTCTCTTCCTGGTGCGGGCTGCGGAGCCGCCTGCGCCATGGCCCTGCGGCACGCTGGTGATCAGCGCGGCGGACACACGGCCGGGGCGTCGACGCGGCGGGGTGATGGAGACGACGGTGAATGTGCCGTGTCCGGCGGCAAAAAAAGACCGGCCCTGCGGCGCTTGGCCGGGCCGGTCTCTGGTCGCGCCGCCGGGCGCCCCCCGGCCGCACCGGTCAGTGGTGCGGGCAGGGGCCGCCCGGCAGTGAGAGCCGGATCAGGCCACCTTCAGGGTGTCCTCGCCCTTCTGCCAGTTGCAGGGGCAGAGTTCGTCGGTCTGGAGCGCGTCGAGGATGCGGATGACTTCCTGCGGGTTGCGGCCCACATCGAGGTCATTCACCGACACATGGCGGATGATGTTGTCCGGATCGACGATGAAGGTCGCGCGGAGTGCCACGCCTTCCTGCTTGTGCAGGATGCCGAGGGCGTTGCACAGCGCATGGCTGACATCGGCGAGCATCGGGAAGGGCAGGTCGTTCAGCTCTTCCTTGTGGACGCGCCAGGCGTGATGCACGAACTCGCTGTCGGTGCTGCCGCCGAGGACGACCGCGTCACGATCGGCGAATTCGCCGTTCAGCTTGCCGAAGGCGGCAATCTCGGTCGGGCAGATGAAGGTGAAATCCTTCGGCCAGAAGAAATAGACCTTCCACTTGTCCGAATAGGTGTTCTCGTCGATCTCGGTAAACGCGTCCTTCAGGTCGGTCGAAACGGTCGCCTTGACCTTGAACGAGGGGAACTTATCACCAATCGTCAGCATGGATCCTGCCTCTTGTCTCTTGGAGTGAAGCCCCCGTCGGCCGGGGGCGGCAACCTTGGTTCCCTGATCGTGGCCGGGCGCCGGCCGCGATCGAAATCTGCATCGGTGGCCCGGTTCCTTGTGGTGCCGGTTCCTTGTGGCGCCGGTTCCTTGCGGCACCGTGCCCGGCGCTACACCTTAGAACCATTCCAATCCGTGTCGAACCGGATATACCAGCCGGGGCAGGTGAGCGCAAGGCTCTTTTTAGAAGAATTCTAAAAACTGTCATGCCGGCTGTTCCAGGCACCCGTCGTTCCGCGGCCTGCCCTCCCTCGTCGCCATGAAAACGCAGCCGACACGGCAGATTCTTAAGTCGCGGTTAAGTTGGGCACCGTATGCTGTGCCTGCAAGGGGTCCGGGGCACGGAAACGTGAGGTGGATGCAGATGCGGATTGCAGTGGAAAGCAGCCACGACGTGGCCGGATGGCTGGCGCGGCGCGCGCGGGCCGATGGCCGGGTGCTGTCGCCCGCCAAGCTGCATGCGCTGCTGTTCCTGGCCCTGGGCCAGTTCGCCGCCGCCGGTCGCGGCCGGCTGATGCCGGCGATGTTCGTGGTGACCGATATGGGCCCGCGCGCGCCCGATCTGTTGCGCATCGATGCGGCGACGCTGGCGATCCAGCCCCTGCCGCCGTTGGTGGAACGGTTCATGGACACGGTCTGGGCCGGCCTTGGCGCGCTGGAACTCGATCGGCTGAACGCATTGATCGGCGGGCTGGAGACCTGGCGGCTGGCCCGCGATGGCGGGCTTGGCGCCGAGGTGCCGCTGGATGTGCTGGCGCGCGAGCTGCGCGGCCTGTCGGAACGAACCCGCCGGGGCATGACCGCCGCCGCCGCGACCGAGATTGAGCGCCGCGCCGCCCGCGGCAATCCACCGCCATCGATACCGTCGCCGACCACGCCCCAAGAGGCGGGCAAGAGCGCGGGATCCACACCCCCAATGGACGCCGGCACGTCGGCGCCGGCCATCCCCACCAGCGGCACACCAGGCCGCCCGGCGCGCTGGGCGCCCGCGCGGCGGGTCAGCCGCGCCGAGGTCGCGGACCGGCTGGTGGGCCGGCCCGGCGGGCTGCCGGCCGACGAGCCGCCGACCAGCCGCCCCGAAACCATCGCCGCGGAATTGCTGGCAGGTGCGGGGCGCCGGGCGCCCCCGCCCGCGGCGGGGCGGATCAGGTCGTCGGGATCCGCCCGGGCCGATCGCCGTCGGAGTGCTGCGGCAGACGGCGACGCGATCGCGGACGCGGGCGGGCGCGATGACAAGGCCGCGCTCGACGACCGGGCGGCCCGGGCATTGGTGCGTGCCCTGCTGCGCGATCGCCGCCGCCAGACCGGCCGCATCCGTGGCGCCGGCGCCGGCAAGGCGGTGGCCGCCGATCCGTGGCGGCCCGAGCGGTTGCGCCATATCGGTCGCGCCGAGGCCGAGGCCAGCCGCCAGCGCAAGGCCGAGGGTCCGACCATCGGCGACGCGCTCGCCGATACCATGGGCGATCTGGCGGATCTGACCCGGCCGCGCCGCACCACCCGGGTGTTCGCGCCCCGGCGGTGAGCAGAGCGCGCGGTGATGATCGGTCGGTCATTCAGCAAGATGACATCAATTCATGCCAAGATCGCGGTGGCTGTCTTGGTGGCACAGTTGCGGCCCGGCGATCCGGCCTCTCGACCAAAGTCGCCGATGATGGTCGTCGATCCGGCTTGCATCGGCGGCGCCGGCTGACCATCCTGACGGCCATGAGCCTGAAGGATGACGATATCGATCGTGTCGCCCGTGGTGTCCGTCTCGACGAGCGGGCGATCGAGGAAACATATCTGCTGGCATCGGGCCCCGGCGGCCAGAATGTCAACAAGGTGTCGACCGCCGTGCGGCTGCGCTTCCGGGTGGCGGATGCCGAGGGGGTGGGCGACGACGAGACCCGCCGCCGGCTGCTGGAACTGGCCGGCAGCCGCGCCACCGATGACGGCTGCATCCTGATCCTGGCCGATCGCTTCCGCAGCCGCGAGCGCAACCGCGAGGACGCTCGCGATCGTCTGCGTCGGATGATCGCCCAGGCCCGCCACCGCGATCCGAAACGGCGGCCGACCCGGCCCAGCCTTGGCGCCAAGCGCCGACGCCTGGACGAGAAGACCCGACGTGCATCGGTGAAGCGTGCCCGGGGCCGGCCGGGTGCGATGGATTGACCGATGCCTGCGGTCACCACTATGCGACACTGTCTCGGCGGGGATACCGATGTCCGCCATGTCTTGCGACAATGCCGTACCAGATGCCTTAACGAGCAGGGCCGATGACTGAGTTGACCATCTCTGAACAGCAGGACGACCGCCCCCGCCGCGCAGGGGAAGCCGAGGTTGTGCGCGCCGGTGTGCGCCGCTATCTGCGCGGCGAGGCGATCGACATGTCGGAGCTGGCGGCGGAACTTGGCGTCGGCCGTGCCACCCTGTACCGGCGGATCGGCAATCGCGACCGTTTGCTTGGCATGGTGCTGGCCGACCGCACCGAACACAGCTTCCGCACCGCCGAACGTCGGGTCCGCGGCCTGACCGGTACCCGTCGGATTCTGGTGCTGATGCATGAATTCATGGCCGAGGTGCTTCAGGCCGAGCCGCTGAAGGCTTTCGTCCAGCGCGAACCGTTGCTGTTCATCCGGCTGGCGACATCGATGGGACCGATCGAGACCCGTGCGGCCGCATTGATGGGCGAGGTGATGGCCGAAGAGGCGGCAGCCGGCCATTTCGTGCCGGGTCTGCCGATCCCGATGCTGGCCGAGGCGACCGTGCGGCTGTGCGATGCCTATATGTATGCCGATCTGCTGGGCGGGCCGCCGCGCGATATCCGCACCGCCGTCGACGTGGCCGCCCTGCTGCTGGAACAGAACGGGCAGCGGACTTCCCAACTCGACGGGGCCCCGAAGCGCTCCGTCGTCTGAGGTCGGCCACGATCGGCGCGGTCACTTCTGGGCGGTGTTCATCGCCTCAAGCGCCGCCTTGAAGGCGATGCACGGATCTTCGCGCGGTTGCGCCGCTGCCACCCAGACCAGATCGAAGGGCTCGCCCGGCCGGGGATCACGCAGGCCGGGCTCGGGGTCGTCCGCGCCGGTTTCGGCCAGCCCCACCGCCAGGACCGCGGCATCGCCCAGATAGAGCGGCGCGCCCAGATCGCGGCGGACATGGCCGCTGCCGGCGATGATCAGCGCCTGATCGATATCGGGCCGCGCCAGGGCGTCCAGCGCCGCGCCGGCGATGCCGGCATCCCGTGCACGCTGCACCCGGATCATGGCCGGTAGCGCCGCTTCCGGCGCATGGCCGCAATGGCCGGCGGTGATCGCCGCGGTCAGGCCGTCGACCACGGCGGACGCCGCCGGCTGGTCCAGCCCGAAACGGGCGACGAATTCGGCCGGCAGTGCCTGCCAGCCATCCTGGCTCAGCGCCCGGCGATCGGCCATCGGCCAATCGGCGGCCAGAACCGGCAGGCCATGGTCCAGCGCCACCGCCACCACCGGCCGATAGGCGGACCAGTCGCGCCAGCCGCCGGCGGTGAAGCCCGAAACGTCCGGCATCCGGTCCAGCGCCTCGTCGACCGCAGCCGGTGTCGGCGACGGTCCGAGGCCTGCGGTCAGCGCATCGATCGCGGCCTGGCTGTCGCGGCTGAACATCTCCATCACCAGTGCGGGCCTGCGACCGGCGGCGATCAGGGCGCGATAGGCCGCCGCCTGGATGCGGTGATGGCCGGCATGATCGTGGCGTTCGCCCAGCGCCACCACATCGGCGCGGGCCGCGGCATCGGTGAACGCCGTGGGCACGGCCGTGTCTGCGGCCAGGGCCGGGGTCGCGATCAGGACCGGGGTCGCGATCAGGACGGCGCACAGGATCGGCCGGATCCGTCGGCTATGGTGGGGCGGTATGGTTGCGGCGTGGGGGGCTGGCATGGTCTCGGATGGTCTCCGGGAAGCGCGCGGCATGGGGCGTATGCGGCATGGGATGCAACGGGACGCTGGCGGCGGCTTGCGACCATCCCTACATTTCGCCTGAACCGGCGACATTGCCAAGCACCGAACCGCACCAGACGGAGCCCGAAGCAGGATATGGCCCAGAGCGAGCCCAAATTCGAACTGCGTCCCGGTGTGCCGGGTGCCCCTGACCGCAGCGCCCATCAGGCCGAGGTGATGCTGACGGTCACTTATGGCCTGCATCTGCTGGGGCTGCTGACGGCGCTGCCGCTGGTGGTGGCCAGCATCATCGCCCATGTCCGGTTCTTCATGCTCGACACCGAAACCAATGAGCGGGCGCATTACCGCTATATGGTGGAGACCTTCTGGTTCGGCGTGATCGCCAATGTCATCGGCTATGTGCTGACCATCGTGGTGATCGGCTTCCTGATCATCGCCGTGGCATGGCTGTGGATGGCCTATCGCTTCATCCGCGGCTGGCTGCGGATGCGCAAGGGCCAGGGTCCACGTTGAGCGTCATGGGAAAGGTGGCGGATCAGTCCAGCGCCGCCAGCAGCGGCAGCGCGCCCAGATCCAGCCAGAAGGCCGCGGCCAGCCCCATGATCAGGGCATAGCCGATATTGCGGGTGACGGTCTGGTTCCACGACGTGGCGCCGGTGAGGCTGGCGAAGACCTGGCCGGTCACGCTGAACGGCGAGGCGAGCAAAGTGAGGGTATAGCCGGCCAGGCTGGCCCCGGCGAACAGGGCGTCCCGCCCCGCCACCACCTGATCGGGCAGGGCGCCCGCCACCAGCAGGATCGAGGCGACCGGATGCACCCCCAGATGTGACAGGCCGAAGATCGCCATCTGCACCGCCAGGATCGCCAGCCACAGCGGCACCGCGTTCGCGGCGGCGGCGATATCGGGTGCCGCCGGCGCCAGAATTGCGGCCAGCCCCGCCGCCAGCGGCCCGGCGGCGGCAAACACGGCGATCTCGTTGGCCTGCAGCGTCATGCCCGGCGGGCCGATCAGCCGGGGGCGCACCAGACGGGTCCAGGTGGCGCGCGGCCCTTGCGACCACAGCATCCAGACATGGGCCACGATCAGCGCCGCCACGATCACCCAGACCAGCGTGGGCCCCGGCATCACCAGATCAAGCCCGATCCCCAGCCCGGCCAGTCCGCCCGCGGCCAGCCACAGCGACGGCCCCTGCCTGCCGGCGGTGGCGGCATCGAGAGCTTCCGCCTCGGCGGCGTCGGCCGCACGGGCTTCATCGCTGGGCGGCACCACCGCGCGGGCAAGCGCCGTGCGGCCGTGGCGCAGCGCCGCCGCCATGTCGAGCAGGAAGGCGATCGGCAGGATCGGCAGGGTGGCGGTCAGCAGACCGCGCCAGCCGGCGCCGGGATACGCGATCAGCACGATGGCGACGGTGGCATAGAACGGGCTCCAGAACCCGGCGAGGGCAAAGCCGCGATGCAGGCTGCGCATCAGCCGGCTGTCACGCGCCCGCGCGCCGCCCAGCGCCGGCAGCAGCACCGACAGGGCCGAGATGTTCAGCAGCGCGCCCAGCACATGGCCGGTCCAGAACACCAGCGCCAGCCGGCTGAGTGGTGGCCGGCGACCGCTGGCGCCCGAGACCAGCCGGGTGAGTTCGGCCACATAGCGCGGCGAGGCCGCCGGCACCGCCAGCAGCCCGCAGGCGACGATCAGCACGCCGACGATCGCATTGTCCGACAGGCGTGCCGCCAGCGACAGCGGATCGGCGCCGGTGATCAGCAGCGCCGACCAGCCGATGATCAGCATGGCGCCCACCGCCCGCCGGGTGGAGCGGCGCAGATCGGTCCAGGTGAGAGCCAGATAGGCCAGCAAGGCGATGCCGGCGGCCAGGCTCCAGCCCGGTGTCTTGAACAGCCAGGCGAGCAGAACCAGCGGCACGGTCGCGATCATCACCAGTGCCGCGGCACGGGTGTGCGGCGGACAGGTCCGGCCAGAAAAGGGCGTGTTCGGGGCGGAAGGGCGCATCACCGGGCGCCGTCAGCGGCCGGCGCCGGCGGGCAGCGGCTTGCGCATCCGGTGGAACACCTCGCCGCGCACCACCGCCCGGCCCGACACCGCATAGCCCAGCCGGTCATAAACCGTGAAGGCGCCCCGATTGCGCTCATCGACGATCAGCGACACCGCCGGAAAATCGTCGATGGTCGCGGCGGCCTCAGTTGCCAGGATGAGCTGTCGGGCGATGCCGCGGCCCTGATGTTCAGGGAACACTGCGACATTGTCGATGTAGAAATCCGCGGCATCGGTCACCCGCGCCTCGGCGGGGATGTCGTCGGCGGTGACCAGCCGGCCGGGATAGGCAACCGCGACCCCGATCACCCGCCCGTCCTGTTCGAACACCCGGGCATGGAGATGGGAGGCGATGCCCGCGGCGCCCTGAACCAGTGCCCGATAGGCGGCCATCGCCGCGGCCGGATCGTCCAGCCCGGTCAGGCCACCGATGCTGAGCGGGTCGGCCATGGCCACCAGATCGGCAATGGCGGCGGCATCGGTCGGGCAGGCTGGACGCAGCATGGCAGGCGCTCTGTCGGTTCATGTGACGCTGTGGCAGCGGAAGCTCAAACCTTAGCCCCGCCGGCGGGCATGCACCAGCGCGCCGGCCGCATGGCGGCATTGCGGCGGGGCCGGCGTCAGGGGCCAATGTCAGATCGTCGCGACCCGGATCAGATTGGTGGTGCCCGGCGTGCGGAGGGGGATGCCGGCGGTGATCACCACCACATCGCCGGCCCGGGCGATGCCGCTTCGGGCAACGCAGTCGCGCACGATCTCCATCATGTCCGGCATCGTGTCGACCTCGGCCGATCGCAGGCTGTGCACGCCCCAGACCAGCGCCAGGAACCGGGCGGTGCCGGTGTCGGGTGTCAGGCCCAGAATGGGAGAGGCCGGTCGCTCCCGCGCGATCGCAAGTGCTGTATGGCCCGATGAGGTGAAGGTCACCACCGCCGCGCAATCCAGGCTGGCCGCGATCTCGCGCACCGCCCGGCTGACCGCCTTCGGCACCGGCACGCCCTTCTCCACCGGGGTCGAGAAGGCCTGGGGTTCGATATCCGCGGCCATGTCGGCCTCGACCTTGCGGATGATGCTGTCCATCACCGTCACCGCCGCCACGCCGTGGCGGCCGATCGCGGTTTCGGCGCTCAACATCACCGCATCGGCCTCGCCATAGATCGCGGTCGCGACATCCGATGCCTCGGCGCGGGTCGGCACCGGCGCCTCGATCATGCTTTCAAGCATCTGGGTGGCGACGATCACCGGCCGGCCGGCGGCGCGCGCGGCCTTGATCACCCGGCGCTGGGCGATCGGCACGGCGGCGGCACCCAACTCCACGCCCAGATCGCCGCGCGCCACCATGATCGCGTCGGCCGCATCCACAATGGCCGCCAGATCGTCCAGCGCCTGGGGCTTTTCCAGCTTGGCCACGATCCGCGCGGCGCCGCCGACCAGCCGGCGCAGGGCCTGAACGTCGCGGGCCGATTGCAGAAAGCTCAACGCCACCAGATCGACCCCCTGGTTCAGGGCGAAATCCAGATCCACCCGATCCTTGGACGTGATGGCGGCCAGATCCAGCGCGGCATCGGGAACATTCACGCCCTTGTGGCTGCTCAGCCGGCCGCCGGTCTCGACGCGGGTGATGATCAAGCCATCATCGACGGCGGTGATCCGCAGCACCATCCGGCCGTCATCCAGCAGCAGCCGGTCATCGGCGCGGGCGGCGGCGAAGATTTCCGGATGCGGCAGGGTCACGCGGTTGGCGGTGCCCTCGGTTTCGTTCAGGCACAGGGTGAAGCTGCAGCCGACGGCAAGGCCGATGCCATCATCCGGCAGGGTGCCGATGCGCAGTTTGGGGCCTTGCAGATCGGCCATGATCGCGATCGGCCGGCCCATATCCGCCTCGACCCGGCGGATCGCCGCGATCACGCCGGCATGGGTCGGATGATCGCCATGGCTCATATTCACCCGGAACACATCGGCGCCGGCCAGGAACAGGCGACGGATGGCGGCGTCATCGGCGCTGGCGGGGCCAAGCGTGGCGATGATCTTCGCGGCCCGGTCGCGGCGTGGCGGTATCGACATCGGTGTCAGGCCTTTCGAACCAGGATCGATGGCCGGCCAGCATAGCCTGATGGCCAATGCCCGCCAGCCTTGGGCGATGACAAACCAGTCTGGGGCGATGACAAAACAGAACGCCCCGCAACGCGCAAGCGCGTGCGGGGCGTCTGACAGACAGGGGAGCGGCAACCGGTCAGGCGGCGTAATAGACCACCAGACACAGACCCAGCATCACGGTGATGCCAAGCACGGTGCCGCCGGTCGGCCAGTCGCGGGCCAGCGGCGCCTCTGGCCCGTGAATGCGGAACACGCTGGCCATCACGAAGTCGATGCGATGGCGGATGCGACGGACGATGCCGCTGCGCAACGGATCGCCATGGATGGCGAATTCCGAGGCAAGGCGCGGGATCAGGCTGCGATAGATCCAGTCCAGATCGCGCAGGCGGCCATGCCCCGGTGCCAGACGAGGTGCCGCCAGGAACCAGATCACCGCCGCCGCCGCCAGAAGCTGCACCTGGGTGATCAGATGGTCGGCCGTGAACACCGCATAATCCGCTGATGCCGGAAACAGGCCCAGCAGCGTGCCGGGAACGATGCCGATGCCGATGATCAGGGCGGCCAGGAAGGCCATCGCCACCATCTGCATCACACCGGGTTCGGCCAGCGTGCCGCCATCCAGGCCCCGGCTGGTGGTGGTGATCCGCCGCGCGCCGGTGGTGCCCCACAGCACGATCGGCAGCTTCAGCGCCGCATAGACGCTGGAGACCACAGCCAGCCCGACCAGACAGGCCCAGGCGACGCCGAAGCCATCCTTGCCGGCGGCCGACAGGATAACGCCCTTCGACACGAAACCCGCCGTCAGCGGCACGGCCGCCAGCCCCAGCCCGCCGATCAGCAATGCCGCCCAGGTCAGCGGCATCCGCCGGCCGATGCCGGCCAGATCGGCCAGATCCCGCCGGCCGGTGGCGGCGACCATATGGCCGGCGGCCATGGTCATCAGCGATTTGTACAGGATGTGGGCGAAGGCCTGCGCCGAGGCGCCGGCCAGCGCCAGCGGCGTGCCGATGCCGACGGCGGTGACCATGAAGCCCACCTGACTGACGATCGAGAAGGCGAGCACCCGGCGCAGGTCGTTTTCCACCAGGGCAAAGATCGCGCCATAGGCCGCCATGACGATGCCGGTCCAGATCAGGATCTCGGCACCGGGAAACAGCCGGATCAGCACCAGGACCGCCGCTTTGGTGGTGAAGGCCGACAGAAACACCATGCCGGTGGACGACGCCGTCGGATAGGCGTCCGACACCCATGACCACAGCGGCGGCGCGCCGGCATTGATCACCACGCCGGCCAGGATCATCCACGCGGTCCAGTCGCCGGCATCCAGCCCGCCGGTCAGGGCGGCGACGGTGTTGTCGCCGCCGCCGGCCAGATGGCCGGCGATGCCGATCATCAGCACCATGCCGCCGAACAGATGCACCTGCAGATAGCGCATGGCGGCGCGCCGGGCACGATCGGTGCCGGCAGCCCAGATCACCACGGTGGAGCCGACCGCCAGGATTTCCCAGAACACCAGCACGGTCAGCAGATCGCCGGCGAAGGCAAGGCCGATGGCGCCGGCGCCATAGCCCTGCGCCGCCACCAGTTCGGTCGTGCCGGCGCGGGGCAGGGCATAAACGCCGCCGGCCAGCGCCGCCAGCGCGAAGATGGTGGCGAAGGCGCGGCCCGTGGCGTCGACCGACACCGGCACCAGAATCTGATCCAGCCACGCATGGGCCGGGCCTGCGCCACCGGGCAGCAGCCACACCACGGCCAGGGTGGCAAGCGGCGCCAGGATCACCGGCACCGCGCGCAGCGCGCGTGGCAGCAGCGCCGTCAGCAGCGCGCCCAGAAGCAGCAGCACCGCCGGCGGCAGGGTGGCGAACAGGCCGGCATCCGTCATCCCGGCGTCAGTCATCATCGTCGGTCTCCGCGGCCGGGGTGTTGGCGGGGCGGCCCAGCGTCAGCACCAGCCCGCGCGCGACGACCACGGCGGCAAGCCCGGCGAGCAGGCCGAACCAGCCATGGAAGGCGAAGATCTCGTCGAAACCCAGATAGCCGTGGCGATGGATGCCAAGCTCGGCCAGGGCCGACAGCACCAGAACCGCCACGGCGATGCCGAGCCCGATCCGCGATACGGACAGCGTCAGCGGCATCGAGACCGCGGCCTTGGCCGGGGCCAGCTTGGTCAGAGCCGGCTTGGAACGCGCGGAACCGGTCAACGCACACCTCCCTGAGTGACCGCGTTGGCCAGGGCCTCGGCCAGCGCCAGCACGGGATCGGGATAGAGGAACAGCAGCAGGGTCAGGCCGGCGGTGGTCATGATCGCCAGCACCATCGGCAGGGGCGCCTCGCCATGAGGGCCGTGATGATCGTCGCCATGGGCGCCGGCCGCCCCCACGGATTTCGCCGCCACCGGTGCCCGGAAGAAGGCCCGCCACACGATTGGCAGGAAATAGGCCGCGTTCAGCAGGGTCGACGCGGCCAAAGCCGCCACCGCCACCCAGTACTGCGACGACAGCGCGCCTTCCAGGATGAACCATTTGCTGGTGAAGCCCACCGCCGGCGGCAGGCCGATCATCGACAGGGAGGCCAGGGTGAAGGCGCCCATGGTCCAGGGCATCCGCCGGCCGATGCCGTCCAACTGGCTGACATAATCCTTGTGGGCGGCGGTGTGGATGGCGCCGGCCGCGAAGAACAGGGTGATCTTGCCGACGGCGTGGGCCGCGATATGCATGGCCGCCCCCACGATCGACAGGGGCGCCATGATCGCCGCCGCCAGCGTCACATAGGCGAGCTGGCTGATGGTGGAATAGGCCAGCCGACGCTTCAGATGATCCTGGGTCAGCGCGATCGACGAGGCGATGACGATCGAGGCCGCCGCCACCCAGACCAGCCAGTCATTGGCCCCGGCCGCCGCCAGACGGTCGGTGCCGAGGGTGTAGGTGATGACCTTGACCACGGCGAAGGCGCCGCCCTTGACCACCGCCACCGCATGCAGCAGCGCCGAGACCGGGGTCGGCGCCACCATCGCCGCCGGCAGCCAGGCATGCAGCGGCATCAGCGCGACCTTGCCGATGCCATAGACGAACAGGCCCAGCAGCAGCGCCAGCAGGCCCGGCGACAGCCCGTCGGGCAGCACGCCGCCGGGGGTGAAGGCCACCGTGCCCGAGAGCACGAAGACCGCGATGATCGCGGTTAGCTGGAAGCCGATCGAGGTGGCGAGCAGGATGCCCAGATAGGTGCGCCCGGCCTTGACCGCCGCCTTGGTGCCGGCATGGGTGACCAGCGGATAGGTGGAGAGGGTCAGCACCTCATAGGCCAGGAACATCGACAGCAGCCCGTCGGCATAGGCGAGGGCAAGCGCGCTGGCGATGGCGATGGCGAAGCACAGATGGAAGCGGGTCTGATGCGCCTCGTGATTGCCGCGCATATAGCCGATGGAATAAACCGCGGTGATCGGCCATAGCGTGCCGGCGACAGCCGCGAAGATCATGCCCAGCGGCTCGACCGCGAAGCCGATGGTCAGGCCGGGCATCAGTTCGTGCAGCGCCAGCGCCGGGCGGGCGCCGTCGATCACCTGGGCGGTCAGCATCAGCGTGAACACTGCGGTGGCAACGCCCGACAGCACCATCAGGGCGTCGCGCAATCCGGGGCTGCGGCCTGCCGCCACGATCAGCAGGCCGCCTGCGAGGGGTGAGAGCAGAGAGGCGATCAGCAGGGTTTCTGGCGTCATCGGATCACGCGCCTCCGGTCAGAGCACGGGCCGCGAGTTCGGCCAGGCCGGCGGTCGCACGGGTGTCGATGCCGAAATAGATGCACAATGCCGCCGCCGTCCAGGCCGGCCAGGCCAGCCAGGGATTGGATCGGCCGGTACAGGCTTCGGCGGCGCCTTCCACGGGATCGCGGAAATACATCATCTCGACCAGCCGCCAGACATAGATCACCGCCAGCAGCGAGCTTGCCATCACCAGCACCGCCAGTGGCCACATGCCGGCCTCGATCGTGGCGGTCACCAGATACCATTTGCTGATGAAGCCCGAGGTCAGCGGCACGCCGATCAGGCTGAGCCCGCCGATCACCATCGCCGCCGCCGTCACCGGCATGGTCCGGCCCAGCCCCTGGATATGATCGAGCCGCGTGCCGCCCAGCCGTACCGCGATCAGGCCCAGCGCCAGGAACAAGGCCGCCTTTATCAGCCCGTGATTGATCAGGTGGATCAGGGCGGCCGACAGGCCGGCCTGGGTGCCGAGCGCCAGGCCCAGCATGATGTAGCCGATCTGGGCGACGCTGGAATAGGCAAACAGCCGCTTGAGATCGACCTGGAAGATCGCGACCAGCGAGCCCGCGAACATCGCGACGACGGCAAACGGGATCAGCGTCCAGCCCAGCGGC
This sequence comes from Tistrella arctica, assembly GCF_039630945.1. Taxonomy (NCBI): domain Bacteria; kingdom Pseudomonadati; phylum Pseudomonadota; class Alphaproteobacteria; order Geminicoccales; family Geminicoccaceae; genus Tistrella; species Tistrella arctica. The sequence goes on from NZ_JBBKTV010000009.1 coordinate 168,850, forward strand.
ATGGCGTCGAAGGCATAGGACGCGCCGAACACCGACACCACGAAGCGCAGCAGCACATAGATGCCGACCTTGGTGGCCGTGGCCGCCTGGAAGGCGGATACCAGCGAGGGCGCGAAGGCATAGGCGTTGGGCAGCCAGACATGCAGCGGGAACAGCGCGATCTTGATCGCAAGCCCGATGACCAGGAAGGCGAAGGCCGCCACCACCACCCGGTTGCCTTCCACCGCCGGCAGCCTTGCCGCCAGATCGGCGATGTTGAGCGTGCCGGTCATCATATAGATCAGGCCGATGCCGATCAGGATGAAGGTGGCGCCGATGGTGCCGATCACCAGATATTGAAATGCGGCCGACAGCGCCCGGCGGTCGCGGCCCATGGCGACCAGCGCATAGGTCGACAGCGAGGTGATCTCGATGAAGACATAGATGTTGAAGGCGTCACCGGTGGCGACCATGCCCGACAGGCCCGAAATCGCCAGCAAATACATGGCGACGAAGGCCGGGATACGCTTGGGCTGGATCTCGGCATCGATCGAGGCGGGCGCATAGGGCGCGCAGATCGCGGCGATCCCCGACACCAGCAGCAAGGCCAGACAGGTCAGCAGATCGATGCGGTATTCGATGCCGATCGGCGCGGGCCAACTGCCCATGGCATAGCTGATCGGGCCGGTGTCGAGTACCTGGCGGGTCAGCAGGATGGCCGAGGCGAAGATCGCGAGGCTGACCAGGGTCAGCACGCCATAGGCGAAGCGCCGCCGGCCGACCATCGCCACGATCGGGGCCGCGATCAGGGGAACGGCCACCTGAAGCGCCGGAAGATGGGCAAGCAGGCTCATGGACGGCTCTTCCCTTTGCGGGGCGCGCTCTTGCGCCGTCCGGTCGGGCCCTTGCGCGGCGCCAGTGGCCGCGATGCCGCGGGCTTGCGATCGGGAACCGGTGCGGACGGGGCCGCGCGCGACGCGGCCTGGCTGCGGGGCAGCCAGCCCAGCCGGCGCTTGGCATCCGCGATGGTCGGCGGCATGGCGTCTTCGGCACGCTCGTCGGCCATGTCCATGGCGATGGTCTCGTCCTCTTCGATACAGCCATAGCTCTCGCGGATCCTGACGACGATCGCGAGGCCAAGGGCGGTTGTCGCGATCGACACCACGATCGCGGTCAGGATCAGCACATGGGTGAGCGGGTTCGAGAACGAGACGTCGCCCGCCGCGACCCCGTCGATCAGGATCGGCGCGGTGCCGCCGCGGACTTTGCCGATGGAGATGTAGAGCAGGAACACCGCCGTCTGGAACATGCCCAGGCCGATCAGCTTCTTCACCATGTTGGTGGAGGCGATCACGGCATAGAACCCGGTCATCATCAGGATGATCGAGACCCAGTAGTTGAAATGACCCAGCATCTCCACGTCAGTCGCGCCTCTCCGAGAAGGTGAAGAAGAGCGCGATCATCGAGGCGGTGACCGCGATGCCGACCCCCAGTTCGACCACGATGATGCCGACCAGCAACCCGGTGGTGGGGTCGCCGTCGATCAGCACGGCGTATTCAAGGAAATTGCCGCCGAACAGCAGGGTGACGAAGCCGGTGCCCACGAAGATGATCGCCCCCAGCGGCGCCAGCACCCGCGCCACACCCAGCAGCCGCAGCCGCTGTTTCGTGGTCAGGCCGAAGATCAGCGCATACAGGATGAAGGCCGAGGCGATGATCACGCCGGCCTGAAAGCCGCCGCCGGGGCCGTATTCGCCGTGGAACTGCACATAGAGCCCGAACATGATGATGAACGGGATCAGCAGCTTCGAGACGACGCGAAGGATCAGGTAATGGTCGCGCATCAGGCGTCGCCTCTCTTCGCGGTGTCGCCGTCGCCCGATCCGTCATCCGACCTGACGGCGTCATGCGTGTCCTCGACATCATCCTCGCGGGCATGGCGGCGTCGCCGGCCAAGCGTGGCGGCGCCGCCGCCCAGAATCATGGTCACGGCCAGCGCCGCCGTGAACACCACCACCGTCTCGCCCATCGTGTCATAGCCGCGATAGCTGGCCAGAACGTTGGTGACGATGTTGGGGATGTGATGCACCTGTTCCGAGCCGATGATGTAGTCGGGCACGACATGGGTCTGCGCCGGGGCCTGCGGGTCGCCGAAGGCCGGCATGTCGGCCGTGGCATAGACCAGGGCCGCACCCGTCGCCACGACGGCGATCAGCGGCGGCACCGGATTGTGGCCGCGGCTGCTTTCCTTATGGCCGGTCAGGGTGATGGCGGCCAGGAACAGCACGGTCGAGATGCCGGCGCCGACCGCGGCCTCGGTGAAGGCCACGTCCATGGCATCCAGCACCGTCCACAGCGCCGCGATCACCAGCGAATAGATGCCCTGCAGCAGCACGGCGGTCAGCAGATTGCGGGTCCGCACGATGGCGACACCGATCGCGATCAGCATCAGCAGCAGCACGGCGTTCAGCAGGTCGACGGCGATGATCGACCAGGGTCCGATCTCGATCACCGTCGGGCTCCCTTCGATGGGGTGGCGCGCCTGACATCTGGTTTCGTGGCCCCGCCGGCGCCGGCATCGCCGATGCGCCGGCCGCTGGGCTTCACGCCCGCGACCAGGGCGGCATTGGCCACGATGTGCGATGCGGTGGGCGAGGTGAAGAACAGCAGCAGGCCGATGATGATCAGCTTCACGGTCACCAGCGTGAAGCCGGCCTGCACGCACAGGCCGCCCAGCATCAGCCAGGCGCCGAAGGTATCGATCATGCCCGCCGGATGCAGGCGGGTATAGAAATCGGGCATCCGGATCAGGCCAAGCGCGCCGGTCAGCACGAACAGCGCGCCGGCCATGAGCAGCGCCCACGAGATCAGGTCGATGATGATCTGGCCGGTCATGGACGTGTTCCCTTCGGCGTCTTGGTGCCGGGGGTGCCGGATCGCAGCGCCGCGGCGTCGCCGCGCGCCGATCCGCGCAGGACCTCTTCCTCGGCGGCATCCTCGGGCGTGATGCTGCGCAGATGGCCGACCCGCAGCAGCTTCAGAATCGCGACCGTGGCGATGAAGTTGATCAACGCATAGGTGACGGCAAGATCCAGGAAATCCGGTCGGTCGGTCAGGAACCCCACGACGGCGATCAGCAGCACGATCTTGGTGCCGATGGCGTTGGTGGCCAGCACCCGGTCGAACAGGGTGGGGCCAAGCAGGCCGCGCGCCAGTGCCATCAGGATGGCGACCACAAGGGCGATCGTTGCGGCGATGAACATCAGGCCGGCCCTTCCAATGCGGTGCAGCGCCGGTCCATGTCGCCTTCGTCCAGGGCGTCGAGGGCACTTGCATGCAGCGCATGGGCGACGATGCGGCCATCCTCGATATCCACCGACACCGTGCCCGGCGTTAGGGTGATCGACTGGGCATAGATCACCCGGCCCAGATCGGTGCGCTGGCTGGTGGGCACCACCTTCCAGGCCGGATCGATCGGCGCCAGACCCCAGACGCGCTTGAACACGTCGATGTTGGACTTCACGATTTCGACCGAGAGCCAGAACCAATAGCGGATGGCACGCGGCAGCATGCCAAGCGGGGCGCCTTCCCGGTCGACGACGCCCAGCCAGCGCGCGACCCATACCGAAAAGGCACAGGACACCACGCCGAAGCCGATGATCAGCGGCTTGTAGACGCCCGACAGCAGCAGCCAGGTCGTGAGCAAAGCCAGAAACAGGCCGAAGGCTCGCGCCACCGCAGTCCCCCTTGAGTGGTTGATGACCCCATACGGCAAGGAGGCATGGCGCCCGGCATTGCGCGACACGCGCCGCGGCCCGGATCGGGCCGTGCGGGAACAGTGCCGTGAATGCGCGTGGGACGCTGGTCGGTCCCCGTCCGGCGCCGCCTCCCTGGCCCGCGTTTTTCCCAAGAAACCCGGGACGGGTCAAGGAAATCCGGACGAATCCGGTCCGATAAGCCCTTGTCCCGACATGAAGACGCCCCGCTTGCGACACGTCGTCGCAAGCGGGGCGGAACAGCTTGATCCGGCCGGCTGAGGCGGCCTCGCGTCAGCGGCGTTCAGCGCCAGTCCTGAGCATAGTCCTCGACCGGCTTTGGTGCGTCGATCAGCCCGGCATCGGCCATGAAGGCCGCGAAACGCCGCCAGCGGCCATGATCGAGGGCGGCGGGGCTGTGGGCGAAACGGCTGATGGTCTGGAAGAACGAGCGGCGGTTGCCTTCATCGGCAACCTCGGGCCGGCCCTTGATGTACAGCTCCCACGACGCCTCGGGGTGGTTGACCAGGAACTGCACGCCCTTTTCCAGCGCCCGGTTGAAGGCCGCGAAGCGCGGATCGGCGGCATTGTCGGCATGGGCCGCGATCACCAGCTCGTCATAGGGCGGAATGCCATGCTCCTCCACCAGGAAGGCGCGGCCGGGGCGGCCTTCCAGGTCCATCTGCACCAGTTCGACGTTGCGATAGGCCCCGATCACCGCGTCCACCTGCCCCGACATCACCGACGGCGACAAGGCGAAATTGACGTTGATCATGGTCACGTCATCCGTGGTGAGCCCGGCCGAGGCGAGCATCCGGCCCAGCAGAACATCCTCGAACCCGCCGATCGAATAGCCGATCCGCCGGCCCTTCAGATCGGCCAGCGACTTGATCGGCCCATCCTTCAGCACGATCAGGCTGTTCAGCGGCGTCGCCACCAGTGTGGACACCCGCTTCAGCGGCAGGCCCTCATGCACCATGGCGATGAGCTGCGGCTGATAGGTCACCGCCAGATCCGCCCGCTTCGCCGCAACCATTTTGGGCGGGTCCGACGGATCGGCCGGCGCGATCATCTCGACATCCAGGCCTTCCTCGGTGAAATAGCCCTGCTCCTGCGCCACCAGCAACGGCGCGTGGTCGGGGTTCACGAACCAGTCCAGCAGCAGGACCAGCTTGTCGGCGGCCGAGGCGCCGGTCGGGTTGAAGGCGGTGGTGGCGGCGATCAGCGCCGCCGCCGCCAGACGGCGCGGCGACAGGCCGCGGCGCATGAGGCTCCGCGTCATGGGGCATATCCTCCGATGATATGGATAGGGGGCAGATGCGGTCGGGGGGGATCGGCCGGCGGCGGCCGTCAGGTCGCGGGCGGGCCATCCAGCGCGTCGGCCTGCCAGGGCATTGCCGCCCTGAGGCCACGATCGACCGCGAGATAGAGCAACAGGGTGATCGCGACCAGCACGGCCAGCGCCGCGAACATCAGGTCGGTCTTCATCCGGCCGTTGGCGTGCAGCATCAGATAGCCGAGCCCGGCCGACGATCCGACCCATTCGCCGACCACCGCGCCGATCGGCGCCACGGCGGCCGCCACCCGCAGGCCGGACGCCAGCGCCGGCAGCGCCGCCGGCAGGCGGATCAGCAGCAGCCGGCGCGCGGGCGGTGCCCCCATCACCCGCGCCATGTCGAGCCAGCCCGGCTCGGTTCGGCGCAGGCCGTCGAGAAAGGCGATGGCGACGGGGAAGAAGATGATCAGCCCGGCCATCACGATCTTGGGCGTGAAGCCATAGCCGAACCACAGGGTCAGAAGGGGGGCCAGGGCGAAGACCGGCAATGCCTGGGCGCCGACCATCACCGGCATCATCCAGCGGCCCAGCTTCGGGGCACCGGCGATCGCCAGTGCCGCGGTGATGCCGACCATGGCGCCGGCGCCTAGCCCCAGCGCGATCTCCAGCGCGGTGATCAGCGCGTGATCGGCCAGCATGGCGCGGTTCACCCAGATCGCCACGGCCACCCGGTCGGGCGCCGGCAGCAGGAAGGCCGGCATGCCCGCCATCGCCACCACCGCCCACCAGATGCCGATCAGCCCGGCGGCGGCGATCAGGCCACGCCACCAACCACCGCTCGTGGCTGTCCGGCGTGGCGCGGACGCGGGGGTGGGGATCGTGTTGTCGATCACGCTCATGGCCGCGCCTCCAGCACCGCCATCAGCGCGGCCAGGCGCGCGCCCAGATCGGGGGTGTCCACCGGCCGTGGCACCGGTCCCGGTGGCGGTGTCACCCGCCGCGCGATGGCCGGGCGGCCCGACAGCACCAGGATCTCGTCACCCATCCGCAGTGCCTCCAGCGGGTCGTGGGTGACCAGCAGCACCGTGCGGCCGCGAAGCAGCCGGCAGGCCAGATCCTGCAACCCGTGGCGGGTGACGGCATCCAGCGCGCCGAAGGGTTCGTCCATCAGCACCACCGGGCGGTCCTCCATCAGCGTGCGGGCCAGAGCCACACGCTGTCGCATGCCACCCGACAGCGCCGCCGGCCGGAGCCGGGCGATGCCGGCAAGGCCGACCGCGTCGAGCATGACATGGGCACGGGGCGCGTCGACGGGCCGGCCACGCAGCCGGTCGCCCAGGGTGACATTGTCGATCACCCGCGCCCACGGCATCAGCAGATCCTGCTGCGCCATCCAGGCGATGCGACCATCGAGCGGCCGGCCATCGGAGGCCGTGACATGGCCAGCCTCGAACCCGGCGACATCGAGCCCGGCGATCAGGCGCATGAGGGTGGTCTTGCCCGAGCCGCTGGCACCCAGCAGGGCGGTGATCCGGCCGGCGGGCAGGGTCAGGCCGCAGCCGTCCAGCACCAGCCGCCCGCCCGGGCGGACCCGGACATCGGTGATATCGACAGCCGGCGGCGCATGGCCGGCATGACGATGCTCCGGCGAAATGCCGGTGAGGCGATCCTTCGGCGAAACGCCGGTCAGGATAATGGATAGATCAGGGGTGTCGGGCATGCTGCGACCACTTGTTCCTCCGCCGGTGCGAACCGGATCAGGTTCAGGGGTCGTTCCGTGCCGGGAACCTCTCAGCCGCCATCATGCGGCTCCCCCCAAGTGAAGCGGTTACTATGCCCCGGTCGACATGGTCGTGCAAGGCCTGGAGTGCCCGCCCAAGGCTGATGGCCGGGGCGTCGACAGCGATGGCCCGGAACGCCACGGTTCACAGTTCATCTGTGGCGCGACAGTTGCGCACCGGACCCGGCCGGAGTATGACCGATGACGTATGTGGCCGAACGGGAGGGTTTAACCGGCCTGCCGCAGCCAGGGCCTGATCACGTCTCCCGACCGGCACGCAACGGCCGATGCTCGCGGACCGCACTGTTCGCGGATCACCTCCGGACGCCAAGGCTTGCCCCCGACGAGGAACGCGCATGCTGGACCATCTCCGCCGCTGGTATCGTCTCCGCCATACGGGTTCGCTTGTGGCGGTGCTGGCCGCCGCTTTCATGGTGTCGAGCTGGGCCGCCGCCCATCCGGCGGTGGCGGCAAGGCAGTGGCCAAGCGCCGTCATCCAGGCGCAGGCGCTGCCCCAGCAGCCGCTGGAGCCGCTGGCGATCCGCCCGGCCGATGGCGGCAAGGTGCGGATGTTCCAGGTCGAGGTCGCCCGCACCAGCGAGGCCCGGTCGATGGGGCTGATGTTCCGGTCGGAGCTTGATGCCGACCATGGCATGCTATTCATCTTCGCCGAGGGCACCAGTCCCACCATGTGGATGCGCAACACCTATGTGCCGCTCGACATGCTGTTTCTGGATGCGGAGGGCGTAGTGGTCGATGTGGCGGCCGACACCACGCCGCTCAGCGACACGCCGATCGCCTCCAAGACCCCGGCGCGCGCGGTTCTGGAGCTCAATGCCGGCACGGCCCGCCTGCTTGGCATCCGGCCCGGCGATCTGGTGGTTCATGCGGATTTTCCCGTCGACTGAGCCGGTGGATATCGGGCGGCGGCGGGCATCCGGCGGCAATGGTGTTGGGGTGCGCATGATCTTCGATTTCGACCAGCTCCGCTCCTATACGCTGGGCGACCGTGTGCTGGAAGACGAGGTGTTCAGCCTGTTCGAAGACGGCGCGCGGGGCTATCTCGATACGCTGGCCGCCGAGATGGCCACGGGCGGCTCCGTCTGGCGCCGCGCCGCCCACGGCTTCAAGGGATCGGCCGCCAATCTGGGGGCTGCCGCACTGGCGGCGGAACTGGCCGCGGCGGAAGCGCTGGACATGGCGGCGCCTGAGGCGCGGGCACAAGCCTTGCACCGGATCGCGCATATGTTCGAGCATAGCTGTGCGGTGTTCCGGTCCCGGCCATGAGGTGCCGCGGTCCGTGTGGTGGCGTCTTCGGCGCCCCGGCGAATTTGGGCGATCATGTGACGTCAGGGCGGCTTACCCTGCCGGCGTTTTCGTCTTATATCTGCAGGGGCGCGTCGCGCTGTCACCACTGCCACCACAACCGCCACCACCATTGCCTCAGCCCGCATCGCCGCGGGCCTGGTGTCAATCGACCAAGGAAGACCCTGCCATGCCGCCGCCGATGCCGGCCGGTGCCCGGCGTTACCTGGTAACGCTTGCCGAAGCTGCGACCGATCGCTCGCCACCGCCGAAAAGCGGCCTTGCCGCCGCCTCCGCCCTGACCGCCCGCCGGGCGCAGGGTCTGCGCGCCGAGGCCGAGCGCCTCGGCATGACCGAGCATCTGATCTGGATCGGCCCGCCGACAGCCTTCGGCATGGTCGCGGTCGCCTGCACGGCCGAACTGGCCGACGCCTTGCGATTGAGCAACCTGGTCTCGCGGATCGAGGCTCAGGCGGACTGACAGGCTCGGGCGGACTGACAGGCTCGGGCGGACTGACAGGCTCGGGCGGACTGACAGGCTCAGGCAGGTCGACGGCCTCAGGCGGGTTGATCTGGCCGGGCGGCGGCCTGTTCGTGCCAGTGACGGAGTGGCAGAACCTGCCCGTCCTGGCGCACCAGCCGCAGGGCCGCGCGGTTCAGATCGGCGATCACCCAGCCCGGCTGGTCCAACCCGCCCAGCCGCACCACGCCATCATCGGGCAGGCCGCGGTCGGGCGGGGCGAAGATGCCGGCGGCGCCGTGGTTGACATCCACCGCCTCCGACCAGCCGGCCGTGCCGGTGGTGGGCGACTGGATCACGAAACACTGGCCTTCCAGCGCCCGGGCCTGTGCCGCCACCCGCACCCGGTGATAGCCGGCGACGGTGTCGGTGCAACTGGGCAGCAGGATGATATCGGCGCCGGCCACCACCATGTCGCGCACCTCCAGCGGAAATTCCGCGTCATAGCAGATGGCGATGCCGATCGTGCCCAGGCTCGTATCGAACACCCGTCGGGCATCGCCCGCGCCGATATGCCAGTGCTCGCGCTCGAAGCGGGTCATGATCCGCTTGTCCTGATGGGCATGGCTGCCATCGGGGGCCACCAGCCAGCAGCGGTTCACCGGCCAGGCATGGCCCGGCACACGCACTGGCAGGCTGCCGGCCAGGATGTGGATATCGTGCCGCCGGGCCATCGCCCGGTGCACCTCCAGCCACGGACCGGCCATGGCGGTGGCGGCGGCGATTTCCGCGGCCAGATCGCCGCTGCGGAAGGCCGGTGACAGAACCGCCGCTTCCATCCCGCCATATTCCGGAAACACCAGCAGCCGCGCGCCATCGGCCACGGCATCGGCCACCGCCGCGTCCAGCCGGTCCGCCAATGCCTGCATCGAGGCTGGCCGCAATACCGCCCAATTGGCGGCGGCCACCCGCAGACGGTCGGGACCGGCCGCCCCCGCCGCCGCCACGCCCGCCGGCCGGGTGATGATGCCGCTCACAGCGCCCGCGCCCAGAACTGCATCGGCTTGGTGGTCTCGATGTCGCAGCCGGTATCGCGCCATGCCATCCGGCCGATGGCGCCGGCGACCGGTGCATAGCCGCGCCGATGCCAGAACCCGTCCAGCGGCACGGCATCCACCGGCCGGTGCGGATGGCTCTGCGGGCGCACCACGCCGCAGAAACAGGCATGGGTAAAGCCGCCCAGCCCGCGGGCATGGGCCTCACGCGCGGCGAAGAAGGCGACACCGATGCCGGTGCCGCGCCATTCCGGCAGCAGCACCGATTCGCCGAAATAGAACAGCCGGTCGATGTCGTAACCGGCCGCCGCCATCGGCCCGGTCAGGCTGGTGGGTTCGTGGCGCATCGGCAGGCCGGTCGCCGCCCCCACCATCCGCCCGCCCGGCCGCCCGCCCGGCCGCCCGCCCGGCCGATCGGTTGCCGCCACCACCACGCTGCCGGCGGCGGCGGCATAGGTCGCGAGGTAACGCCGCTCATAGTCCGCGCTGCCGTCATAGAGATAGGGCCAGTCACGGAAAACCGCGATCCGCAGGGCCGCCAGATCGCCGATCCGCCCGACGAGGGCATCGCCGGTCAGCGTCTCGATGTGGATACCTTGCGGCAGAGGTGGCGGGGTCGATGGCATGGCGGTACGGGCTCCCGCGGTTTCGATGGCAAAGGCCAGACTGTCATGATGGTGACCATTCCCATAGCGATGCCGGCAAGCCCGGTCAACCGACCCTGCTGGCAACCGACCCTGCTGGCAACCGGCCCTGCTGTCAGCTATTTGCCAGCCGCAGCCCGGCGCGCGGCCAGGGCACCGAGACCAGCCGGCCGGAGCCCGACAGGGTGATGAAAGCGGTGCGCAGATCGGCGCCGCCGAAACAGATATTGGTGGTATAGGGGTCGTCGAAGGGCACGAAATCGATCACCGGCCCGTCGGGGGCATAGACCTCGATGCCGCCGATGCGCAACGACGCGACGCAGATATTGCCGCAGGCTTCCACGGCCAGGCTGTCATAGCGCCGGAACCCCGGTGCCGGGCCCAGCAGACGCGGGTGTTCCACCTCGGGCCATGTCTGCGGGGCCAGCTCGCCCGGGCCGGTGATGGTCCAGGCCCACAGCCGCCCCGATGGCGTTTCCGCGGCATAGACCGTGCGGCCATCGGGCGACAGGCCGATGCCGTTGGGGTTGGCGACCGGATAGGCGGCGGTGCGGATCATCGATCCGTCGGCGCGGGCGTAATACAGCCCGCCATGGTCGATGCGGTCGTGGAAGGTCTTGCCCAGATCGGTGAACCAGAAGCCGCCATCGGCGTCGAAGACGATGTCGTTGGGCCCCCGCAGGCCCCGGCCGTCGACGCTGTCATACAAGACCTCGACCCGGCCGGTGTCGAGATCAACCCGCTCGATCCGCCCACCCGACCAATCGCCGGGCGTGCCGGCGGGCTTGGTGAAACCCTTGTCGACCGCCCATTCGAAGCCGCCATTGTTGCAGACATAGAGCTTGCCGTCGGGGCCGAGTGCGGCGCCGTTGGGGCCGCCGCCGGGGGTGGCGACGGTCAGCTTGCGACCATCGGGCATCACCCGGGTGATGCGGCCGGCGGCGATTTCCACCAGCACGACCGAGCCATCCGCCATGGCCACCGGCCCTTCGGGAAAGGCCAGATCGCGGGCGCGTTCGGTGATCGGGGGCATGGGCGGCATGGGCGTGTTTCCTCCGCTGGGATCTTATGGCGTGTTTTGCGACAGCCTAGCCCGAATGCCGGCGCCGCGCGCGCCTGGCCTTGTGCGGGATCGTTCTGCGGAATTGCCTGTGGCGGCCTGCCTCTGCCATCATGGCCGCCATGATCGACGATGCCAGCCCCGCCACGCCTGTGTTCTGGACCATCGGCCATTCCGACCACACCATCGACCGCTTCATCAAACTGTTGGGTGCGGCATCGATCACGGCGGTGGCTGATGTCCGGTCCGTGCCGTGGTCGCGGCGGCATCCGCACTTCGGCGCCCGGCCGTTGGCGGCGTCGCTGAAGGCGGTCGGCATCGCCCATGTGGCCCTTGGCGCCGAACTGGGGGGCCGCCCGCCCGCCGGCGCCGACCTTGAAATGCTGGCCCGGCTGCGCGACCAGGGTATTTCCCGGCTGATGAATGGCGCGCGCCGCCACCGCGTCGCGCTGATGTGCGCCGAGCGCGATCCGGTGTCGTGCCATCGCTTTCATCTGGTGGCGCCGCTGTTGCGCGCCAGGGGTGCGACGCTGGTCCATCTTCTGGCCGATGGCGGCCGGGAAAGTGATACCGATACGCTGTCGCGTGCGAAGGCGACTGTTTTGGCAACCACCGGTCCGGTGCCCGCGATCGGCGATCTGTTCGATGGATGAACGCCCTGTCGCGTCGCGTGGGGCGGTTCGGCTATAGATAGAGGGTCATCGAATGATCGACGCGGGGATCACGCGGCGGTCGGGAGATATACGGGGATATGCATGGACAAAAGCGGGCCGACCGGGGAGGCCACATCCGATGTGGGCAGGTGGCGGACAGCCGGGCGATGGTTACGGGGGCTGTCGCCGGCCTGGTGGTTGATCGCGTCGGGGCTTGGCATCACCACCGGGCTGTGGGTGGCCGGGCGCGCATCGATGGCGGATGCGGCGCGGTTCACAGGCTGGCTGCCGCCCAGCCTGCTGATCTCGTGCTGGGCGATCACGCTGATGTCGCTGCTGTTGCTGGCCACCACCCGCAGCCGTTCCATCGAGCCGCTGTTCGGTGGTCTGGATCGGGCGGTGCGGCTGCATCGGCGCCTGGGGCCGATCACGATCCTGCTGGTGCTGGTGCATGTGGCATTCTACATCCCGCCGGAACTGGAGCGTGGAGGATCGGTCGCCAACGTGCTGATCCCGTTCTGGTCGTCGCCCGCGGCCACGATGAATGCCCTGATCCTGTATGCCGTGCTGATCTGGACGGCGCTGGCCTATAGCCGGCGACTGCGCTATGAGCGCTGGCTGTCGCTGCATGGCATGCTGGGGCCGATCTTCCTCGTCACGTCGGCCCATGCGCTGACCCTGGGGCCGACGATCCAGGCTTTCGAGCCGCTGCGCTTCTGGGTCTCGCTGCTGGTGCTGATCGGCGCCGCGAGCTGGGTCTATCGGGTGCTGCTCTATCGCTGGGCGGCACCGCGCTATCCTTATGCCGTGCGCGAGGTGGTGCAGGCGTCGGAGGATACGGTCGATCTGGTGCTGCGGCCCAAGGCGCGGCGGATGATCTATGAACCCGGCACCTTCGTGTTCATCAACCGCCCCGGCCGCCGGCGCGGCGAACTGCATCCGTTCTCGGTGACCTCGTCACCGGCCGAGCGCGATCTCAGGCTGTCGGTGCGGATGGTGGGCGATTTCACCCGCGATCTGGCAGCCTTGACACCGGGCGAGCCGATTGAGGTGTTCGGCCCCTTCGGCGGCTTCACGCCCCATCGCTACGGCACCCATCGCCGGCTGATCTGGATCGGCGCCGGCATCGGCATCACGCCATTCCTGGGTATGCTGCGGTTTGAGACCACCAATGACGATTTCCGGCGGATCTGGCTGTGGTATGTGGCGCGCGACGCCGATCACGCGCCATACGACGCCGAAATTGCCGAGGCGGTGCCGAAAGCGGATTCCTATATCGACTATGACTTGTGGCTGACGGCGGAGCGTGGCCGCCTGACCGCGGCCCAGGTGATGGAGGCGGTGTATCCGCTGGAGGGCGTGGCGGTGATGCTGTGCGGCCGGCCGCAATTCGTCCGCGACATGGTCGATCAGTTCACCGCACTCGGCGTGCCGCGCGACCGGATCATCGCCGAGGATTTTCATTTTCATTGAGCCCGCGCGGCGATCTGGTTCCCTCTGCCCGCGCAGGGACCTGGTTCACCGCGCCCGCGTGGCGACGGGGCGGCTGCGCGCCCGCGCGGCGGTGCCCCGGATCAGCAGCAGCACCACGGCGCCGGCGGCGACCACGGCGCCACCAAAACCGATCGCTTCCAGCCCCAGCCGGCCGATGACCAGCGATGACAATGCCGCCCCCAGACCCTGGCCGATGAAATTGGTCGAGCCGTTGAGCGCCAGCGCCAGGGTCGCCGCCGCCCCAGCCGCCCCGACCAGCCGCAGTTGCACCACCGGCATCAGGCAGAACAGCGCGGTGGCACCCGACAGCAGCAGCACGCCCAGCAGCAGGTCCAGTCCCAGCGACGGCGCGGGAGCGGCCAGCATCAGCAGCGAGATCGTGGCCTGGGTGGCGATCATCGCCATGAAGGCGCCGATCACCATGGTTTGCGCATGGCGGCCACCGGCGATCCGCCCGCCCAGCATCACGCCCAGAAGACTGCCGAGACCCGAGGCCGACTGAAAGACGCCGATGGCACTGCCGTCATGGCCGGTGATGGCGGTGGTGACCGGGCCCACGAAGGCGACAACCGTGAAAATTGCAATGAATGACAGCAAGGTGATCGACAGATTGGCGCGAACCGGCGCCAGACGGAGCAGGCCCACCGGATTGCGTGCCGGTCCGGCGACGCCAGGCACCCGTGGCAGGATGATGGCGATCGCCACCAGCGCCAGCAGGCTCAAGACAGCCGCGAAGCCGAAGGTCGCCCGCCAGCCGGCCAGACTGCCGACCACGCTGCCCAGCGGAATGCCAAGGATCAGGGCGATGGTCATGCCCAGCACCACCGCGGCCAGCGCCCGGCCGCGTGCCTCGGGCGGTGCCAGGGTGGCTGCAAGCCCTGAGGCGAGTGGCATGGCGAGGGCGGCGGTCAGGCCGCCGAAGACCCGTGCCACGATCAGCAGTTCATAGCTGGGCGCCAGCGCACAGGCGACACCCGCGACCGTCATGGCGCCAAGGGCCACCGACAGCAGCCGGCGGCGTTCGAACCGCGCGGTCAGCCCGGCCAGAACCGGGGCCGCCAGGGCGAAGGTGATGCCATAGACCGTGGCGATATGACCGCCGGCGGCAAGCGGCACCTCCAGATCGACGACCAGGGCTGCCAGCAGCCCGGCATGGACGAAGGTCGCAACCCCGGCGGCGACATTGACCAGGGTCAGCACATAGATCCGCTTGTCCATGGAGTGTCTCTCGATTCGTGCCTCGGGAAGAGGCACTTTAACATGATGATAATCATCATAACGGCCATGGCCGGGGTCTGCAACGACCTTGCATACCTTGATCGGCCCGTTGTGCAACGCAGGCCTCATCAGAACACGATCGTCCCGCCAAGAGATATTGCGGCGGGTGCCACAGGTGGAGAGTATAAGACTGAACACTCTTGCTCTCATGCGTTGTGGAAGGAATGTGACCTCCGGTGTCCGGGTCTGCCCGCGTCTTGCTTTTGCCGGTCGGCCTGCTGGTCGTCAGCCTGTTGGCGGCCCTGGGTGCCGGGATGTGGTTTGCTGACCGCAATGACGAGCATGTGGCCGAGCGGTTCGACGCGGTGACCGAAACCGTGACCATGAGCCTGAACGAGCGTCTGCGGCTTTACGATTACGGGCTGCGGGGGCTGCGCGGGGCGATTGCGACGGCGGGACCGGAGATCAGCCGCGCCAGCTTCGAACGCTATGCCGCCACGCGCGATATTCCGGCCGAGTTCCCGGGCGTGCTGGGATTCGGCTTCGTCCGCCGGGTGCTCCCCGATGAGATGGGCGTCTTCATCGATGCGGCGCGGGCCGAGGGGCGGCCAGATTTCCGGGTGGCGCAGTTGCTTGCCCATGATGGCGAGCGGTTCGTCATTCAGTACATCGAGCCCCTGGCCGGCAATGCCACGGCGATCGGCCTGGACATCGCGTCGGAGAACCGGCGCCGGCAGACGGCATTGACCGCGATGGAGACCGGCAAGGCGACGCTGACCCCGCCGATCACCCTGTTGCAGCAGGGCGGCATGGTGCCGGGCTTCCTGCTGTTGCTGCCGGTCTATCGACCGGGCATGGCGACCGCAACACCCGATCAGCGCCGGCAGGCGGCAATCGGCTGGGCTTATGCGCCGCTGATGATCGATGCGGTTCTGGCCGATCTGGCGAGGGTGGACCCGGACATCGCCTTCGGCATCCGTGACATGACCGGCGATGCCGACCTGCCCCCTTTCGTGACCACGGCGGGTTTCCTGACCGCTGATGGCGATGTGGACATGTCACCGCGGGTACGGCGACAGATCGCGGTTGCGGCCTTCGGGCGTGACTGGGTGCTCGACATCCACCCGCGGCCGCAATTCGTCGACCGTCTGAACCTGACCAAGCCCTGGTGGGCGGCCGGCCGGGCGATGGTGCTGGGCACGCTGCTGTCGGTGCTGCTGTATCTGCATCTGGTGCATCTGCGGCGCAGGGAGCGGGCGGCGGCCGAGATCCGGCGGCTGGCCGAGTCGCTGGAACGGCAGGTGGCGGAGCGCACCGCCGAACTGCGCCAGCGTGAGGCCCGGTTCAAGGCGCTGACCGAATTGTCGGCGGACTGGTACTGGGAGGTGAACGAGGCCGGCCGCTTCACCGCCATATCACATGGCGTGATGAAGCTGGGGCTGGACCCGGCCGCCCTGATCGGGCGATCGCGCCGCGACCTGGCGGTCGATGCCGACGACCCGGCCATCGATGCCTATGAGGCCGTGCTTGCAGCGCGGCTGCCGTTCCGCGATCTCGCCTATGACCTTGCGGATGGGGCCGGAGAGTCCCGGCATATCGTGATCAGTGGCGAGCCGGTCTTCACCGAGGACGGCATCTTCCAGGGATTCCGCGGTTCGGGCCGCGACGTGACCGCCGAGGTCGATGCCAAGGCGGCGCTGGCCGCCCGTGAGGCGCTGCTGGCTGCGGTCTTCGACACCGTGGATCAGGGCATTGCCGTCTTCGGTCCGGATCGGCGGCTGCTGGCGTGGAATGCGCGGTTGGCGGTGTTGAGTACGGTGCCGTCCGAGCTTCTGACGCAGGGGATCCATCTGCACGACATCCTGCGCCGGAATGCGCGGCGCGGCGCCTATGGCCCCGGCGATCCAGACGCGCTGGTCCACGCGCTGATCGATGGGCTGGACCTGGACCAGCCCTTCACGATGGAGCGGGCGCGTGCCGATGGCAGCGTGGTCGATATCCGTGCCAAGCCCATGGAGCGTGGCGGCTTCATCGCAACCTATGCCGATGTCACCGAGGCACGGCGGCGCGAGCGTGACGTCACCCAGGCCCGCGATCTTCTGGTCAGCATCATGGACGTCTCGCTGAACGGAATCGTGGCCTTCGATGCCATGCGGGATGCCGAGGGCACGATCCAGGATTTCCGTCTGGTGCTGATGAACCGGGCGGCGGGAGATCTGATCGGCGTTTCGGCGGATGCGATCATCGGGCGCTGTCTGGTCGAGGCCTTCCCCGGTTTCGCCCGGCGGGAATTGTTCGACCGCTACCGCGCGGTCGTGGAAACCGGGCAGCCGGCGCTGTTCGATCATCACCACGACCAGGATGGCCGTTCGCTCTGGCTGCGTGTCCAGGCGGTGCCGCGTGCCGGCGGCCTGGTGGTGACCTTCTCGGACATCACGCCTGCGCGGGAACGCGAGGCGTTGTTGCGGGCCAGCGAGGCGCGGTTGCAGGCGATCGTGGGCACGATCGGCATCGGCGTGGTGGTGACGGCCGAAGACGGCCGGGTCAGCATGGTCAACCGGGCGGCGGAGCAGTTGCTGGGATGGCCGCCGGGGCAGTTGGTCGGCATCGACCTTGGCCAGATGATCCGCGAGGCGCCCGATGATGGCCCGGGGGCGTTCAGCCGGTTCATCCGCGACACCGCACCCGGCCATGGCAGCGTCACCGGCGAGGTGACGGCCATCCGTCGCGACGGTCTTGCCCTGGCGGTGGAGATGTCGGTCAGCGCGTTCATGGCCGGCGTGGAGGTGATGTATGTGGCGGCGCTGGCCGATCTGTCGGAACGCAACAAGGCGGTCGTCGACCTGCGGCAGGTGAACCAGCAGTTGGAGGCTCAGGCCGCGGAACTGGCGATACTTGCGGACGAACTGGATCGGGCGCGAACCGTGGCCGAAACCGCCAATCGCGCCAAATCGGAATTCCTGGCCAATATGAGCCATGAAATCCGCACGCCGATGAACGGTGTGATGGGGATGACCCAGATTCTGCTGGGCACGCCGCTGACGCCTGATCAGCGCGGCTATGCGGAAACCGTCCGCGAAAGCGCCGAGGCGTTGCTGGGTGTGATCGACGACATCCTGGACGTGACCAAGCTGGAAGCCGGCAAGGTCAGGCTTGAACAGGTGGCGTTCTCGCTTGATGATCTGATCGACGGCATCGTATCGATCCTGGCGCCGCGGACCCGCGACAAGGCGGTGCAGGTCGCCTGTCTGGTCGGGCATGGCGCGTCCGGAACCTGGCTTGGCGATCCGACACGGCTGCGCCAGATCCTGCTGAACCTTGCCGGCAATGCCGTCAAATTCACGGAACGCGGCTATGTCGCGATCGAGGTGGCGCCGGCGGCTGATGGCGAGCGGCTGCGTTTCAGCATTCAGGACACCGGCATCGGCCTGACATCGGTGCAGATCGGCGGCCTGTTTCAGAAATTCGCTCAGGCGGACCCGTCGATCACCCGCCGCTTCGGCGGCACCGGCCTGGGGCTCGCGATCTCGCAGCAACTGGTGGAACTGATGGGCGGCACCATCCGGGTGGAAAGCGAGCCGGGCCTGGGCTCGACGTTCTGGTTCGAGATCGCCCTGACGCGCGCGGGCCATGCGGCGCCGGCCCCGCCGTCGGACGCGGCGTTGCGCGGCCTGAGCGCCCTGGTGGTGGATGACGTCTCGGTCAACCGGCGGGTTCTGGCCCATCATCTGGACGAGTTGGGGATGACGGTCGAGACCGTGGCCAGCGCGGCCGAAAGCCTTCAGGCATTGCAGATGGCGGCCGATCAGGGCCGGCCGGTCGACCTGATTGTGACCGATATGGGCATGCGGGGCATGGACGGGCTGGCACTGGCATCATGGGTGCGGTCGCATCCGCGCTTCCAGTCGGTTCGCATCGTGCTGGCCACGTCGTATCCGATCGATGCCGATGCGGCCGCAGCCTTCGATGCGGTGCTGGCCAAGCCGGTGCGCCGCCAGGCGCTGCTGGACGCGCTTGGCCAGGCCTGCGGGCTGGCGCAGGGCGATGCCGCGCGCAATGTCACCGCCAGTCCCGATATCACTGCCAGTCCCGATGTCACCGCCAGGCCCGATGCCGCCATCGGGGCCGATCTCGCCACCGGTGTCGAGGCCGCCGGGCCTCGGACCTCGATCATCGGCCGCCATGTGCTGCTGGTCGAGGACAACCCGACCAATCAGGCGGTGGTGACTATCCTGCTTG
Source organism: Tistrella arctica (assembly GCF_039630945.1). NCBI lineage: Bacteria > Pseudomonadati > Pseudomonadota > Alphaproteobacteria > Geminicoccales > Geminicoccaceae > Tistrella > Tistrella arctica. The sequence continues at coordinate 187,768 of NZ_JBBKTV010000009.1, forward strand.
AGAAGGAGGGCTACACCGTCACCATCGCCGGCGATGGCGAGCAGGCGGTGACCGCCTGCGCCAGGATGCGGTTCGATCTGGTGCTTATGGATGTGCAGATGCCGGTGCTCGACGGGCTGGCTGCAACCCGACGCATCCGCGATGCCGAAACCGCGGCGTATCGGCCGCGGGTGCCGATCATCGCCATGACCGCGAATGCCATGGCCGGCATGCGCGAGACCTATCTCGAAGCCGGCATGGATGATTACATGCCCAAGCCGTTCCGAACCGAAGACCTGCTGGCGATGGCCGCGCGGTGGAGCCGCCGCCGCAGATCCCGGGCCGCGACCGGCACCGCCTTGTCCGCGCCCGATGCGGCCGATACCGGGGCGGCACAAGGCGGGGGTGCTGCGATCGCAGCCCTGCCGGTGCTGGACGACTCCACGCTCGGCTATCTGCGCACGGTCGTGCCGAAAGACCGGTTCGACGCCTTGGTCGACGAGTTCATTGCCCTCGGCCTTGAAACCATGCAGCAGGTCGGTGTCGCCACCACGGCGGGCGATATGGCGGCGCTGGGGCAACTTGGCCACAACATCATCTCCACCGCCGGCCATTGCGGGCTGAAGCAGTTGTCGGAAGCCGGACGCCAGTTGCAGGTGGCGGTGCGCGCCGGCAACGATGCCGAGGCCCATATCGCGGCGGCGGCGGTGATGGCGGCCGGCCCGATGTCGTGGGAGGCATTGCGTCGCCGCTTCCAGGCCGACCGGTCGCCAGCCGCCGGCGATGTCATATCGCCTATCGCCGTGGATGATGACGGCACGCGTGGTCTTGCCACCGACTGAGGCCGGGCTGGGCATTCCGCCCTGTCCCGTCCTCTAACGTCCCGCCAGGACGAGTTGCCAGAAAATTAATTGCTCCTGGCGTAAACTGTCGGAGCTTTCCGTGCGCGCCGTCGGCCTTAATCGTGGAAGCCTGAATGGTGGGCGCCTGAATGGCGGGCGGGGCGGCATTCTGGAGATCGCGCCCTGGCGATCATGCGTTGGATAAGAGGGCCATGTCCGTGCTGCGATGCCGTTCCGATGTCATGATACCGGTCATCGTCCTGATCCTTGGTATCATCGGTGCCTGCGCGACACTGTGGACGGTCGATCACCGGAACCGCATGCTGTTCAGCGACCGGCTCGACACGATGGTCGCGACTGTCGGCAAGGCATTGAGCGATCGGATCGGGCTGTATGAATACGGGCTGCGTGGCGCGCGTGGCGCCATCGTGGCGGTCGGCGGGGACGACGTCGGTCTCGGCCACTTCAGACGGTATGCGGCGACGCGCGATCCGGCGACGGAGTTTCCGGGGGCGCTGGGCTTTGGCTTCATCCGCCGTGTTCAGCCCGAGGACGAGGCGGCCTTCATTGCCACCAAGCACGCCGAGGGTCGCCCCGGCTTTCGTGTCCGGCAGCTCACCCCGCATGATGATGAACGCTTCATCATCGAATACATCGAGCCGGAGGCGCCGAATGCCAGTGCCGTCGGGCTGGACATCGGTTCGGAACGCGATCGGCGCGAGGCGGCCACGGCCGCCATCGCCTCGGGCGCGGCGACCCTCACGGCCCCGATCACGCTGGTTCAGGCCGATGGTCAGCCGGAACGCGGCTTTCTGCTGCTGCTGCCGGTCTATGAGCCGGGACAGGCGACCGAAACCGAGGATCAGCGCCGCGCGGCCGCCATCGGATGGTCCTATGCGCCTTTGATCATCGATGATGTCCTTCATGATCTGGACTATCTGGACCAGGGGATCGCGCTGCGGCTGCGTGACGTGACCGGTGGCGCGGAATCGGCGGCGTTCTACGAGACGCCGAGTTTCGCCGAGGCCGTCGATCCCAGGTGGCGCGGGCTGTCATTGCCGTTGTTCGGCCGTACATGGCAAGTCGATCTGCGGCCGCTGCCGTCATTCGTCGCCCGATTGAACCTGACGCCGCCCTGGCTGATGGCGGGCGGTGTCGCGTTGCTCGGCGCGCTTCTGTCCGGGGTGCTGTATCTGCATCTCGCGAACGTCCGGCGCCGGCAATCCGCTGGCGATGAGGCCCTTAAACTGGCGGATCTTCTTGAGCGGGAGGTGGCGCAGCGGACCCGGGAGCTTCGGCATCGCGAGCGCCGCTTCAAGGCGCTGACCGAATTGTCGTCCGACTGGTACTGGGAGGCGGACGAGCAGGGGCGGTTCACGGCGATGTCACCCGGTGTCAGGCTGATCGGGCTCGATCCGGACGAGTTGATCGGCAAGTCGCGCCGCGAGATCGCCGATGACCCGACCGATCAAGGCTTCGATGACTACGAACGGCTGCTGAAGGCGCGGCAGCCATTCCGTGATTTTGCCTATACCCTGCGGGACCGGGATGGGCGGGTGCATCATATCAAGGTCAGTGGCGAACCTTATATCGACGAGGACGGTGTGTTTCGCGGCTTTGGCGGCTCCGGGCGTGATGTCACCGCCGAGACCGAGGCCAGGGCCGAGCTTGCCTCGCGTGAGGCGGTACTGGCGGCGGTGTTCGACACGGTTGATCAGGGGATCGCGGCGTTCGATCCCGAGATGCGGCTGCTGGCATGGAACAGCCGTATCGAGGCCTTGACCGATCTGCCCGATGGCTTTCTCACCCAGGGTCAGCATTTGACCGATGTCGTTCGCTTCAAGGCGACGCGGGGCGATTACGGGCCGGGCGATCCGGATGCGCTTGTGCGGTCGCAAGCCGAGATCCTGAATTTCAATACGCCACACAAGGTTGAGCGGATCCGCCCTGACGGCCGGATTCTGGACGTGCGTGGCAAGCCCATGGCACGGGGCGGTTTCGTGACGGTCTATACCGACGTCACCGAGGCCCGGCGACGCGAGGTCGACACGATCGAGGCGCGCGACACGCTGGCGCGGATCATGAACAGCGCCATGGACGGGATCATGGCGTTCCATGCCTGGCGGGACGATGACGGGCGGATCATCGATTTCCGCTTTGCTCAGGTCAACCGCGCGGCCGAGACCATGGTTGGCCGGCGCGCCGATGATCTGATCGACCGGCGCATGCTTGAGATGCTGCCTGGAAATCGCGAGGACGGGCTGTTCGACCGCTATGTCGCCGTGGTCGAAACCGACACGCCGATCATGTTCGAGCATCGCTATGCCCATGACGGCATCGACAGTTGGCTCCGCATTCAGGCGGTTCCCAATGGCGATGGCTTCGTGGTGACCTTCTCGGACATCAGCGACGCCAAGATGCGCGAGTTGATGCTTCGGGAAAGCGAGGCTCACCTCCAGGCCATCGTCAACACCATCGGTGTGGGGGTGATCGTGGTCGATGAGGCCGGCCATATCGTGGTCGCCAATCCGGTGGCGGCGACCTTGCTTGGCTGGCCGGGGGACGAGATGATCGGCATGAATGTCCGGCGGTTCCTGTCGGGCGCGGGCGCGGGTGAGGATAAGCCGCTGGCGACATATCTGCCGGCCGGCGACGGCGTGTCCACCAGCACCATCCGCGCCGTGCATCGCGACGGCGCGGATTTCCCGGCCGAACTGACCATCGGAGAGTTCAACGTTCGCCATGGCCGGATGTTCGTCGTGGCGCTGGCGGATCTGACCGAGCGTGATCAGGCCCTGACTGATCTGCGCTATGTGAACGAGCAACTCGGCACACAGGCCGAGGATCTGGTGCGCCTGGCCGAGGAACTGGAGGTCGCGAAAACCGCGGCGGAAGGCGCCAATCGGGCGAAATCGGATTTCCTGGCCAATATGAGCCACGAGATCCGGACTCCGATGAACGGCGTGATGGGCATGACCCAGATCCTGCTGTCCACCGAGCTGTCCTCCGAGCAACGCGGCTACGCCGAGACGGTGCGCGAGAGCGCCGACGCGCTGCTCGGCATCATCGACGATATCCTCGACGTATCCAAGCTTGAGGCCGGCAGGGTTGAGCTTGAGACCGTGGCGTTCTCGCTCGACGATCTCACGGACGGGATTGCCGCCATCCTCGGTCCCAAGGCGACGGAGAAGGGCATCGACCTCGTTTGTCTGGTCGATCAGACGGCGTCTGGCACATGGATGGGCGACCCTACCCGTATCCGGCAGATCCTGCTCAATCTGGCGGGCAACGCGGTCAAGTTCACCGGAACCGGCTTCGTGTCGATCAACGTCACCGACGCGGGCGAGGCGGAGGGTGATGCCCGCATGCTGCGATTCCTGGTGGAGGACAGCGGCATCGGGCTGACGCGCGCGCAGCAGGCGCGTCTGTTCACCAAGTTCTCTCAGGCCGACGCGACCATCACCAGACGGTTCGGGGGCACCGGGCTCGGCCTCGCCATCTGCCGGGAACTCGTCGATCTGATGGGGGGAAGGATCAAGATACGAAGCTCCGAGGGCAATGGCTCGACATTCGAGGTCGACCTGCCGATGGTTCGGGCGGCGCAGTCCTTGCCGGCCCAGGCGACCGAGGCCGGCTTGCGGGGGCTGAAGGCGCTGGTTATCGATGACATCGCGATCAACCGCCGGGTTCTGATACATCATCTGGAGAATTTCGGGCTGACCGCCATTGAGGCCGCCAGCGCGGGGGAAGGTCTTCAGGCGCTTGAGAGCGCCAGCCGGGCCGGCCAGCCGGTCGACGTGGTGATCACCGACCTGGGCATGCAGGGCATGGACGGACTGGCGCTGGGGTCGTGGGTGCGGGCCCATGCGCGCTTTTCGTCGATCAAGCTCATCCTTGCCACATCATTCACGGTCTCTCCGCGAGACACCGATATCTTCGACGCCGTTCTGAACAAGCCGCTTCGACGGCGGCCCCTGCTCGACGCGCTCATCCGCGGTTTCGCGTTCGACGATCGGCCGGATGCCGGCGCGGCGGCACAGCCGGATGATCTGCCCGCACGTGATGCCAGGCGCATTCTGCTGGTCGAGGACAATTCCACCAATCAGGCGGTGGCGACAGTGCTGCTTGAGAAGGCCGGCTATCTGGTGACGGCGGTGGCCGATGGCGCCCAGGCGGTGGCGGCCTGTGCCGACCAGCCGTTCGACGCCGTGTTCATGGACATCCAGATGCCGGTCATGGACGGTCTGACCGCGACCCGGCAGATCCGGGCGGCCGAGGCTGGCGGCGGTCGCGCGCATGTGCCGATCATCGCGATGACCGCCAACGTCATGGTCGGGATGCGCGAGGAATACATCGCGGCCGGCATGGATGACTACATCTCGAAGCCCTTCCGCGCGGAAGATCTGCGTCAATCCGCCCAGACCTGGTCGACACGCCGGACAGCGCATGCCGGGGGCCGGACGGCGGCCACGGAACCGGATCCCGCCGCCTCGCCGATCGAGCCGATCTTCGACCCCGAGCCACTCGGCTATCTTCAGGACGTCGTTTCGCCTGAGAAGTTCAAGGAGCTTGTCGACAGCTTTCTGACCGTCGGCCGCGAGAATCTGGCGCAGATCGCCGCGGCCCGGACCGGGGGCGACATGGAGGAATTGGGTCGGGTGGGTCATATCGTCATTTCCACGGCGGGCAATTGCGGCCTGCATCGGCTGTCCGCCACGGCGCGCCGGCTTCAGAACGCGACCGGCGCCGGCGACCAGAATGCCGCCCGGGCGATCGCCGACGAGATCGTCGCCACCGGCCCCGCTGCCTGGGACGCGCTCGCCGCGCATTTTCGGGCGAAGTGACCGGCCCGTCCCCCGCTGGCCGGCCGCTCGCGGTGGAGATGACGCGGGCGGGTCTTCCATCCCGCGTCCGAATGGCGCAGAACAGAGGCCGGACTGGAGCATCTACCCGGAAGGCCAACGATCACGATGCTGACCCGCCTGCTGCCTGACCGCTTCGTGCTGCTGCTGATCCTCTGCGTGGCGCTGGCCTCCCTGCTGCCGGTGACCGGGCGTGCCGCCGATGCCCTGCATGACGTGGCGATGGTGGCGATCGCGGCGGTGTTCTTCCTGCATGGCGGGCGGCTGTCGCGATCGGCCGTCATCGCCGGCCTGACCAACTGGCGCCTGCATGTCGCGGTGCTGGCCACCACCTTCATGGTGTTTCCGCTACTGGGGCTGGCGATCACGGCGCTGTTGCCCGACAGCCTGATGTCGCCGGCCCTGCGCATGGGGGTGCTGTTTCTGTGCGTGCTGCCATCCACCGTGCAGTCGTCGATCGCCTTCACCGCCATCGCCGGCGGCAATGTGCCGGCGGCGGTGTGCGCGGCCTCGGCATCCAACATCCTGGGGATGTTCGTCACGCCGCTGCTGGTGGCGGTGCTGTTCGGCGCCGGCGGCCAGGGCGTGTCGGTCGATCAGGTCGAGGCGATCCTGCTGCAACTGCTGGTGCCGTTCGTCGCCGGCCAGATGCTGGAGCCGTGGATCGGGCCATGGCTGCGCCGGCACCGCAAACCGCTGGGTCTGGTCGATCGCGGATCGATCCTGCTGGTGGTGTATCTGGCCTTTGCCGGCGCCGTGGTCTCGGGCTTCTGGCAGCGGATCGGCGCCGTCGATCTGGCGGTGATGCTGGCGGTCGATTGCCTGCTGCTGGCCCTGGTGCTGGCGATCACCATGTTCATGTCGGCGCGGCTGGGCTTTTCGCGTGAAGACCGGATCACCATCGTGTTCTGCGGGTCGAAGAAGACCCTGGCCAGCGGCGTGCCGATGGCGAACGTCATCTTCGCCGGCCGCGATACCGGCGCCATCCTGATGCCGCTGATGCTGTTTCATCAGATCCAGCTGATGGTGTGCGCGGTGCTGGCCCGGCGCTATGCCCGCATCGCGGAGGCCGAAGCCGAGGCGGCGTCTGCGGCCGATGCGCGCGCGACGGGACACAACGCCGCATAGCCGCGCCGGTGGCGCGCGGCTAGCATGCCGGCTGAACCCCGGAGCGCTTGAGACAGGAGCTGTCCCCATGCAATGCGATATCGCGGTGATCGGCGCCGGCCCGGCGGGGCTGGCGTTCACGGGGGCGCTGGCGGGATCCGGACTGGCGGTCATTCTGGTCGATCCGGCCCCCGCATCGGTGCTGGCCGACCCGCCCTTCGACGGCCGCGAGATCGCGCTGACCCATCATTCGGTGGCGGTGCTCGAACGGCTGGGCGCCTGGGCGCGGATAGACCCGGACGCGGTATCGCCGCTGCGCATGGCGCGGGTGCTGAATGGCGGCGGCGTGCGCGGGCTGGTGTTCGATGGCGCCGCCGATGGCGGGCCGCTGGGCCATCTGGTGCCCAATCACCTGATCCGCCGGGCGCTGCACGACACGGTGCGCGCCGATGGCGCCGCAACCATCCTGACCGGGCGACGGGCCGTCGATATCCGGGTTCGGCCCGGCGCGGACCCGGCCGGGGGCATGACGGTCGATCTGGATGATGGCGGCAGCCTGCACGCCCGGCTGGTGGTGGCGGCTGACAGCCGGTTTTCGGCGATGCGCGCCGCGCGTGGCATCACCGCCCGTCAGACCGATTTCGGCAAGACCATGCTGGTCTGCCGGATGGCCCATGACGCGGGCCATGGCGGCATCGCCACCGAATGGTTCGATCACGACCAGACCGTCGCCCTGCTGCCGCTGAACGGCAATCGGTCATCGGTGGTGCTGACCCTGACGCCCGATCGCATCGCCCGGCTGATGGCGATGTCGCCGGATGACTTCGCCGGCGACATCATCCGGCGGCTGGATGGCCGGCTGGGCCGGATGCAGCTTGTCAGCACCCGCCATGCCTGGCCGCTGGTGGCTGTGGAGGCGCGCCGTTTCATCGGCCATCGTTTCGCCCTGATCGGCGATGCCGCGGTCGGCATGCATCCGGTGACCGCCCATGGCTTCAACCTTGGCCTGAAGAGCGCCGAGCGGCTGGCGGGCGAGATCCTGAATGCCGCGGCGGTGGGGGCCGATATCGCCGGGCCGCTGCTGCTGCACCGCTATGAAGCCGGGCACAAGCTGACCGCCAGCCCGCTTTATGCCGCCACCAATGCCATTGTCGGCCTGTATACCAGCACCGGCCTGCCGGCACGGGCGGCGCGGGCGGCGGTGATGCATCTGGGCCGGCGGGCGACGCCGGTGCGCCGCGCCGTCTCGGGCCTGCTGATGGACCGCGCCGGCTGACGGCCCGGCCCACCGCTCAGCGGCGCAGTTCAAGAATGTCGAAATCAGACTCCAGATGCGGCAGCGGCAGTTCCAGCCGCATCCGGTCGGGGCCGACCCGCACCAGATAGCCGACCTGATTGTCGGCGCCGTCCCGGCCGTAATAGGCGCGCTCGTCGCCGCCGATCCAGCCGGCGCCGGCATAGCCCAGCCGGGTCTCGCCGATGTCATAGAACAGGCCGCCGGTGCGCTGCGATCCGCTGAGCTTGGTAAGGCCGAGCCCGGCGCTGTCATCGGTGATCCGGCAGCGGAAATCGGAATAGATCACCAGCGGCAGCATGCCGCCCAGCTTGATGGTGCGGCAGCGCCAGATCCCCTCGATCTCGGCGGACACCACCGGCACAGGATCGCCGGCCAGCACCCGGTCGAGTTCGGCCACATCCTCAGATGCGCCCTTGGCCCGCGCCTCGGCGATCGCCTTGGCGCGGGCGTCGCCGAACGCCTGAAGCCGCCGCTGGTCGGCGGGGTCGAGCCCGGTCGGGAAGCGGCCATCCGCCATCGCGGTTGTGGCGAGACCCAGCCACAGACCGATTGCCATGGCGGTGACGCGCATGATGGTGCGTGTGCGGGGCATTGCGGCGGCTCCGTGCGTGCAGGACGTGGGATCTGTCACAGCCCGGCGCTGCCGGCCGGATGACCGGTGGGGGCGGGGCTGGACATGATGGTTCCACAGCCTGCTATCCTGATGGGTGTCGATTTCGTGAGGATACCGGATCAGCGGAGGGCGCGGGCGATGGCGCGATCGAAGGCGGCAGGCGGTGGAGAGGGCCTTCACGGGCCGATGTCGCGACGCCGGTTGATCGGCGCGGGCGCCCTGATCGTGCCGGCCGTGGTGCTGGGTGGCGTGTCGCTGAGGCCGGGCCGCGCGCGTGCCGCCACCCCGGCCTGTGATGACGGTGACGCCCCCACCCCGGCGCAGACCGCCGGCCCCTATTTCACCCCGGGATCACCGCTGAAGGCCGATTTCACCGGCGATGCGGCGGGTGAGGGGGCGGTGATCCAGGTGCGCGGGCAGGTGCTGGACCGGGCCTGCCGGCCGGTCGGCGGTGCCCTGCTGGATATCTGGCATGCGGCGCCGGATGGCCGCTATGACAATCGGGGTTTCCGTATGCGCGGCCATCAGTTCACCGACGAACACGGCCGCTATGCGCTGGCGACGCTGCGGCCGGGGCTGTATCCCGGCCGCACCCGCCATATCCATCTGCGCGCCCAGGCACCGGGCGGACCGGTTCTGACCACGCAGCTGTATTTTCCGGGCGAGCCCGGCAATGACCGGGATTTTTTATACCGCGACGCCTTGTTGATGGCCGGCGACGGCGCGGATGGCTTTCGCTTCGATCTGGTGATCGCCGTCGCCGCTGGTTGAGGGCAGCGACGGCGATTGCCGGATCACCTCATTCCGCCGCGACACGCGCCGTATCGGCGCCGGCATCCAGCCGGGCGAGCAGGCGCTTTTCCTCGATCTCGGCCGTGCGCAGATTGCTGTCCTTGACATGGCCATAGCCGCGGATCCGCTCCGGCACCGCCGCGATGTCGCGGATGGTGTCGCGGGTGGCGGGGGCAAGCCGGGGCAGCAGGCTGTCGATCCGGGCGATATAATCCTCGATCAACTGCCGTTCCTTGCGGCGTTCCGCCGTGCGGCCGAAGGGATCGAAGGCGGTGCCGCGCAGGCGCTTCATGCCGGCCAGCACCCGCATCGCGCCCAGCATCCAGGGGCCGAAGGTCATCTTCTTCGGCCGGCCGGTCACCGGATCGGGCCGCGCCAGGATCGGCGGTGCCAGATGCAGGGTGATCCGGCGCCCGCCCTGCAGATCGGCCTTCAGCGCGCGGGCGAAGCTGCCATCGGTATAAAGCCGGGCGACCTCGTATTCGTCCTTATAGGCCATCAGCTTGTAGAGATAGCGCGTGACCGTGCGGGTCAGGCGCAGATCGCCGCCCTGGCCCGGCAGCGTGCGTTCCGCCGCCTCGACCCGCGCCACCACCGCCCGATAACGCGCGGCATAGCCGGCATCCTGATAGGCGGTGAGTTCGCCGGCGTAGAAATCGACCAGATCGGGCAGGGCCGCGCGCTCTGGGTCGGGGCCGCCGGCGATCATCGGCAGCGCGGTCGCGGTCGCCGGCTGGTCCAGCCCGGCCGCGCGCAGCACGGCGGCGCGGTCGACCGCGGCCTTGCGGCCCCAGCCGAAGGCCAGCAGGTTCATCGCCACCGCCTGACCGTTCAGGCGGATGGCTTCGCGCAGGGCATCCAGCCCCACCGGCACCAGCCCCTTCTGCCAGGCCATGCCCAGCAGGAACGGGTTGGCATAGAGGCTGTCGCCGAACAGCGCGCGGGCGATGCGGGTGGCATCGATCCGCTCCAGCGCATCGCGGCCGATCGAGGCCTCAACCGCCATCGCGGTGACGCCCTCGCCCATATCCATGTCGGGCTGCACCGCGAACGAGGCGATCGGCACGACATGGCTGTTGGCGACGCCACGGGTGCGGCCGGCCGCATAGGTGGCACGGGGCTCGGCGCCGGCCGCCACCACCATGTCGGCGGCGATCAGCGCATCCAGCGAGGCCGGCGGCACCCGTCCGCCCGGCGGCGGTGCGCTCAACGGCGCCACCCGGACATGCGAGGTGACGGCGCCGTTCTTCTGCGCAAGCCCGGTCTGGTCCAGCACCGAAACCGCGCGGCCCTCGATATGCGCGGCCATGCCGATCAGCGCGCCCACCGTGACGATGCCGGTGCCGCCGATGCCGGTGACCAGAATATTGGCGCGGCCGGTCTCAGGGGGGGCGATCGCCGGCAGCGGCAGCCCGGCATCGGGGGCCGGCTGGTCCTGGCCGGCGGCGACCTTCGGGGTCGGGGCCGGTCGCTTCGCCGGCCTGGCGCCGCTGACGGTCACGAAGCTGGGGCAGAAGCCGTCGACGCAGGAGAAATCCTTGTTGCAGCTCGACTGGTCGATCTGGCGCTTGCGGCCGAAACTGGTCTCAAGCGGCTTCACCGACACACAGTTCGATGCCGTGCCGCAATCGCCGCAGCCCTCGCAGACCCGGGGGTTGATGAAGGTGCGCAGATCCGGGTCCGCCATGGTGCCGCGCTTGCGGCGCCGGCGCTTCTCGGCCGCACAGGTCTGATCATAGAGCAGAACCGTGACCCCCGGCATGGTGCGCAGCTCGCGCTGGACCTCGTCGAGTTCGTCGCGGTCGCGGATGGTGACACCCCGGGCCCAGGGCGTGCCGGCCGGATATTTGTCGGGCTCGTCGGTCACCACGATCACCTGGGCCGCACCCTCGGCCGTCACCTGCTGGCTGATCTGCCAGGGCAGCAACTGGCCGTCGACCGGCTGGCCGCCGGTCATGGCGACGGCGTCGTTGTAGAGGATCTTGTAGGTGATGTTGACCTTGGCGGCGATGGCGGCGCGGATCGCCAGCAGGCCGGAATGGAAATAGGTGCCATCGCCCAGATTCTGGAAGATGTGCGCGTCCTTCGAGAACGGCGCCTGACCGATCCAGGCGGCACCCTCGGCGCCCATATGGCTCCACAGCGTGGTGCGGCGGGTGGGCATGTAGATGGCCATGCCGTGGCAACCGATGCCGGCCAGCGCCCGGCTGCCCTCGGGCAGCTTGGTCGAGCTGTTATGCGGGCAGCCCGAGCAGAACCAGGGCGACCGGCCCGGCACCGGCGGTTCGTTGCCGGTGGAGGCGGCCCCCGCGGTGGCGCCGCCGCAGGCGGTGACCAGTGCGGTCGATGCCTGATCCAGCCCGAAGCGCACCGCGATGGCGCGGGCGATGGCCAGCGGATCCAGCGCGCCGTCCTGCTGGAACAGCGGCCGGCCCTCGGCATCGGTCTTACCCGACAGCCGCGGCCGGTCGGCATCCGGCAGGCCATAGAGCAGGCGGGCGAGCTGTTCCTCGACGATCGCCTTCTTCTCTTCGACCACCAGCACTTCTTCGAGCCCGCGCGCGAAGCGGACCGCGTTCACCGGCTCCAGCGGCCAGGTCAGCGCCGGCTTGTAGATCACGATGCCGGCGGCGGCCAGACGCTCGGCATCGATGCCCAGCAGGTCGAGCGCTTCCAGCACATCGCCCCAGGCCTTGCCGACCGCGATGATGCCGAAGCGCCGCCGGGGCGCGTCATGGGTGACGCGGTCGAGCCCATTGGCCCGCACCCAGGCCTGCACCATCGGCAGCTTGTGACGGAACTGGCGGGCTTCCTGATCCATCGGCGGATCGGGCCAGCGGATATGCAGCCCGCCGGGCGGCGGGGTGATGTCGTCGGGCAGGCGGAAGCGGTGGCGGGCGGGGTCGATCTCGATCGAGGCGGAGCCTTCCACCGTGTCGGCCAGCGCCTTCACGCCCACCCAGCAGCCGCTGGCGCGCGACAGCGCGAAGCCGGCCAGGATATAGTCAACCAGTTCGCCGATGGTGGCCGGGTTCAGGATCGGCACATGCGCCGCGATCAGCCCCGGTTCCGACTGATGGGCGACGGTCGACGATTTGGCGGTGTGATCGTCGCCAAACACCGCGACCACGCCGCCCATCGGCGCCGTGCCGGCCAGATTGGCATGCTTGATCGCGTCGCCAGAGCGGTCGACGCCCGGGCCCTTGCCATACCAGAGCGCGAAGACGCCATCCTTGTCCGAACTGCCGCCGCCGACCTTTAACTGCTGCGTACCCCAGACCGAGGTCGCGGCCAGATCCTCGTTGACGCCCGGATTGAACACGATGCCGGCCTTGTCGACATGGCGTTTCGCCTGCCACAGCACCTGATCGACCCCGCCCAGCGGCGACCCGCGATAGCCCGACACGAAGCCGCCGGTATCGAGGCCCGCCGCGCGGTCGGCCTCGGCCTGAAGCAGCAGGGCGCGGACCAGCGCCTGGGTGCCGGTGACATAGATCCGGCCGCTCGGCCGCGTATATTTGTCGTCCAGGCTCACCCGTGGTGCGCCGGCACCATCAGTGACGGCGGCGGCGGCCGATGTCATGTTCTGTGGACCCGGCGCGGTCTGCGCGGTCCCCGTCTCGCTGGTCGCCATGTCGACCCGTCCTCCCTGGAGCGTGCGGTCATCCGCGATGCGGTGGCGGCATCAGGGGCGGATCCGCCTCTGCCTGCCATGGCATCAGGCCGCGGGCTTCGGATCGGCCGGCGCTGCCGTCCTGATGGACGTCATGCCTCTTGGGTCGCGGCAGGCCAGATCCGCCGCCGCGGGGCGCAGTGCACCCGGCCGATACATGCCATGGTGGCGCCTGGCCGGCCAGCCCGTCAAGTGTTGGACAGTGTTGCTGACCCATTCACGCCGTTGATCTGCCTGTATATGGACCTCGATACACCAGAAGGCGATCGTCATCCGATAATATGCGCGCGTCATTCGGAAAATCCAGGGCGGCCCACCGGCATCGGCCGTTCCCGGCCGCGATCATGTCCGCATCGGCGGCGCGACTTGACCCGCGGCCGCGCCGCTTCCATCCTTGCGGCGAAACCCGCGCAACGTCGGGTCGGTTCACGACGTCCGGCAGAAGCCGCGCCGGACAGACCAGGGAAGGCCGCCGCCGCCATGTCGTCACCCACCAGCACCACCACACTGCCGTCCTTCGTGTTCGAGACCACCCGCAGCATCGTCAGCGAGGCCGGCGCCTGCGCGCGGCTTGGCCAGATCATGCGCGATCTGGGGGCGACGCGGGTGATGGTGGTGACCGATCCGGGTGTGCGCAAATTCGGCCTGCTGGATGTGGGGCTGGACAGCCTGGCTGCCGCCGGTCTTGAACCGCTGGTCTTCGACGGCGTGGTCGCCGATCCGCCGGCCGAGGTGGTCGAGGCCGCCGCCGCCGAGGCGCGCGCTCAGGGCATCGACGGCGTGGTCGGCCTTGGGGGTGGCAGTTCCATGGACGTGGCCAAGCTGGTCGCCTTCCTGGCAGCGACCCCTGTGGGGCTAGAGACGATCTATGGCGTGGGCAATGCCCGTGGTCGCCGGCTGCCGCTGGTGCAGGTGCCGACCACGGCCGGCACCGGATCGGAGGTGACGCCGATTTCCATCGTCACCACCGGCGCGGCCGAAAAGAAGGGCGTGGTGTCGGGGTTGCTGCTGCCCGATGTGGCCCTGCTGGATGCCGATCTCACCCTTGGCCTGCCGCGCCATGTGACCGCGGCCACCGGCGTCGATGCCATGGTCCACGCGATCGAGGCGTACACCAGCGCGCATAAGAAGAACCCGCTGTCGGACGTGCTGGCGCGCGAGGCGCTGCGGCTGCTGGGCGGGGCCATCCACCGGGTGTGCGGCGACGGCCGCGACCGGGCGGCCCGCGCCGATATGATGCTGGGCGCGCTGCTGGCCGGCCAGGCCTTCGCCAATGCGCCGGTGGCGGCGGTCCACGCGCTGGCCTATCCGCTGGGCGGGCATTTCCATGTGCCCCACGGGCTGTCGAATTCGCTGGTCCTGCCGCATGTGCTGCGCTTCAACCTGGAGAACGAGGCCGCGGCCAGGGCCTATGGCGAACTGGCCCCGATCGTCTTCCCCGGCATCGACCGGTCGGGCGGCGACCGCGCGGTGTCGGCCCGCTTCGCCGATGCGCTAGGCGGGCTCACGGCCGATCTCGGGCTGGAAACCCGGCTGTCGCAGGTGGGGGTGGGTCATAATCATCTGCCGCTGCTGGCCGAGGATGCGATGAAGCAGACCCGGCTGCTGATCAACAACCCGCGCAGCGTGACGCTCGACGACGCCCGCGCGATCTATGAGGCGGCGCTCTGACATGACCAACGCGTCCCCGGCCACCACGTCCCCGGCCACCATTGCCACGCTGATCGGCTCGCCGGGCTGTGGGTCGGCGGTGATCGAGATGGCGCTGGCGCTGACCGGGCTGCCCCATGTCGTGGAGGATCTGCCCTATCTGGAACCGGGGGCGGGCCGCGACCGGCTGCTGGCGCTGAACCCGACCGGCAAGGTACCGGTACTGCTGCTGCCGCCGGTGGTGACCGGCGGCGCACCGGTGGTGATGACGGAAAGCGCCGCCATGATCCTGCATCTGGCGGATATGGCGGGGCCGGCCGGGGCGCGGCTGGCGCCGGAGCCGTCATCGTCGCACCGGCCGGCCTTTCTGCGCTGGCTGCTGTTTCTGGTGGCCGAGATCTATCCCAACATCACCATTGCCGAACATGCCGACCATCTGGCGGTGCCGGCCGATACGATCGCGGCCTTCCAGGCGGCGATGGCGGCACGGCGCGACGATCTGTGGCGGATGATGGCGGCCGAGGCCGGCAGTCCGTGGTTTCTGGGCGAGCGGTTTTCCGCCATCGATCTGTACCTGGCGGTGATGTCGGGCTGGGCCGGTGGTCGGGCGCGCTTTGCGGCCACGGTGCCGGAGCTGGGGCGGATCGCCGATGCCGCCCGCGGCGTGCCGCAGGTGGCGGCGGTGCTGGCGCGCCATGGCGACCCGGACGAGGTGCCCGACGACGCCGGCGCCACGCAGGGCACGACATCAGGAGAGACCGCATGACCGAGAGGCCCACCCGCGGCACCCGCGCGGATTACCGCCATTTCCTGCCGATCACCACCCGCTGGATGGACAACGACGTCTATGGCCATGTCAACAACGTGGTCTATTACGGCTATTTCGACACCGTGGTGAACGAATATCTCATCCGCCGCGGTGCGCTCGACATCCATGCGGGCCATGTGATCGGGCTGGTGGTGGAAAGCAGTTGCCGGTACATGGCCTCGCTGGCCTTCCCCGAGCCGGTAACCGCGGGGCTGCGGGTCGGGCGGCTGGGCAACAGCGCCGTCACCTACGAGATCGCGCTGTTCGACGGCGATGCCGATCTGGCTGCCGCCGAGGGCCGCTTCACCCATGTCTATGTCGACCGCGAGAGCCGCCGGCCGGTATCGTTGCCGGCCGAGTTGCGCGCGGCGCTGGAACCGCTGGTGACCGGCACATGACCGACGACCGGCGCATGACCGACGACACCGGCCTGCCATACTGGAAGGCCAAATCCCTGTCGCAGATGACGCCCGGGGAATGGGACGCGCTCTGCGACGGCTGCGGCAAATGCTGTCTGGTCAAGATGGAGGATGAAGACACCGGCGCCGTGCTGGCGACCGATGTCGCCTGCCGCCTGCTCGACTGCGATAGCTGCCGTTGTCGCGATTACCCGAACCGCAAGGCCATCGTCCCCGATTGCGTGGTCCTGACCCCCGATACCCTGTCGGCGCTGGACTGGATGCCGGGCACCTGTGCCTACCGGCTGGTTGCCGAGGGCCGCGACCTGCCCTGGTGGCATCCGCTGGTCTCGGGCGAC
This sequence comes from Tistrella arctica, assembly GCF_039630945.1. Classification (NCBI taxonomy): domain Bacteria; kingdom Pseudomonadati; phylum Pseudomonadota; class Alphaproteobacteria; order Geminicoccales; family Geminicoccaceae; genus Tistrella; species Tistrella arctica. The sequence goes on from NZ_JBBKTV010000009.1 coordinate 204,148, forward strand.
CCGGCATCGGTTCGCCGTGCGGGTGTCGGCGCCCATGGCCGCGTGGTGTCGGAAGAGACGGTCGACGAAGACAGCCTGTTCGACCACGTGGCCGCATGGCCGGATTGATACCGGGCCGCATGGCCCGATTAATACCGGGCCGCATGGCCGGATCACCTTCTAATTCCGCATGGCGGGCCAATAATCCACCATCTTGACCGCCGGCCTGGCCGGGGGTTCGATGCCTGAACAATCAGGCCGCGCAATACCGGGGTCCACGGGCCGAGTGCCGTTGGACCGCCCCAAGGCCTTAAGCGCGGCACCCGGAGGAAGACCATGCGCCGCCAGACCCTGACCGACCATATCCGCGAGAATGCCAAAGACTTCCTGAACATCAGCGACGCGATCCGCGCCCATGCCGCCGAGCGGCCGGCCGCGCCCGCCGTGGAAGACGAGACCACCCATCTGAACTGGCAGGGCTTCGATGCCCGCATCGATGCCATCACCGCCGCCCTGCAGGAAAGCGGCATCGGCCATGGCGACAAGGTCGCGATGCTGGCGCGCAACGCCGTGGATGTGCTGGCGCTGTACATGGCCAGCCTGCGCGCCGGCGCCTGTGCGGTGCCCCTGTCGACCCTGGCCAGCCCCGAGCAACTGGCGGCGATGGTCACCGACAGCGGCGCCGGGCTGCTGGCGGTGGATGCCTATTCGCTGCCGCTGATCGGGCCGGCGCTGGACCGGCTGGGCGATGTGCGGCTGGTCGGCTTCGATTTCGGCGCCGATCAGGCGGGCGGCGACCGCTGGACCGGTTTTGCCGACTGGCTGGCGGCCGCGCCCGCCGCTCCGGCGCCGGTCGAGATCGGCTCGGAAGACCTGTTCAACATCATCTACAGCTCCGGCACCACCGGCGTGCCCAAGGGCATCGTCCACAGCCACCAGATGCGCGGCGCCCAGACCCGGCGCCTGCAATCCATGGGCTTCGGGCCCGACACCGTGTCGATGGTGTCGACGCCGATCTATTCCAACACCACGCTGGCGGCACTGCTGCCGACGGTGCTGTTCGGCGGCCATGCGGTGCTGATGGCGAAGTTCGATGCCGGGCGGTTCCTGGAACTGGCGGCGGCGAAGCGGGCGACCCATGCCATGCTGGTGCCGGTGCAGTATACCCGCATCCTGGACCATCCCGATTTCGACCGCCACGACCTGTCGTCGTTCCAGATGAAGCTGTCGACCAGCGCGCCGCTGCGCGCCGAGACCAAGCGCGATATCGCGCGTCGCTGGCCCGGCGGCATGGTCGAGATCTATGGCCTCACCGAAGGCGGCCTGTCTTGCCTGCTGGATGTGATGGCCTTCCCCGACAAGCTCGACACCGTCGGCCGGCCGTCGGACGGCGCCGAGATCCGGGTGATCGATGACGAGGGTCGCGAACTGCCCCAGGGCCAGATCGGCGAGCTGGTCGGCCGGGGGCCGGCGATGATGAGCGGCTATCACAATCTCGACGACAAGACCGCCGAGATGATGTGGCACGACGCCGAGGGCCGGCTGTTCCTGCGCTCGGGCGATATGGGCCAGGTCGACGAGGACGGCTTCGTGCGGCTGCTGGACCGGCGCAAGGACATGATCATCTCGGGCGGGTTCAACGTCTATGCGGTCGACCTTGAAGCGGTGCTGTTCACCCATCCCGACGTCGCCGACGCCGCTGTGATCGGCATCCCCAGCCGTGCCTGGGGCGAGACGCCGCTGGGTCTGGTGGTGCTGAAGCCCGGGGCCACGGCCACGGCCGACGAGATCTGCCGCTATGCGAACGAGCGTCTGGGTAAGGCGCAGCGGCTGTCGGCGGTGGAGTTGCGCGACGAACTGCCGCGCAGCCCGATCGGCAAGGTGCTGAAGCGGGAACTGCGCGAGCCCTATATCAGCGCCTTCGAACGCGCCGCGGCGGTGTGACCGGGCGGGCCGGATCGGATGTGACCGGATCAGGCCTCGATCCGGCCCTCGATCGCATCCAGCAGCAGTTCCACCGCCTCGCGCGCCGACTGGCCGGCGCGCAGGCCCAGCGCATGGGCGCGGCGGTTGACCCGGCTGATCAGGCCGTCTTCATAGGTGGATGCCGCCTCGCCGATCCGGGCGGTGGCGGCATCGACCACGAAACCGGCGATGGCGCGGGCGTCCAGGGCTGCCAGCCGGGTGGTGCCGGCATCGTCGATGCCGATGCCGGCGTCGTTATAGCCGGCGGCGAAGGCGTCGGTCTTGATCGCGTTCCAGCTATCGCCGCCGATCAGGCCGCCATGGCTGCCGGTCACCACCACCTGGCCCGCATCCTCGTCCTGCTTGACCAGGGCGGCACTGTCGATCAGCACGATCCGGGGGCCACGGGGGCCACGCGGTTGCAGCACCCGGCGCGCTTCGGCATAGGGCGCCGGCCGGGCGAAGGGCAGGGGGGCCGCCGCCAGGCGGGCCGCGGCTTCGGCACAGGACTGGCCGGGTTCCACGCCCATGGCGATCGCAGCGACATTGACCTGCGAGATCACCCCGCGCGCCAGCATGTCCCGGCCATTGCCGATCCGGGCGCTGTCATGAGAGATGGTGGCGGCGGCCAGCCCGATTTTCTGGGCCAGATCCAGTCCGGCGAGGCCGGCGCGGTCCAGCCCGATGCCGGCATCGTTCAGGATCACCCCGCGCACCCGCGACATCGCCGCCAGATAGGCCGCATAGGCGCCGCCATGGCTTGCCGCCACCAGCACGGCCCCTTCGGCCTCCGGCCCCAGCCGGGTGACGCTGTCGGCCACGATCGGGGGGGGCGCGAGCGGATGAAGGCTGGTCGCGGCCGGCGGTATCGTCGCGTTGGTCATGGGCTGTCTCTCCTCCCTGTCGGCCGGGTGGCGGTGGGATCGTGGCGGCGGCCGGCGCCTTGGCGCCTGACCTGACCGGACCCGGGTCCCGGCTCTGTCTGGCTGCATCATGCCCCGACCATCCGGTCCGCGTCGAGCGTGGGGCACCATGATCTGGACCCGGCGCCAGACCACCATCGCCGCCGCTCCATGGTCATTGATCCATATAATGGACCTGTATGGCTGACCGATTGTCCTGTCGCAGCATTCCTGTCCGGGCTGATATGGGGGCGGCGACAAAAAAAGTGACGATCATGGTCCAGTTATTGGACCCGGATTTGACAGGCCTTCGCGCGGCCCGCTATCGTGATCCTGTCGGCGTGGCTGGACGGGTGCACTGACCAATGGCACACCGTCCACGGCGATGCGGCCCGCCAAGGGCATCCCGGCAGCCACGAACCAAGAAACAAGCCCATCCGACACGGGACAGGGAGGATAAGGTCGCTCATGACCGACGGTCAGGACGGCGCCGTAACGGCAGCCGCGAGCAATCGCGATATTGCGCGCCTCACGGCGCTTCACGGGCTGATGGCCCGCATCCGCGCCTTTGAACGGGCGGCCGAAACCGGCCAGACCCGGGGATCGGTGCTGGGGGCGGTGCATCTGTCGATCGGACAGGAAGCGGTGGCGGCGGGCGTGTGCGCGCAGTTGCGTCGCGACGACCTGCTGCTGTCCACCCATCGCGGTCATGGTCATACGCTGGCCAAGGGCGCCGACGCCCGGGCGATGATGCTGGAACTGCTGGGCAAGGCCGGCGGCACCTCGAACGGTCGCGGCGGCTCGATGCACATCGCCGATTTCTCGGTCGGCATGCTCGGCGCCAATGGCGTGGTGTCGGCGAACATCCCGATCGCGGTCGGTGCCGCCCAGGCGATCCGCCTGAAGGGCGGCGATCAGGTGGTGGTCTGCCTGTTCGGCGATGGCGCGATCAATCGCGGCCCGTTCATGGAAGGCCTGAACTGGGCCAAGGTTTTCAATCTGCCGGTGCTGTTCGTCTGCGAGGACAATGGCTGGTCGGCGACCACCCGCACCTCGCAACTGACCGCCGGTGACGGCGCCGCGGCGCGCGCGCGGTCGATGGACGTGACCGCGATCGAGATCGACGGCAATGATCTGGCCCTGGTCGACGAGACGGCGCGTGAGGCGGTGGCACGGTTGCGGGCCGGCGACGGCCCGATTCTGATCCATGCCCGCACCTATCGCCTGCTGGGCCACACCGCCTCCGACCCTGCGGGCTATCGCCCGGCGGGCGAGGCCGAGGGCCGCTGGGAGGGTGATCCCATGCGCCGCAACCGCGCGGTGCTGGAAGCGGCCGGTGTCGGCGCGCATGAGATCGATGCGCTGGAACAGGCTGCCGCCGACGAGATGACCCGCGCGCTCGATGATGCCGAGGCCGCCCCCTTCGCCCCCGCCGCGCTCGCCTTCGACGATGTGCAGGATGCCGGCGCCCCCACACGCTTCTGGACCCGGGAAGGCTGACCCCCATGGCCGACATCACCTATCTCGAAGCCGGCCGGCTGGCGCTCGCCGAGGAAATGGACCGTGACCCGCTGGTCTGGGCGCTGGGCGAGGATCTGGGCCGCGGCGGCGTGTTCAAGCAGTATGACGGCCTGCAGGCGCGCTTCGGCGCCAACCGCATCGTCGACACCCCGATTTCGGAAGCGACCATCATGGGCGCCGCCGTCGGCGCCGCGATGAACGGCACCCGGCCGGTGGTCGAGATGCGGTTCTCCGATTTCGCGCTCTGTGCCGTCGACGAACTGGTCAATCAGGCGGCCAAGGCCCGCTATATGTTCGGCGGCCAGACCCGCGTGCCGCTGGTGGTGCGCGAGCCGATCGGCATGTGGCGGTCGTCGGCCGCCCAGCATTCGCAGTCGCTGGAAGCCTGGTACGCCCATATTCCAGGGCTGGTGGTGACCGTGCCGGCGACCCCGGCCGACAACTACGCGCTGCTGAAGGCCGCGATCCGGTCCGACGACCCGGTCGTGCATATGGAGCACAAGAACCTGTGGGCGCTGAAGGGGCCTGCGGCCGAAACCGATGCGCCGGCCGAATTCGGCCGTGGTGTCGTGCGCCGCAAGGGCAGCGCCATCACCATCGTCACCTGGTCGGCGGCGGTGTGGACCGCGCTGGACGCGGCGGCGGCCATGGGTGTCGAGGGGATCGACATCGAGGTCATCGACCTGCGCACGCTGTGGCCATGGGACCGGGAGCTGGTGCTGGACAGCGTGTCGCGCACCCGGCGCGCGCTGGTGATGCATGAAGCGGTGCAGGCTGGCGGCTTCGGTGCCGAGATCGCCGCCACCATCGCCGAGGAGCTGCACCACCGCCTCGACGGCCCGGTGCGCCGGCTTGGCGCGCCGCGGGCGCCTGTGCCCTATGCGCCGCCGATGGAAGACCAGTTGAAGATCACCGCCGGCGATGTCTGCCGGGCGGTCAAGGTGGCGCTGGGCGCCGCCTGATGATGGGGGCCGCCACCGGTTGCGGTGGCGGCTTTGCTGGAAAACGCAATCCGCGTCGATGTTGCGTGTTTCCCAAAGGCGCAAAGAACGCCAAGAATGAACCCGTTGCCGGCGGGCCGGATGGGATCCTGGCCGGGCCGGCTGCGATAAAAGACCCCGAGGGAGGAAACGAACCGATGATGATGCGTGTCTTCAAGACGGCCGCCGGCGCTGTTGCCGCCGCGGCCCTGATGGTCACCGCCCTGTCCGCGCAGGCCGCGGACTACAAGGAGGAATACAAGGTATCCACCGTGGTGCCGGCGCCGTTCCCATGGGGCCTGGCTGCCGAGAAGTGGGTGGAACTGGTGCGTGAGCGGTCGGATGGCCGCATCAACATGAAGGTGTATCCCGGCGCGCAGCTGGTCTCGGGCGACCAGACCAAGGAATTCGCCGCGATGCGCCAGGGCATCATCGACATGGCGGTCGGCTCCACCATCAACTGGTCGCCGCAGGTCAAGGAACTGAACATCTTCTCGATGCCGTTCCTGATGCCCGATTACGCGGCGCTCGACGCGCTGACCCAGGGCCCGGTCGGCAAGGAACTGTTCTCGATCATCGAGAAGCGCGGCGTGGTGCCGCTGGGCTGGGCCGAGAACGGCTTCCGCGAGTTGACCAATTCCAAGCTCGACGTGAAGACCCCGGCCGATCTGAACGGCCTGAAGATCCGCGTGGTCGGCTCGCCGCTCTATCTCGACACCTTCACCGCGCTTGGCGCCAATCCCACCCAGATGAGCTGGGCCGATGCCCAGCCGGCGCTGGCGACCGGTGCCGTCGACGGCCAGGAAAACCCGCTCAGCATCTTCACCGTCGCCAAGCTTCAGAATGTCGGCCAGAAGCATGTGACGCTGTGGGGCTATGTCGCCGATCCGCTGATCTTCGGCGTCAGCAAGCGGGTCTGGGACACGTTCACGCCTGAGGATCAGGATCTGCTGCGCAAGGCCGCCGTGGATGCCGGCGTCTATGGTGTCCAGGTCGCCCGCAAGGGGATCACCGAGCAGGACGACGCGACCCTGAAGGACATCGAGGGCATGGGGGTCACCGTCACCCGTCTGTCGGATGCCGAGCGTCAGGCCTTTGTCGACGCCACCCGCGGCGTCTATGAGAAGTGGGCCAAGGAGATCGGCCCCGATCTGGTGAAGACGGCCGAGGAGTCGGTGGCCAACCGCAAGCAGTAAGCGGATCGCCACCCCGGCGCGGCGCCGTTCCGGCGGCGCCGCGCGCCTTGTCCTTCAACAATCGGGGAACGATCGCCGTGGCCTCCAGCCCCGTGCAAGATGACGAGCCCGAAGCCGTCCGCGACGTCGACCGCCCGGCCGTCAGTGGCCGTGTGGAAGAGGTTCTGGCCGCTGCCGCGATGGCCGGCATCTGCGTGATCAGCTTCGGCAATGTGGTGGTGCGCTATGCCACCAATGCCTCATTCGCCGCCACCGAGGAAATCTCGATCTTCCTTCTGGTCTTCATGACCATGATCGGCGCTTCCCTGGCCTTTACCCGTGGCGGCCATATCCGCATCACCGCCATCGTCGACCGTCTGCCGCGCGCCGCCCGCATCTCGGTGATGATGCTGACCCATGCCCTGACCCTGATCATGTTCGCGCTGGTTGCCTGGTATGGCGCCAAGCTGACATTGGATGAGTGGGAATTCGGCGAAACCTCGCCGGCGCTCGGCTATCCAAGCTGGATCTATACCGTGTGGCTGCCGCTGATCTCGCTGGCGATCATCGCCCGGGTCATCGGCCGTGCGCGGCGCGAATGGCGCGCCCACAGGGCGGATGCGATGCTGACCGATCCGGCCACCGGCGACGACGTTCTGCCGGGTGATGCCGCCGATCCGACAGGTGCCAAGCGGGGGACCAGCGCATGATGCTGTCGGCCAATATCATCCTGATCGGCGCCTTTCTGCTGCTGCTGCTGCTGGGCACGCCGATCGCGGTCGCCCTTGGCCTGTCGGGTGTCGCCGGTATCCTCACCGGGCTCGACCAGTACGCGCTGGGCACCGTCGGCACCAACACCTATAACAGCATCGCGAAATACCCGCTGATCGCGATCCCGCTGTTCGTGCTGACCGGCGTCATCTTCGAACGCTCGGGCGTCGCGCGCCGTCTGGTCGAATTCGCCGCCTATTTCGTCGGCCCGCGTCGTGGCGGGCTGGCGGTGGTCGCCATCGTGGTCTGCATGATCATGGGCGGCATGGCCGGCTCCGGCCCCGCCGATGCGGCCGCGGTCGCGACGGTGATGATCCCCAGCATGCGCCGCGCCGGCTATCCCAACGCCTTTTCGGCCAGCGTCATCGCGGCGGCGGCCTCCACCGCCATCCTCATTCCGCCCTCGATCGCGCTGATCGTCTATGGCGTGATGGTGCCGGGCACCGATATCCGGGCGCTGTTCGCGGCCGGGCTGACGCCGGGCCTGCTGGCGGGCATCTTCATCGCCATCCCCACCCTGATCATCTCGCGCAAGCATGGTTTCGGCGCCACGGAAGTCGGCGATGTCGGCCCGAAGCGGCGGTTCATGGACATCTTCGTCCAGGCTCTGCCGGGGCTGATGGCGCCGGTGATCATTCTGGGCGGCTTGCGCTCGGGCCTGTTCACCCCCACCGAAACCGCGGTCGTGGCCGTGTTCTACGGCATCTTCATCGGCCTGTTCGTGTATCGGGAACTCAGCTTCCGCGACATCTACAAGGCCATGGCCGAAAGCGCCGAAACCTCGGCCGTGATCATGCTGATCATCGCGCTGGCCGGTATCTTCGCCTGGGCCGGCGGCACGCTGGGGGCATTCGACAGCGCCGCCAACGCGCTGCTGTCGATCACCGACAATGGTTGGGTGATCCTGGCCGCGATCATGCTGATCCTGCTGTTCGCCGGCATGGTGCTCGACGGGGTGTCGATCTATCTGATCACCCTGCCGCTGATCATTCCGGTGGCCCAGACCTATGACTGGAACCTCACCTGGCTGGGCGTGCTGATGGCGCTGAACATCGCCATCGGTCAGTTCACGCCGCCGGTCGCGGTCAATCTGATCGTCACCGCCCGGATCGCCAAGGTGCCGATCGAATCCACCGTGCCCTGGGTGATCTGGATGGTGCTGTCGATGGTGGTGCTGCTGGGCCTGATGATGGCCGTGCCCGATATCGCCCTCTGGCTGCCCAAGGCTCTGGGCTATGTCGTCTGATACGCGCGCCCCTGAGCCGACCTGACCCGACCTGATCCGCCGCGCCTTCCATCACACCCGCCTCCCCGACGGCCGTTTGCCGCCCGGGGAGGCGGGACCGGGGCCGGCTTGCCAAGTTCCGCCGTCGAGCGAACGCATAAGAGGAATATCCTATCATGACCACGCGCGAAGATGGCATGTCCCCCGGTGCCAATGCACTGCCGGACGGTCCGATCACCGGCGGCGAGGCACTTGCCCGCATGCTTCTGGCCCATGGTATCGGCCCGCTGTTCGGCATGGGCGGCTTTCAGTTGCTGCCGTTCTATGATGCCTGCCGCCGGCTGGGCCTGCGCCATGCCTTGATCAATGACGAGCGCTGCGGCGCCTTCGCAGCCGACGCCTATGCCCGGGTGACCGGCCGGGTCGGCGTCTGCGACGCAACCCTTGGGCCAGGCGCCACCAATCTGGTGACGGCGCTGGTCGAGAGCTACAATGCCGGCGTGCCGGTGGTTGCCATCGTCGGCGACACCCATCGCGACCATTCCTGGAAGAACATGACCCAGGAAACCCGGCAGCTCGACATTCTGCGGCCGGTGGTCAAGGAAGTGATCCGGGTGGAGCGCACCGCCCGCATCCCCGAACTGGTGCGGCGCGCCTTTGCGGTCGCCACCTCCGGCCGCCCCGGTCCGGTGCTGCTCGATGTGCCGGAAGACGTGGCCCATGACGAGATCGTCTTCGCCGCATCCGACTTCTATGCCGATCCGGCATCGGAAGCCGCCCCCTCGCTGCGCTGCCGGCCAGCCTCGGCCGATCTGGCGCGGGCGGTGGATCTGCTCGCCAAGGCCGAGCGTCCGGTGATCCTGGCCGGTGGCGGCGTGCATCTGTCGCAGGCGGCGCCGGCCTTGCAGGCCTTCGCCGAAACCCATGGCATTCCGGTGGCCCACACCCTGTCGGGCAAGGGCGCCATCGCCTGCACCCATCCGCTGTCGCTGGGCATTTTCGGCCGCTATACCCGCATCGCCAATGATGTGATCGAGCGTGCCGACGTGATCTTCGTCATCGGCTGCAAGCTGGGTGAAATCGCCACCAAGCGCTATTCGGTGCCGCCGGCGGGCAAGACCGTGATCCATCTGGATATCGTGGCCGAGGAATTCGACCGCTGCTATCCGGCGACGGTGCGGCTGTGGGGCGATGCGCTGGAAGGCCTGCAGGCGCTGGACGAGGCGCTGGCACCGGGTGCGGACGCGGCCCGCGTGGCCCGCAAGGCCTATGGCGACGAGGTCGTCGCGCGCATGGCCAAATGGCGTGAGGAGGTGGCCCCCAAGCTTGCCTCCGACGAGCGCCCGATCACCATGGCCCGGCTGATGACCGAGGTGACCAAGGCGCTGCCCGAAGACGGGCTGCTGGTTGCCGATGGTGGCTTCGCCGCCCATTGGGGCGGGCTGCTGTTCGACACCAAGCGCGCCGGGCGCGGTTTCGTGCCCGATCGCGGTTTCGCCTCGATCGGCTATGGCCTGCCGGGGGCGATGGGCTGCGCGCTGGCGGCACCCGGCCGGCCGGTGATGGCGCTGACGGGGGATGGCGGCTTCAACATGACGCTGGGCGAGCTTGAAACCGCCCTGCGCATGGATCTGGCCTTCACGCTGATCATCGTCAACAACGCCGCCTCGGGCTATGTGAAGGCGTTGCAGCACCTGATGTATGGCACCGGCAATTATCAGTCGAGCGATCTGCGCGAGATGAATTACGCGAAGATCGCCGAGACCATGGGCGCCCAGGGCATCCGGGTCGAGAACCCCGACGACCTGCCGGCGGCGCTGGCCAAGGCGATGGCCGAACGCGGCCGGCCGACGGTGCTGGACGTGGTGGTGACCCGCGACCCCGCCAACATGCTGCCGGGCGTCGACAGCCGGGCGGTGAAGGCCAAGAAGGGCGATCGCGTCGCCTGATCGGGCGTGGTGCTGACCGGGAGTTGGCCTGATCGGGCGTGGGCCTGACGGGTGGGGGGCTTCGTGCTAGGCTGTCATGGCGGGTCGATCGGCCCGCCATGATGCCTTGTGCGGAGCCCGCCCCCATGCCCGATCAACCAGCCGCCGATGTCCCCGGCCGCCGCCCCCGTATCGCCATCACCGGCAGTGCCGGCACCGGCAAGACCACATTGGTCGAGGCGCTGGGCCGGCATCTGGGGCTGCCGGTGGTGCCGGAACATATGCGCGCCCGTATCGAAGGCGGGCTGGACCTGCACAGCCTGGGCTGGGACGAGTTCCGCGCCCTGGTCCGCACCCTGTATGACCAGCATGTCGCCGAACGCGATCAGGCGTTGGCCGCCGCCGGCGGGGTGATCACCGACCGCTCGCCGCTCGACACCCTGGCCTTCTGGCTGCATTACGGCTTTGCCGGCGATACCGCCGCCACCGATGCCCTGGCCGATGATGCGGTGGCACGGATGGCGCCGCTGGATCTGGTGGTGGTGCTGCCCTCGGGCGCCATACCCTTCGTCGAGGATGGCGTGCGCTCGCCCAACCCCTGGCTGCAACTGAAATACCAGATCCTGATCGAAGGTCTGCTCGACCGTTTCGCGCCCGACATGGCGGTGCTGCGCATGCCATCGGGCCTGATCGATCCGCAGGCGCGGGTCGAGGCGGTGCTGGCGGCGCTGCCCCCGGATTGCGACGCCGCCGGCGCCGGATAGTTCCGGCTCAGTTGGCCCCGCTTCAGCCGGCCCCGGCTCAGTTGACCTGATTCTTGACCTTGTCGAATTTGAGCTTCGGCCAGTCTTCGGCGGTGCGGGTCAGGTGCCAGGCATTGCGGGCCAGGAACACCGGCCGGCCGGTGTGGTCATCAGACAGCGACGAGCCGTTGGTGTCGGAAAACCGCTTCATCTCGGCCGGATCGCCCGACACCCAGCGCGCCGCATAGGCCTCGACCGTCTCATACATCACCGGGATGCCGTATTCGGTGCGGATGCGGTCGGCCAGCACCTCGAACTGCAAGGCACCGACCACGCCGACCACGAAATAGGTCGAGATCCGGGGCTTGAGCACGGCGGCGACGCCTTCCTCGGCCAATTGCTCCAGGGCGCGGCCCAGATGCTTGGCCTTCATCGGATCGTCCGGGCGGATGCGGCGCAGCATTTCCGGCGCGAAGGACGGAATGCCGGTGAAGTGGAGTTCCTCGCCCTCGGTCAGGCTGTCGCCGATGCGCAGGGTGCCGTGATTGGGGATGCCGATGATGTCGCCGGCCACCGCCTCGTCGGCGATCTCGCGATCCTGGGCCATGAACATGACCGGGGCGCTCACATTCACGGCCTTGGCCGAGCCCACCGGCAACAGGCGCATGCCGCGCTTGAAATGGCCCGAGCACAGCCGCACGAAGGCGATGCGGTCGCGGTGCTTCAGGTCCATATTCGCCTGAATCTTGAACACGAAGCCGGTCACCTTGTCCTCGGTCGGCTCCACGTCGCGCGGGGTGGCGGGCTGGGGGCGCGGCGGCGGTGCCAGCCGGGCCACACCTTCCAGAAGCTCGCGCACGCCGAAATTGTTCAGCGCGCTGCCGAAGAACACCGGCGTCAGATGGCCCTCGCGATAGGCATTCAGGTCGAAGGCCGGGCACAGTTCGCGGACCATGGCGACCTGATCCTTCAGCTCTTCCCACTGGTCGCGCGGCAGATGGTCGCCGATGGTCGGGTCGTCGAGGCCCGAGACCGCGAAGGAGACATCGTTGATGCTCGACCGGTCGCCGCGATCCATCAGCACCATGCGGTCGTCGACCAGGTCATAGCAGCCACGGAAGGTGCGGCCCATGCCGATCGGCCACGACACCGGCGCGACATCCAGCGCCAGGGTCTGTTCGATCTCGTCGATCAGCTCCAGCGGGTCGCGGGCCTCGCGGTCCATCTTGTTGACGAAGGTGATGATCGGCACGTCGCGCAGACGGCAGACCTCGAACAGCTTGCGGGTCTGTTCCTCGATGCCCTTGGCGGCGTCGATGACCATGATCGCGCTGTCGACGGCGGTCAGCGTGCGATAGGTGTCTTCCGAGAAATCCTCATGGCCGGGCGTGTCGAGCAGGTTGAAGGCGCAGTCGCCATACTCGAAGCTCATCACCGAGGCCGAGACCGAAATCCCGCGCTCCCGCTCCACCTTCAGCCAGTCCGACCGCGCGCGCCGCTGCTCACCGCGCGCCTTCACGGCACCGGCCATCTGAATGGCACCCGAAAACAGCAGCAGCTTCTCGGTCAGCGTGGTCTTGCCGGCGTCGGGATGCGAGATGATCGCGAAGGTGCGGCGCCGCGCAATCTCGGCGCCGATGTCGGTGATGTCGGTCATGCGCTCGAACGGGTTCGGATGGACGGGAACAACAAGGCATCTCAAGCGGCGATAGGTAACCCGTCCAGCCGCGATTTTCCAGGGACTTCGCTCGGATCGGCCGTCATAATCGGCGGGCGGCGCGGTTGAAACCCGCGCACCGGAACCCTCCGGCGGCCCTCGACCGGCCGGCGGCAGGTGCAGGAGGAGGCGAGGATGGCGAAGATGGATATGCGTCATGCCAGGTTGTTCCGGGCCGGGCCCGATCAGGCGGTGCGGATCCCGCAGGGCTTCGAATTGCCGGGTGACGAGGTGATCATCCACCGCGAGGGTGAGCGGCTGGTCATCGAACCCGTTGCCAGACCGGGACTGCTTGCGCTTCTGGCGACGCTGGACCCGATCGATGACACCTTTCCGGACGTGGATGACGGTCTGCCTCCGCTCGACGATATCGACCTCTGAATGGCTGATCTGCACCTTCTGGACACCAATATCGTGTCCGACCTTGTCCGCAATCCGCAGGGGAAAGCTGCGGCGAGCGTTGCCTCTGGCCCGGCGCTCGCGCCAATCCGGCGGTCGAGGGGTGGACGACATCGCTCTTGAGGTCGCTAGTGACAGCACATATGCTGTCATCATGATTCCACTGGTCATCGACACCAATGTTTTCGTTTCCGCTCTGCGTTCCGGGGGCGGAGCCTCGCGTCAGGTGTTGCGGCGCTGCCTGGAGGGTGGCTATCGGCCGCTGTTCTCCAATGCCCTGTGGCTGGAATACGAGGATCTGCTGGCGCGGCCGGTGTGGACCGATCAGACGACGGCGGAGGAACGCGGCCAGGTGCTGGCGGCCCTTGCTGCCGCCGGTCAGTGGATCAAGATCTATTACGGTTGGCGCCCCAACTTGCGGGACGAAGGCGACAACCACCTGATCGAACTGGCGATCGCCGGAGCCGCGCGGGCGATCGTCACCCACAATGTCAGGGACGTGCGCGGCGGCGAACTGCGTTGGAACGATCTTCTGGTTCTGACCCCGTCGCAATGCCTGGAGCAGATGACATGAGCACCTTGACCATCCGCCTGCCCGACGACACGGCGCAGCGCCTGAAGCAACTGGCGGCGTCGCGCGGTGTCAGCCTCAACAAGCTGATGGAGGAACTGGGCACCACCGCCCTGGCCGCCCATGATGCCGAGATCCGCTTCCGCGCGGCGGCAGCCGACGCCGACCGGCAAGGCGCGCTCGACATTCTGGACCGGCTGGATGAGGCCGACGCGCGGGAACGCCGATCGGCCCGATGATCTGCCGCCCGGTGATCTGATGCCCGGTGATCTGATGATCATGGCGCAATGCCGGGTGTGAGATCCGCCTTGCACCGCGGCCGCGCGGCGCAAGGCGCATCACTGCCGGCCGCGATGTCGCCACAGCTCCGGCATCTCGAACCGCCCGGCCCAGATGCCGCGCCCGGCGTCATGGGCCTCGGCTTCCAGGGCTGCATAGATGCGTGAATAGCGCCGATAGGCCACGGCCATGCCGTCGCGCACCAGCCGCGCGCCCAGATCCTCGCCGCCGGCATGGCACAGCGCCAGAAACCGCTTGTACCGGTCGCGCCCGGTGACGACGCAGATCACCTCGCGGCCCTGGGTCAACGCCCGCAAGGCCTCGCCCGCGGCCGCCCCGCAGGGCCAGACCCGGCCATCGGCGCCGGTGCAGCTCTGCGCGGCTTCCTGGGCATCTATGCCATACAGCCGGACCCGCTCCCCGGCGATCTCCAGCGTGTCGCCATCGATCACCCGCGCCGCGCCGGTCAGTTCCCGGGCGAGAGCAGGGCACGACAGCAACGCCACCGCCAGGGCGGCGGCGCATGCCGCTCCTTTCCGTCTCATCCGGTCCACCAACTGAAGCGCAGAACGGCGCGCCCGCCGTGATATGCGCTTGAGCTTTTGGCTTGGTGGCCGGGGTTGAGAAAACCGTCACATGAGCGGCCCTCGGACCTTTAGGCGGAACCTTGGACATACGTCCGAGCCCCCGGCCGCAAGAGCCAAGTTAACCGATTTCAGTTCGGCTGACCGCATGTGAAGGGGTTTCTCAGGCCCCAGAAACCGGCTGCGTCCTCCGGCTCCCGGCGCGACGATGCCATGACGACAGATTGAGGGAAAGGAAAACCACGCTATGCGCGGCAGCGGCGAGGGATAATCCTGTCGATTGCAACTGTTACTCTGCCGCTCATCTCAATTATCGCCGCCAGGATGTGGCCGACCCAATGAACCCGCAGTCCGTATCTCAAATGAACCACCGCGCCATGCCGTATAGCGGCGGCGCGCTCTGGACGTGGTTTGGCACAGCCTCGAGAATACAAGGCTCCGACCGGGGGTAGTTCAGCCGACCATGCGCGTCGACCCCCGAACTTTTCAGGCACACGCCCTTGGACATCGTCCGGGCCCCCGGCCGCAAGCAGTCGCCAGCCACAAACGCAGCCAGCTCACCGCATGTGAAGGGTTTCTCAGGCCCTGAAGCTGACTGCGGCGATCAGCTTCAGGGTTGATTTTAGCTGTTAAGGGCGAGGATAAAATCGAAATAAAAGCAACTTATGGGGGCATAAGGGGCGATACTTTGGGAGTCAGGCGGAACCTCTCCATAGCCCACCTTTGAGTCGCGAGAGATTGCCAAGAATGCATGGGTGCCTGAAATCCGCTATTTTCTGAGATTGGCAGCCCAGTTTTTCTTACGAAGCATGCTGAATGGCATTATGCTGGTGAAGCTTGTCTGTCGAGCCAGATCAGGCGGTGAAAATAGGCGCGAGGCTAACGATCCCGGTCTTTATCGTCGCCTCGGTTGCCTGCCCATTCAGTGTCTCTCTCGGCATTCGTACTGAGGGAATTGTGAGAACACAGGATAGTGCGACGGATTTTCGAGGTACTCACATTAGTTGATGTTGAGGTACTGGATACAGGTCTGTGTGTATTCTTTGGTATGAGTAGGGGTGTTTAGCTCGTTAAATTTTAGATAGATGTATAATTCCTATTTTAACGTACATATATTTTTTATTGCCGAAATTTCGTTCTGCTGAAAAATAGTCGACTCCTTCTATCGTCCTTGCAGCAAAAATCCAAGTTTGATCCCAGCATGTTTCCACGAAAATATTATCGATAATATGATGCCCATCTGCAATGAGTATGCAGGTCTCATCATCTTTATTTTCGACAATTATTCCCATAAATTCTAAGGAATATTTTATTTTCTTGTCATAAGGGGCAAGTCTAATTAATTCACTTACACGTTTATCGTCAAAGTTCTTTATTTTTGTTCCAAAGAGATGTTTGATGCACTCTTCGCCATCCATTAGCGGAATAATTATAGAGTTTGTATTACTTTTGATTTCGGGCGTGAGAGGCTCCGACCAAATTCTGAAAGCAGATCTGGTCATATCAAGCACGCAATTGAGGGCAACAAACATAATATTAGCGGCTATAATATTAAAAGCGATAGAACTTGAAATTTTAAAGCCAAATATTATTAATTCGAAATTTGCCAAAGATTTAATTGCCACTAAGAATAGTGAGACACCTAATATAATTATTAATGTATAACATGTTCTTTTCAAGCTTAAGCGTGTCTTGAAAAATCTGTCTCGACGATCATTTTCATATTTATCTAATTCAACCAGAAGATTGTAGGATGAAGCTAAGCTGATCGTAACCACAAACCCTAAAAACGCTAATATCTCATGATTCACGAAATTTCTAAAAAATACATTGCCTTCATCACTCAGCCAATAGGGGTGCACGATAGCGATGGATAAAAATCCACAATTTAGAATAAAAATAGCCAAATATGCAATATTTCTATCCAAATCCAAGAATCTTTCCTGCTTCTCTCAGCCAAGAGAGTCTAGTTTCTTCCGTATTATCATTTGGAATCTGTATATCGATTTTTGTTTTTTTCGTCTTATCCTTAGATTTGTAGCGCAATCCGCTCATTGCTAAAGCTTCAATTTCACCACCTCCCTTTTCACTATATTCAACTCCCTGCTTAATTCTATCACTTTCCGTGCTGATACCGTCAGGGCTATAGAATCCGACTCGAATATTCTGTGCATTTGTGTCATCTCGGGCTCTTTTTAGTTCTTGATCGAGAGATTTAGTCGTGTCCCACATATTGGGAGCAACGAAATCAAAAGTCACTCTTCTAAGGCAATTCCCATTCTGGCCGGCGAAATCCCAGAAGGTTGAAGCATCAAATATCGGCTTGGCGTCCACAATATATGGATGATTGGGTTTTGAATTTAAATATTCAAAAAGATATTTTAACAATGGAGACGGCTTTCCTATCCTTGTATCAAATTCAAAAGCAAGTCTTTGACCATCTTGATGATTCGCATGATCAATAATAACTCTCGCGCCTTGCCATTCAGTGTCTCTTTTTTCTGTCCCACCTTCCTCGGGCGGCAAATGAAATGAATGACTTACTTCTTTTACAATGATTCCGATTATAATTTTACTGCAAGTCTCTGGTATCCAATGATATTCTGTAGCCCTTCCCGTAAACACAATTTTCTCTTTTAATACAGAGGACAGCCAATCTTCACGATTTTGTGGTCCATCTCCAAATAGATCCGGTTGAGCACGCTGCATCAGCGACAGATGAAACAATTCGAAGGTTCTTGACATTCTGTTACCCAAATTGGTTGCCTGATGCAGGTGCTTTAAGGCAGAAGGTGTGTATATCATTCTATGAGCACATGATTGCCAATATCAACAGCATAGATTCCCATTAAATCAACCAAATTAAGAGATCTAAGGTGCTGATAGAGCGGGTAGAGCCTGCGCCTAAGCAACCGGAAAGACGGATAACGCTTCCGGCTTGCGACATAGGTGACAGCTCGGTTTCGGCCTTCGTTTGGTGCGGGATCGCGATCCCGCGTCAAACTTTAGCCGGCTTCCCCCTGAGCGTGCCTAGCGCCACGGGCCCGTGTATTTCATCAGCCACCTATCCGGGCCTATCACGAACAGGCAGACCGGTTCGCCTGATAGCACCTCGGTCAGAAACAGGCTTCGGTTTCGCCATTTGATCTCTCCCGTCCTGCGCACTCTCCGGATCTCGGCGTCATTTGGGTAGTCTGGCGACCGGAGCCGGCCGTCGAAACGCCGTGGCGATGGCTGGTAGCGCGCGGCGGGCACCTCATAATCCAGCGCTTCATGCGGTCGCTCGTGGTTGACGCTCTGGCGGAAATCCCGGAACCGCTGCATCTGCTCCTTCAGGCTCCGGGCCGGCGGCAAGGCCGTTTCTTCCTGAAGGGTCAGGTGCATCCGCTCATGTCGCCCGTTCTGTTGCGGCTTGCCGGGCTCGATCCGCTCCGGCCGGATACCGGCCTTGATCAGCCGTACCGCCAGACGGGACAGGCCTCCCGCACCCCGCCCTGCAAACGGTGCTCCATTGTCCGAGCGGATCGCCGTCGGTAGACCGAATTCATAAAATGCGCTTTCCAGAACCGGCCACACATGCGCCAGATCCGGACGACCGACCGCCTCACACCGGATCAGGTATCGGCTCTCGGCATCCGTCACCGTCAGAGGATCTACCTGGATCCCGTCGCCGGTCAGGAACCAGCCTTTGAAGTCCATGCACCAGACGTCGTTCGGCGCCCGGCAGCTCTGGAACGGGTAGCTTTGCGGCCCGATGCGGCGACATCTCTTGCGCGCCCGGCTCAGCCCGGCCTCGACAAGAATGCCCCCGATCGTGTTCGCCGCCGGCCAGCACAGATCCGGAGGCCGCGCGCCCCATCACGGCAATAGTGACCCAGCCACTTATGCCCCGTCTTCCGGCTGATGCCGAACACACGGCACAACTCCGAGATGCTGTCGCCGCCCTCAAGGCAGGTCGACACGAAACACAACCGCTCATCCATCACACAGGTCTCTTGCCACGCCATGGTCGCACCTCCGCGACCATCTTGCGCACCTGTTACCCATGTCGGCGGGCTGAACTGTTACCTATCTAACCGGCCTGCACCCCCCCCATCCCCACCCCCACCTTGCACTCTCCCCCTCCGGGTCGATATCTTGGCCTCAACCGCAATCACCCGTACCCGCGCCGGAGACCCGCGCCCGATGGCCAATGCCGCGACGGAAGAGCTGATCGAGAATTTCTCTCTGTTCGACGACTGGGAGGAACGCTATGCCTATCTGATCGATCTGGGCCGCAAGCTGGATCCGCTGCCCGAGGAAGACCGCACGCCCGAGAGCAAGATCGAGGGCTGCATGAGCCAGGTCTGGCTGGTGAGTGCGGTCGAGCCCGGGGCGCCGCCGGTGGTGCGCTATCGGGCCGACAGCGACAGCCAGATCGTGCGCGGGTTGATCGCCGTGCTGATGACCGCCTATTCGGGCGAGACCGCCGACCGGATCGTCGCCACCGACATCAACGACATCTTCACCCGCATCGGTCTGGACAAGCATCTGAGCCCCAATCGCCGCAACGGCTTCTATGCCATGGTGCAGCGGATTTCCGATGTCGCCGCCGATGCCCTGAAGCGGGCATCGTGAGCCTGTCCACCCTGTCCGACCCTGCTCGCCACGTCTGACCGCCCAATCCGATCCCGTCGTCCCTGATCCGCGGAGCCCGACCCATGGCCCATGAACTGATCCGCCAGCCCGGTGCCGCCGCACCCCTGCGTCTGAACAGCCCGATCGACGAGGCGGCGCTGGCGCGGGCGCGGGTGGATATGGCCGCCTGTCTGCGGATGGCGGCGCGGCTTGGCTTCGCCGAGGGGATCTGCAATCACTTCTCGGCCCTGGTGCCGGGGCGCGACGATCTGTTTCTGGTCAACCCCTATGGGCTGGCCTTCGCCGAGGTCACCGCGTCCAGCCTGCTGGTCTGCGATTTCGACGGCAATGTCATCCGGGGCGAGGGCACGCCCGAGGCGTCGGCGTTCTATATCCACGCCCGGCTGCATCTGAGCAAGCCCGGCGCCGCCGCCGCCTTCCACACCCACATGCCCAATGCCACCGCGCTGACCATGATCGAGGGCGAACCGCTGTCTCATGCCGGGCAGACCGCGTTGAAATTCCTGGGCCGCGTGGCGGTGGACCCGGTCTATAACGGTCTGGCGCTGGACGCGGACGAGGGCGACCGCATCGCCGCCGCCATGGGCGATGCCGATATCCTGTTCATGCGCAATCATGGCGTGATGGTCACCGGCCCCAGCATCGCCGAGGCCTGGGACGATCTGTATTACCTGGAGCGCGCCGCCGAGGTGCAGATCCGCGCGCTGTCGACCGGCCGGCCGCTGCTGCCGGTGCCGGAGGCCGTGGCGCGGGTCACCGCCCGGCAGATGCGCGACGGCGACGCCGAAAGCGCCCGGCTGCATCTGGAGAGCGTGAAGCGCATCCTGGCGCGCAGCGAGCCCGATTTCGCGTCCTGACCCGTTCCCCCGTCCTGACCCGTTCCCCCGTCGTTTGGTCGCAGCAGGAGATGTCCCATCATGTCGAGGGCAGAGGTCAGCATCGGTGAGGCCCGCTATGCGGTTTCGGTCCGCTCAGGCGATCACAGCCTGACCGCCGACGAGCCGGCGGCGCTGGGCGGCGGCAACACGGGCCCCGCGCCCTATGATCTGCTGCTGGCAAGCCTTGGCGCCTGCACCGCCATCACCCTGAAGATGTATGCCGAGCGCAAGCAATGGCCGCTCGCCGCCGCCCATGTCGCGCTGCATTTCCACCGCGTCGACGACGTGGCCCGCATCGACCGGGTGCTGACGCTTGAGGGCGCGCTGTCCGACGACCAGCGCGCGCGCCTGGCCGACATCGCCGAGCGCACCCCGGTGACGCTGACCCTGAAAGGGGGCCTCGGCATCGAAACCAGGCTGGCCTGAGCACCAGACCGCACCAGACCGCCGACACCAGACCGCCGATGGCGTCCCGCGCATCAGGTCTTGCGCGCAGAAGACCGCCACGGCCCCATACCGTTCGAGGAAACGTCCGATGGATGAGTTGATCAAGGCCACCGCCCGCGATCTGGTGGCGCGGCTGGCGCGTGGCGATGTGACGCCGGGTGACCTGCTGGATGCGCTGGAACGGCGCATCGACGCGGTGGATGGCGCCGTGAACGCGGTGGTGACCCGCGCCTTCGATCAGGCCCGCGCCGAGGCCCGCCACTGGATGCCGACCACCGACCGCCGCCGCCAGCCCGGCCGGCTGCATGGTCTGCCGGTGGCGATCAAGGATCTGACCGCCACGGCCGGCATCCGCACCACCTATGGCTCGCCGGTCTTCGCCGATCACGTGCCGGAGGTGTCCGACGCAGTGGTGGCGCAGCTTCAGAACCGGGGCGGCATCGTCTATGCCAAGACCAACACCCCGGAATTCGGCGCCGGCGCGCAAACCTTCAACGAGGTCTTCGGCACCACCCGCAACCCCTGGCACACCGATTACACCCCCGGCGGCTCGTCGGGCGGCTCGGCGGTGGCGCTGGCGACCGGCTGCGCCTGGATGGCCCAGGGCTCGGATCTGGGCGGCTCGTTGCGGATCCCCGCCGCCTTCACCGGCGTGGTCGGCCTGCGCCCGACGCCGGGGCGGGTGCCGCGCGGCCCCTCCACCGCCGCCTTCTCCACCCTGGATGTCGACGGGCCGATGGCGCGCAACGTCGCCGATCTGGGGCTGATGCTGGATGCCATGGCCGGGCTGTATCCGGGCGACCCGCTGTCGCGGGAAGCGGAGCCGGGCGCCTTCGAGGCGGCGGCGACCAGCCCGATGCGGCCGCGCCGCGTGGCGGTGTCGGTCGATCTGGGGATCGTGCCGGTGGCCGCCGCGGTGCGCGACGCTTTCGCCCGCGCTGTGGACCGTCTGGCCGCCGAGGGCGTGGAGATCGTGGCCCTCGATACCGATTTCTCGGCGGCCGAGAGCAGCTTCAAGGCCCTGCGCGCCGGATTGATGGCGACCATCCATGAAGAGCTGCTGGCGCGCCATCGCGCGCGGCTGAAGCCCGATCTGGTGTGGAACATCGAACACGGGCTGGGCTTGACCGCCGCCGTGCTGGGGCGTGGTGAGCGCGACCGCGCCGCCATGACCCATGGCCTGCTGCGCACCCTGGCCGATGTCGATCTGGTGCTGACCCCGACCGTGCTGACGCCGCCCTTCCCGCATGTCATCCGCTCGCTGGACGAGATCGAGGGCCACCGCTTCGAGACCTATGTCTCGTGGCTGGCGCTGACCTTCGCCATCACCCTCACCGGCACGCCCGCCCTGTCGCTGCCGGCCGGGATGATGCCGGTCAGCCCCGCCGGCGGCGGCGCCGCTGTGGATCTGCCCTTCGGCCTGCAGGTGATCGGCCGGCCGGCGGATGAAGCCGGGCTGCTGGCCCGCGCCGCCTGGATGGAGAGCGTGTTCACCCCCCGGCATCTGGTGCCGATCGACCCCCGCTGACCGCAGAACCCGGACGATGCACCCGTGGCGGTTGACTGCCCGGGGATGCGCGCCCGTTTGATGACCCGACAGCGAGCCGCATTCGGTGGTCTGCCGGCGGCAAATGATCCCGCGCCGGTCGAACGCAAGGCGCCTGACTGCATCAGCATGCGGTCAGGCGCCTTTTTCAATGACAGCGCAAGATATTGGCCGGCCGGGATATGGATGCCCGCCGCATTCAATCATATGCGGCAAACTGTTGCATAATGCGAAACGTTTCCACTCTCATGCACTGTTGATGTCGTCTGACGCGTATAGGTCAGCATTAACTCCTTTTTCACGTTGAAAAATTATCTCTGAAGTTGTTCTAATGCACGCAGGGGATGTGAACGTCTCCTCAATGAAAAATGATCGCGGGCCAAACGCCGGCGCCGGATACCGGCGCCAGATGCCGGAACGGGGCGCCCGCGGCACATTACCCGGGAAACGGGTCGATAACGGCCGCAGGCGCCGACCCGCCATACCGATGGCGGCGGTCTGGCGCGGAGCGGCGACCAGGGGGACGATGATGAAATCGGAGCTGCGAAAGGCCCGGTCGCGCGAACGTGTGGCGCGGATCCAGGCATTGACGGCGGACGATCCGGCCCTCGCCGGACGCCTGAACCGTATCCTGACCCACGCCCGCAACGTGCGGGTGACGGAATACCACCTGACCAATGCCTGCAACATCCGCTGCAAAGGCTGCTGGTTCTTCGAATACGGCCACGACACGGCGACCCGCGAGGTCAAGGATCTGGCGACGCTCGACAGCTTTCTGGTGAGCGAGACCAAGGCCCGCCGGGTGAACGCGGCGCTGGTGATCGGTGGCGAGCCGACCCTGTTTCCAGACCGGCTGCGGCTGTTCGTGAAGCATATCCGCTATGTCACCGTGTCGTCGAACGGCCTGCGGCGCCTGCCGTGGGAGGGGTTCGAAGATGTGACGGTGATGCTGACCCTGTTCGGCGGCGGCCAGTTGGACGACGAGCTGCGCGCGATCAAGCCCAGCGGACGCCAGTTCACCGGCCTGTTCGAGACGGTGCTCGACAATTACCGCGACGACCCGCGGGCCAATTTCGTCTATGCGCTGACCGAGGATGGCATCGGCCATATCGAGGAGACCGTGCGTCGCATCCGCGACAACGGCAACCGGCTGTCGTTCAACTTCTACAGCAAATACGGCTCGGCCGATCCGACCGCGCAGGAACATCAGGAAGCCCTGCTGGCCGAAGCGCTGCGGGTGAAGGCGCTGTATCCCGATACCGTGCTGAGCCATCCCTATTACATCGAGGCGATGATCACCGGCCGGACCCATTGGGGCGCCAGCTTCGGCTATGACGTCTGCCCGTCGATCAGCATCGATCATCCCGATCATGCCGAACGGCTGGAGAACGGCAACCCGGTGCTGCCGTTCTTCAACACCTGGGCGGCCGATCTGAAGACGGTGAAGTTCTGCTGCACCTCGGGTCATTGCGATGGCTGCCGCGACAGTCAGGCGGTGAATTCCTGGCTGATGGTCAGCATGGACCAGTTCCTCGACAGCCGCGAGATGCTGGAGACCTGGATCGGCATCGCCGAGGGCTATTGGAACCAGTTCGTCTGGACCCCGTTCAACCCCAGCGCCGTCACTCATGCGGCATTGAAGGCCGAACGCCAGGGCGCCCAGAGCGAAGACGGGCATGGCGCCGACACCACCGCCTCCGGTCGTCCGGCGCTGGGCGGGGTGATGCCGCCACAGACCGTGCGGCCCACCATGCACGTGCCGGGCACCACACATTGATGCAGCCCATGACCGCCGACGTCCTGGCACGGCTCAATGCCCTCGACATCCTCACCCATACCGGCATTCAGGTGACGGTGGCGGCGGATGGCGTGGCCACTGCCCGGGTGTCGACGATCATGCCGCATCATCTCGATAGCGGCGATGCCGCGCGGATCAACGACGTGGTGATCATGGGCGTGCTCGATTGTGCGCTGGTGGCGCCGGCCATCCTCGTCACCGGCGGCGAACGCTGCGCCACGGTGGAGAGCGCGATAAAGCTGCTCGACCGATTGCCGGCGGCCCCGTTCCAGGCCGTCGGGCAGATAACGGGCCGTCAGGGTGACCTGTTCACCGTGTCGGTCCGCGTGGAAGACGACACCGGCCGCGTCGCCGCGACCGGCACCGGGATCGTCGCCAGACTCTGACCTCGGACCACAGACTTCCGACCACAAACTTCCGACCACAGACTTCCGACCATTGGCCGTCCTGACCGTTGCGGCGGGCGACCATCCCTGGCACCCCCCACACGCAGCTTCAGCCCGCATCATCGGGTTGGGCGTCGACATGTGGCCGCGTTATCAATCATAGGTATAACAGGAGAGCAATCATGCTCGAAAATGTTGCTATGGCCCCTGAGGCCGAGGCTCCCGTGGTCGTGAACGGCCCCGAAGAGTTCTACAAAATGCCCAAGGAATATCAGGATCTGGTGATCCACCAGCTCCGCGCACATACCGAGGGCGAGCTGACCGGCGCCGACGACTACACTCAGTTGCTCTACCCGATGGCGCCCGATGCCTATGAGCGCAAGATGTGCTGCGAACGCGCGGCGGAAGAGATGGACCATTTCGTGCGGGGCGCCGAGGTGCTGCGCGATCTGGGCATCGACGTCACCTATATGATGGATCAGCACTTCCAGGAGCGGCAGCATTACCGCACCGACGCCGTGCGCAAGATCGATAGCTGGGTGCAGCGCGGTCTGTTTTCGATGATCGGTGAGGGCGCCGTCCTGGCGATGATCGAGGAGATGGCCCAGTCGTCCTACAAGCCGATCGCGAATATGTGCATCTCGATCGTGATGGACGAATACAACCACGTCGCCCAGGGCCGCCGCATCGTGAAGCAGCTTTGCGCCACCCCGGAAGGCCGCGCCGCGGTTCAGGCCGAACTGGAAGGCGTGTGGTGGTCGACCATGCTCGACCTGTTCGGCCGTTCGGAAAGCGAACGTTCGAAGGCCTATGTCAAATGGGGTCTGCGCAAATACACCAATGAAGAGGCCCGCCAGCGTTACTGCGCCCATATCGTGCCGCAGCTTCGCGAACTGGGCCTGGACGTGCCCGACGACTGGACCCGTGGCCGTAAGTTCCTCTGATCGGGCCTGCTGCCTCCGGCCACCGCGTGCGGTAACGCTGCGGTCGGGCGGGGCACAGGAAGGTGGGGTGCAGAAAGACCGCCGGTGGCAATCAGCCACCGGCGGACGGGGCCTGATCGCGCACGCACCGATGGTTCGTCAGGCGATGTCGGGCCGTCAGGCGATCTCGGGCTCGACAAGTCCGGCAAGTTTGCGCAGCGAGTCCTGCCAGCCGAGATAACAGGCCTCGACGGGGATCACATCGGGCACGCTCTCCTGAACCACCGTCATCTCGGTGCCGACCGAGACGGCGGTCAAGCGGACGGTCACGGTCATCTCGCCGGGCAGGTTCGGATCGTCGAAGACATCGCTGTAGACCAGCATCCGGCCGGGCACGAGTTTCAGATAGGTGCCGCCGAAGCCATGGCTTTGACCGGTCGTGAAGTTCCGGAAGGACATTCTGTGCCGGCCGCCTTCCGTCGCCTCAAGCTCATGGACCGTACAGGTAAACCCATAGGGCGGAAGCCAGCTCGCAACCGCGTCGGGCTCAAGAAATGCCCGATAGATCTTTTCAGGCCTGGCGGTGAAGACGCGATGCAGCTTGATCGTATTGGGCATGATCGTTCCGTTCATTGATCTCTGGCGTCACTGCCATGATTACCCGGCGACCGCAGCTTCCAGTGCCGCGATGTCGATCTTCTTCATCGTCATCATCGTCGCCATCGCGCGCTTCGCCGTCGCACGATCGGGGCCGGTCGTCAGCTCCATCAGCCGCCTCGGCGTGATCTGCCAGGAAAAGCCCCAGCGATCCCTGCACCAGCCGCAATCGTTCTCATGGCCGCCATTGCCGACGATCGCGTTCCAATAGCGGTCTGTCTCGTCCTGATCGCCGGTCAGCACCATGAAGCTGACGGCTTGGCTCGCCTTGACATGCGGGCCGCCGTTCAGGCCCAGGAACCGCCGGCCCAGCACGGTGAATTCGACGGTCAGTTCACTGCCTTCCGTCCCGCCGGGATAGTCGGAGGCGGCCGCGTTCACCCGGTCGACATGGCTGTCGGGAAAGGTGGCCGCATAGAATGCGGCGGCCTTGGCCGCCTCGCCGTGGTCGAACCACAGGCAGGCTACGAGATCGGTCATCATGGCTCTCCTTGGATGTCAGGGGCTCCGTGGATGTCCGGGGGCTCTGTGCCATGCGCCGCTCAGTCGGCCTCTCCAAAGCCCGGATATTCCAACTGCATTGCAACCACGCGAGCGGTGGGCGCGCCATAACGCCCGGCGATCGCGTGGAGCGTCTGGTCCAGGGCATCTGCCGGCCCGCGATCGGGGAACGTCGAGACGGCGCGATCCGTCGCCCGGCCGGTCGCGTCCCGATCCGGCAGCACGCGGACGCCATTCGCCGTCACAACCGTAGCCGTCGATGCCGCGACTGTGAAGACACCGGACCGATAGGTCCGCGACCAGGCATCGGCGACCAGGGCCAGCGACGCCTCGTCGATGCCCGGCTCGATGCGGATGCCGTGGGTTTCCCGGTTCCAGAACGCCATGCTGTTGGCAAGGACGGTGGTCGCGAACCGGCGGGTCAGCCTGAACGCGTCGCTGGCGTGGCGCGCGCCCCATGTCTCAAGGCCCAGATCGCGGGCCACAGTCTCGGCCTTTGCCCGCCCGGCGATCGCCTCGATCAGCGTCAGCATCATCGGCATCGACGCGGTGATGCCGGTGGTGGTCGCCACAATCCCGTCCACGACCATCCGCCGGTCGGCGACATAGTCGATATGCGGGCTGCGCTCCAGCATCTCGCCCACATAATACCAGTGGGTCGTGGCGCGGCGGCCGTCGAGAAGCCCGGCCGCGCCGACCACCTTGGCACCGGCGCAGATGCCGATGATCATTGCCCCTTTCCGGGACTGGTTCTGCAACCAGGCCAGCACCACCGGATCGTCGTCGCGGCTCATCGCGGGTACGATGACATAGTCGGCGCCACCGGGATGGTCGGCGTCGAACGCTGCTATCGTCGCGTCGGGCTCCACCCGCAGCGCCGGATAGAGCCGCACCGGGCCGGGGCCGGTCGCCAGCATCACCACCTCGGCAATGTCGGCGCGGCGCAGGATGCCGGTCGGTACCAGATAATCGGTGGTTTCGGTGGCGTCGTTGAGGCCGATGACCGCGACCACCGGACGATCACGGTCCATGGGCTTCAATGATGCGAGCATGGCATCCCGTTCGGCGGGCGGCACGGCGGGGCCTTCGGTCGCGGCGGGTGCCGGCGGCAGGCTGAAAACCCAGCCGGCAAAACCGGCCAGAGCCAGCAGCACGACGGCGACGCCGCCCCGGATGACCATGGATGTCCGCATCGCTGCCTCTTCTGATCGACGGGTGGAACAGGGCGTCAGCCGACCGACCGGATCGGCCGGTCAATCGACTATTCCGCAGGCTAGATCCGATAGCGTTTGGCGGACATGACAAAGAGGGCGTATTTTCTGCCAATGCATCATGTCGTCCTGATCGTCTATCCGGGGTTCGAACTGCTCGACGCGTCAGGCCCTGCGTCGGTGTTCAACAGCGCCAATCGCGCCCTGTGCCAGCAGGGGCGGGCACCGTTCTATGCTGTCGACCTGGTGTCTGCCGGCGGCGGGCCGGTCGACAGCAGCAGCGGCATTGCCGTCGACACCACGGCGATTTCCGCCCTCGCGCCGGGGTGCGCCCAAACGGTTCTGATTGCCGGCGCGGAACGGGAGCATCTTCTGCCGGCCATGGCCGATCCGGTGCTTGGGGCCGCCCTGCCGGGGCTGGTCGCCGGTGCGCGACGCTTCGGGTCGGTGTGCAGCGGCGGCTTCATTCTGGCGGCGCTCGGGCTGCTCGATGGCCGGCGCGTCGCCACCCATTGGGACTCCTGCGAGCCGCTCGCCCGGCGCTTTCCTGGCATCACCGTCGATCCGGATGCGCTCTATGTGGTCGACGGGCGGCTGTGGACCTCGGCCGGTGTCACCACGGGCATCGACATGGCGCTGGCGATGATTGCCCGCGACCTCGATGCCGCCATCGCCGGCGCGGTCGCGAAGCGGCTGATCCTCTATGCCCGGCGCCCCGGATACCAGTCTCAGTTCAGCCCGATCCTGACGGCGCAGGTGCAGGCCGACAGCCCCTTCGCCGATCTGATCGGATGGATACAGTCCAATCTCGATGAGCCGCTGGATGTCCCCTCGCTCGCCGGGCGCGCGGGCCTGTCCGAACGGACCTTTCACCGCAAATTCGTGGCGGCAACCGGGGAAACGCCGGCACGGTTCGTCGAGACGGCCCGGCTGACCGCCGCGCGCCTGCTGCTCTCGCGCGGCCTGTCGCTCAAGCTGGTGGCGGGCCGGGTCGGCCTGTTCCCGACCGCGCGGCTTTCGGAGGCCTTCGCCCGGCGGTTCGGCATCACGCCGGCGCTGTTCCGCGAGATGCATACGGAACTATGACGGCTGATCATAAGGGCCAGGGAGGCGGGCGACCTGCCGCCGAAGGGCGCGCCTGCACGGGCCGCGCTCTGTGCATCTGCGAACGGTCTTCAGGTGCACTGCACAAAATATATGCGGAATGATCCTTCCCGAAGAATAGCTGCACAAATCATGGACAATTCCGCCGCCTGCTGCACGGGCAGGGCCGGAGCAGACAGGACCGGAACGGCGGAATGCCGCGATTTCGCCGGATTGGCACGCCAGTTGCTAATAAGAACCCGAGGCAGATGACGGGGTGGGGAGCACCTCGATCGTTTACTGATGATGCACAGCGCTTCGTCAGTATTCGATATGTTGTCTGCTTGTCTAGGAAGACCGGACGAAACGAGTACTAAGATCCTTCGAAAAAAGATTTGACCAACACAAGTTACGATGGTCTAATCACTGACGAAGAGACGGCTTCACGAGACAGAATGTTCTTCCGAAAGGAAGAACTAGCCGGGTTGAGGGCACGGACGGAGTGCTTGAAGCGGGGGTGAGTGCTTTCCGCTCGACCCTCAACCCGGATCGCCTTGTGAAGCAGGCGTGCTTCTTCATCCATCTTCTGCTTAGGCTCTTCGGTTACCTCTCCACACTGTCGACTTTACGGCCGGTCGGATCTTTGGATCCTGCCGGCCGTTTCTTTTGTTGGCGATCATTCATCATGGCCGGCGGATAACATGCCAGGCGCGGACAAAGAAAAGCCGCCCCCTGACATTGGGGGCGGCATCGGATCTGTCGGCGAGGTCGGCGGCCGGCGGCCGTCAGGGCTTGCGCACCCAGGTGCCGTTCTGCGGCATCACCAGGCTGCCCGATGGCGCGCGTTCGATGATCTGGGCGCCGGCGATCTGTTCCACCGCCGACAGCGATGTGCCGCGCTTGCCGGCGATCTCGCGATAGCGGTCCTTGCGCTGCAGGTTGATCTGGTCGATCACCCGCTGGGTCGCGGCGTCGCCCTGGCCCTTGACCACGGCCACATAGCCGTCGAAGCGTTCGCCGACCGTGCCGGATGCCTTCAGCGCATCCAGATCGGCCTGCTGGGCGATGGCCGTGGCCGGCAGCGCGGCGGCGCCGATCGTGACGGCCAGCGGTGCCGCCAGAACCGCCCGCAGCAACAGGCCGGCGGACAGGTGGCGATGAAAACGCGACATGGTCATCAGAACAGCTCCGGTTCAGAGGAGAGCAGGTCTTCGATGTCCTTCTCGACGCGGACCCGGACCTCATGCTCGATCTTGACGTTGACGTTGATCACGATCGGCTTTTCGGGCGCCTCGACCCGGACGGTCGGCTGGCAGGCGGCGACGAGCAGGGCGAACAAGGCCGGTGCCGCCAGCAGCGGCGGCAGCGATATCCGTGGCAGCGATATCCGTCGGGCCATCGGGCCTCCCATCTTGTCGGATCGTCGGTCTTCGGAAGCCGGACGCTCGCCGGGGCGGCGGACCGGGTCGGGTGGCCATGTCACTGCGGCGTCAGCCCCTCGATACCAAGCCCGGCCCCTGATGCATCGAACAGGCGACCTTCGGCTGACAGTAGCTGTGCCAGCGGTCCGCGGACATCCAGATTGATTTCCATCGGGTATCCGTCATACACCGCCGGGCTCGATCCGGCGAGGGACAATCCCGCGACCAACTCGCCTTCCAGCGGGCCGTCGAGGGTCATGTTCAATCGCTCGACCCGGAAATCCTGCAAGGCGCGGGCCAGCAGGTCGGCGCCCTCACCCGCGGAGCCGGCCGCCGAGGCGGCCGCATCCGATGTCCAGCTCAGCCGGCCGGTGCGTCCGGCCAGCACCGCTTTGTCGATGCGGATGCCATCCTCGGCGATCACGACCGGAATGGTGCCCGATATCCGGCCATCGGCGGTCAGCGCCGGCTGTTCGGCCAGGGCCGCCAGCAGCGACAATTCCAGGGCCTCGGCCTTCACGGTCAACCGGCGCGGTCCGTCGGCGCGGGGCAGGGTGGTCGGCTGCACCGACAGCCGGCCACCGGCGAAGGGCCAGGTTGCTTCCAGCAGGTCGATGGTCTTCGGCGTCAGATTGGCGGTGACCGTGCCGCCGGTCAACTGGATGCCGGCATCGACCCTGCCGATCTCAAGGGTCTGCGGCCCTGTGGTCACCCATGGGTCCGGGCCGGTCAACACGATCTGGCCGTCGATGCCCGACAGGCTGGCGGCATCGACGGTCACGCCGGTGGCCACGATGTCGATCACCGCCCGCAGCGCCATCGGACGGTTCGGCCGCCAATCGGCGCGCAGATGGGCGGCGGTCTGGCCGGTGACGCCACTGAACAGCCCCGCCACCACGGGCGCGATGTCGACCGGCTGAAGGCTGCCGCGCGCCCAGTTGACCGGCCCCAGCGCCAACGTGGCATGGCCGCGCCCGCCGGCGGGATCGTGCGTGATGGTCACCGGGCCGCCGATCCGACCGGCGGCGTCGGTCAGCCGGCCTTTCAATGCCACGGCAGACGGCGAGGCGGTGCCGGCGAGCGTGATGGCGAGCGGCACCACGCGTTGTGGCTGTGCGGTATCGTCCACCCGCAGCGACAGGCTGGCGATCCGCGCCTGCGGGTTTGCCGTGGCAAGCTCTGTGGCCGTCGCCGTGCCGGCGATGTCGCGCAGGGTGACGCCGGCATCGGCCAGGGTCATCCGACCGCCTTCAAGCGTCAGGGCAAGGGGCCCGGCATCATCTGCGGCGAGCCCCGGAATCGGGCCGGTCAGGGTAAGCGCGGTCAGGCTGGCCTGCAGGCCCGGGCTGGTGACTGCGGCGTCGCGCAGAACGGCGGACAGTATGGCCGCGCCATCCGGCATCATCCGCAGCAGCGGTTCGCCATCGGTTGCGCACAGGCGGGCATTGCCGATCGCGGTGGCATCGCGGCCCTCGCCCAGCCTGATTGCGGGCAGGGCCAGACAGTCCGGCACTGTGGCGGTCAGGCCGCCATCGGTCAGGCTGCGGGTGACGGCGGCCGCGATCGGCACCGGTGCCGCATAGGCCATCGACCAGCCGTCGCCCCCGCCCTCAAGGGCGATCGTGCCGGCAATCGCGATCTGTTCGGGCTGCCCCGGCTTCGGCGGCGCCAGTTGTGCGGTTAAGGCGATCGGCCCGGCGATATCAGCCGATCCGTCCGCCGCGGCCCAGGCGCCGCGGCCGTCGAGTGCGATGGCGAGGCCGTCATCGCCGGCAATATCGGCGCGGCCGTCATAGCGCATCACGGCATTGCCGCCGGTATCCAGATAGGCGGCATCCAGCCGGTCGATCACAAGATTGTCGATCGGCAGGGCCAGGGGCGATGCCGGGCCGGTGGTGGCAGCGCCTTCGGCCGGGTTGTCTTCCAGCAGGGCAGCGAACGGGCCGGGCGCACCCTCTACAAGCCGCAGGGTCAGATGCCCGATCCGGGCATCGGTCAGCCGCCCGGCGCGCAGGGCATCCAGCGTGAAGCCCAGGCTGAGGTTGTCGGCACTGAGGCCCGATCCGCCGGCTGCGGCGGTGCCGTCATCGGATGCGGTGGGGCCGACATCGCCGATGCGCAGATCGGTGATGACCAGCCGGCCATCGGTGAAGCTCTGCGCGCCGGTGGTGACCGGCCCGATGCCGCGTGCCTCCAGCGCATCAATGGCCATCTCGACGGCGATTGCCGGACCATAGCGCCACAGCACCAGACCTGCGGCCACGACAAGACCACTGCCCGCAAGAAGAATGACGGCGAGCCGCCGACCGGCCATGGCATGATCCCCGCGTGATGAGACATCGGCCATGATAATCGATCGGTGGCGGTTTGGCCCGCCCCGGTTGCGGGTGCGCCGCGGCTGCCTCTCCCTGTCCGACGCCCGCCCCTGTCCGACGCCCGCCCCTGTCCGACGCCCGCCCCTGTCCGACGACCGCCCCTGTCAGAGGATGAACCTTGTCAGAGGATGAAATCGGCGGCGGTCAGGGTGCCGGTGAAGCCGATCAGGTTGATTTCGATATCGGCTGCGCCATCGCCATTGGCGTCACCTAGAACCACCAGCCGGCCCGCGGCCGACTGAACCCGGATTTCGGCCGTGGTTCCGGAAAAGCCGCTGCCATCGATGAAGCTGAAACCGTCATCGGCGATGGTGGCGGGATTGGTGTCGATACCCGACAGGTCGAGGCGGTCACCGTCTTCCTGGCTGAAATCGAGGATGTGGTCACCACGCCCGACCCGGCTGTAGATGGTGGCGGCATACAGGAACCGGTCGGCGCCACTGCCACCGCTCAGCATGTCGGTGCCGCCGCGGCCGTTGAGCTGGTCGTCGCCGCCGCCGCCCATGAACCGTTCGGCGGTCTCGTTCGACTGTCCCTGGATCAGATCGTCGCCACTGCCGCTTTCGATCACCTCGATCGAAATCAGCCGGTCATTGGCGGCCGATCCGCCCCGACCGAGACCGCTGTCCAGATTGATATCCAGATCCCGGGTGTCGTCGGTATAGCGCATGGTGTCACGGCCGGCGCCGCCATCGATATAATCGGCGCCGTCACCGCCGCTGATGATGTCGTCGCCACCATTGCCCAGCAGGGTGTTGTCGCCGGCGTCTCCGATCAGCAGGTCGGCGAAGGCGCTGCCCCCGGCCCCTTCGATGCCGATCAGAATGTCGCCGGCGGCGTCGCCGCCCGATGCAGCCGCAGTGCGCAGATCAATCGAGACGGCGGCGTCTGAATCGCCATAAAACACGGTGTCGTTGCCGACGCCGCCATCGATCCGGTCGGCGCCGGTTCCACCGATCAGCACGTCATTGCCGGCGCCACCGGTCAGACGATCGTCACCGGTGCCGCCAGACAGGACATTGGCTGCGGTGTCGCCGGTCAGGCTGTCGTCGAATGCGCTGCCGATCAGGTTTTCGATCGCCGTCAACTGGTCGCCGGCGGCGTCGCCGCCAGCGGTGGTTGCCGATGCAAGGTCGATCTGAACCGCAGCGCCCGACAGGCTGTAGCTGACGGTGTCGCTGCCGTCGCCGCCATGCATGCGGTCGGCGCCGGTGCCGCCGACCAGAACGTCGTCGCCGCCCCGGCCGGCCAGCAGGTCGTCTCCCTGCCGGCCATCGAGAAGATTGGCGCCGTCATTGCCCAGCAGCGCGTCATCGCCGCCCGCGGCGATCAGATTCTCGATATTGAACAGCCGGTCACCCTCGGCCTCGCCGAAGCGGCCGGTGCCGAGGTTGAGGTCGACCTGAACCCGGCCGGCGCCATAGACAGCCGTATCGGTGCCATCGCCGCCATCCAGCCGGTCGGCGCCGAGGCCGCCGGTCAGGTAGTTGTCGGCGGCATCGCCGGTGATCCGGTCGGCGCGGCGGGTTCCGACGACCGCTTCGATCGAGAGATAGGTGTCACCTTCGGCCGAGCCGCCAAGCCCGCGCCCAAGCGCCAGATCGACATCGACCGGCAGCGCGCTGCCAGCCGGGTTGTCGCTGTGGTAGTCGATCGTGTCGAGGCCATTGCCGCCATCAAGGCTGGACCCGCCCATGCGTCCGATGAGGTAATCGTCACCATCGCCGCCCCGGATGTCGTCGCCGCCGCCGCCGCCATCCAACTGGTTCGCGCCGTCGGTGCCGGTCAGGATATCGTCGGTCGTGCGGGGGGTCGTGACGGTCACGCCGTCGATGGTGGCGGTTACCAGCCGCGGCGAGACGATGATGTTCTCGATATCGATATAGCGGTCGCCGGCGGCGATGTTGCCGCTGCCCAGGCCGGTCGCCAGATTGATCGTCAGGCTGCCGCTGGCGGCATAATACTGCACCCAGTCATTGCCGGCGCCGCCATCGAATGTCGTCGGCCCGTTCTCGACCGTGTCCGCGCCGGCATCGACGCCATCGAGCAGGAAATCGTCGCCACCGCCGCCTGAAATCCGGTCCAGGACCCGGAAGCTGCCGTCAAAGCCGTTGTTCCAGATCAGATCGTTGAAATCGCTGCCGATGACGATCTCGATCGATGTCAGCAGGTCCAATTCGCCTGTGACCCGGTCGGTGATGCCGCTGCGCCCCCCGATCACCGCATGCCCATGGTCACTATAATCGGCAATATCGGTGCCGCTGCCGCCGTCGAGGATATCGTCGCCGCCGCGACCGACCAGCCGGTCGTCACCCGCGCCACCAGTCAGGCTGTTGGCGCCATTGTCGCCTTGCAGACCATCGTCATAGGCGCTGCCGGTCAGGCTCTCGATGCCGGAAAAGCGGTCGCCACTGGCGTCGGTGCCAGTCTTGGTTCCATTCAAAAGATCGATACGCACCGCCGATCCGGCGCTGGCATAGGACGCGGTATCGTTGCCGGCGCCCCCCTCGATCAGGTCGGCGCCACCGCCGCCTTCAAGGATGTCGTCGCCGTCGAAACCGCGCAGAACATCGTCGGCACCGCTGCCGGTCAACTGGTCGCCATGGCTGCTGCCATGAACGATCTCGATGCCGGTCAGCCGGTCACCCTCGGCATCGCCGCCGCTGCCATTGCCTGAGCGCAGATCGACGACGACGCCGGCGGCGCTGTCGGTATAAGACGCGGTGTCCCGGCCGGCGCCGCCCTCCAGCAGGTCGGCGCCGCCCCGGCCGCGCAGGACATCGTCGCCGTCGAAGCCGCGCAGCGTGTCGGCGGCGGCACCGCCGGCAAGCTGGTCGGCAAAGTTGCTGCCATGAACGATCTCGATGCCGGTCAGCCGGTCGCCCTCGGCATCGCCGCCGCTGCCATTGCCTGAGCGCAGATCGACGACGACGCCGGCGGCGCTGTCGGTATAAGACGCGGTGTCCCGGCCGGCACGACCGTCGATCCGGTCGGCGCCGCCCCGGCCGCGCATCACATCGTCTTCATCCGTGCCAGTGAGGCTGTCATCGCCCGCGCCGCCGGTAAACGTCGCCATCTGCTGTCCCCGCTCATGGCAGCCGACCCTGTCGGAATGTTCTGGGTGGCGGCAGCGGACGATAGCAATATGTGCATTGTCAGGCAACAAACTGTGGGGAAGATCGCGTGCCACGCGTTCGGCGCGGATGCGGGAGCCGCCGCCGGCCGATCATCCGTATCGGCCGGCGGGCCATGCCTCAGCCCTTGGGCGGATAGACCTTCCAGCCGCGGCCGGATTTGCGGCCGATATGGCCGGCGGCGACCTTCTGCTTCAGCAGGCTGCCCGGCCGGAAGCGTTCGCCATAGGCGTCGTGCATGATTTCCTGGGCCTGAAGGCTCAGGCTGTTGGTCACCACATCCATCAGGTCGAAGGGGCCGACGGGATGGCCCAGGCCCAGGCGGCAGGCCTTGTCGATATCCTCCGGCGTGGCGACACCTTCCTCGACCAGCTTCACGGCCTCGATCAGAAACGCATGCAGCACCCGGTTGACCGCGAAGCCCGGCACGTCCTTGACCCGGATCGGCTCCTTGCCGGCGTTGCGGCACAGATCCATCACCTCGTCGACCACCTCCTCGGCGGTGTCGAAGGTGGGGATCACCTCGACCAGTTTCATGCGGTGCACGGGCGAGAAGTAATGCGTGCCCAGAAACCGCGACTGGCGTTCGGCCGATACCACCGAGGCCAGGGTGGAAATCGGGATGGTCGAGGTGTTGCTGGCGATGATCGCGTCGGCGGGCAGGATCGTGTCGAGCTGCCGGAACACCGCCTGCTTGACCGACTGATCCTCGAACACCGCCTCCACGACCACCTGCCGGTCGGCGAAATCGTCCAGGCTGTCGACCGCGCGCAGATTGCCCAGTGCGCGGCCCTTGTCGGCCTCGGAAAAGAAGCCGCGACCGATGCCGCGGTCCAGCACGGTCTCAAGCCGGACGATCGCCGCGTCGGCGGCGGCGCGGCTCTGGTCGGTCAGCAGCACGGAATGGCCGGCGACGGCGAAGATCAGGGCGATCTCCGATCCCATCATGCCGGCGCCGACAACGCCGATCGGCTTGGTCATGGTGTGTTTCCTCGCATGGTGTCTTGAGGGGGAGGGGGCGTGCGCGGGCTGGCCCGCGCGCCGTCAGAACGAGGCGTCGGCGGTGGTGACCAGCGTGTCGTCGCGGCTTTCCAGAATGCCCGCCCACACCGTGGTCTTGGGCAGTTCCCAGACATAGAAATAGCGGGCGGCGGCGAACTTGCCGTCCAGGAAGGCGCGCTCGGCCTCATGCGGGTCGCCGGCCAGCAGCCGGGCGGCGGTGGTGGCCTGACGCAGCCAGATCCAGGCCATCACGGTGTGGCCGAACTGGTGCAGATAGGCGGTGGCATTGGCGAGATAAAGCTCGGTCTCACCCGCCTGGATCAGCGGCGCCAGGGCTTCCGTGGTGTGGCGCAGGCGCGCGACCGCGGCCTCGAAATCATCGGCCAGCCGGGTCAGGCGCGGATCGCCGGCGGCGCGTGCCTCGGCGACCGACGCCGCGAAGCGCTGTGACAACGCCTTCAGGGCGGCGCCGTTCATCATCGTGACCTTGCGGCCCAGCAGGTCCATGGCCTGGATGCCGTTGGTGCCTTCATGGATCGGATTCAGGCGGTTGTCGCGGTAATACTGCTCCACCTGATATTCGCGGGTGAAGCCATAGCCGCCATGGATCTGGATGGCGTGGACATTGGCCTCCAGGCAGTAATCCGACGGCCAGGCCTTGGCGATCGGGGTCAGGATATCCAGCAGCAGCAGCGCCTCGGCGCGGGCCTCGTCGGTCGGGCCGGTGTCCTGTTCATCGACCAGCCGGGCGCAGGTCAGCGTCAGCGCCAGCCCGCCCTCGACCGCGGCCTTCTGGGCCAGCAGCATCCGTTTCACATCGGCGTGGTTGACGATCGGTACCTGCGGGCTCGACGGGTTCTTGTCGGTGGGCAGCCGGCCCTGTGGGCGGTCGCGGGCATAATCCAGCGAATGCAGATAGCCGGCATAGCCCAGCATCACCGCACAGCGGCCGACGCCGATCCGGGCCTCGTTCATCATCTGGAACATATAGGTCAGGCCCTTGTGGGGTTCGCCCACCAGATAGCCGACCGCCCCGCCGTTCTCGCCGAAATTCAGCATGGTCGAGGTGGTGCCGCGCCAGCCCATCTTGTGGATCAGCCCGCCCAGCGCCACGTCGTTGCGCGCGCCCAGGCTGCCATCCTCGTTGACCATCACCTTGGGCACGATGAACAGCGAGATGCCCTTCACGCCGGCTGGCGCGCCCTCGATCCGTGCCAGCACCATGTGGATGATGTTGTCCGACAATTCATGATCGCCGGCCGAGATGAAGATCTTGTTGCCCGAGATGCGATAGCTGCCATCGTCCTGCGGCACCGCCCGGGTGCGGACATCGGCGAGGCCGGAACCCGCCTGCGGCTCGGTCAGCGCCATGGTGCCGAAGAACCGGCCGGCGAGCATCGGGCGCAGGAAGCGCTCGCGCTGGTCGTCATTGCCGAAGCTCTTGATCAGGTTGGCGGCGCCGATGGTCAGGAAGGTGTATGACGCGGTCGCGACATTGGCGCCGTCGAACAGCGCATAGCAGGCATGGGCGACGGTGGTCGGCAGCGACATGCCGCCCCAGTCCTCGTCCTGGGCGGCAGCCAGAAGCCCGGCATCGATGAACTGGGTCACGGCGGCCTTGACCTCGGGGATCATGACCACGCGGCCGTTCTCGAAACGCGGCTCATGGGTGTCGTTCTTGCGCAGATGCGGCAGGTAATGGTCGACCGCGATCTTCATCGACAGGTCGATCGCCGCGTCGAAGGTCTCGCGGTTGTGATCGGCGTAACGCGGCCGGCTGGTGAGGCTTTCGACATCGAGCATGTCGTAGAGCATGAAATCGAGGTCGCGGCGGTTGATGATCTTCTGGTCCATGGCGTCGGACCTCCCTGAAAATGACGATGCCCCAGTGGGCGTTGAACCACCAAACGTTCGGTCGGGCGTCACGCGGATAAAAAAGGGGGCGGAGACCACGCAGTCTCCGCCCCCTTCATCGATGGCCGGCCCGTGGCGGTGCCGGCGTCGGCCGTCGACCGGGTCTGGCCATTGACCGGGTTTGGCCTATGACCGGTCAGGCAATCAGGCGGCGCTGCGGATGAAGCCCACCATCCGGTCGAGATGATGGTCGCGGTCGCCGAATTCGCCCTCGATCATGGTCAGGCGCTTGAAGTAATGGCCGCCGGCATATTCCTCGGTCATGCCGATACCGCCATGCAACTGGATGCCGGCCTGACCGACCAGGCGCGCCGAGCGCGAGGCATGGGCCTTGCAGGCCGCAGCGGCGCGGGCGCGCTGGGCGTCGTCGTCGGATTCCGCCAGTGCCATCGCCGCCGCATAAGCCAGCGACCGGCTCTGTTCGAAGTGGTTCATCATGTCGACCGCGGCATGCTGGAGCACCTGGAAATTGGCGATCGCCACGCCGAACTGCTCGCGGGTCTTCAGATAGTCGACGGTCAGGGTGTGCAGCGCCTTCATGGCACCGATCGCCTCGGCCGACACCGCCACCGCCCCGTGGTCGAGCAGGTCCGACAGCAGCCCGGCGCCGCCATCGACCTCGCCCAGCACCGCATCGGCGCCGACCGCAACATTGGTCAGCGTGACATCGGCGGCCCGGCCGCCATCGACCGTGCGATAGCCGCGCAGTGACACGCCATCGGCGTCGCGGTCGA
Source organism: Tistrella arctica (assembly GCF_039630945.1). Taxonomy (NCBI): domain Bacteria; kingdom Pseudomonadati; phylum Pseudomonadota; class Alphaproteobacteria; order Geminicoccales; family Geminicoccaceae; genus Tistrella; species Tistrella arctica. The sequence continues at coordinate 243,535 of NZ_JBBKTV010000009.1, forward strand.
TCAGGAACAGGGTGATGCCATCGGCGTCACGCTCGGCACCGGCGGTGCGGGCGCTGACGATGATCTTGTCGGCATGCTGGGCGTTGCGGACCACCGCCTTCACGCCCGACAGGGTGAAACCCTCGCCCGACCGCTCGGCTTTGGTGGTCACGCGGGTGCGGTTGTAACGGCCGCGGGGCTCGTAATGCGCGAAGGCGATCTTCAGCGCGCCCTCGGCGACCCGGCCCAGCAGATCGTCGCGGACATCCGCCGCGGCGCCGACGGTCAGGGCGCGGGCGCCCAGAACCGCGGTCGGCATGAAGGGTTCGAGCACCAGGCCGCCGCCCAGGCGTTCCAGGATCAGGGCCGCATCGACCATGCTGCCGCCGATGCCACCCTGATCTTCAGGCACCATCACCGCCAGCAGGCCCATATCGGCCAGCGTGCCCCAGTTCCTGGCCGAGATGCCGTCCTCGGTCTCGGAGAGCTTGCGCCGCGCGTCGAAGGCGTATTCGTTGCGCACGAAACGCTCGACGCTCTCGATCAGAAGCTGTTGTTCGTCGCTGAGTGAGAAGTCCATGAACTGTCGGTCCTCTGTCCCGGTCGCGCGTCAGAGGCCAAGGAAGGCCTTGGCGATGATGTTCTTCTGGATCTCGTTCGAGCCGCCATAGATCGAGCTCTTGCGCCAGTTCAGATAGTAAGGCGCCGCCAGATTGGCCTCGGTGCTCCAGATCGGCTCGCCGTTCCAGCCGGGATGCTGGCTCTCGGGCAGATAGGGCTGGGCATAGGGGCCGACCGCTTCCAGCAGCAATTCGGTGATCGCCTGCTGAATCTCGGTGCCCTTGATCTTCAGCAGCGAGGATTCAGGGCCAGGACGGCCGCTCTTCGAGGTCGTGATCATCCGCATGACGGTCGCGTCCAGCGCCATCAGCTCGATCTCGATATCGGCCAGCCGCTCCATGAAGCGGGCATTCTCGATCAGTGGGCGGCCCGCGTCGTCCAGTTCCCTGGCGGCCAGCCCCTTCAGCTTCTTCAACTGATGGCGAGAGCGGCCGACGCCGGCGATGCCGGTGCGTTCATGGCTGAGCAGGAATTTGGCATAGGTCCAGCCCTTGCCTTCCTCGCCCACCAGGTTCTCGGCCGGCACCCGCACGTCCTCGAAGAACACCTGATTGACCTCGTGGCCGCCATCGATGGTGATGATCGGCGTCACCGAGATGCCCGGGGTCTTCATGTCGATCAGCAGGAACGAGATGCCTTCCTGCTTCTTGGCGGTGTTGTCGGTGCGCACCAGGCAGAAGATCCAGTCGGCATACTGGCCGAGCGTGGTCCAGATCTTCGAGCCGTTCACCACATACTCGTCGCCCTCGCGCACAGCACGGGTCTTGAGCGAGGCCAGATCCGAGCCCGATCCCGGTTCGGAAAAGCCCTGGCACCAGAAGTCTTCCGACGACAGGATGCGCGGCAGGAAATGGTCCTTCTGTGCCTGATTGGCGAAGGTATAGAGCACCGGGCCGACCATGCTGAAGGCGAAGGCGATCGGTGCCGGCGCGCCGGCCGCATTCATCTCCTGATCGAAGATATAGCGCTTGATCGGATCCCAGCCGGTGCCGCCATATTCCTTCGGCCAGGCCGGCGCGACCCAGCCCTTGTTGTACAGAATCTTCTGCCAGCGGACGAAATCGTCCTTCGGCAGATGAATGCTGCGCTCGAAGCGCGCCTTGATGTCCTCCGGGAAGGACGTCCGCATGAATTCGCGGACCTCTTCGCGGAACGCCTGATCTTCGGCGCTGAGGGTAAGCTTCATCGCGCCCCTGCTCCCTGAAAAATCGGATCCTGTCGGACCCTTGCCCGGGACCGTCCCCCCCTCAAGGCCAGTCCATCCCTGCTAAAACATACGGCTGTTCGACGGCGAGGCCAGCGAAATCCGACCGGATTGAGACAAAATATCGCCATGCCTCAACGCCGGACCGAGGCGCGCCGGGGGGGCGCCGTCTGGTCGAAGATGGTCGTCTCGGCCGGGCGACCGGTGCCGCCCGGCCGGCCGGGGTCAGCGGCCGCGGTCGTAATCGGCGAAGGACCGCCCTTCGGCGACCAGGGTCTCGATCAGCTTGGCGGGCTTCCAGCGGTCGTCGAGCGCGGCGTGGAAGCGCTTGATGTCGGCCAGCACCTTGTCCAGACCGATCAGATCGGCCTGGAACATCGGCCCGCCGCGCCAGGCCGGAAAGCCATAGCCGAAGCAATAGATCACATCGACGTCGCTCGCCCGGATCGCCATGCCTTCCTCAAGGCATTTGGCGCCTTCGTTGATCAGCGCATAGAGGCAGCGCTTGAGAATTTCCTCATCGGAAATCTCGCGCCGCTCGATGCCGGCGGCCTTCGATGCCTCGACGATCAACTGCTCGATCTTCGGGTCGGTCACCGGAACCCGGCTGCCGCCCTCATAGAGATAATAGCCGGCCTTGGTCTTCTGCCCGAAGCGGCCCATCTCGCAGATCTGATCGGCGACGGTCGGCCAGAACAGGTCGTTGCGGCGGGTGGCTGCGCGGCGCTTGCGGATCCGCCAGCCGACATCCAGCCCGGCCATGTCGCCCATGGTGAACGGTCCCATGGCCAGGCCCCAGCGCTGCATGACGCCGTCGACCTGGGCCGGCATGGCGCCTTCCAGCAGCATCAGCTCGGCCTGCTGGCCATAGGGCTCCAGCATGCGGTTGCCGACGAAGCCGTCGCAATTGCCCACCAGCACCGGGACCTTGGCGATGGTTCTGGCCAGCTTCATCGATGTCGCGATGACCTGATTGGAGGTCTTGGCCCCGCGCACCAGCTCCAGCAGCGGCATCACGTTCGCCGGGCTGAAGAAATGGGTGCCGATCACGAATTCCGGCCGCGAGGTGGAGGCGGCGATCTCGTCGACATCGAGGGTCGAGGTGTTCGATGCCAGGATCGCGCCGGCCTTGGCGACGCTGTCGAGGGCGGCGAACACCTTTTTCTTGATGTCCATCTCCTCGAAGACGGCCTCGATGATGATGTCGGCCTCAGACAGCGCGTCGTAATCGAGCACGCCCTCGATCAGACCCATGCGCTTGTCCATGGCCTCCTGGGTCAGCCGGCCCTTGGCGACGGTGTTGGCATAATTGCCGCCGATGATGCCAAGACCGCGATCGAGCGCCTCCCTGGTCATTTCCAGCAGCTTCACCGGAATGCCGGCATTGGCGAAGCACATGGCGATGCCGCCGCCCATGGTGCCGGCGCCGATGATCGCGGCGGTGCGGATGGGCAGGGTGGGGGTGTCGGAGGGCACGTCAGGGATCTTCAGCGCCTCGCGCTCGGCGAAGAAGATATGGCGCAGCGCCTTCGACTGGTCCGACTCGATCAGCCCGGTGAAGATCTCGCGCTCGCGCTTCAGGCCGTCCTCGAAGGGCAGGGTGACCGAGGCGGTGACGGAATCGAAGCAGCCGACCGGCGACATCTGGCCACGGGCGGCCTTGACCACCGCCTTGCGCATCGCCTCGAACCGGGCCGGATCGAAGGCCTTCACCTTCTCGTCCATGTCGCGCACCCGGCGCAGCGGCGCGTTCTCGGCGATCAGCTTTTCGGCGAAGGCCACGGCACCCGGCACCAACTCGTCGACGATCGCATCGACGATGCCGAGCTTCAGCGCCTTGCCCGCGGGCACGAACTTGCCGGTGGTGATCATGTCGATCGCGGCCTCGACGCCGGCCACGCGCGGCAGGCGCTGGGTGCCGCCGGCGCCGGGCAGGATGCCGAGCTTCACCTCTGGCAGCCCCACCTTGGCCGCGGCCACGGCCACGCGGTAATGGCAGCCCAGCGCCACTTCCAGGCCGCCGCCGAGGGCCGTGCCATGGATGGCGGCGACAACCGGCTTGGTGGCGTTCTCATACGCCTCGATCACGCCGTTCAGATCGGGATCGGCCAGCGGCTTGCCGAATTCGCGGATATCGGCGCCGGCAATGAAGGTGCGGCCGGCACCCACCATCACAAGGGCCCGGGCCTCGTCGTCGGCCAGGCCCTGGGCCAGGCAGTCGAGCAGGCCCTGGCGGACATGCTGGCTCAACGCATTGACGGGCGGATTGTCGACGGTGATGACACCGACCTGACCCTGGCGTTCGTAGCGGACACTCGTCGTCATGAATAGGTCACCTCAGGCTGTCCGTCTCTCGCGTCGTCCAGGGGAGGGAGCGGTTGATATCGCGAGCGAGCGGAGATGGCACCAGACGGCGCGGGCTGGCCCCGGTCATGGGGCCGGCCCGCGCCGCGGGACATGCAGGGGTATAGGCCTGCGTGGGTAACAAACTACGCGTTCTGCCTCAGACCTCCAGCCATTCCTTGCGTATGGCGGCATCCTCTGCAAGGGCTGCGGGTGTACCCTCATACACGATATGGCCGTGGCCCATCACATAGAGCCGCTGGGAAATTCTGAGCGCGATGGTCAGTTTCTGTTCGACCAGCAGCACGCTCACCCCCCGGCGGGCGATCTCGGTCAGCAGATCGCCGACCTGTTCGGTGATCTTGGGCGCCAGGCCCTCGGTCGGCTCGTCGACCATGATCAGGTCGGGATCGCCCAGCAGGGTGCGGCACATGGTCAGCATCTGCTGTTCACCGCCCGAGAGCACGCCGGCCAGGGTGTCGGCGCGCTCCTCCAGGCGTGGAAACAGCTTGAACATGTCCTGAACCGACCAGCGGCCGCCGCCGCGCGCGCGTTTCTGGCCAAGCGCCAGATTGCTGCGCACGGTCAGCGTCGGGAAGATCGAGCGGTCCTCGGGCACATAGCCCAGGCCCTTGTGCGCGATCTCGTGCGGCTTCATCCCGGCGATGTTCTGGCCACGATAGTTGACCGTGCCCTGCGGCGGCACCAGCCCCATGATCGCCTTGATGGTGGTGGAGCGACCAACGCCGTTGCGGCCCAGAAGGCTGACGATCTCGCCTTCCTTCACGTTGAAGCTCACACCCTGAAGGATGTGGCTCTTGCCGTAATAGGCGTGGAGGTCGCGGACATCGAGCATCATGGTCATGCCGCTTCCTCGCCGAGATAGGCCTGCTGGACCGCGCGGTTCTTGCGGATATCGGCCGGCACGTCGGTTGCGATCACCTCGCCATAGACCAGCACCGAAATCTGGTCGGCCAGACCGAAGACCACGCCCATGTCATGTTCCACCATCACCAGGGTCTTGCCCTCGGTGACTGAGCGGATCAGTTCGACCGCCTGTTCGGTTTCGGTGTTGCTCATGCCCGCCGTGGGCTCGTCGAGCAGGATCACATCGGGATCGCCGGCGATGGTCAAGCCGATTTCCAGTGCCCGCTGTTCGGCATAGGACAGGAAGCCGGCCAGAACCTTGCCACGCGACTGAAGGTGAATCCGCTCAAGGATCGCCTCGGCATCCTCGTTCAACCGGCGCTGTTTGGCGACCATCTGCCAGAACGAGTATTTATAGCCGCGCGACCACAGCAGGGCGCAGCGGATGTTCTCGAACACCGTCATCTTCGGGAAGATGTTGGTGACCTGGAAGCTGCGGCTGAGGCCGCGGCGGTTGATCTGCTGGGCGGCGAGGCCGGTGATTTCCTCGCCATTCAGCTTGATCGAGCCCGACGAGATTGGAAACCGGCCGCTGATCAGGTGGAACAGGGTTGATTTGCCGGCGCCGTTCGGGCCGATCACCGCATGGCGATGGCCTTTCCGCACCTGAAGGTTCAGCCCGCGGATGATCTCGGTGGGGCCGAAGCTCTTGCGCAGATCGGTGAGTTCAAGGGCAAGCCCGGTCATCACGCCGCCTCCTGCTTGATGTCGTGGATCACGCCATCCCAGCTGTGCCTGATCCGCCGGATCGCCAGACGGAACAGGAACCCGCCGATCACGGTGGCGGCGATCGCCAGCAGCCAGGGCGTCATCGCCTGCACCGACACGTCCTGCCCGAACAGCGCCATCGGGATCGAGGCGTCATAGGTGGTCGACATGTAATAGTTCATCTCGATCAGGGCCACGAGACCCACACCCATCACCAGGAAGGTCGCCAGGCCGATCGCATAGGGCACGATCAGGCGGTTCAGGCGCCGGGCCTGCCAGATCGGCTCATGCAGGGTGATTATCCCGGCAAGCCCCATCGGCGCGAACATCACCATCACGATGAACAGCACGCCGAAATAGAGCTGCCAGGTCTCGGTGATCGACGACAGGCTGAGCTGGAGAATGGTGACCAGAATGGCACCAAGGATCGGGCCGGCGAAGTTGCCGACGCCGCCGATAAAGGTCATCAGCAGCACCGAACCCGAGGTGATGGCACTGACATTCTCGGCGGTGACGATTTCATAGTTCACGGCGGTCAGGCCGCCGGCGACGCCGGCGAAGAAGCTGGCCAGCGTGTACTGGACGAAGCGCACCATCCGCGGGTCATAGCCCACGAAACGGGCGCGTTCCTCGTTGTCGCGCACGGCGTTGGCCATGCGGCCCAGGGGCGTGCGGGTCAGCAGATACATGGCGATGGTGCAGATCAGGCACCAACCGGCGATCAGGTAATAGACATCGATCTGCGGGCCATAGTTGAAGAACAGGCCGGTGTGGGTGACGCGGTTGCCCGAAATGCCGCTTTCGCCGCCGAACAGCTCCGGGAACATCGACGTGCCGGCATAGACCAGCTCGCCGATGCCCAGCGAGATCATCGCGAAGGTGGTGCCGGCGCGGGCGGTGGAGATCCAGCCGAAGATCGCGCCGAAGATCAGGGCGCCGAAGCCGCCGGCCAGCGGCAGAAGCTCCAGCGGCAGCGCGAAGCCCTCGGGCGAGATCGCGTTCAGGACATGGATCGCGGCGAAGCCGCCCAGGCCATAGAACACCGCATGGCCGAAGGACAGCATGCCTCCCTGGCCGAGCAGCATGTTGTACGACAGCGCGAAGATGATCGAGATGCCGATCTGGCTGAGCATCGACCGCGAGAAGCCGGTGGTCATGATCTGCGGTGCCACGATCAGCACGATGATCGCGAAGATCCACAGGCCATAGCGGCCAAGGAATCCGCCGCCCCGGTCGCCGCGGGCGCCGCCGCGCAGGGCGGCGGCACCGGTCTTGCCGGTGGGAAGGGTGCGGTCACTCATGATTCGCGCGTCCCCATCAGGCCCTTCGGGCGGAAGATCAACATCAGCACCAGCATCAGATAGGGCAGGATCGGCGCGGTCTGCGACACCGAGATCCGGGCCAACGTGCCGATGAAGCCGTCAGTCGGCAGATAGATGCCGATGGCGCCCAATGTGCCGCCCAGCGACCAGTCGAGCGCCACGGCCAATGTCTGGATCACGCCGATCAGGATCGAGGCGACGAAGGCGCCACCCAGCGACCCCATGCCGCCGAACACCACGACCACGAAGATGATCGGCCCCAGCAGGAAGGCCATGCCGGGTTCGGTGACCAGGATCGGGCCGCCGATGACACCAGCCAGCGCCGCCAGCGCCGTGCCGCCGCCGAACACCATCATGAACACCCTCGGCACGTTGTGACCCAAGGCCGCCACCATGTCGGGATGGGTCAGCGCCGCCTGGATGATCATGCCGATCCGGGTGCGGGTGATGGTCAGGAACAGCGCCACGAACATCAGCACCGCGATCAGCAGGATGAACGCGCGATAGGCCGGGAAATTGGTGCCGAGCAGCGTGAAGAAGGTGTAGTTCAGATCGGCGGGCACCCCGTAATCGACGGGAATACGCCCCCAGATCATCACCACGATTTCCTCGATCAGGAAGGCCAGGCCGAAGGTGAACAGCAGTTCGGCGACATGGCCGAATTTGTGCACGCGCCTGAGGCCATAGCGCTCGATCAGCATGCCGATGCCGCCGACCAGCAGCGGGGCCACGATCAGGGCCACCCAGAAGCCGGTCACCGTGCTGATCTGATACGCGAAATACGCGCCCAGCATGAAGAAGCTGGCATGCGCGAAATTCAGGACACCCATCATGCTGAAGATGAGCGTCAGCCCGCTCGACAGCATGAACAACAGCATGCCGAACAGCACGCCGTTGAGGAGGGAGAAGACGACGATTTCCAGCATCTCGCCCTTCAGTCTATGCGAGGTGTGGCGTGGCCGGCTTCGGCCGACGCGTCAATGGCGCGCGGTCGGGGGGTGGCCGGTCGCCGACGCCCCCGGATACGTCGCAAGCCCCGGATGGGGGGCCGTTCGGTTCCGTGGTGCCCGTGGGCGGTGGTGGCGGCGGGGCGATGGCGGGGGCATCGTCCGGCTCGCGGAGCACCGGCCCTGAGGACATGCAGAGGCCGCCGGTGTCGGACAAAACGCTATGCCAGACAGGCGCGGGGCCGGAACAGAAACGGTGGCGGGCCGTCCCGGCCGGATACCGGTGCTTCCGCGGGGCGGAAGCCGGACCGGCCGGGGCGGCGGATGCCAAGCCCGGTCAGCTCGGACGCTGCATCTTGCAGGTCGTCGCGGTCTCGGTGTCGGCGCCGTCGATCTTGGCGTCGGTCTTCCAGCCAAGGCCGGTGTGCTCGGTGTCGTACTTCACGCCCTTGGTAAAGGTCGAGATGTACAACGGCTGAGCAAGCTGATGGTCGTCGGCGCGCATGGTCACGGGGCCGAAGGCGCTCTGATAGGTCATGCCTTCCAGGGCCTTGGCGACCTCGACCGGCTGGTCGCTCTTGGCCTTGTCCATGGCGTCCTGAAGCATGGCGAGCATGGTGCGGATGCGGCCATAATAGAAGTCGAGGTCATACTTGCCCAGGAAGCCGACATAGGCATCCTCAAGCACCTTGGTCTGGTCGGACGGGGTCTCCACCGGCAGGTTGGCATGCCATTCGGTGACCTGCTTCACCTTGCCGGCGCCAGCCTCGCCAATCGCGGTGGGCGCGCCCAGGCCGCCGCCGTAATAGGTGTAGTACTGGACGTCGAGGCCGGCCGAGGCGCTGGCCTTGACCAGCAGCGCCAGATCGGCGCCCCAGTTGCCGGTGATCACGGTGTCGGCGCCCGATGCCTTGATCTTCGAGATATAGGGCGAGAAATCCTTCACCTTGCCGACCGGATGCAGGTCGTCGCCGACAACCTCGACGTCGGGCCGCTTCTCACCCAGCAACTTGCGGGCGATCTTGGACACCGCCTGGCCGTGCGAGTAGTCCATATTGATCAGATAGACCTTCTTAACCGAAGGCTGATCCTTGATGTAGTTGGTGATCGCCTCCAGCTTCATGTCGCTGTTGGCGTCGAAGCGGAAATGCCAGAAGTTGCAGGCGTCGTTGGTCAGGCTGGGATCGACGGCGGCATAGTTCAGGTACAGAACGCGGCTGTCGGGATTGCGTTCATTGTGCTTGGCGACAGCCTCGCTCAACGCCGCGCCGACATGGCTGCCATTGCCCTGTGTGATGTAATGCACGCCCTGGTCGATCGCGCTCTTCAGCGCGACCAGGCTGTCCTTGGGGCTCGACTTGTTGTCGATCGCGACCAGTTCGAGCTTCTTGCCATTGAAGCCGCCATGCGCGTTGAAATAGTCGATGAAGTACGCGAAGTGCTTGGCACCGGCGTCACCAACATTCGCGAACGGACCCGACAGCGGGTCGATATAGGCGATCTTGATGGTGTCCTCGGCATGTGCTGCACCGGCCATGCCGAATGCGGCCACGGCGAGCGCGATCGCGCTGGTCATGGCGGTCAGTGTCTTTTTGGGCGTCAACGCAGCCTCCCTTGGCATTCTACGTCGTTGCGTAGCGGCAACCTTGTCGGCCCGTCTCTGGCGGTGCCGGTGGTGCCTCTTGGAGCGGACCACAGATGATCACCTGCTGATCACCTCTGATCCCCGACCGGTCGTTCACGACCGTTGGTGTTGTTGGCGGAGGGGCGCGTGGCCCGGCCTCACTCCACGATTGCTTATAGCCTAAACGATCCAGATCTTCAAAAACAGCGAAATATGATTTCGCATACCGGAATTGAAAGCAAACTCTTGAAAAGAGACAAACGTTCTGCCCATAATCACCGGTGGATGAATAATAAATCGCCTCTACCAAAAGGCGCAAACCGAGAGGAGACCTTAAACTCATGCGCGTTATTCATGGGCTGGACGACCTGAGATCTGCCGTCGGCAGCGAGCTGGGCGTCAGTGACTGGGTTCTGGTCGATCAGGATCGGATCAACAAGTTCGCCGAGGCAACCGGCGACTATCAGTGGATTCATCTGGATGTGGAGCGGGCTGCCCGCGAAACACCCTGGAAATCGACGATCGCCCATGGCTATCTCACCCTGTCGCTGGTGCCGATGCTGATGGCCGGGATCTGGTCCGTGGAAGGGGTCGCCTCCTCGATCAACTACGGGTCCAACAAGGTGCGCTTCACGTCACCGGTTCCGGCGGGCAGCCGCGTCCGCGGCCGTGCGGTTCTGAAGGCGGTCGATGATCAGGGGCCGGGCTCGGTGCGCCTGACCGTGGAACTGACGGTGGAGCGTGAAGGCCAGGACCGGCCGGTCTGCGTTGCCGAAACCCTGTCGATCCTGAATTTCGCCTGAGCCCGGATATCTGATCCCTGGCAGATATCATGCACCGGCCCCGCACTCGGGCGCGGGGCCGGTGCATGACGATCAGGCCGTCGGCAGCTTGTGGTCCTTGAAGATCTGGCGGAGCTGTGCCTTCAACACCTTGCCCGTACCACTATGGGGCAGTTCGTCGACCAGCACCACATCATCGGGCAACCACAGTCGCGCCACGCGCGAGGTCAGCCAGGACAGGATTTCATCCTTGTCCGGCGTCTCGCCCGGTTTCGGCACCACGATCAGCAGCGGGCGTTCATCCCATTTCGGATGGGCGACCCCGATGACCGCGGCCTCGGCGACCTTCGGGTGGCCCATCACCGCGTTTTCCAGATCGATCGAACTGATCCATTCGCCACCCGATTTGATGACGTCCTTGGCGCGGTCGACGATGTGCATGTAGCCGTCGGCATCGATGGTCGCCACGTCGCCGGTGCGGAACCAGCCATCCTCGTCGAAGGCCGCCAGATTGGCCTCGTCATTATGGTAATAGCCGCTGGTGATCCAGGGGCCTGAGACGAGCAGTTCGCCGAAGGCCGTGCCGTCATGCGGCAGCGCCCGGCCCATGGGATCGACGATCTTCATGCCGACCATGGCGACCATCCGGCCCTGGGTCGCCTTCAGCGCATAGCGTTCCTCGGCCGGGCGGTCCAGATCCTTGCGCTTCAGAATGCCGATGGTGCCCATCGGGCTCATCTCGGTCATGCCCCAGGCATGGGCGACGTCGACGCCGAATTCTTCCTCGAAGGTGCGGATCATCGACACCGGTGCCGCCGACCCGCCGATCACGATGCTTTTCAGCATGTCGAGCCGCTTGCCCGACTGGCGGAGATAGTTGATCAGGTTCAGCCATACCGTCGGCACACCGGCGGTCAGGGTCACGCCTTCCGCCTCGAACAGCTCATGCAGGCCCTCGCCGTCCAGGCGCGGGCCGGGCAGAACCAGCTTGGCGCCGAACATGGCACAGGCATAGGGGATGCCCCAGGCGTTCACATGGAACAGCGGCACCACCGGCAGCACGACCTCGCGCCCCGAAACGCCCACGCCCTCGGCGCAACCGGCCGCCATCGCATGCAGCACGGTCGACCGGTGGCTGTACAGCACGCCCTTGGGCTTGCCGGTGGTGCCCGAGGTATAGCAGAGCGACGATGCGGTGCGCTCGTCCAGATCCGGCCAGTCATAGCTGGCGGGCTGGCCGGCGATCAGCTCTTCATAGCAGAGGAGATCGTCGAAACCGGGCGGGGTTTCGGGCATATGGGCCCGGTCGGTCATCACCACCACATGGCGCAGATGCGGCAACTGCCCCTGCAGGCGCGCCACCAGCGGCACGAAGGTCGGGTCGACGAACAGAACCTCGTCCTCGGCATGGTTGAGGATATAGGCCATCTGGTCGGCGGCGAGCCGGGGATTGATGGTGTGGCACACGGCCCCCATCCCCGAGATCGCGAAATAGAGTTCGAAATGGCGGTGATTGTTCCAGGCCAGGGTCGCGACCCGGTCGCCTGGCGCCACTTTCAGGCTGACCAGACCATTGGCCAGCGCCTGCACCCGGTCATAGGCCGCGCCATAGCCGTAACGGTGGATCGTGCCTTCGCAGTTGCGCGACACGATCTCGGTCGTCGCATGACAGCGGGCGGCATATTGCAGAAGAGTGATGATGGACAATGGTGCATCCATCATCTGCCCCATCAGCGGCAGAAGACGCGACATGGATTGGATATTCCTCCCTGGGTGGCAGCATGTGGGCACCGCTTTGCGATGCGCCGGGCGCCCATAGTCTCTTGTGCCGGCTCTTGATCGGCTGGCTGGCGTTATGGTGGCGGCTCCCGCGCGACAGGTCAAACATTTGTCTCACCCATTCCGCGGAAGATTGCGTCTGCGACCACGTGACGCGACCGCATGTTTCCGGACGGAAATTGACCGGTCGTTCAACCGCATGGAAGCATCGCGCGTGAACCGCGGTTCACGCGCCGCCGCCGGGCAGGCTGTCGATCAGAGCCTGAAGGGCGGTGCGGTCGCCGGCCCAACTGCGGTCCACGCCCAGCGGGGTAATCGACACGTGACGATCCCGCAGGGCCTGGATGTCGCAATCGGCCGAGCGGTCGGGGCCGCGCCGATCGAAGCGCAACCACAGATCGGTGTCGCCGTGATGGTCGACCTCGGCCTCCACCCGGATGCCGCCGATCATGCCATGGCCCTGGCGGGTCAGCCGGGCACCCTGCACGTCCGCGGGCGGGCAATCGGGGAAGTTGATGTTCAGCATCACGTCCTCGGGCCAGCCCCGGGCCAGCAACCCGCGCAGCATGGCCGGTGCCAGCGTTCGCGGCGTGTCCCACGGCACGAAGGACGGATCGCGGAAGGTCTGGCTGAGCGCGATGGCCGGAACGCCCATCAACTGGGCGGTGGTGGCGGCGCCGACTGTGCCGGAATAGACCACCTCTTCCGCCAGATTGGCGCCGCGATTGACCCCGGACAGAACCAGATCCGGCCGGGCATCGGGCATCACATGGGCCAGCGCCACTGCCACGCAATCGGCCGGCGTGCCATCCACCCGATAGCGCCGTGGCCCGATCTCGTGAACCCTGAGCGGCCGGCGGATGGTCAGCGCCGTCGATCCGCCACTGCTGTCGAGGGTGGGGGCGACCACCCAGACCTCGGGCGCCAGCGCATGCGCAATCTCTTCCAGCACCGCCAGGCCTTCGCCGTCGATGCCGTCGTCATTGGTGAGCAGGATGCGCTGGGGCATCTGGCGCGGCGAACGGGTCATCGGCGGCAGGTATCCTCTGGCGGAAGGGCTGTGGCGTGGCGGAAGGGCTGTGGCGGAAGGGCTGTGGCGGCCGGCGATGTCAGGCTGAAGCGAGACAGTATTAGATATCGTCTCGTTCAAACGAACGTTTGACGCAAGCGATGAAACCGGAAACACTGCCCGAGATCAAGCGCGAAGGGCAAAACCACCGGCTGCATGGCTTTCATGGCCGGGCGCGAGGAATAATCGATGCGGAGGGAGACGCGAACCATGAGTGCTGCTGTGGCGCGGGCCGGACGGCTTGAAGGCAAGGTGGTTCTGATCACGGGTGCGGCGGGCGGTCTGGGCCAGGCGATGGCGCATCTGTTCGCCGCCGAGGGCGCGACCCTGGTGCTGACCGATCTGGGCCAGGACCGGCTGGACGCGCTGAAGGCGGCGCTGTCGTCCAGCGGCTATGACCGGGTTCTGGTGATGGAGCAGGACGTCACCGACGAGGCGCTGTGGGAAGAGGTGATCGACAAGACCGTCGCCGGCTTCGGCCGGCTGGACGTGCTGGTGAACAATGCCGGCATCGGCTATATGGCCGATCTTGAGGAAACCAGCCTCGCCGAGTGGAAGCGGGTTCACGCGATCAATTCTGAAGGCCCGTTCCTTGGCACCCGCAAGGCCATCAAGGTGATGAAGCTGACCGGCGGCGGCTCGATCGTGAATATTTCCTCGATCGCCGGCCTGATCGGTGCCGTCAACCTTGCCGCCTATTGCTCCAGCAAGGGCGCCGTGCGGCTGTTCACCAAGGCGGCGGCGCTGCATTGCGCGCGGCGCGGCTATAACATCCGGGTCAATTCGGTGCACCCGTCCTTCACCGAGACGCCGATGGTGCGCGATATGATCACCAGCGCCCGCAATCCTGACAAGATGGAAGCCGCACTTGCGACCGCGGCGCCGATGGGCCGGATGGGACGGCCTGAAGAGGTCGCCTATGCGGTGCTGTATCTGGCCAGCGACGAGAGCAGCTTCGTCACCGGCACCGAGCTTGCGGTCGATGGCGGCAACACCGCCGCATAAGACGGGACTCCGACCGATCCCGACGACGACACCCCACAAGAAACCGCTCTTCAGGGAGGGGCTGCGCCCCATGACCATGCAGAACCCGATGTTCGACCTGACCGGCAAGGTCGCCGTGATCACCGGTTCCACCCGCGGCATCGGCAAGTCGATTGCCGAGCAGATGGCGGCGGCGGGCGCCAAGGTGGTGATTTCCAGCCGCAAGCCCGAGCCCTGTGCCGCCGTGCGTGCCGAGCTGGTCGCCCGGGGCGCCGAGGCGATCGACGTGCCGTGCAATATCAGCAGCAAGGAAGACTGCGAGCGGCTGATCGCCGAGACCCGCAAGGCCTTCGGCCGGGTCGACATCCTGGTCGGCAACGCCGCGAGCAATCCCTATTATGGGCCGGCCGCCGACATGCCCGACGAGGCGTTCGTCAAGATCATGACGAATAATGTGCTGTCCAATCTGTGGCTGTGCAATCAGGTCGTGCCCGAGATGAAGGAGCGCCGCGACGGTGCGATCGTGCTGATCTCGTCGATCGCCGCCATTCGCGGCACACCGGTGCTGGGCGCCTATGCGGCATCGAAGGCGGCGGAAGCCCAGATGGTGCGCAACCTCGCCATCGAATACGGGCCGCACAACATCCGCATCAACGCGATCGCCCCCGGCCTGATCAAGACCGATTTCGCCCGCGCGCTGTGGGAGAACCCCAAGATGCGCGAGAGGGTCGAGAAGTCGGCGCCGCTGCACCGCATCGGCGAGCCTGAGGATATCGGCGGCGCCGCGGTGTTCCTGGCCTCGAACGCCGCGCGCTTCATCACCGGGCAGTTGCTGGTGATCGATGGCGGCGTCACGGTTGGTGATACGCTCTGACCGGCGACATGCCCTGACACGGCAGGCGGGCGGTGGCGCACGGGGCAATGGCCCCTGGCGCGCCGTCTGTGCCAACATGGTTCCGGCCGTCGATGGCGGAACGCGCGGTCCGCACCGGGCCGATGGTCTTGTCGATCATCGGTGGACGGGGTGGCCCGCGCGTTCCGCGTCGATGTGTTCCGGAATCCAAGATCCGGCCTCACCCAAGATAACCGCCGTCCACAGATCCGGAGATCCCACGCCCCATGTCCGGCCCCAATCTCGTCCCGGTCCGCGAGGCGCTGCGCCTCGACGAGGCAGCGCTGTCCGCCTATCTCACCGGGCGGCTGCCCGAACTCGATCCCGCCGATCTTCGGATCCTGCAATTCGAGGGCGGGCAGTCGAACCCCACCTATCTGCTGGAGAGCGCCGGCCGGCGGTATGTGCTGCGCAAGAAGCCGCCGGGCAAGCTGCTGCCATCGGCCCATATGGTGGAACGTGAATACCGCTTCATCGCCGGTCTGGCCGACAGCGACGTGCCGGTGCCCCGGGCCTATCTGTTGTGCGAGGACACCGACGTCATCGGCACGGCGTTCTATGTGATGGATTATGTCGAGGGGCGGGTGCTGACCGACCCGTTGCTGCCCGGCCTGTCACCGGCCGAGCGCGGCGCCACCTATGACGAGTTGAACCGGGTGATGGCGGCGCTGCACAAGGTGGACTTCGCCGCCGCCGGCCTGTCGGACATGGGCAAGACCTCGGACTATCTGGCGCGCCAGATCAGCCGCTGGAGCCGGCAGTACGAGGCGAGCAAGACCCACGAGATCCCGGCGATGGACAAGCTGATCGCCTGGCTGGGCGCCAATATTCCCGCCGATGACAGCGTGTCGATCGTTCATGGCGATTTCCGGCTGGCGAATGTGATCTTCCATCCGACCGAGCCGAAGATCCTGGCGGTGCTGGATTGGGAGTTGGCGACGCTCGGCCATCCGCTGGGCGATTTCGCCTATAACGCCATGTTCTACAGCCTGCCCGCGGGCGACGAGGGCTTTCCCGGACTGGGTGGCGCCGATCTGGCGGCGCTGGGCGTGCCGGGCGAAGACGCGTATGTCGCGGCCTATTGCCGGCGCACCGGCCGTGATCACATCGACAACTGGGCCTTCTACAAGGCCTTCGCGATGTTCCGGCTGTCGGCCATTCTGCAGGGCGTCTATCACCGTGGCATCAGCGGCAATGCCAGTTCCGAACGGGCCAGGCTGGTCGGCGGCCGGGCGGCGCTGCTGGCGGAACTGGGCTGGCGGCAGGTCAGCGGCGACTGAGGCCGCGAGGCCGCCCGCCTTCCGGAAGGCGGGCGGCCTCAATCACATGCCGAGCAGGGCATAGATCCGCTTGGTATAGGTGCCGAAGGCGTCTGTCGTCTTCATGTCCAGCCGGCGCGGATAGGGCAGGTCGATCGCGAAATGATCGGCCATGCGCGCGGGGCCCGATGTCAGCACCGCGCATTGCGATCCCAGGAACACCGCTTCCTGGATCGAGTGGGTCACGAAGATGATCGTCTTGCGGCTCTCGCCCCAGATCCGCAGCATTTCAAGGTTCATCTTCTCGCGGGTCAGCGCGTCGAGCGCGCCGAACGGCTCGTCCATCAGGATCAGCTTGGGGTCATGGACCAGGGCGCGGGCGATGGCCGCGCGCTGCTGCATGCCGCCCGACAATTCATAAGGGTATTTGGTCTCGAAGCCCGACAGCCCGACCATGGCCAGCAGCTCGCGGGCACGGGTCTCGGCCTCGCGGCGTGGCAGGCCCAGGATCTGGGCCGGCAGCATCACATTCTGCAGGATCGTGCGCCATTTCAGCAGCAGGGCCTGCTGGAACACCATGCCGACATCGCGGCCGGGCGTGAAGGCCGAGCTGGCGTTGCCGATCCGGACCAGGCCGTCATCGGCGTCGTGCAGCCCGGCCAGGATCTTCAGCAAGGTGCTCTTGCCGCAGCCCGACGGCCCGACCAGCGACACCATGTCGCCTTCGTTCACGTCCATGGTGACGTCCGAGACCGCGACGAATTCCCGCGTGCCGGACCGATAGACCTTACGGACGCCGTTCAGCCGGATCAGCGGTTCGGTGGCGGATGTGGTCATGACAGCCAGCGCTCCAGGTTCGCGGCGACAAAGTCGTCGTCTGACAGATCGGCATGCTCGCGGCACACCCGATCGAGTTCCGCCGCCTGGCCCGGGCTCAACCCTTCATGCGGGTCCAGGCACCAGATGCCGTCGAGCAGGCCCTGGCGGCGCAGCACCTCGTGGCAGCCGGCGATGCAGCCATGGAAGTCGTTGGCGACATCGAAGAAGGCGGCGTTGCAGTCGGTGACCCGGCTGTCGAGGGCGAGCAGATCGGCCGGAACGGCACCGGCCGCGACCGCGCCCTGCAACCGCTCCAGCATCCGCGCGGCGCTTCGCGTCCACACCGACCAATGGCCCAGAAGGCCGCCCCGGAACCGCACCGTCACCGGCGCGCCGTCGCGCATCACCGTGAACGGGGTCAACAGGTCCAGCACGATATGGTCGTCATTGCCGGTATAGAGCGTGACCCGGTCTTCCGCCCGGGCCGCGACCACGCCGCGCATGATGTCGAGCGTCGCATAGCGGTTGAACGGTGCGGCCTTGATCGCCACCACATTGTCGATGGCGGCGAACCGCGCCCAGAAATCGGCAGTCAACGCCATGCCGCCCACGGCCGGCTGAAGATAGAACCCGATCAGCGGGATCTCGGCGGCCACCCGTTCGCAATGCGCGATCAGCGCGTCGGTGTCATGCCCCTTCAGCGCCGCCAGGCTGAGCAGCCCGGCGTGATAGTCGAGCCCGACGGCGGTGCGGGCTTCGGCCACCGCCTGACCGGTGTCGCCGGCCAGCCCCGCCACCATCACCAGCGGCCGGTCGGTCCAGGCTCTGGCATCGGCCATCGCCGCCGCCAGCACCGGTTCATACAGCCCCACATCGCGAATGGCGAACTGGGTGGTGTGAACGCCCACCGCCAGCCCGCCCGCGCCGGCATCGACATAATAGCGGGTCAGGGCGCGCTGGCGGCGGCGGTCGAAGCGCCGGTCCTGGTCCAGCGCCAGCGGATGCGCCGGGATGGCGGTGCCGGTGCGCAGCCGCTCCAGGATCTCCGGCGGCAGGGTCGAGCGATGCAGGGTCATGGGCGGAGTCCTTGAGACAGGAGCGGCGGGTCAGCCGAATTCCGGGCCGGCGGCGGCGAACAGCCGGCCGGACGTGCCAATGGGGACGGGGTGGCCGCAGGCCATGCGCAGGAACGGGCGGCTGGGCATGAAGCGCTGCGCACCCAGATGCTGGCCGAGGGCGGTATGATGGTCGGCCAGATCGATGATCACCGGCCCGTCGATCGCGGCGCAGGCGGCATTCAGCAGATCGGCCGCCGCGGCGTCGTTCGTGGCGACCAGCGGGCCGATCTGAGTGGCGGTCCGGCCCGGCCGGCTGAGCACGAAGCCCGTGCCGTCGCCGTGCACGAAACCCGGTGTCCCGCTGCCGGCCAATCGGCCGAGCAGGGTGGCCCGGGCTGCGCCGAGCGCCTGTGTGTCCAGCGCCAGGATTGCCGGCAGATCATCGGCGGTGGCGGGGCGGCAGCGACCGGCGGCGCCCCTCACGTCGCCGCCGCCCTGGCCCTGCCAGCGGGTCAGGCCGAACCAGGGCAGAAAGCCCAGCGGCCGATAGACCCGCTCCCCCGCCGGTGTCGCGTCCAGCACCGGCAGCAGGCCGGCCGCGCGGCAATGGTTCAGGCAGGCGTTCAGGATATGGGTGCCAAGGCCCCGGCCGCGCTGTGCGGCCCGGACCAGAACCATGCTGATCCAGGCGATATCGGGCCCGTGCGGCAGCACCGCGCCGGTGGCGAGCAGGGCGCCATCCTCGCCGGCAATGGCGAACACCGTGCCCGCATCGAAGAACACCGACCAGTCGGCGGCGGTCTGGTTCCAGCCGGCCTGGCCTGAGAGGTCCAGGCAGCCGGCGATATGGTCGGGGCCGATCCGGCCGACCTTGGGTGGCGCTGCGTCAATAGGTGCCATCCCGCACCTCGAAATGGGTGGGCTTGCCCAGAGCCGGGCGTTCCTTCGCCACCCAGTCCGCCACCCAGTCGATCATCCGGGCCAGCGGCACGGCGGGGTAGCCGAACAATCCGCAGGCCTGGGCGGTGTTGGTCAGCCAGGCGGTCGGGGCCTCGGTGCCGGTGACGATCGCCTCGCGGCCCAGCCGTTCGGCGAAGGTGCGGGCCAGCCAGCGCACCGCGATCGTCTCAGGGCCGGAGACGTTGATCGGGCTGGTCGGGCCGGTGGCATGGGCCAGGCAGCGCAGCGCCTGGGCATTGGCGTCACCCTGCCAGATCACGTTGACATGGCCCATGGTCACGTCGACCGGCTCGCCGTCGCGCACCTTGCGCGCCACGTCGAACAGCACGCCATAGCGCAGATCGACCGCGTAATTCAGCCGGAACAGCCGGCCCGGCGTACCGTAGACCTCGGAAAAATGCCCGAAGATCCGCTCGCGGCCGATGCACGAGAAGGCATATTCGCCGGGCGGGTTCAGGACTGAGTCCTCGGTCGAGCCCTGGCTCGCGACATCGACGAACGGATAGACGCAGCCGGTGGAGAAGGCGACGATCCGGCTGTCGCGGAAGGCTTCCGCCACCATCGACGGGACATGAACGTTCATCGCCCAGGTCAGATTGGCCGATCCGGTGGCGCCGAATTTACGCCCGGCCATGAATACCACATTGCGGGCTTTCGGCAGGGCCTCGATCGCGTCGCGGTCCATCAGGTCGCAGGCGATGGTCTCGACGCCATGCGCCTCCAGGCTGTCGCGCAGGCCCGGCTCGCTGAAGCGGGCGACGCCGAAGACGCGCTTGCCCGGTGCCGCGTTGCGGGCAAGGCGGGCGAGCGTCGGCCCCATCTTGCCGCCGACGCCCAGCACCATGATGTCGCCGTCGATGCTGGCCAGATCGGCCGCCAGCGCCCGGCTGGGGCGGGCCATGAAGGCGTCGAGCGCATCGGCGCTGTCGAAATGGTCGGGCAAGGCGGTGTCATCGAGCCAGGTGGTCATGTCATCCTCGCATCTCTGGGGAGGAACAGGTGTTCGGCGACGAGCACCGCGAGATACAATCCAAGGCCGAGCAGGGTCAGCAGCACCACCGCCATGAACATGGCCGGCGTGTCGAGCGACGCCTGAACCTGGATCATCAGATAGCCGAGGC
This sequence comes from Tistrella arctica, assembly GCF_039630945.1. Classification (NCBI taxonomy): domain Bacteria; kingdom Pseudomonadati; phylum Pseudomonadota; class Alphaproteobacteria; order Geminicoccales; family Geminicoccaceae; genus Tistrella; species Tistrella arctica. The sequence continues at coordinate 263,933 of NZ_JBBKTV010000009.1, forward strand.
CGCGTTCCGAGGCGATGAACTCGCCCACCACCGCGCCGGCGACCGCCAGGATCGCCGCGACCTTCATGCCCGAGAACAGATAGGGCAGGGCGCCGGGCAGTTGGATATAGCGGAAGGCCTGCCAGCGCGAACCTTTGAGCGAGCGCACCAGATCGAGCAGATCGGGTTCGACCTCCTTCAATCCACGCACCGTGGTCAGCAGGATCGGGAAGAAGCACAGCAGGAAGGTGATCAGGATGTTGGTGCCGATGCCATAGCTGAACCACACGATCACCAGCGGCCCGAGCGCAACCTTGGGGATCATGTTCAGCGTGACCAGCAGGGGAAACGCCAGCAGTGACAACGGCCGCGACCACGAAAAGGCCAGCGCCAGCGCCACGCCCACCACCACCGACAGCACATAGCCGCCGAAGATCTCGGTCGCGGTGACCAAGGTATTGCCGCTCCAGTCATAGCTGGATTTGCCTAGAGTGGTGACGATGCCGCTTGGCGCCGGCAGCACGAAGGCCGGGATGTCGAACAGCCGGACCAGCGCCTCCCACAGCGCGATCGCGCCCAGATGGACGGCGGCGACGATCAGCCAGCGGCGCCGCGTCGCGGCCCGTTCCGCTCTGGCCTCCGCCCCGCCGCCACCTGTGGTGTCCACGGTGTTCGTCATGGCCTCTGTCCCTTTCCACCCCTGGGGAATGCGATCAGCCTAGGGCGGGTGCTGAAATCAGTCAACTAAACAGTTGACTTAATCTTGCAAGGCAGCGGCCTCTCTGGGCTGAAGGGCCGACAGCACAAAATCGATGACATGGCGCCGTCGCCGCGATACCTCCCGTGCCGTGTCGAGATTGGTATCAAATATGGCCGAGAGTGTATGGTTGTTGGCGAAGAAGAAATAGGCCAGACCGGCGATCGAGATATAGACATTGATCGGGTCCATATCGGTGCGGAACACGCCATCCCGCGCACCTCTGGCCAATGTCTCGTCGATCATCCGCACCAGGGGCGAATGCATCGCCTGGATCTGTGGTGATGACTTGACGTGGCGGGCCTCGTGACGGTTCTCGTCGTTCAGCAGCGCCACCAGTTCGGGATGCTCGGCCAGATGATCGAACGAGAAGCCGACCAGCCGTTCCATGGCCGCGACCGCCGGCAGATCGGCCAGATTGAGCGATTGTTCCCGGGCGCGGATTTCTCCATAGACCTGTTCCAGCGCCGCACGGAACAGATCGTCCTTGTTGCCGAAATGATGATAGACCAACTGCTTGTTCACGCCGGCCCGGTGGGCGATCTCGTCGACCCGTGATCCCGCCAGGCCCTTATCGGCGAATTCGGCAATGGCGGCGGCCAGAAGGGCGCGTCGGGTCGCCTCCGGATCGCGCTTCTGGCGTATCGGCCGCTTGTCATTCATCCGGGCGGTTTCTTCCATCGGGGGTAGCTTCCATATTATCAACCAACCAGTTGATTTAACATTGCCGGGCCTCGGGGTGAAGGACTAAGCTTTTGCATGGAGGGTCGACCGCCAGCCGCGCGCCCCCGGGATGGGCCGACAGACAAAGGCGGTGGTCGCCAGTGATCAGGGAGATGACGAGGATGAAGAGCTTGACGGTCTTCACCGCCGTGACGGCAGCAGTGGTCGTGGCGGCCACGCTTGGGGGCGCGCCGCGGCCGGCGGCGGCGCTGGAGGATGTGGATCTGGTGCTGAACTGGGTGCCGACCGCCGACCATTCACCCTATTATTACGCCAGGGCGCAAGGCTGGTACGAGGCGGCGGGGATCGATCTTGCCATCGAAACCGGCAAGGGGTCGGGCGTGTCGGCCCAGCGTGTGGGCGCAGGCGTGTCGGATTTCGGGATCGCCGATATGGCGACCGCGCTGCTTGCCAAGAGCAAGGGCGCCAATCTGACCGCGCTGATGGTGATCTATGCCAATTCGCCGCAGGGCTTCTACTGGTTGAAAAGCACCGGCATCAACGGCCCTGCAGATTTCCCGGGTCACAAGATCGGCAACCCGCCAAGCGACGCGTCGCGGGTGATGTGGCCGGCCTTCGCGCAGAAGGTGGGCATCGCGCCCGATGCGGTCAGCTTTGTGAATGTCAGCCCGCAGGCCAAGATGGCCTCGCTGAAAAGCGGCGCGATCGATGTCACGACCGATTTCTATAACGAGCACGACCTGAAGGTCCGCCAGTTCGGCGACGATCTGGGCTTCGTGGCCTGGCGCGATGTCGGCATCAATCCCTATGGCAATGCGATCATCGTGAACGCCGATTATATGGCGAAGAACCCGGCGGTGGTGAAAGCCTTCACCGAGGTCAGCCAGAAGGCCTTCGCCGCCTGCGTCGCCGATGTCGATCCGTGCCTGAAGGCGCTGCTCGATGCCGCCTCGGGCCTGGACGAGGCCAATCAGCGCGACCAGTGGATGCGGGTCAAGGAGCTGATGCGCGACCCCACCACCACCGGTGTCGCGCTCGGCGCCTTCGACGATGCGCGGCTGCGCGCCGATTACGAGATGGTGAAAACCTATTTCGAGATTGAGCAGCCCTTCGATATCGAGACCGCCTATACCAACGACTATCTCTCGACCGATATCAAGATGCCGGCCGAGTGACGGCCGATAGGGCGGGGGGCGGCCGGCGGCGGCTGCCCCCACTTTGTCCAGTCAGGCCGCCTGCGCCTGCCAGCCATTCAGATCCTCGACGAACAGCCACGGCCCGGCTTCGCCCATCTGATGAAAGCCCGTCGTCTGATGGGAAAGCGTCATGAGCCGCTCGGTGAGCGCGGCCGGGGCGCTGTTCCCGGTATGCTCGGCGAAGATCAGCCGCAGAATGCGGTCGGCCAGAGGGTCGACATTGCTTTCGCCCCGTTCCCAGCGACCGATGGTCTGCTTGTCGCGACCGAGCAGCCGGGAAAGTTCCTCCTGCGACCAGCCAAGTTCGACACGCAGAAAGCGGAAGCCGGCGCCACTCAGGCTGGCAGCCTGTCGCGCCAGCGCGCGGCCGATCTCACGATGCAGCTTGTCAACATCATGGATCGCCAGGGTTTCGCCATAGGGCGTTTCGGACAACGTATACCCGTTCGCGAGATAGATATTGTCCAGCCCGCATTCGCGATAGTGATACGAGGTGCCGGTCATTCTGGTCTCCACGCTCCCGCATGGGGAGCGATTCCGCCCGGCCATTCCCGTACATCAGGGGGGGCGACCGTGCCGATACAAATGTCCGCTGTGGGACGTGAGTGCAGCAGGTTGATGCCTCTCTCCATCATCCGTTCACGGACGTGGGGGGCGAGACCGGATGCGTGACGGTGTCAGCGCCTCCCGCCGGAGGTGTCAACGACTGAAACGCCTGCATGACCCGGCCTCCTGAGACAACACAGCCCCCCATCCGGTGCCGGATGGGGGGCTGTCGGAGCCGGCGCCACCTGGGGGAGGCGGCGCCGGGCTGGTTCTGTCGGGTCAGCCGATCGCGTGCTTGGCCAGCTCGATCTTGGCGACCGTCTCCTGATGCACCTCGTCCGGGCCGTCGGCCAGACGCAGGGTGCGGGCGCTGGCATAGGCCTTCGCCAGGAAGAAGTCCTGGCAGACGCCGCCGCCGCCATGGACCTGGATCGCACGGTCGATCACGCGGGTGGCCATGTTCGGCGCCACGACCTTGATCGCCGCGATCTCGGACTTGGCGTTCTTGTTGCCGACAGTGTCCATCATCCACGCCGCCTTCATGGTCAGAAGACGGGCCTGGTCGATCTCCATCCGCGACATGGCGATGTAGTGGCGGGTCATGCCATGGTCGGCCAGCGTCTTGCCGAAGGCCGTGCGCTGCTGGGCGCGCTTGCACATCAGTTCAAGCGCACGCTCGGCCTGACCGATCAGGCGCATGCAGTGATGAATGCGGCCTGGGCCAAGGCGACCCTGGGCGATCTCGAACCCGCGGCCTTCGCCGAGCAGGATATTCTCGACCGGCACCCGGACATTCTCGAACAGCACTTCGGCATGGCCGTGCGGCGCATCGTCATAGCCGAAGACCTTCAGCGGCCGCAGAACCGTCACGCCGGGTGTATCCATCGGCACCAGGACCATCGACTGCTGGCCATGGCGTGGGCCGTCGAAACGGGTCTTGCCCATGAAGATCAGGATCTTGCAGCGCGGATCGGGCGCACCGCTGGTCCACCACTTGCGACCGTTGATGACATAATCGTCGCCATCACGCTCGATGCGGCTTTCGATGTTGGTCGCGTCCGACGAGGCCACCAGCGGCTCGGTCATCGCGAAGGCAGACCGGATCTTGCCGGCCAGCAGCGGCTCCAGCCACTGCTTCTTGTGCTCTTCGCTGCCGTAACGCTCCAGCACTTCCATATTGCCGGTGTCGGGGGCGTTGCAGTTGAACACCTCGGGCGCGATCTCGGACCGGCCCATCACCTCGCAGAGCGGGGCGTATTCGGAGTTGGTCAGGCCGGCGCCGCGCTCACTCTCGGGCAGGAACAGGTTCCACAGGCCGGCCGCGCGCGCCTTGGCCTTCAGCTCTTCCACGATCGGCGGGGTGACCCAGCGATCGGGGGAATTCCGGTGCTGCTCCTCAAAGACGCTCTCCGCCGGATAGACGTAGGCGTCCATGAACTCGATCAGCCGTTCCCGGATTTCGTGGGCCCGCGGACTGATGGCGAACTCCATGGGGGCTTCCTCCTGATCTTGGCCGGTCGCAGGACGACCGACGGGCTCGCTAACACTTGTATCAAACAAACGTTTTAACTAGTCTGTGATAGCACAGGCGCCGGGGGCTGTCGATGGGGAAACCGCGCTGTCATGCGAGGGTCTCCGAACGAGCCGCCGGGCGGCTTGCAGGCCGCTCACGCCCAGCGGGGGCGTGACCGGCTGCACATGTCCCTTGCGAATTTACATTGTCCCGACGTCACGCCTGTGTCATCGATATTCGAACGAACGTTGATTTAAAACATCGCCTGAAACGGATTGGTCTCATGAAGGGTAGACATGCCGGCGCACCGGACCCTGCCGGGGCCGCATCCGAAACCGGCGCCAGAGCGACGAGGAAACCGATGGCGGGGTCGGACACCAAGGAACGGATTCTCGACGCGGCCGAGCGTCTGTTCGCCGAGCACACCTATGCCGGTGTCTCGCTCAGGACCATCACGGCCGAAGCGAATGTCAATCTGGCGGCGGTGAATTATCATTTCGGATCGAAGGATGCGCTGCTGCAGGCGGTGTTCCATCGCCGCGCCCGCGATCTGAACCGCGAACGGGTGTCGCTGCTGGCGGAAATCGAGGCGCGCGCCGGCGGGCGGCCGCTGCCATTGGACGACGTGCTCTATGCGCTGCTGGCGCCGCCGATGCGCTGGATGTCCGATCCGGAACGCGGCCTGTCGGTGTTCGTGCAGTTTCTGGCGCGATGCCGCGCCGACGGCACCCCTGAGATGAAAGCGCTGCTGGATCGGGATGTGCGTCATCTGCACCGCTTCGTCACGGCGCTTCAGAAGGCGCTGCCGCAGCTTGCGGCCGAGGAGATCTATTGGCGGCTGCATTTCTCGCTGGGCATGATGCATTACACCATCACCGATCTGAGCCGGCTGGAGGCGATTTCGCAAGGTGTCTGCGACCTTGAGGATTTCGAGGCGCTGGTCCGGCGGATGGTGGCCTTCGCGGCCGCCGGATTCCGAAATGCGCCGCCCTTGCGTGAGATTCCGGCCTTTGCCATCGGCCAGACGGCGGCCGGCGGTGTGGCCGGCGTCCAGGCCGGGATGGATGACGAGCGCGGTGCCCGACAGGGCGCCCAAGACTGAACAGAGACGATCGAAGAAACCGATCGACAACGGAGGAAGACGTGATCAAGGCGGTTCTGTGCACGAAACTCGGTGGTCCTGAGGATCTGATCGTGGCCGAGGTTCCGGCCCCCGAGATGAAGCCCGGCCATGTCCGCGTCCGCGTGCGGGCGGCGGGCGTGAATTTCGCCGACACCCTGATCATTCAGGGCAAATATCAGGTGCGGCCCGAGCTGCCGTTCTCGCCGGGCATCGAGCTTGCGGGCGAGATCACCGAGATCGGCGCCGGCGTCACCGGGGTCTCGGTCGGCCAGCGGGTGATGGGCATGGCGTCGAGCGGCGCCTATACCCAGGAAGTGGTGCTGCCGCAGACCGCGGTGGTTCCCATTCCCGACATGATGGATTTCGAAAGCGCCGCGGCCTTCCCGGTCGCCTATGGCACCTCGCATGTGGCGCTCGAACATCGCGCGAACCTGAAGCCCGGCGAAAAGCTGCTGGTGCTGGGTGCGGCCGGCGGTGTGGGCCTGACCGCGGTCGAGATCGGCGCCGCGATGGGCGCCGAGGTCATCGCTGTCGCCAGCAGCCCCGAAAAGCTTGAGGTCGCCCGCGCCCATGGCGCCACTCATCTGATCGACTATGCCAGGGACGACCTGCGCGAGAAGGTCAAGGAGCTGGTCGGCGGTGTGGACGTGGTCTACGACCCGGTCGGTGGCGGCGCCTTCGATGCCTCGCTCCGCTGCATCAACTGGGAAGGCCGGATTCTGGTCATCGGCTTTGCCAGCGGCACGATCCCGCAGATCCCCGCCAACCTGCTGCTGGTCAAGAACGTCTCCGTCGTCGGAACCTTCTGGGGTGCCTATATGCAGAAGGATCCGAAGATCATCGGGGCCAGTCTGGTCAAGCTGCTTGGCTGGTTTACCGAGGGCAAGCTGAAGCCGCATGTGTCGGAAAGCCACCCGATGGTGGACGCGCCCAAGGCGCTGAAGGCGCTGATGGAGCGCCGCTCGACCGGCAAGGTCGTCCTGACCATGGATTGATTGCCGTCAACCATACGCGCGTACAAATGGCCGCAGCCGTGAGGATGCGGCCAGTTTATTTATATAAAATACAATATATTGGCGAATTGCGACCCAAAATGCCCGTTTGTGGCGTTTTCGCGACTGCGTCCTAACAGATGATTAACGCTTGGCTGCGATAACTTGGGCTGGGGGAGCTTTGAGATCGTCCAGCAGCAGACGTCATGGCTTCATTGGTCCGGACATCATGAAACCGGGACGTGCAGACAGGGAAGAGGGTATCCGACATGGCGGCTACGGGGCGCGGCTTGCGCATCGTTCATAAAATTCCCGGTGTCATTGTGGCAGCGGTCGCGATCACATCGATCGTGCTTGGCATCGTCGCCTATCTGGTGTCGTCTCGTGAACTGGTTTCGGCCTCCGAAACCAAACTCGTGGCCATCACCAATGCCCGCGCCGACCGGCTGGGCGATTATCTGGATGGGGTGCGGTCGGATGTGGCCGTGCTCGCCGACAACTCGGTCCTGCGCCAGACGCTGATCGACTTCACCTATGCCTTCGAGCTGATTTCGCTGATGGACGACGATCCGTCGGCGATCCTTCAGAAGTCATATGTGGCCGACAATCCTGAAACCGATCGCGGCCTGCTCGACAAGGCGCGTGACGGCACCTTCTTCAGCGACAGTCATGAACGCTATCACCCCTGGCTGCGCGCGGCGTCGCGTTCCAAGGGCTATGCCGACCTCTATCTCGTCGACAAGAATGGCTGGGTCATCTATTCGGTCGAGAAGAACACCGATTTCGCGGTGAAGCTGGATGACAGCCCGGTCGGCCAGGGCGGGCTGGGTCGTGCCGCCGCCGCTGCCGCCGCGTCCGAGCCCGGCACGGTCTCGCTGGTCGACTTCACCTATCATCAGCCGGCGAATAACGAGGTCAGCGCCTTCCTGTCGGTGCCGGTGTTCGGCGATGGTGGCTATGTCGGCGCCGTCGTCGTCCGCCTGTCGGTCGAGGGCGTCGACAAGGTCATGCAGAGCGCGCAAGGGCTGGGCGAGACCGGCGAGACCTATCTCGTCGGCTCCGACGGCTATATGCGCTCGAACTCGCGCCTCACCGCCGACACCACGGTGCTTGAGCGGCAGATCACCTCGGATGCCGTGGCGGCGGCACTGGCCGGCAAGACCGGCAGCACCCGCGAGATCGGCCCCAATGGCTATCCGGTGCTGACCGCCTATACACCGCTTGAATTCCTGGGCCAGCGCTGGGCGGTGATCGCCGACATGGCCGAGGACGAGATGCTGGCGCCGGTCGCCACCATGCGCAACATCATCGCCGCGGTGGCGCTGGGCCTGATCGTGATCGTGGGCACCATCGGCCTGATCGTCGCCCGTGGCGTCACCCGGCCGCTGGGTCGGATGACCGGTGCCATGAAGACCCTGTCCAGCGGCGACCTCACCGTCGACATCCCCGACCGCGACCGCAGCGATGAGATCGGCGAAATGGCGGCCTCGGTGCAGGTGTTCAAGGATGCGATGGTCGAAAGCCAGCGTCTGGCTGAAGAACAGCGCGCCGACCAGGAGGCCAAGGCCCGTCGCGCCGAACAACTGGTGCAGTTGACCCGCGGCTTCGACGACCGGGTCAGCGGCGTGCTGCGCGGCGTGACCTCGGCCGCGACCGAACTGGATGCCACCGCGCGGTCGATGTCGTCGACCGCCGATGGTGCCCGTCACCAGTCGGAAGACGTGGCCCATGCCACGGCCCAGGCGACCGAGAACGTGCAGACCGTGGCGGCCGCGGCGGAAGAGTTGTCGCATTCGATCACCGAGATCGGCCGGCAGGTCCACAAATCGTCGACCATCGCCGGTCGCGCGGTCGACGAGGCCGAGCGCACCAACCAGACCGTCTATGGTCTGGCGGCGGCGGCCGAGAAGATCGGCGACGTGGTGCGGCTGATCACCGATATTGCCGAACAGACCAACCTGCTGGCGCTGAACGCGACCATCGAGGCGGCGCGTGCGGGTGAAGCCGGCAAGGGCTTCGCGGTGGTGGCTTCGGAAGTGAAGAGCCTGGCCAATCAGACGGCGCGGGCGACCGAGGAAATCTCCACCCAGATCGCGGCGGTACGCGGCGAGACCAATCAGGCGATCGGGGCCATCGAGGGCATCCGCAAGATCATCGTCGAGATCAACGACATCGCCACCTCAATCGCAAGCGCTGTCGAGGAGCAGAGTGCCGCCACCCAGGAAATCGCCTCGAACGTCCAGGCGGCGGCCCGCGGCACCGAGCAGGTGAGCCGCAGCGTCGAGGATATGCGCGACGCGGCCCAGGCCACCGGCAGCGCCTCGCAGCAGATCCTGGCCTCGGCCGGTGAACTGGCCCGTCAGGCCAGCGATCTGGACGGCGAGGTGCGCGGCTTCCTGGATGCGGTGCGCGCCGGCTGATCCTCGGGCCCACTGTCGACGCCCCCTGACAAGGCCCCGGACGGGTTGCTCCCGTCCGGGGCTTTTGCGTGAGCGGGCAGGCAGTTGTGGAGGGGGGCGCGGCGCGATGCTACTGTGCGCCCGCTCGTGCAAGGGCGAGGAATGTCAAAGAGCGGCGCGCCGCCGCAGTCAGGGAGAAAACCGGGCCGATGCTGCGCCGCATGTATGACAAGACCATGGCCCTGGCCGGGCATCGCCATGCCGAGCGGGCGCTGGGCGTGGTCAGCTTCGCCGAAAGCTCGTTCTTTCCGATTCCGCCGGACGTGATCCTGGCGCCGATGGTGCTGGCGCAGCGGTCCAAAGCCTGGCGGTTCGCGGCGATCTGCACGATCACCTCGGTCTTCGGCGCGCTGCTGGGCTATCTGATCGGCTATGGGCTGTTCGAGACCATCGGTCAGCCGATCCTCGATTTCTATGGGCTGAACCAGGATTTCGCGGCGGCGGCGGAACGCTATAACGAACTGGGCTGGGTGATGGTGCTGCTGGCCGGCATCACGCCGATCCCGTTCAAGGTGATCACCATCACCAGCGGCGTGACCGGGCTGAACATCGTCACCTTCATCCTGGCCAGCATCGTCGCGCGTGGCATCCGCTTCTATGCCGTCACCGCCATCATCTACTGGTTCGGCCCGAAAACCCTGCAGATCATCGAAAAGCGGCTGGGGCTGTTCACCGCCCTGTTCTGCATTCTGCTGATCGGCGGTTTCGTGGTGATGCGCTTCGTGCTCTGACCCGTCGGCACCGTCCCCGGGCGATGATCATGCAGAAGGCCCCGCCGGATCACCACCGGCGGGGCCTTTCGCATATCGACGGCGTGACGTGGCGGGTTGGTCAGGCGCGGGTTGGTCAGGCGGCGGCGGTCGCGCGGGCGGCGGTCAGCACGGCCCAGACCCGGGCCGGGGTGGCCGGCATGTCGATCTCGGGCGCGCCCGCGCGGGTCAGGGCGTCGTTGATCGCGTTCATGATCGCCGGGCAGGCGCCGATGGTGCCGGCCTCGCCGCAGCCCTTCGATCCCAGGCCGCTGGAGGCGGTGGGCATGTCTTCATGCAGGGTGATGTCCAGGAAGATCATGTCGTCGGCCCGGGGCATGCCGTAATCCATGAAGCTGCCGGTCATGAGCTGGCCGCTGTCGTCGTCATAGACCGCGTGCTCGATCAGCGCCTGACCCAGCCCTTGGGCGACGCCGCCCTGAACCTGGCCCTTCACGATCATCGGATTGACCACCTTGCCGAAATCGTCGGCGACGGTATAGCGGACCGGCTCGACCCGTCCGGTCTCGGGGTCGATCTCGACCTCGGCGACGTGGCAGCCATTGGGGAAGGTGGGGGCGGGGCGGTCGAAGACCCGGCTTTCGTCCAGCGGCTCGCCGCCATCCAGGGCGATCCGCGCCACCTCTTCGATGCCGATGCCAAGATCGGTGCCGGCGACCGTGAACCGGCCGGCCTCGAAGCGGATATCGTCGCTGGCGGCTTCCAGCCGGTCGGCGGCAATGCCGCGCGCCCGTTCCACCACCGCTTCCGATGCCAGCCGGATCGCCGATCCGGCCATCTGCAGCGAGCGTGATCCGCCGGTGCCGCCGCCGGTGCGGATTTCGGCGGTGTCGCCCATCACCACCCGGACCTTGTCGAAGGGCATGCCGGTCAACTCGGCCGCCACCTGGGCGAAGGCGGTCTCGTGGCCCTGGCCGTTGGACTGGGTGCCGACCAGCACGGTTGCCGAGCCATCGGCCTCGAACCGGATACGGGCCTCTTCCTTGGGATTGCCCTGGGTCCATTCGATATAGCTGGCAAGGCCGATGCCGCGCAGCAGGCCGCGGGCTTCCGACTGGCGGCGGCGCTCGGCGAAGCCCGCCATGTCGGCGGCGGCCAATGCCCGCCGCTGCATCTCGGCGAAGTCGCCGGTGTCGTAGGTGGTGCCCATGGCGTTGGTATGGGGCATCGCGTCGGGGCGGATATAGTTGATCTGGCGCAGGGCCTCAGGGGTTCGGCCGGTTGCGCGGGCGGCGGCGTCCACCAGCCGCTCGATCAGATAATTGGCCTCGGGCCGGCCGGCGCCGCGATAGGCATCGACCGGCGCGGTGTTGGTGAACACGCCCCGGACATGCAGGCTGGCCACCGGGATGTCATAGACGGTGGTGGCAAGACCGGCCGCCGCCGATGTCGGGATCATCGCGCCGAATTGTGACGCATAGGCGCCCAGATTGGCGATGGTATCCACCTCGAAGGCGGTGAAGCGGCCATCGGTATCGAGCGCCATGCGGGCATGGGTGCGCAGGTCGCGGCCATGGGCGTCGGTGAGCAGGCTTTCCGAGCGGTCGCCGGTCCATTTCACCGGCCGGCGCAGTTTGCGTGCGGCATAGGTGACGGCGACATGTTCCGGATAGAGGAAGATCTTCATGCCGAAACCGCCGCCGACATCCGGCATCACCACCCGGAACTCGTCGGCCGGCACCTTGAACACCGCATCGGCCAGAATGCCGCGCATGCCATGGACGCCCTGGCCGTTGGTGTGGACCACGGTCTGGCCGGTCTCGGCATCGATATGGGCGTTGATCGCGCGGGGCTCGATCGGGTTGGCCGAGACCCGGTTGTTGACGATGTCGATCTCGACCACGGTCGCGGCCGCGGCCATCGCGGCGTCGACCTCGGCCGCCTTGCCCTGGCGCCAGTCGAAACACAGATTGCCCGGGCTGCCATCGTGGACGGCCACGGTGTCGCCCGCCAGCGCGCGCGCCGGATCGACCACCACCGGGCGTTCTTCATAATCCACCGCCACCAGTTCGGCGGCATCGCGCGCCAGCACCGGATCGGTCGCGATCACCATCGCCACCGCCTCGCCGGCGAAATGCACCGCGTCACTGGCGATCGCCGGACGCTTCGGTGCCTGCATCGGCGTGCCGTCGGCGTTCTTCACCCGCGCCACCGCCGGCACACCGCCGATGCCGTCGGCATCGAGATCGGCGCCGGTGAACACGGCGACCACACCGTCGGCCGCGCGGGCATCGGCGACGTCGACCGCATTGATCCGGGCGCTGGCATAGGGGCTGCGCACGAAGCTGGCATAAAGCTGGCCATCGAGCACGATATCGTCGGTATAGCGGCCATGACCGGTCAGGAAGCGACGATCCTCGACACGGCGCACGGACTGGCCAATTCCGAATTTCAGCATGGAGCAGATGTCCCTGGCAGGTCTGCGGCCGTTCGCCGCCGCGTGGGAGAGCCGTGCGGCCCAACGGCCACCACGGGGCATGAGCGTAGCTGATCGGAGGCTGGCGGTGCAATGCCGGGTCAGTTGGTCGGTATGGGGGCGGTCACACGGGCATGACGTTTCGATGACGCCACGGGCAGATGGTTGCCGGGGCTGCGGGCCGGGCGATATCGTCGGCCGCCGGATGATGACCGATGGGGGGAAGATGGGGCAGAACCACGATGCGGCGAGCGCCCCGGCGGTCGCCAGAGGCAGTATGGCCGAGGTATTCGGCGCGTTCCTGAAGCTGGGCTGCACCGCCTTCGGCGGCCCGGTCGCCCATCTGGGGTTCTTCCGCACCGAATTCGTCGACCGGCGGGGCTGGCTGGACGATGCCGGCTATGCCCGGCTGGTGGCGCTGTGCCAGTTTCTGCCCGGACCGGCCAGCAGTCAGGTCGGCGTGGCGCTGGGTCTGGGGCGGGCGGGGCTGGGCGGCGCCCTGGCCGCCTGGGCCGGGTTCACCCTGCCATCGGCCTTGCTGATGATCATGGCCGGGCTCGCGGTCGCGGGGGGGCAGGGGGGCGGCTGGCTGCCTGACGGCCTGACCGGTGGCCTGAAGATCGCGGCGCTGGCGGTGGTGGTGCAGGCGGTGGCCGGAATGGCGCGCAGTCTGGCGCCCGATGCCCGGCGGATGACGCTGGCGGTGACGGCCGCCGCCCTGGCGCTGATGGTTCCGGGGCTGGCGGGGCAGTTGGGCGGCATTCTTCTGGGCTTGATCGTGGCGGCGGTGGTGCCGCTCGACGCCGATGCATCGGCACCGGCGGCGACGCCGGCCACGCCCGCCGCCACCCGTGCCACCACGCGCCCTGTGCCGCGGCGGGCGGCGCTGGTGGCGGCGGTGCTGTTCGTGGCCGGGCTGGTGCTGCTGCCGCTGGCCGCCGCCAGTGGTGGTCCGCTGGCGGGGCTGGCCGATGGCATGTATCGCGCCGGCAGCATGGTGTTCGGGGGCGGCCATGTCGTGCTGCCGCTGCTGGCGGCTGAAACCGCGTCGCAGGTCGACGCGCAGGCCTTCATGATGGGCTATGGTCTGGCGCAGGCGGTGCCTGGGCCGCTGTTCACCTTCGGTGCTTTCCTTGGTGCCGTGGCCGGCGGCTGGATCGGCGGCGTGGTGGCGCTGGTCGCGATCTTTCTGCCGGCCCTGCTGCTGGTGGTGGCGGTTCTGCCGTTGTGGGACCGGGTATCGCGCCGGCCATGGGCGCGTCGGCTGCTGGCCGGGGTGAATGCGGCGGTTCTGGGGCTGTTGATGGCCGCACTTTATCATCCGGTCTTCACCAGCGCGGTTGCCGGGCCGCGAGACGCGGCGCTGGCGCTGGTCGCCCTGGTGGCGTTGCTGGTGTGGCGGCTGCCGGTCTGGGCGCTGGTACCGGCCGCCGCCGCGGCCGGCATGGCGGCGGCCGCGATCGGCTGACGGGGGGCTGCCGGCGGGTCAGGCGGGCTGGACCTCGGCACGACGCTCGCGGCGGCGATAGATGGTCGAACTGCTGATGCCGAGCAACTGGGCTGCACGGGTGACATTGCCCTGGCAGAGAAGAATGGCCCGCTCGATGGTCTCGTCGATGACATCGTCCAGCGGCCGGATCAACTGTGCCGGATCGTCTTCCGGCAGGGCCAGAGAGCCGGCGCGCCAGGTCATCGCCATCGTCACCGCATGAGCGATCCGGGTGGGGCTGGCATTGTTGCTCACGACATCGATCGCGCCCGCGCGCATGGCGCCAACCACCACGTCGTCGTCATCTTCGGGCAGGCGGACGAAAATCGGCCGGATATCGGGCACGATCGCGACCAGACGCTGGATCAGGCCGGTGCGCGGCATGTCATCGAACCGGCCGATCATCACCACCGGCGGATGTGACACGCGGATTGCGGCCATGGCGCGCTGTCCATCGGGGACGGCGGTGCGGGGCATCCGCATCAGTGGGCCCACCGCCTGGTCGAAGGCGGCAAAACTATCGGCACGACCGACGAGCAGCAGGGCGGGGCGGCGGTCTGGTGCGGGTTGCATGTGTTGCATCGGCTTCTCGTCTTTCTGGGGCGGATCGCCGGAGGGCTGGGAGCCGGATTGGCCGGGGGATCTGTTTCGGATCGACGGACGGAAGGCACCATCCATCGGGGGTGAGCGTCTGCGGCGGCCGGTGCCGCGTCTCCTGGGCGGGATGCAACTTGCGACGGTTTCGGCGCCCTGCATTGCATTCCGCAATCCTGCGGGGCCGTTTCGCCGCCCGTCCGCTGCATCCGGCGTCGGATACCCCTTCAGCGCAAAAGCTGTGCCACGGCCTTCCCCCGCGAACAGGGGGGCGCCGACAGGTCGGAACCGTCGGGCGCATCGCGGGTTGACCGCGCAGTGCCGCCGCCCGGCGGACCGCCCGCGGCCGGCCTTTGAAGACCGGGCCTTTGAAGCCGGGCCTTTGAAGCCCGGGCTTTTGAAGACACAGGGACTGCGCTTGCGGAGCGGGACACAAGGAGTACGATCGGCATCGTGGATCGGATGCCGGCTGATCGCGTCGAGGCGCGACGGGCGCGACATCGCCGGCCGGTTCACAGGCGACACGGAATGATCACGGCAGGCGATCTTGCCGGGGCGCTTTGTCGTACCCATCTTGAGACGGACATGCCGATCGGATGCCGACTACCGGGTCCGGCGGCATTTTCGGTCTCGACGACGAAAGGAGCAGGTCTTGGTCGCTCATCTTCCCGCCATGTCGGGCGGCAGCAATCTGTCGACCTATCTGAACGAGATTCAGAAGTACCCGATCCTTGCGGCGGACGAGGAGTTCATGCTGGCCTGTCGCTGGCGTGACCATGCCGACGCCGAAGCCGCACGCCGCCTGATCACCAGCCATCTGCGGCTGGTGGCGAAGATCGCGCTGGGCTATCGGGGCTATGGTCTGCCGCTGGAGGATGTGATCGCCGAGGGCAATGTCGGCCTGATGCAGGCCGTGAAGCGCTTCGACCCCGATCGCGGCTTCCGCCTGTCCACCTATGCGATGTGGTGGGTGCGGGCCTCGATCCAGGAATTCATCCTGCGGTCATGGTCGCTGGTCAAAATGGGCACCACGGCTGCCCAGAAGAAACTCTTCTTCAACCTGCGCCGGCTGAAGAACCAGATGAACGCCATCGAAGCCGGCGATCTGCCGCCCGAGGTGGTGAAGAAGATCGCCACCGAGCTGGATGTGGGCGAGCACGAGGTGGTGGAGATGAACCGCCGCTTCGCCGGTCCCGACCAGTCGCTGAACGCGCCGGTCTCCGCCGAGGGCGATGCCGAGTGGCAGGACTGGCTGACCGACAGCCGTCCCAGCCAGGAAACCACGGTTGCCGAGAATGAGGAACAGACCAAGCGCATGTCGCTGATGCAATCGGCGCTTGAGGATCTGAACGAGCGCGAGCGTCACATCTTCACCGAGCGGTGCCTGAAGGAGCCGGCGGCGACGCTGGAGGATCTGGCACAGGTTTACGGCATCAGCCGCGAGCGGGTGCGCCAGATCGAGGTACGCGCTTTCGAGAAGGTGCAGAAGAAGACGCTGGATCTGGCGATCGCCGACGGTGTGGTGAACGAACAGCAGATCCTGGCGGCGCGCGCGTCGGGCGGACATCGCCAGCTGCGCGGCAGCAATCAGCCGAACTGACCGCCGGCGGGCCCGGCCTTTGCCGCTCGGGCCCCGGAGGTCTTGATGTCTGGAAACGGAAAACCCGCCCCGGTACTGCCGGCGGCGGGTTTTTCATGGCCGCGTGCTGCGGCTGAACCGACATGCCGCGCGTGCGCCCCACGGAGCTTGCAAGCAAAGTCTGGAGGTCATCGCAGCGCGATGCTGCCGCTGCCGCGCATCATCCGCAAGGTCTGCCCGGTGGGCGAGCGATAGATCCCGCGGGAGGTCGGCAGTGCCGGCCCGGCGGTGGCGCCGCGGGCGATCTGGGGCATATGGGCGCGGCTGGGGGGCGTGCGCGGTGCGATGGTGCCGGCCCCTGCCTCTTCGGCCTCGATGTCGGCGGCGGCCAGACGGGTCTCATCATCGGCCGGACGGCGCCCATCGGTCAGTGCGGTGACGGCGGTCAGTGCGGTGATGGCGGGCAGCGCCGCGACGCTTTGTGGGTTGGAACGGGGCGGCTGGGCGGTGCGCGATGGCGGCGCGGGCCGGCGGGCGTCGTCTTCGCCATGGCCGTTGCGGTCCAGCCAGAAGCCCAGCACCCGGTCGCGATAGGGCTTGGAATGGCTGGGCGTGCGGCTGTGATAATAGCCGACCGCCCGGGTCCAGGTTTCGGTCTCGGTCTGAAGCGATTTCAGGAAGCGGGCCGCATAATCGGCATTATGCGCCGGGTCGATCATCTGCTCCAGGCTGTCGAATTCCTTGCCGTGGAAATGAAAATTCACCTGCATGCAGCCGATGTCGATATTGCGCACGCCCTTGGCGCGCAGGCTGCGGATCTCGGCCAGCGTTTCGGCGCGGCTTGCCAGGTAACGGCCACGGCCCTCGGCATAGATCGTCCAGGGCCAGGCAGTTCTTGCCGCCGCTTCTTTGCTCCACCGGCCTGATTCCGCCAGAGCGATCGCGGCCAGCAGGCCATCCGGCAATCCATGCCGGTCTTCGGCGGCGCTGATGGCGCGGTCGCAGATCGCCCAGTCGGCATCGCCGGCAGCCTTGGCTGGCGCCATCGCCAACAGCAGGCAGGCCACGGCAAGGGCGGTGGCCAACATGGCAAATCCCAGGCGTGGTGCGGCTTTCAGCGTGGCGAGGACCGCGCGGGCAGGGCGTGCCGGCCCGCCGGCGGTCGACGCCGGGGCAGGTGACATGTGGCCATGGGGATGAGGGGTGGTGGGAAACATCGCGGAACTTCCGACGGATGAGGGGGCGGCGCTGACGGGGATGATGGCCCCAAGCTGGCCCCATGCTCCATTCAATTTCCGTGCCAAACATGGGTTCGGCGGCGGGGTAACCGGCCGCATAACTGATGCATAAATTAAGGGCACGAAATGGGCTTGCCTCTTTGGCCGGCACGCCTTATATGTTGCAACGCGGCAGGCTGAATGCTTAGGCGTTCGCGGCCGTGGCCCATCTTTTGGGCGTTTCCTCCCTAGACTTTGGGCCGTGCCAGTCTTCTGGCGCGGCCTTTTTTTTCCGGCGCGCCAAGGCGGAGGTCGCGATGGACCCCGACATCCATGTTGCATCTGCGCAGATGCCGAAGGGGCATGCTGGCCATGCATATCCTGCATGAAGTCGCGGAATTGCGGGCTTTTTGCCAAAAATGGCCGCATAAAAAACGCCACAATCCCCTTGACCCTTTGTGCGGCGCAGCGTATCTTGAGTCTTGTAACGGGCGCTTGGCGGCGCCGCTGTTGCAGCCCAGTTTTTGGGCGTTTCCTCCCTAGACTTGGGCCGTATCAGTTCTTCTGGTACGGCCTTTCTTTTTGGGGCGGACATGTTGCGGCGCGGTAAAATCTTTGCTGCTGATCGCGGATCAGGCGATCCCGCCCAGCCAGGATTTACCTGTGGCCGAATACCCGTTATGCGGGTCTGAAACCGATTACAGTTCCCCTCTTGACCGATGCTGCGTTGCAGCGTACCGTTTGCAGTGCGTCATGAGGTGCTGAGGCATCTGGTGATGCAGCCCATCTTCTTGGGCGTTTCCTCCCTAGACTTTGGGCCGCGCCAGTCTTCTGGTGCGGCCTCTTTTTTGCCAGGGCCCATGCTCTGTCATGGTTTTGCCGCGGTAGCGACAGGATCGGTCGCGGATCCCGCCATCGGGGCGGCGAGCAGGGCGGCGATAAGCCGCGCTCCGGCCCGGCTGGGATGGTTGCCGTCGCGATAGAGCGGGATGGCGCCGCGCATCGTGGCACAGCGGGCCGTGCGGTCCGGTGCCGCGCCACAAAACACCCGGTCGGGATACAGCCGGTGCAGCCGTGGCGATGGCGGCAGGCTGTTCAGCATGGCGATTACCGCCGCCTGCCGCTGCTGATACATCGTGTAGGGCCGGGTGAAATCATCCGGCGGCAGGCCGCGCCGGACCAGGATCCGGCCACCCGCGGCACGTCATAGCCCACCTCGGGAACCGGATACAGCACCCAGACCGATCTCCCGGCCGCCAGCAGGCGATCGACGCTGCGGCGGAGTGCCCCGGCCATCACCGCCGCCGCGTCCGATGGGGAAAGCGCCTGTCCCCGGCTGTCGGCCACCTTGAACGGCATGGCGGACTCGGCCGGGCCGAAGGCCGAGGTCGCCCCCTGCAGATAGGCCGCGTAGCGCGCGACCAGAATGATGTCGGTCAGCGCCGGATCGGCGATGATCCGGTCGAGCGTGCGCTGGTTGCGCGCGCGGCATGCCGGCTGGCCGAGAATGTCGATGCCGGGCACCGGCGGGCAGGCATGGCTGTCGCGAAGTACGAACGAGATTTCCTGGCGTGCCGCCACGGCGCCCAGGGCATCGGCCAGGGCGGTGGCGTGGCTGTCGCCCCACAGCACCCAGCCCGGCGGCATGTCCGCGCCGAAACGGCACGGATCGTCGGTATCGGTGCGATCGCCGGTGCAGAAATCATGGGTGCTGAAACCGGGCGCGGGTTCGGTGGCCGCGGCGGCGATGGTCAGCAACCGTGGATCCAGGCGTCCCGGCATGCCCGCGGTGATCAGCCCCGCCATCGCTGCCAGGGCCATGGCGGCCGCGGCGATGCCGGCTGTGGCGAACACCCGGCCGGGCCGGTCGCCGCTGCTGCTGTCATCCGGTCCGGGACGCCGGAACGGCCGCTCGATCAGACGCCATGATACGACCGAGATCCCGCCGGCCGAGTGCGAGCATCGCCAGGGGGAACAGCAGATAGAACTGTTCCTCGACCGCCAGCGACCAGCCGTGCAGCAGCGGTTTCATCTCGGCGGCGGCACTGAAATAGGCGCTGGTCCGCCAGAACAGGATGTTCGACCCCATGCCCAGGGTGGCGATCACGCTGGCCGACAGGTCCGTAAACGCCGCGGGCAGAAGAATGAGGTATCCGGCGCACCAGGTGGCGGCCAGCACCGCGATCAGGGCCGGACCGATCCGCCTGACGCGCCGGGCATAGAACCCGGCCAGGGTGAAATCGCCGCGGGCGATGCCGCCCGCGATGATCGACGTCATCAGGAAGCCCGAGATGACGAAGAAGATGTCGACGCCGACGAACCCGCCGGAAAAGCCGTCGATCCCGGCGTGAAACAGCACGACCGACAGGACCGCGACGCCCCGCAGGCCATCTATATCCGCGCGATAGCTCAGCAATCATCATGCTCCGTCGGCAGGGTCGAGTATCCGACGGAGTATGCGGGTCACGGCCGGCACCGGCCATCACGAACTTGGCCGGTGCCCGTGCCGGTATCGGTACAGTATCAGGAGCGGTATGGGGCGGGGCCCTCAGGCGGCGGCGCTGTCGGTGCCCGGAGGATTGGGGGCAAAACGACGGTCTTCCGGCAGCACCTGTCCCGGCTCGTAATCGCTGGCCGTGGCCATCTCGTCATAGATCGGCTGGAAATCCTGGGCGGTTTCCTCGAACAGTTCTTCGAACGAGCGGATGACGAAATAGGTCTCCTGGAAATCGTCGATGCGATATTTCGTCCGCATCACCCGCTTCAGGTCGAAACCCAGCCGGTTGGGCTTCGGGCTTTCCAGCGCATAGATCGACTCGCCCTTTGACGATGCGATGCCAGATCCATAGATCCGCAGCCCGTCATCGGTGGCGATCAGCCCGAATTCCACCGTGTACCAGTAAAGCCGGGCCAGATTGTGCAGGCTGTTGCGCGACGACGCGCGCAGGCCGGCCTGACCATAGGCCTGCATGTAATCGGCGAAAACCGGGTTCATCAGCAGCGGCACATGACCATAGATGTCATGGAAGACGTCGGGTTCCTGCAGATAGTCAAGCTGGGCACGGGTGCGGATGAAGCTGGTCGAGGGAAACCGGCGTTCCGACAGATGGCGGAAGAACACCTCGTCCGGCACCAGCCCCGGCACACAGACGATGCGCCAGCCGGTGGCCTTCTCCAGCACGTCGCTCAACCGTTCGAAGTTCGGCACGCCCTCGGCGGCGATGCCAAGCCCGGTCAGGCCATCGATGAAGGCGGGCACGGCGCGGTCCCGCAGAATACCGGCCTGACGCTCGAACAGCAGGCGCCAGATCGCATGCTCCTCCTCGGTCAGCGTCTCCCAGCGCTGATCCGTGGTGAAGTCGTCCCGGATCTCGGCCGGGTGGTCGCGATAGCTTGGGGTCGTGGTCATGAAAATCCTCGTCGCTCCGATAAAGGGGGCGTTTGAGGCCGAGTCTGCGCGCCGCCCCGGCGATTTTCAAGCCTGGATGGTTTCAAATGAAACGAATAACCGGCGCCCGCAGTGGCGCTCGTCCCCCGCCATTCGCCCGCGTCAGTCGTCAGGCTGGGTCGATGCGCCTTCGCCCAGGCTGCGCTGAAGCATGATCGCATCAATCCAGCGGCCGAATTTATGGCCGATCGCCTTGAACTCGCCGGCATGAACGAAGCCAAGCCCCTGATGCAGCGCCAGCGAGGCCGGGTTGCCGGGGTGGCCGATCACCGCCACCATCTGGCGGAACCCGGCGGCCGTGCACCGCCGCACCAGTTCGGCCAGCACGGCGCGCCCCAGACCGCGCCCGGTCTGTCCACGGCCGACATAGACCGAGTTCTCGACCGTGAACCGATAGGCGGCACGCATCCGGAAGGGGGCGGCATAGGCGAAGGCCTTGATCTCGCCATCTTCCACCGCCACCAGATAGGGCAGGCCACGGTCCAGCGCCGCCAGCCGGCGGGCGCGCATCTCGTTCAGATCCGGCGCCACCAGCTCGAAGCTGACGGTGGTATGCGCCACGTAATAGGTATAAATCGCGTGCACCTGCGCCATATCGGCGTCGGTCGCGTCGCGGACGATGACGCCCGGTTGGGGCAGCGGGTGGCGGTCGGGCTTGGGCATGGTCAGTACAGCCATCGGAAACGGGGCGCCCTTCGATCATCGAAGCTGGGTCGCAGCCCGGACCGCGGGCGACGGTCGGGCCGGTGGCGGGCATCCTTGCGGATGCCGGGGTGCCGGGACGGCGGCAAAGGCCGGCGTGCCGCGGCGGTCAGCCTCGTCGTTCCACGCCGATGGCGGCCAGAAGCGCCGTATCCTGTCCCATTGTGTCGATCAGCCGGGCGATATCGGCCGCCACGGCCTCGAAGTCCGGCAGCGGGCGAAGCCGCGCCTCGTCCATATACAAAGCGCGGTTGATCTCGATCTGCAGGGCATGCACGCCGGCGATCGGCCGGCCGTAATGTTCGGTCACGAAGCCGCCGGCATAGGGGCGGTTGCGGGCGACGTTATAACCCATCCGCTCCAGCGTGGTCTGGGCGGTGTCGATCACCCGTGGCGCACAGGCGGCGCCGAAGCGGTCGCCCAGCACGAAATCCACCCGCGGCGCGCCCGGGTCGTGGTCCATCGGTCCGCCGACCGAGGGCATGGAATGGCAGTCGACCAGCAGCACGCCGCCGAACCGGCTGCGGACCTCGTCGATGGTCGCCTTCAATGCCGCATGATAGGGGAAGTAATAGCGCGCGATCCGCAGCTCCGCTTCGGCCCAGAGCAGCTTGCGGGTATAGATTTCCAGGCCGTTGGTCACGACCCGGGCAATGGTGCCGAGCCCGCCGAGCACGCGGCGGGAATTGGCGTTCACGAAGCTTGGCACGCCATCCGCGAACATCTGCGGGTCGATCTCATAGGCCTCGCGGTTGACGTCGACATAGGCGCGCGGAAACCGGGCGCGCAGCAGCGGCGCGCCCAGTCCCGGGGCTGCACCATACAGCCCGTCGACAAAGGCATCTTCCGAATTGCGCAGGGTCAGCGGGTCGAGCCTCGATGCGTCGCGGAACCCTTCCGGATAGCAGTCACCGGAATGGGGCGAGGCAAAGACGAAGGGCAGGCGCGGGTGGGCCGGGCGCAATACCTCGACGGCGGGGTCGACGAGGGCGTCGATCCCGTGGATGGCGGCTGCCGCCGCGACCGCGTCCGCGCGGTCTTCCATGTCGAAGGCGATGTCGGCCATCGGTCAGGCGTATCCCCCGATCTGCCGCCGGTGCAAAGCCATCCGGTCCCATCCGAAGTGCCGCACCGATCCAGGGCCACATGAATACGGCATTCCGGCGCCCCTGTCATCATCATGGGCCGAAAACCATGGAGCTGGCGACCGGAAAGCGGCCATGTGTCCGGCGCATGGCGGCTGGAGGCCTTGCGATCGGCGAGGGCGGGATGACCGAAGATGACATTCAGGCGTCATCAGCGCATTTCCATGCTTGCGTGGCCGGATGGCCTGCGCTATATCAACGCCCACATCAGAGCCGGGCAGGCAAGCCATGCAGGCAGCGGGTCGGATGCGGACAAGGGCGCGTAGCTCAGCGGTAGAGCACTACGTTGACATCGTAGGGGTCACAAGTTCAAACCTTGTCGCGCCCACCATCAAAACCCCCTGGGAAACCAGGGGGTTTTGTCGTATGTGGCGTAATCAAACCACATGCGTTGGTATGTCATTG